>JBKJIG010000022.1:0-57129 GCA_046598415.1 Gaiellales bacterium
ACCCAGATGCTCGCGTTCGTCGAGCACTACAACCTCACCGCCCGACCATTCGCCTGGACGTACACCGGCAAGGTCCTCACCGCATGAGACAAAGAACCAGCCGGAGAGACCACTAGAAGAGCTCCTCCTGGCCGGAGGCGCGCATTGCGGCGCGGGCGCCGCGGGAGCGGTCCGGCAGCTCGCCCATGTCGTCGAGGATGGCGCGCTCCGAGCGCGAGGCGATGACCGGATCCGAGACGCCGTCGACCCAGACTCGGGTGCGGGCGCCGTCGCCGCGTCCCTCCTCGCCCTTGAGCGGCTCGACCATCACGATCCGGTCGGCGCGAACGAACTTGCCGTACCCGAGGGGCACCATGCGCGACGTGCGGCGAGCGCTCATGGCGAGATCCTACAGCGGGACGCGCACCCGCAGGATGCGTGAGCGGACGAACTCGCCGGAGCGAAAATCGGCCTGTGCCCAGACGATGCGGGTCGCGTCGACCGCGGGATCCGACATGCGCGCCGCGTGCCGCCCGAGCCGCGCGATCGTGCGGGTCGTGCCGGTGGTCAGATCGGTCGCCCGGATGACCTCCCACCGGCCACCCGCCCCGTCGCGCAGCCGATAGACGACGGTCGTGCCCCGGATCGCGACGCGGGGCAGCAGGTCGCGGTCGCTGACCTTCACGGACGGCGAGGTCGCGATCACACGCTCCGGAAGGCCCGGCCGGATCGTGACGATCTCGAACCGCGCCCTGGCGCCCGGCAACGGCACGCGCCGGGAGAACGCCACGGTGCCGTCCGCGCCCAGCGCCGGAGCGCCGAGCCGGATGCCGGGGCGCCGGTCGGTGACGCTCGTCGCCAGCGCGTCGCCCACCCGCACCGCGACGTACCAGAGGCCGCGCGAACCCGCGCGTGAGATCCATGCCACCCCGGCCGGCGTGGCCGCCACGCCGCGCACCCCGCCGCCGCTGGCCGACGCCTGCACGAGCGTGACGGGAGCCGCGGTGCCGATGCGGGCGACGATCGTCCCCTTCGAGGCGTACACGGTCATGCCCGCCGCCGCGGTGTACGAGAGCACGGCGCCCGAGGCCGTCTCGTCGCCGGCCACCAGCAGCGAGCGCCCGTTCACGCCGGCCCGAGCGACGTAGCCGCCGCCCTCCGCGGCCGGCACGCCGTAGACCACGTCAAGGCTGTCGCCGGCGGGCGCGCGGACGGCGTTGCAGTCGGCCGCCACCTCGCAGCCGCCGTCGAACAGCGTGCGGACGCCGGAGGTGCGCTGCACCACCAGCCGGTCGCCCGCAATGCGCGCCATGACGGCCGGGCCGCCAAGCTGCCGAGGCACCGTCAGGTAGGCGACACCGTCGGCGAGAGGCGCCGGAGCGAGCAGGTACGCGGTCGTCGAGCGCACGAGCTGCACCGGGTGCGGTACGGCCGCTACGAGCGCCACGATGCCTCCACGGCCGCCTCGAGTTCCTGCGCGACGGTGTGCTGCTCGGCCGCAGTGATGGCGCCGAAGAACGGCAGCGCGAGCGTGCGCGCCGAAACGGACTCGCACACCGGCAGCTCACCCTCGCGGTGGCCGCGCGCGCGGTAGAACGGCTGCAGGTGAATCGCCGGCAGGTAGGGCTTGCAGGCCACGCCCGACGCCTGCAGCCGCGCCATCACGGCGTTGCGGTCGGCCTGCGGGTGCAGCTCGACGACGTAGACGAACCACGAGCGCTCGTCGCCCTCGACCACCGCCGGCGTCGACACGCCCTCGATGTCGCCCAGCAGCGCGTCGTAGCGTGCGGCGACCGAGGCGCGCGAGGCGAGCAGCTCGTCGAGGCGCTCCACCTGGCCGACGCCGATCGCAGCGGACACGTCGTCGAGGCGGTAGTTGAAGCCGAGCCGATCGTGCTCCAGCCAGTCGCCGGTGTCGGAGCGGCCCTGGTTTGAGAGGCTCTTCAGGCCGGCGTGCAGCGCGGGATCGTCGGTCGTCACCATGCCGCCCTCGCCCGTCGTCATCTGCTTGTTCGGGTAGAAGGCGAACACCGCCGGGTTGCCGTGCGTGCCGATCAGGCGGCCGCGCCGGCGCGCGCCGATCGCCTCGGCCGCGTCCTCGATGACCTTCAGGTCGTGCTTGCGCGCGATCTCGTTGATGGATTCGATGTCGCACGGCAGGCCGAACACGTGCACCGGCACGATCGCGCGGGTGCGCGGCGTGATGGCCGCCTCGATCGCGGCCGGGTCGATGTTGAACGTGACCGGGTCGATGTCGGCGAACACCGGCGTCGCGCCCTCGTAGAGCGCGCAGTTGGCCGACGCCACGAACGAGAACGGGCTCGTGATCACCTCGTCGCCCGGCCCCACCCCGGCCAGCCGCACCGCCAGGTGCAGCCCGGCCGTGCCGCTGGAGACGGCGGCGGCGTGGCGGGTGCCGACGTACGCGGCGAAGTCCTCCTCGAACCGGCGCCCGACCGGGCCGAGCGAGAGCACGCCCGAGCGCAGCACCTCGAGCACGAGCTCCTCCTCGCGCAGGCCGATGTCGGGACGGGCGAGCGGGATCATCAGTCCACCCGCACCACGCGGAGGCCGGTCAGGCCCGGCGCGGCCCGCAGCGCTGCCAAGGTGGCGAGGGGCACGTCGCCATCAACCTGGATGGCCGACAGCGCCATCGCACTCTCGCGGTTGCGCGCCACGTTCATGTTCGCGACGTTGACGCCCGCCTCGCCGAGCAGCGTGCCGATGGTGCCGATCATGCCCGGCCGGTCGTCGTTGAGCACGAACAGCATCAGGCCGGCGAGCTCGATCTCGACCTCGTAACCGCGCGCGCGGACGAGCCACGTGCGGTCGTCGGCGCCGAACAACGTGCCGGCCACCGTCGCGGCGTCGGAGGTGGCGACGCGGATCAGGTTCGTGTAGTCGCCCGCCTCGCGGCGCAGCTCGCGCACGTCGATGCCCCGCGCCTGCGCCAGCGCCCGCGCGTTCACGAGGTTGGCCTCCTCCTCCGCCATCCCGTGCAGCGCGCCGCGCAGTACGGCGAGGGTCAGCAGGCGCGTGTCACGCTGGCCGATACCGCCCGCGCAGGTGATCTCGATCCGCTCGATGCCGCCGTCGGCGAGGGCCACGGCGACCCGGCCGAGCTTCTCGGCCAGCGGCACGTACGGCGCCAGGGCGGCGCGGTCCTCGACGCTCACATCGGGCACGTTGACCGCGTTCTCGCACATCTCGCCGGTGAGGCCGCGGACGACCTGCTCGGCGATGATCGTGCTCGCCCGGTCCTGCGCCTCGGCGGTCGAGGCACCGAGGTGCGGCGTCACGACCACATCGGAGCGCCCGAACAGCGGCGACTCGGTGAGCGGCTCCAACTCGAACACGTCGAGCGCCGCACCCGCGACGTGCCCCGCCTCGAGGGCCTCGGCGAGTGCCACCGTGTCGACCAGATCGCCCCGCGCGGCGTTGACGATGCGCACGCCGGGCCGCATCTTCTGCAGCAGCGAGGCGCCGACGATGTGGCGCGTCTCGGCCGTGGCCGGCAGGTGCAGCGTCACCCAGTCCGCCTCGGCGACGGCTTCCTCGAGGGTCTCGGCCAGCTCCGCGCCGCGCTCGCGCACGCGATCGGCGCTCACGAACGGGTCATACGTGACGACCCGCATGCCGAGCCCGCGGGCGCGGGCCGCCACGAGCTGCCCGATGCGGCCGAAGCCGATCACCGCGAGCGTCTTGTCGGCCAGCTCGACGCCGCTGAAGCGGCTCCGCTCCCAGCGCCCGTCGACCAGCGCTGCGTGGGCCTGCGGGATGTTGCGCGCCAGCGAGAGCATCAGCGCGATCGCGTGCTCCGCGGCCGACAGCGCGTTCGACTGCGGGGCGTTGCAGACCAGGATGCCGCGCGCCGTGGCCGCCTCGACGTCGACGTTGTCGACACCCGTGCCGGCCCGTCCGATCACGCGCAGCTGCGTGCCGGCCGCGATCAGCTCGGCGTCGACGCGGGTGGCGGATCGGACGACGAGCGCGTCGTAGCCGCCGATGCGCTGCAGCAGCTCGGCCCGGTCGAGACCGGTCGCGACGTCGACCTCGGCCGCCTCCCGGAGCCGGTCGATGCCGGCCGCGGCGATGGTCTCGGTGACGAGGACCCTCATGCGGCGTGGGCGCGCGAGAAGGCTCCAACACCGGCGCCCAGCTCGATCGGGTGCCCGGCCTCGAGCAGCTCGACCTCGAGCGCTGCGAGGCCGCGGACGATGTCGCCGGCCTCGATGGCGCCGAACGAGCCGATGCGCAGGATGCGGCCCTCGAGCTCGCCCTGCCCGCCGGCGACCGTGACGCCGTGCCGGTCGCGCAGGCGCTTGCGCACCGCCTCGCCGTCGATGCCGGCCGGCCACAGGGCCGCCGTCACCAGCGAGCAGTCGGCACGGTCGGGCGAGTACAGCTCGAGTCCCAGCGCGGTCATCGCGGCGCGGACGCCGCGGCCGAGCCGCCGGGTGCGCTCGAACCGTGCCTCCAGGCCGTCCGCCTCGATGATCGCGAGCGCCGCGTCGAGCGCCTGGATGAGCGAGATGGCGGGCGTGAACGGCGTCTGGCCCTTGGCCTGCGCCTGCAGCGCGCGGTCCCAGTCGAGCGAGAAGCGCGGGTTGGTCGATGTCCGCGAGCGCTCCAGGGCACGCTCGGAGACGGAGGCGAACGCCAGGCCGGGCGGCGTCATCAGCGCCTTCTGCGACCCGGTCACGACCACGTCGAGGCCCCACGCATCGGTCTCGAGCGGTGTGGCGCCCAGCGACGAGATGCCGTCGACGACGAGGCAGGCGGAGCGCTCGCGGGTCAGCTCGGCGATCGCCTGGACGTCGGCGGTCGCGCCCGTGGAGGTCTCGGAGTGCACGACGAACACCGCGGCGAGATCGCGACGGCCGTTGACGCGCGCGGCCACCGCCTCGGGATCGGGTCGGCTGCCCCAGGGCGAGCGCAGCACCTCCACGTCGGCGCGGTACGCCTCCCCCATCTTCACCCAGCGCTCGCCGAAGTTGCCGGCCGCGACGACGAGGATCTTGTCGCCGGGCGAGAGCAGGTTCGCGTAGGCCGACTCGAACGCGGCGGTGCCGCTGGCGCTGAACAGGATGACGTCGCGCTCGGTGCGGTACACGCGCTGCAGACCGGTCAGGACGCGCGCCAGCACGGCCTTGAACTCGGGCGAGCGGTGGTGCGGCAGCGGCAGCGCCCCGGCCGCCACGACTGCCGGCGGGATAGGCGTCGGCCCCGGGGTGAGCAGCAGGTTCGTCACGCGCCGAGCCGGTCCCGCAGGAGTGCCTGGACGACCTTCGGGTCGGCCTTCCCGCCAGAGGACCGCATCACCTGGCCCGTGAAGAAGCCGATCAGCTGGGCCTTGCCGCCGCGGTAGGCCTCGACCTCGGCCGGGTTCGCCGCCAGCACCTGGTCGACGATCGCGCCGAGCTCGTCGACGTCGCCGACCTGGGCCAGCCCGAGGCGCTCGGTCAGCTCGGCCGCCTCGGCCGGGTCGTCGAGCATTGCCGTGAACACCTGCTTCGCCGCCGTCGACGACAGCGTGCCGGCGCTGACCAGCGCGATCAGGCCCGCCAGGCGCTCGGGCGTGACGGGCGAGGCCGCGGCATCGACGCCGGTCGCGTTCAGCTGGGCGGCGAGCTCGCCCATGACCCAGTTCGCGCTGGCCCTGGCGTCGCCGGTGCGGCCCGCGACATCCTCGAAGTACGTCGTCAGGTCGTCGTCCAGGGCCAGCGTCTCGGCCGTCGCGTCGGACAGCTCGTATGCGGCCTGCAGGCGGGCGATCCGCGCCAGCGGCAGCTCGGTCAGCGCCGCCCGCAGCTGGTCGAGGTGCGCCGGGTCGGGCTCGACGGGCACCAGGTCGGGCTCGGGGAAGTAGCGGTAGTCGTCCGCCTCCTCCTTCGAGCGCAGGAGCGACAGCTCGTCGCTGGCCGGGTCGTAGTGCATCGTGGCCTGCAGGACGCGCCCGCCGCTCTCGAGCAGCGCGATCTGGCGCCGGATCTCGGCGTTGACGCCGCGCTCGAGGTAGCGGAACGAGTTCATGTTCTTCAGCTCGCACTTGGTGCCGAAGGCCGTCTCACCCTCGTGCCGCACCGACACGTTGGCATCGACGCGCAGCGAGCCCTTCTCGAGATCGCAGTCGGACGCGCCGGTGGCGATCACCGTCGCGCGCAGCATCGTCAGGAACCGCCGGGCCTCCGCGGCGTCGCGGAGGTCGGGATCGGTGACGATCTCGAGCAGCGGCGTGCCGGCGCGGTTGAAGTCGACGATCGAGGCGTCCGATCCCGCGATCCGTCCACCGCCGCCGCCGACGTGGATCGTCTTCGCGGCGTCCTCCTCGAGGTGCGCGCGCGTGATTCCGATGCCGAGGAACGTGCCCTCGGCGCACAGCGGTTCGTCGTACTGGGAGATCTGGTACGCCTTGGGCGAGTCGGGATAGAAGTAGTTCTTGCGGTCCCATTTCGAGTGGGCCGGAATGCGACAGCCCAGCGCCAATCCCACCCGCAGCGCCTGGTCGACCGCCTCGCGGTTGGCGACCGGCAGCATCCCGGGGTGCGCCAGGCAGACCGCGCAGACGTTGCTGTTCGGCGCGTCGCCGTAGCGGTTCAGGCACCGGCAGAACATCTTGGTCTGCGTGCGCAGCTGCACGTGGATCTCGAGTCCGATCACGGCTTCCCAGGTCATGCGGCACCTCCCCGCAGCCGCGGGGGCACGGGATCGAACCCGATCGCCTGCTCGAGGGCGTGCCCGATCTGCAGCAGCCGGTTCTCGGAGAACGCCGGCCCGATCACCTGGAAGCCGACCGGCATCCCGCCGTCGAGGCCGCAGGGGATCGACAGGCCGGGCAGGCCGGCGAGGTTGACCGGCAGCGTGAACACGTCGTTGGCGTACATCGCGAGCGGATCGTCCAGCTTCGCGCCGTGCGCGAACGCGACTGACGGCGCCGTCGGCAAGAGCAGCGCGTCCCAGTCGGCGAACGCCTCGGTGAAGTCGCGGCGGATCAGCGTGCGGACGCGCTGGGCCTGCCCGTAGTAGGCGTCGAAGTAGCCGGCCGACAGGGCGTAGGTGCCGATCATGATGCGGCGCTTCACCTCGGCGCCGAAGCCGGCGCGGCGCGTCTCGGCATACATCTCGTGCACGTCTGCGGCCGGCACCCGCAGGCCGTAGCGGACGCCGTCGTAGCGGGCCAGGTTCGCGGAGGCCTCGGACGGCGCGATCAGGTAGTAGGCGGCCAGACCGTGCGACGCGTGCGGCAGCGTCGTCTCCCCCACCTCGGCGCCCAGCGCGCGGCACAGCTCGACGGTGCGCTCGAACAGCTCGGCGACGCCGGGCTCGACGCCCGCGCCGAGCTGGTCGCGGGGTACCGCGAGGCGCAGGCCCTTCAGGTCGGTGCCCTCGGGCAGGCGGATCGGCTCGGGCAGGCCGACGTTGGTCGAGTCGCGCGGGTCGTCGCGGGCGATGATCTGCGTCAGCAGCCCGACGTCGCGCACCGTGTGCGCAAACGGGCCGACCTGGTCGAGCGACGAGGCGAACGCGACCACGCCGTACCGCGAGACGGCCCCGTAGGTGGGCTTGAGCCCGACGATGCCGCAGAACGCGGCCGGCTGGCGGATCGAGCCGCCCGTGTCGGTGCCCAGAGCCCACGGCGCGAGACCGCCGGCGACCGCTGCCGCCGAGCCGCCGGACGAGCCGCCGGGCACCAGCGCCAGGTCCCACGGGTTGCGGGTCAACTGGTAGGCGGAGTACTCGGTCGAGGAGCCCATCGCGAACTCGTCCATGTTCAGCTTGCCGAGCGAGACGAGACCGGCGTCCTGCACCGCCTCGACGACGTCGGCATCGATGATCGGCAAGAAGCCCTCGAGGATGCGCGAGCCGGCCGTCGTGGGCACGCCGCGCGTGGAGAGCAGGTCCTTGAGGCCGATCGGCACGCCCTCCACCCCGGTGCGGCCGGCCGCGTCGAGCTCGCGAGCGCGCGCCAGCGTACGGTCGGGATGCGTGTGCAGGTAGGCGCCGGTCTCGTCGTCGCCGGCGATCCGGTCGAGGTAGGCCTGCGCCAGCTCGACACAGGAGATGTCGCGAGCGTCGAGCAGCGCCGCCGCGCGCTCCGCCGTCAGCCCGAGGGTCGAGATGGCGGCCATCTCAGGCCCCGATCGGCGGGACTCGGAAGCCGTCCTGGGCGGGATCCGGAGCGTTCAGGAGCGCATCGGCATGGGACACGGACGGCACCGGCACGTCGTCGGCCAGCACGTTCACGAGATCGAGCGGATGCGACGTGACGGGCACGCCCGTCAGGTCGAGCGACGCGATCGCCGAGACGTGCGCGAGGATGGTCTCGAGCTCCGCGCGCATGGTCGGAACCTCGTCGTCGTGGAGGCCCAGCCGCGCGAGCCGCGCGACGTGCCGGACGTCGGAATCGGTCAGCGCCATAGGCGCGGAATCCTATTCCACCCCCCTTGTGGGAGACGCCGCTCCGGCCGCACCGTCCGACGTTCACTCCGCAGGGGGATTCGCCACCGCAGCGCGGACGCCGATCCATGTACGAGCAACGGGAAGGGGGCAAACGGTGCGCGATCTCCGACGCCGCACCTGCCGGGAAGGTCTGCATCGCGGACAGACGATGGCCGAGTACGCCATGGTGCTCGGCGTCATCTGTATCGGCGTTCTGGTGAGCGCCACGGCGTTATCCGGCGCCATCATGGGCGGCATCGACCGGGTTGCCGGTCTGGTGGACGCCGTCGTCTAGGACGTCATTTCTTTCGTCTTTTTTCTTCACGAGAACGCGTCCGCCGTCCCGGCACGCGAGAAGGGCCCCCGCTCCGGTGCGGGGGCCCTTCGGCGTCCTGGGAGCGTTGGCGCCGCGCTCAGCCCGCGGAGAGCTCGGCCGCGTCGATGCAGTTGCGCAGCAGCATCGCGATCGTCATCGGCCCGACGCCGCCCGGCACCGGCGTGATCAGCCGGGCCTTCGGCGCGACGCTCGCGAAGTCGACGTCGCCGACGAGGCCCTTCTCGAGCCGGTTGATGCCGACGTCGATGACGACGGCGCCGTCGCGGACATGCTCGGCCGTGAGCATCTCGGGCCGGCCGACGGCGGCGACGAGGATGTCCGCCTGGCGCGTGATCGCGGGCAGGTCGCGCGTGCGCGAGTGGCAGATCGTGACGGTGCAGTTCTGTTCGAGCAGCAGGTGCGCCTGCGGCTTGCCGACGATCTCGGAGCGGCCGACGATGACGGCGTGGGCGCCGCCCATCTCGACCTCGTACCGCCGCAGCAGCTCGACCACGCCGTTCGGCGTCGCCGGCCGCGGCCCGGGCCGCAGCGTCGCCAGCCGGCCCTGCGCCGCCGGCGTCAGCCCGTCGGCGTCCTTCAGGTAGGAGATCCGGTCGAGCGCGGCGTCCTCGTCCAGGTGCTTCGGCAGCGGCAGCTGCACGATCATCCCGTGAATGCGCGGGTCGGCGCAGACCTCGTCGATCTTCGCGTGCAATCCCTCCTGGTCGACATCTGCCGGCAGGTGGATGTCGAACGAGGCCATGCCGGCCTCGTGGCACGCGCGGTGCTTGTTGCCGACGTAGACCGCCGATGCGGGGTCGTCGCCGATCATCACGGTCGCGAGGCCGCACTGGATGCCGGTGCGGGCCTGCAGCGCCCGGACGCGCTCGCCCACCTCGGCCCGGACGATCGCCGCGACCGCCTTGCCGTCGATCAGGTTCTCCATGGCCGCGCAATCTACCGGCAGGGCCTGCGCGCGGCGGCGGATCGGTCGCGGATGTCCATCCAGCGGTGCTTTTTACCCCGAACGGGGGGTTGGCCACCCCCCGGATCGCCCCGATGACTTGGGTGTCGTCGCAAAGGCCCCGCGGCGAAAAGATCGAGTCACAAGAAAGGAGGTGCATTCACCATGAACGAGATCAAGAATCTCCTCTCGCGCCTCTCGGATCAGCGCGGCCAGACCATGGCGGAGTACGCCGTCGTGCTCGCCGTCATCACGGTTCTCATCATCGCTTCGCTGACGCTGCTCTCGGGCGCCATCTCCAGCGCTCTGGACGCCGTCACTGCGATCCTGCCGTAGTCCGCGTCATACGCACTCTTCTCCAGCGAGGGCCCCGCTCCGGCGGGGCCCTTCGCGCGTCCTGGCCCGGCCCTGCGCCGTGCCACCCAGGTGGGGGATGGTGCCCCTCCCCCACCTGGCCGACCTTGGAGGTGTGCCACTCGTGCACCTTTTCGTGAACGGAGGAACCATGCGTCTATTCCGACGCCGACGTCAGAACGGTCAGGCGCTCGTCGAGTTCGCGATCGTCGCGAACATCCTCGTTGTCCTGCTGCTGGCGATCATGCAGTTCGGGATCGTGTGGATGAACTACATCGCCGTCACGGACGCCGCGCGGGAGGGTGCAAGGCGAGCTGCCATCAACCGCTCGAGCGGCCAGGCCACGATGGTCAGCGCCGCGACGTCCGCAGCGCGGGCCGCGACGCCGTCGCTGCAGCAGTCGAACCTGAACATCACGGTGTCCTCGCAGAGCGGCACCTGGAACCAGGGCGACCCCATCCAGGTGAGCGTCAAGTACCCGTACGCGCTGACCATCCTCGGATGGGCCGCCAAGTCGGGCTACCTCACGTCGACGACCGTAATGCGCGCCGAGTGAGCAGGGCGTTCCCGGAAACGCTCCCTCATCTTTTCTGAATTTCAACCGATAAAGCACGCGACATGAATTGCACGGGCAGTACCGCCCAGGAATCGCCGGGACCGATGGATCAGCAAGTCAGGAGAGCTTCGTGACGTACAACGTCCGCAACATCGCGATCGCCATCGTGATGGCAATCGCCGCCGCGGCCGTGGTGCTCGTCTACACGACGAGCTACCGCCAGAGCGTGACCCGCGGCCAGAAGCGCGTCGATGTGATGGTGGCGTCGCGCGACATCGTGGCCGGCACCCCGGCCGAGGAGGCCTCGGGTGCCATGACCCTCGCCTCCGTCCTCGCCGACGACAAGGCGCCCGGCGCCCTGTCGACGACGGCGGGCCTCGAGGGCAAGGTCACCGGTCAGACCATCTACGCCGGCCAGCAGGTCGTGGCCGCCTCGTTCGGCACCTCGACCGAGCAGGCGCCGCAGCTGCAGCTGACGAAGACCGAGCGCGCCCTGCGGGTGATGTGCGAGCCGAAGGCCTCCTGCCTGATCGGCGACGTCAAGGCCGGGGACAAGGTGGACGTCTTCACCACGATCGCCGTCGACGCCGGTGGCGGCAACAAGATCTTCGTGACCCGCATGCTGATGTCGGGCATCAAGGTGCTCTCGATCCCGACCACGGATCCGAACGCCAAGGGCGGACTCGCTAAGGGCTCGGACAAGGACGAGAACACCGTCATGCTGGTCGTCGATCAGGCGAAGGCAACCAAGTTCGCCTGGATCGGCGGCACGGACAACACCCGCGGCGGCCAGGTCTGGCTCGCCGTGCGCCCGCCCGACGCGGTCGCGCAGGACGTCCCGATCGTCTCCGAGACCCCCGAGTCGATGCTCTTCGACGGCTTGCCGGCAGCCGAGGCGACGAAGCTGATCGCAACCCTCACGGGCAAGGGCAAGATCGTCAACCCGAGCCCCAACGCGAGCCAGAATGCGGTGGCCCCCTGATGTCTGACGGATCGCCCATCAAGACGTTCATCACGGGTGCCTGCGCCGGCCTCGCCGAGGTGCGCCAGGCCCTCCAGGGCCATCCCGAGATCGAGGTCGTCGGCACCGCCGTCGAGCCGGGCAAGGCCGATCAGAAGCTCGCCTCGAGCGGCGCGCAGGTGATCCTGCACGGCACCGCCCGCGGCGACCGGCTGCCCGGCGCCGAGATCGACGCCATCCGTCACGCGACGGCCGCGCCGATCATCCTCGTCACCTCCGGCGGCGCGGGCGCGCTGCTGCACGAGGCCCTCGGGGCCGGCATCTCCGACGTGGTGATGCTGCCGCAGCTCACCGACGCGCTGGTGTTCACCATCAAGAAGACCTGCCAGCTCGCAGCCACGCGCGGCGGCATGCAGCCGTCGTCGCTGCGCACCTCGACCGCCGAGGGCCGCGTCCTGACCGTGTTCTCGCCCAAGGGCGGCGTCGGCAAGACCGTCCTCGCCACCTCGCTGGCGACGCAGATCGCCCGCCGCGCCGGCCGCCGCGTGCTGCTGGTCGACCTCGACCTGCAGTTCGGCGATGCCGCGATCATGATGGGCGTCGAGCCCGAGAAGACGATCTACGACCTCGTCATGACGACCGGCGAGCTCGACCCCGAGAAGCTCGCGGGCTACGTCATCTCGCACCCGTCCGGCGTCGACGTCGTGCCGGCCCCCGTGCGCCCCGAGGACGCGGAGCTGGTGGCCGAGGATCGCGTCGGCCGGCTGCTCGACGTCGCCAAGGAGACCTACGACGCGATCGTGGTCGACACGCCGGCGTTCTTCCAGGCCACGACACTGGCGACGCTCGACCGCACCGACCGCCTGCTCCTCGTCACGACGCTGGACATCCCGGCCGTCAAGAACGTGAAGCTGACGCTCCAGACGCTGAACCTCCTGCACTATCCCAAGGAGCGCATCCACCTGGTGATCAACCACGGCATGTCGAAGGCCGAGCTGGACCGCAAGGAGGTCGAGAAGGCGCTCGACCTGAAGGCCGCGTTCGAGGTGCCCGGCGACCGCGAGGTCGGAGTGGCCGTGAACCGCGGTGTGCCGGTGCCGATGTCGGCACCGCGCTCCGGGGTCGCGAAGGTGATGGCCGAGATGGCCGAGACGTTCTTCGAGGGCAAGCTCGAGACCCCCGCGGCGCCGACGACCAAGTCGGACCGCCCGACGTCGATCCGGCGGCCCAGCATGAAGCTCCGCAAGGCGGCCTGACGTGTCCCTCCAGAGCCGCATCCAGTCCGGACGGGGAGACGAGCCGCAGCGCGAGTCGTCCATGTCGGACACCCGGGTCGAGGTTTCGCCCGACCGGATCGTCGATCCGTTCGCCGAGCTCAAGTCCCGCGTCCACCACGAGGTCATCACGCGCCTCGGGCCGCGCCTGTTCGCGAACGCGTCGGGCGACGATCGCGAGCTGGCCGAACGCGTCGGCGAGTCGGTGTCGGAGGCCCTCGCGGTCGACAAGACGCCGCTGACCCGCCAGGAGCGCGCCCAGGTCACGCGCGAGATCACCGACGACATCCTCGGCTACGGCCCCCTTGAGCCCTTCCTGCGGGACGAGACCGTGACCGAGCTGATGATCAACGGCCCGCACAAGATCTACATCGAACGCCGCGGCAAGCTGACGATCACGAACGCCCAGTTCGTCGACGACTCGCACCTGCTGCGCATCATCGACAAGATCATCAGCCGCATCGGCCGCCGCGTGGACGAGGCGTCGCCGATGGTCGACGCGCGCCTACCCGACGGCTCGCGCGTCAACGCGATCATTCCGCCGCTCGCCATCAAGGGCCCCACCCTGACCATCCGGAAGTTCCGCAAGGACCCCTTCCAGATGCAGGATCTGATCAAGTTCGGGACTCTCACGCCGAAGGCCGGCCAGTTCCTCGAAGCCTGCGTCCGCGGCAAGCTGAACGTGCTCATCTCGGGCGGTACGGGCTCCGGCAAGACGACGACGCTGAACGTGCTGTCGGCGGCGATCCCGGACGGCGAGCGCATCATCACCGTCGAGGACGCGGCCGAGCTCCAGCTGTCGCAGGAGCACGTGATCACGCTCGAGACGCGCCCGGCCAACATCGAGGGCAAGGGCCAGGTCACGATCCGCGACCTCGTCCGCAACACCCTGCGGATGCGCCCCGACCGCATCATCGTCGGCGAGTGTCGTGGGCCTGAGACGGTCGACATGCTCCAGGCGATGAACACGGGCCATGACGGCTCGCTCACAACGATCCATGCGAACACCCCGCGGGACGCCATGAGCCGTGTCGAGACGCTCGTGCTGACCGCCGGCGTCGACCTGCCGCTGCGCGCCATCCGCGAGCAGTCGTCGGCCGCCTTCGACCTGATCGTCCAGGTCTCCCGTCTCGTCGATGGCTCGCGCCGCATCACGCACATCACCGAGGTGCTGCGGATGGAGTCGGACGTCGTGACGATGCAGGACATCTTCCTCGCGAAGCCCGTCGAGGACTCGGAGGAGATGACCCACGCCGGCAGCCGCCTGCTCGGCCCGCTGCTGTCGACCGGCATCAAGCCGCAGTTCCTGAACAAGCTGTCGGGGAACGGCGTCAAGCTCCCGGCCCAGTTCTTCCAGCTGGAGACGGACCGCACCCCGCAGAGCCAGGCGTTCCGGAGGCAGGCTTCCTGATGCGTCGGCTGCTCGTCCTCGCGGCGGCCCTGCTGACGATCGCCGCTCCCGCGGCCAGCGCCGCCGTCACCGTCCGCGGTCTCGATACCACGCGCCTGCCCCTGGTCCGCATCACGGTGGCAGCAGACTCGACGACGCCCGGCGCCGCGCCCGGCTTCGTCGTCACCGAGAACAGCCGCCAGGTCGGCGAGCTGACCGTCGGCGCCCCGTCGGCGGCGTCGTCGATCGTGCTCGCGATCGACACGTCGGGCTCGATGAACGGCGCCCCGATCAAGGAGGCCCTCGCGGCCGCCGGCCAGTTCCTCGCCAGCGTCAAGCAGGGCGACCAGGTCGCGATCGTCAACTTCGGCCACACGGCGTCGGTGGCGCAGCCGCTGACCGCCGACACCGGCGCCCTGGCGACCGCGCTCGCCAACCTCGGGTCCGACCGCCAGTCCGGCACGGCGCTCAACGATGCCGTCGCGATCGGCATCAAGGAGCTGGCCACCGCTCCCGTCGCCTCGCGCCGCGTGCTGATCGTGATGACCGACGGGAAGGACTCGTCGTCGCTCGTGACGATGAAGGAGGTCGCCAAGCAGGCCGTCGACAACCAGGTCGCCGTCTACCCGATCGCCCTGCGGTCGACGCAGTTCAGCCCCGACGTGCTGCAGCAGCTGGCCGGCGCCACCGGCGGCTCGTTCCGCGACGCGGAGTCCGGCGGCCTCGCGAACGTCTACCGCGCGGTGGCGGACGAGCTCGCGAAGACCTACGTGCTCAGCTACCGCTCGTCCGAGTCGGAGCGCGTCGAGGTGGCGGTGAGCGCGGACGGCGTCATCGCCAAGTCCGGCTACGCCGCCGGAGCCGCGCCCACCGTCCGCACCGATAGCGGCCTCATCCCGAAGCAGGTCACCGAATCCCCGTGGTCGTCGTTCGCGCTCGCCGCGCTGGTGTTCGGCCTGATCCTGGCCGGCTTCACCCTGATCTTCCGGCCGCGGCCGCAGCGCACGCTGTCCCAGCAGCTCGAGGGCTACACCGAGTTCTCGAAGCGGAAGCTGGAGGAGGATGCGAACGAGCGCGTCGCCATGCACATCCGTCTCGCGCGCTCGACCGAGAAGGTGCTCGGCGGGCTGCAGTTCTGGAAGAACACGGCGCTGCTGATCGAGCGTTCCGACCTGCCGCTGCGGACCGGCGAGGTGTTCTACATGCAGCTCGGCGCCGCCCTGGTGCTGGCCGCACCGGCCGGGCTCGCGGGCATCTTCCCGTTGTTCACGCTGCTGCTGTTCGCGATCGGCTTCTTCCTGCCGGTCGTGTGGCTGAAGCTGAAGGCGCGCAAGCGTCAGAAGGCGTTCGGCGACCAGCTGCCCGACACGCTGGTGGCCATGGCGGCGTCGCTGAAGGCAGGCCACTCCTGGAACCAGGCGATGGAGACGGTCATCCGCGAGGGCTCCGAGCCGACCAGCCGCGAGTTCGGCCGGGTCGCCAACGAGGTGCGCCTCGGCCGCCCGAACGACGACGCCATGCAGGCCATGGCCGAGCGCCTCGGGTCGATCGACTTCGAGTTCGTCGTGATGAGCGTCAACATCCAGCGCCAGGTCGGCGGCTCGCTGGCCGACCTGCTCGACCAGGTCGGCGAGACGGTGCGCCAGCGGCAGCAGTTCCGCCGCAAGGTGAAGGCGCTGTGCGCCATGGGCCGCATGTCGGCGTACACGCTGGTCGCGCTGCCGTTCGTGATGGCCCTCGCGATCTTCGCCATCAGCCCGGACTACCTCACGCCGCTGTGGTCGACCGGCACCGGCTACCTGCTCGTCTTCGGAGCGCTGTTCTCGATCACCATCGGCGCGCTGATCCTGAAAAAGATCGTCTCCTTCAAGGTGTGAGCAGACCATGCTGATCGTCGTCGTCATCCTGGTTGCCCTGGCGACCTACTTCCTGCTCCAGGGCATCACCGCGGGCCAGCGCCAGGTGGCGGCGTCGCTGCGTCGCGCCAAGACGTACGGCGGCTACTCGCTGCACGAGGCCGAGCTCGGCAAGAGTGTGTCCGACCGCGTCGTCGGGCCCGCCGCCCACCGGCTCGCGTCGCTGGCCCTGCGGGCGACGCCGAAAGGCTCCATCGAGGAGACCCGCCGCAAGCTGATCGCGGCCGGCAAGACCAACGCCAACCCGACCACGTACCTGGCCGGCAAGGCCACCGTGTCGGGCCTGTTCCTGGCGTTCGCAGCCGTGCTGCTGGCCACCGGCAGCCCGCCAACCACCGTGTTCCTGGTCGTGCTCGGCGGCCTCGCCGGCTCGTTCGTGATGCCCGACTACTACCTGTCGCTGAAGACCAAGGCCCGTAAGGAGGACCTGGTCTCGCAGATGCCCGACGTGCTCGACCTGCTGACCGTCTCGGTCGAGGCGGGCCTCGGCTTCGACGCCGCCATCGCGAAGGTGTGCGAGCGGA
Source organism: Gaiellales bacterium (assembly GCA_046598415.1). GTDB lineage: Bacteria > Actinomycetota > Thermoleophilia > Gaiellales > F1-60-MAGs149 > VFJZ01. The sequence goes on from JBKJIG010000022.1 coordinate 16,674, forward strand.
TGAAGGGCCCCCTCGTCGAGGAGTTCCGCATCGTGCTCCATGAGATGCGCATCGGCGAGGCGCGGTCGAAGGCGCTCAAGAACTTCGCCGACCGGCTCGACATGAACGAGACGACGACCTTCGCCCGCTCGATCATCCAGGCCGACCAGCTCGGCATCTCGCTCGCCCGGATCCTGCGCGTGCAGGGCCAGGACATGCGCCACCGCCGTCAGATGGCGGCGGAGGAGCGGGCCATGAAGGCGCCGATCAAGATGCTGTTCCCGATCGCCGTGTTCATCTTCCCGGCCATGTTCGTGGTCATCCTCGGCCCCGCCATGCTGTCGCTGATGAAGCTCTTCACGGGCTGAGCTCGCGTAGCTCGTCCACGCGGGTCTGCAGCTCGCTGCGCAGCGGCTCGTAGCCCTCGAGCCGGTGCAGCACCGTGTCGGCGACGGTCGTGTAGTACCAGAGCTGCTTCGCGGCACCGCGCCGGAAGCGCAGCCAGACGTCGTCGCCGATCTCGCGCTGGTCGAGCACGACGTCGGTGATGTTCGCGCAGACGTCGGCGGCCTTCAGTGCCAGCACGTACTGGGAGGCGTCGCCGAGGTGGTCGATCGTCGCCGACTTGCGGTCCTGCCACGAGCGCAGCTTGTCCTCGGTGACGGCTCGCACCAGCTCGGCCACCTCGTCGCCGAACGCGTGTGAGATGTCGTCGAGCTCGACGCCGGCGTCCTCGACCGTGTCGTGCAGGTACGCCGCGCAGATCAGGTCCTCGGACGCGCCGCTGGCGGCGAGCAGCGTGGCGACGGCGATCGGATGCAGGATGTACGGCTCGTCGCCGCCCTTGCGCTGCTGCCCGCGATGGGCGCGTTCCGCGAACCGCAGCGCGGCCCGCGCCCTCTCCGAGTAGATCATCGGGCCAGCTTACTCACAGTCCGGCCGGGAAGGTGTAGGCGACGTGCGGCCGAATCTGCGGGCGGCCGACCTGCAGCACGATCTGGGCGTGGCGGCGGAGCGGGATCGCGGCCGGGTCGCCGACCCATCGGCGCCCGTCCACGTGCGCCGTGACGGAGCCGTCGTAGTTCGCAAAGCCTTCGGGACCGAGTGGCTGACCCCAGATCGCGAACAGGTCGCCGAGCGTGTGCCCCGGCCCCGCCACCTCGATCACCCCGGTCGGCTCACGGGTCACGATCGGGTGCTCGCACGCGCCCGACTCGACGTACGGCACGGTGCCGATCCACGGCTGGCGGATGCCGATGCCGGACGGCACGAGCACGACCCAGGCGTCGACGAACAGTTCCAGGTGCACGCCGAACGGCGAGGCCGCCGGGGCACCGCACGGCAGCGTCGCGGACTCGACCGCGCCCGCCGTCAGCGTGAACCGGTCACCCACCCCGATGGGTCGCGGCTCCGGCGCATATCCCGCGCCGCCACAGGCCGCGAACAGCAGGCTGATAAGGATTGCGACAGCTAGTGGCAGGAGTGCTCCGGGCGAACACGTACGGTGCGTCAGGACGCCCGGGGTCGCGGTCAGGGGAAACGAACCCCGTCGATGGGACAAATTGCGTCCCCGGGCGTTCCGCTGATTGAGAGGCAAGAGGCGACGACCAGAATCGAACTGGTGTGGACGGCTTTGCAGGCCGCTGCCTAGCCACTCGGCCACGTCGCCTTGCAGGCGCCAGTGTAGCGACCGGGCGAGCGCTCAGGTTCACCCCACGCATCGCCCTTCCCATGCCAGAATCAGGCAATGAGCGTGGTCGCGGTGTTCAATCGCAAGGGCGGCGTCGGCAAGACGACGACGGCGGTCAGCGTCGCGTCGGCGCTGGCCCTCGCCGGCCAGCGGACGCTGCTCGTGGATCTCGACCCGCAGGGCTCCGCCGGCCGCTCGCTGGCGATCGACCCCGAGGACGGCCGCGGCACGAGCGCGCTGTTCGCCGCCAAGGGCAGGCCGGCCGTCACCTATCCGACCCACCCCGCACTGTTCCGGCTCGGCGTGATCGCTGCCGACCTGGCGCTGGCCGACGTCGAGGCCGAGCTGCTGGCCGACGGTCGTCGCCGCGCGCGCCTGGCCGCAGGCCTGGAGCGGCTGCGCGACCGCGAGCACTGGGGCGTCACCGTCATCGACGTGCCGCCGGCGCTGGGCGGCCTGTCCGACGCCGCCCTGCGCGCTGCCGACGGCGTGCTGGTGCCCGTCGCCGCCGACTTCCTCGCGCTCGACGCGCTGCGCTCCACGCTGGCAGCGGTGCGCGCCGTCGAGAAGGCGCGCGGCGGCGCCTACGCGCCGCTCGCCGTGCTGCCGACGTTCGTCGACCGCCGCCGGGCCGCGACCGACGCCGTGGCGTTGCTGCACGAGCAGTTCGGCGACCTCGTGCTGGCGGGCGGCATCCCCCGCAGCGCCCGGTTCGACGCCGCGGCCCTGTCCGGCGTGCCGGTGGCGCTGGGCGCACCCCACAGCGCACCGGCGATCGCCTACGCGGAGGCAGCGACCGCGCTTGCCGCAGCCCTGGCCGGCGCACCGAAGAAGGCGAAGGCGACCCGCCGGCCGTCCATCAAGACATTCGTCCGGGCCGACATGCGCGACGCGCTCCGCGCGATCCGGCGGTCGACCACCGAGCACTAGAGCGAGTCGGCGAGGGCACGCTCGAGGGCGAGCTCGGGATCGATGCGCCGGCCGCCCTTCATGGCGTGGTCGGCGTCGGCGAGGCGGCAGATGGCGAGGGCTGCCTCGCGCTCCGGCCAGGCCGCCGCAGCGCTCATCGCCTTCCGGGCGCGGAACTCGTGCACGCCGAGGCGGCGGGCGAGCGTGGCGGCCGAGCCGCCGGCGTCGAGCTCGCGCCGCGCCTGGCGCAGCAGGTCGATCTGGCGCGCGACCATCGGCAACAGCGCGTGCGGCTTGTCCCCCGCGTCGAACGCGCGCTCCAGTACGCGGAACGTGCCGCGCCGCTGGCGCGCGGCGACGGCGTCGGTGAGCGCGAAGACCGACACGCCGTCACCGCGGAACGCAAGCGCCTCGACCGTCTCGGCGTCGATCGGCTCGCCCGCGGCGTAGGTGGCGAGCTTGTCCAGCTCGCCCTCCAACGCGATCGCGTCGGGTCCGACCAGGGCGATCAGCAGGCGCAGCGCCTCGGAGTCGATCTGGGCACCGACGCGCTGCGCCTGCTTCCGCAGATGGTTCGGCAGCTCCTTCTCGCCCGGCAGGTCGAACGACAGCCGGCGCTTGCCGTCGACGACCTTGAGCAGCCGGTGGTCCTTCTTCATCGCCGGCCCGGCCTGCAGCGCCAGCGTGGTGCCCGGCGTCGGCGCCGCCAGGTACGGCTCGAGCAGCCGCACCTCGTCGGCTTTCCAGACATCGACGCCCGAGATGAGGATCAGGCGATCGCCGCCGAAGAGGCCGAGCTGCTCGCACAGCCCGGTGACGGCGCGGGGATCGATGTCGAGCGCGTCGTGCAGCTCCTCGCTACCGCCGGCGGCCGCCACGTTGCCGCGCAGCCGGGCAACGGCGCGCAGCACCTTCGGCCGGTCGCTGCCGCAGATCAGGTAGACGGGTTCGAGCGCATCGCTCACCTCGTCCAGCCTAGCGGCTCCCGGGGCGGATGCCGATGTCCGTGACGCCGTCGGCGAGCAGCCGCCGTGCGAACCCCGCCACGGCCAGCAGCACCAGCACGCCGAGCGCCGCGGCCAGCGGCGCCTCGTACGGCTGCGTGCGCGCATCGACCGCCGCACCCAGGCGGGCAACGCCGAGCAGGTACTCGCCGGGCAGCCGGCCGGTGGCCGCCAGCGCCGCCGCCGCCGACGGAGCGAACGGCGCGACCAGCCCGGCCGCGAGCCCGATCCACAGCAGCGCCGGGACGGCCGGCAACGCCAGCAGGTTGGCCGGGACGGCGGCGATCAGGTTGATGCGCCCGAAGTGCCACCAGCCGATCGGGGCGGTGGCCAGGGTGCAGGCCGCCGAGATCGCCGTCGCGGCGCGCAGGCCGGGAATGAACGGCAGGCCCTCCAGCGCCTCGCGGAACCGCGGCGCGACCAGGATGATCGCCGCAACCGCCGCGAACGACAGCTGGAAGCCGGGGTCGAGCAGGTTGTACGGGTTCGCGCACAGCAGGACGGCCAGCCCGGCCGCGTACAGGTGCCAGGGGTCGGACGGCCGCGACAGCAGCCACGCCGCCGACGCCAGCACCCCCGCTACTCCGGCCCGCACCACCGACGGCGACGGGCCGACCAGTCCCACGTAGCCCGCCACCGCCACGAGCGCGCAGACGTGGCCGCCGACGCGCGTGCCACCGCCCACCCACACCAGCACGAGCACCGCCGCGACCAGCAGCGCGACGTTGCCGCCCGAGACCGCCAGCAGGTGCGCGAGCCCTGAAGCCCGGAACGCCTCGCGTGCCTCGGGCGAGAGCTCGTCGTCGGCGCCGAGCGCGATCGCGCCCAGCATCAGCGCCGCATCGTCGCGTCCGGCGCCCGTGTAGGCGTGCAGGGCGGCCGTGCGGCCGCTGTCGATGGCGCCCCAGACGCCGCCACGCCGGCCGACGACGGCGATGCCGGGCGACTTCAGCACGGCGTGGATGCCGCGGTGCGCGAGCCACGCCCGCTCGTCGAAGCCGTTGAACGGGCCCCGTGGACGGGCGAGCCGGCCCGTCACCTGCACGCGGCTGCCGCGTGGCGGGCGGATGACCGAGATCGGGATGCGGAGCAGCACCCGGCCGCCGTCCCGCAGCTCGACGTCGGCGCGGGCCGAGAAGGTGCCGCCGCGCCAGGGCTCCTCGATTGTCGCGACGGTGTCGACGCGCTCGCCGATGCGCGGCGCCAACGGGTCGGCGGCGAGCGTCCCGAGACGCTGGCCGCCCACGATGCCGCCCAGCACCAGCACCGCGACCAGCACGCCGGCCCGCGGCCAGCGTGCGGCCAGCAGGGCACCGGCTCCCACCAGGTACAGCGGCGGCCGCACCGCCAGCGACCCGGCGGCGCCGAGCGCGACTGACGCCAGCGCAAGCGTCGGCAGCGGCATCCGGTCGACGCCCGGCACTAAGGTTCGATCAGATCGCGCATCGCCCCGAGCTTCGACTCGCCGATGCCGGGCACGTCGAGCAGGTCCTCGACGCTGCCGAACGGGCCGTGGTCGTCGCGCCACGCGATGATGCGCTGTGCCGTCGCCGGGCCAACGCCCGGCAGCGTGTCGAGCGCGGCCACGTCGGCCTGGTTGAGGCGCACGATGGCCGGCTTCGCCGGCGTCGCCGCGGCGTGCGCCGCCTGGCCCTTCACCGGCACGACGACCTGCTCGCCGTCGGCTACCGGCGCGGCGAGGTTGAGGCCCTCGAGTACCGCCCGCTTCGTCGCACCGCCGGCGGCCATGACCGCGTCGCGCGCCCGCGCTCCGGTGGCCAGCTCGTAGACGCCGGGGTGCAGCACGGCACCGACCACGTGCACCAGCACCGGGCCGGCGGTCGCCGCCGGTGCCGCTGGCGTCGCGGACGTGGCGCCCGTGGCTGCAGGCGTCTGTCCGGTTGTCGATCCGCCGGCGCGCATCCGTCCGACCAGCAACGCCCCGCAGAACGCGAGGACGATCAGGACGAGGGCGGCACGGCGGCTGACGGCAGGCACCCGGCCAGGCTAGACCGGGTGGCCGTCACAGCTCGAGCGCGGACCGGGTCCGCGCGAGCGCGCTACCCGGCGAGGAGCGCGCTGACGCGGTCGGAGTCGAGCGGACCGTGCGCGGCGAGCGCCTTATCGGCACCGCCACCGAGGATCGACCGGATCAGCTTCTCGGCCTGATCGATCGAGGCGACGTCGCCCGAGTCCTGCGCCGAGACGCCGACCAGGCGGAGCACCGGCGACGCGTCATCCTGCTGCGCGGCGGCATCCGGACCCGTGGTCTGCCGCGCACGAGCGGCAGCGAGCTCGAGGACGTGCTCGCCCCTGCTCTGGGGGGTCTGAATCGAAGTTCGATCGACGTGCAGCGGCATCCGAGCCTCCTGATCGCGGAAAGGGCGTACCGACTCGCCAGCTGGTACGCCCGGTTTCTTCATCGGCAGGAGGTGTTGCGAACTTTAGAACCGTATGATCACAAAATCATAAAATCCCGCTGAGGGCTCATTTTACAACGATGTTCACGAGCCGATCGGGCACGACGATCTCCTTCACAACCGCCTTGCCGTCGATGTGCGCACGCACGTTGGGCAGCGCGCGGGCGGCGGCCATCATCGCGTCGCGATCGAGGCCCCGGGCCAGCTGCACGCGGTCGCGCACCTTGCCGTTCACCTGCACGACGCACTCGAACGTGTCGGAGGCCTGGAAGCGCTCGTCTGCGACCGGCCACGGCTGCGTCCACAGGCGCTCGCCGCCCAGCCGCTCCCACAGCTCCTCGGCCACGTGCGGCGCGAACGGCTGCAGCAGCGACACCAGCGTGCCCGCCGCCGCGCGCAGCACCTTCTCGCCGGCCGGATCGCCGTACAGGCCCGCGCGCGCGGCGGAGATCTCGTTCAGCAGCTCCATGCAGGCAGCGATGGCGGTGTTGAAGTGCAGGCGGCGGTCGATATCGTCGCTGACGCGCGCGATGGTGCGGTGCTGCGCCCGGGCCAGGTCGCCGGCCCGGCCGGCGTCGTCGTAGGCCGGCAGCGGATCGCCCGAGGTGCGCTCGGCGATCTCGGAGACGACGCGGTAGGCGGTGCGGACGAACCGCGCCGGGCCCGACACGCCGCTGTCGGTCCACTCCTTGTCGGCCTCGGGCGGGCCCATGAACAGCGTGTGCAGCCGCAGCGCGTCGGCGCCGTGGGCGGCCACGATCTCGTCGGGCGCGACGACGTTGCCCTTCGACTTCGACATCTTCGCGCCGCCCTTGTAGATCATCCCCTGCGTGAACAGGTTGGCGAACGGCTCCTGGAAGCCGACCAGACCGGCGTCGTACAGCACCTTCACGAAGAAGCGGGCGTACAGCAGGTGCAGGATGGCGTGCTCGACGCCGCCGATGTACTGGTCGACGGGCAGCCACCAGTCGACCATGTCGCGGTCCCACGCGCCGTCGGCCTTGCGGGCGTCGACGTACCGGATGAAGTACCACGAGGAGTCGACGAACGTGTCCATGGTGTCGGTCTCACGCAGGCCCTCACCACCGCACTTGGGGCACGGTACCCGGCGCCACTCCTCGGCGGCAGCCAGCGGCGAGCGGCCCTTCGGCGCGTACTCCGATACCTCGGGCAGCAACACCGGCAGGTCGGACTCGGGCACGCCGACCAGGCCGCAGTTCGGGCAGTCGACGATCAGGATCGGCGCGCCCCAGTAGCGCTGCCGCGACACCAGCCAGTCGCGCAGCCGGTAGGCGGTGGTGCGCTCGCCGCGGCGCTGCTGCTCGAGCCAGTCGACGATGCGCTCCAGCGCGACGTCGGCGGACAGGTCGTCGAACTGGCCGGAGTTGACCATGTGCTCGTCAGCCGAGTGCTGGGTGTACGCCTCGATCGCGATGTCGTGGTCGCCGCCGGTGGGCGCCACCACCTGGCGGATCGGCAGTCGGAAGGTCTGCGCGAACGCGAAGTCGCGCTCGTCGTGCGCGGGCACCGCCATCACGGCACCGGTGCCGTACTCGACCAGCACGTAGTCGGCGACCCAGACCTCGATCGGCTCGTCGTTGACCGGGTTGATGACGTGGCGGCCGGTGAAGACGCCGGTCTTGATCTTCCCCGCATCCATGCGGTCGGCCACCGATGTGCCGGCGGTGCCGCGCACGTACGCCAGGACCTCGTCCTCGCGGTCGGTGCCCCGCACCAGGTCGGAGACCAGCGGATGCTCCGGCGCCAACACGAAGAACGTGGCGCCGAAAAGCGTGTCGGGCCGGGTCGTGAAGACCGGGATGTCGATGTCCAGGTCGGGCTGGCGGAACAGCACCTCGGCGCCCTGCGACCGGCCGATCCAGTTGCGCTGCATGGTCAGCACGCGCTCCGGCCACGACTCGAGCGTCTCCATGTCATCGAGCAGTCGGTCGGCGTAGTCGGTGATCTTGAAGAACCACTGCTCGAGCGTCTTCGACTCGACCGCCGAACCGCAGCGCTCGCAGTGCCCGTCGATGACCTGCTCGTTCGCCAGCACCGTCTGGTCCTGCGGGCACCAGTTGACCGTCGAGTTGCGCTTGTACGCCAGCCCGCGGTCGAACAGCTGCAGGAAGATCCACTGCGTCCAGCGGTAGTACTCCGGATCGGCCGTCGACAGCTCGCGCGACCAGTCGATCGACCAGCCCATGCGGTGCATCTGCGCGCGAATCTTGGCGATGTTGCCGCGGACGACGTCGGCGGGCGGCTCGCCGGTGCGGATCGCGGCGTTCTCGGCCGGCAGGCCGAACGCGTCGTAGCCCATCGGGTGCAGCACCAGATGGCCGTTGCGCCGGTTGAAGTGCGAGACGACGTCGCCCATCGTGTAGTTGGCCACGTGCCCCATGTGCAGATCGCCCGACGGGTACGGCAGCATCTCGAGCACGTAGCTGTGCGGACGCTCGTCGGTCACCGGGTTGGCGGGGTTCGGCGTCTCGAACGCGCGCTCGGCGGCCCACACCGCCTGCCAGCGGGTCTCGATCGCCTCGTGGTCGTAGCGCTCGGTCGTCACGTCGGTTGCTCTCCGGAAACGAAAAAGCCTCTCCTGGGAGAGGCTTGGCGAGACCACACCGGCCGTGGGGCCGGTCGGGGCTCGCTGGTCAGCTGGTAAGGGTGGTGGTCACGCACCCGGAAGCTTACCGCGGGCGCCACGGCACGCGCCGCTACGGCCGGGACTGGCGTTCGAGCTCGTGCACGACGACCAGCGCCGACTCGCCGCCGACGGCCGTCGCCCGCACCATCGAGCCGTCGATCTCCACGCTGTAGTGCTCGATGTGCTTGCCCGGCAGCAGCTGCCAGGCGAGCCGGCCGGCACCCGCCGACACGATCTGCACGTGCGCCTGCCGGTTGCCACCGGACAGTCCCATGCGGCCCGAGCGCATCCGCATCGTGACGCGGTAGCGGGCGTTCTGCCGGGGCGGGCGGGGCTCGTCGAGCAGGTCCTGGACGCCCGGCATCCACAGCGACCAGAGCGCCGGATCGTCGATCAGGCGGCGCGCCTGATCCGCGTCGGTGAGCCGCAGCTCGGCGTCCGTCTCGCGACGTCCGAGGCCGAATCGCGCCAACCGGTCTCCCAGTCCCTGCAGCAGGATGAACACGTACGCCAGAATAGACCGCCATGAGCGAAGACCTGACCGTCCTGGACACGCTGTACTGGTGGGGCGTCCCGTCCCTCTTCCGCTGCCCGGTCGACCCCGACCCCGCGAACACGCAGATCGCGCTCGCCGGTGTCCCCCACTCGTCCGGCAATGGATCGACCGAGCGCGACCAGCATCTCGGCCCGCGCGCGGTGCGCAACGTCTCGGCGCACAACCGGCGCATCCACAAGGCGTACGGGTTCTCGCCGTGGGAGACCTGCACGATCCGCGACGTCGGCGACGTGCCGCTACCCGAGGGCATGGACAACGAGCTGTGCGTCGAGCGCATCAGTGCGTTCTTCAAGGCCATCGCCGATGCGGGCGCACGACCGGTCTCGATCGGTGGCGACCACGGCATCACGGGCGCCATCGTCCAGGGCATCGCGGGCGCCGGATCGCGGCTCACCGACGGGCGGCCGGTGGCGCTGCTGCACCTCGACGCCCACACCGACTCCTATGACCTGCCGCACTGGAACGGCGCGATCAAGTCGGCCGCGAACTGGGCCGATTACCTGGTGCGCCAGGGCAACGTCGACCCGTCGCGCTCGCTGCAGATCGGCATGCGCGGCAACCCGCGGACGCTCACCTGGCTGCAGCCGAGCTACGACCTCGGCTACGAGGTGGTCGAGATGGAGCGCTACCGCGAGATCGGCCTCGACGCGACGTGCGAGCTGATCCGGGAGCGCATCGGCGACGCGCCGGTCTACGTGACCTTCGACCTCGACTGCCTCGACCCGTCGGTCGCCCCCGCCGTGTCGAACCTCGAGGCGGGCGTGACGGGCTTCACCATCGACGAGGCGAACGCGATGCTGCGATCGATCCGCGGCCTGAATGTCGTCGGCGGCGATGTCGTGTGCCTGATGCCGACGAAGGACCTGCCGAACAACATCACCGCGATGGTTGCGGCGCACATGCTGTTCGAGATCGTGTCGCTGGTCGCGGACACGATCCGGGCGTCGTGACCGCAATTACCTGACTTCAGTCAGGTAATTGGCGTGCGCCCAGAGTCGCGTAACCCGTGCCGAAACGCGCGCGGTCCCGCCCCGATCGCGCGATCCGCGCGTCTCTCGCGCGCCTTCCATGTGCGGGGTCTGACCCCCGAAAACCTCCGATTGGGGTCTGACCCTCGTATCGGAACGCACAAGCGTGAGCTCAGCGGCGCTGGCAGAAGACCGGGAGCCAGCGGTGGATATCTCGGGCGCGGGCCGGCTCGTCGACCAGCACCGCCGTGCGGACGGCGGGCACCGGGAACATCTCGTGGGGACGGAACATCGCCCACGAGAACAGGACGTCGGCGAACCGGCCGTGCTCGTGACACGACAGGTCGACGGCGCTGTCGACCTCGTCCTCGAAGGCCTCGAGCACCCGCTCGCAGTCCGGACCGTCGAGGAGCGCGGCACCGAGGCCGGCGCCGACCAGACGTCGGGCCAGGTCACCGAGGATGTCAGCCTCCACGCTGTGAGCGTCGAGACACAGCAGCAGGTGCGCTGGATACAGCGCGTGCGGCCACTCGTCGAGCGTCGCGATCTCGACCACGTCGAACCGGCAATCGCGGCTTCCCGGCCCGTACGTCGTGATCATCCCAGTCCGTACAACCGCCGTGAGTTCCCGCCCAGGATCAGCTCGCCGGCGCGCTCTGCCTCGGACCTGGACAGCTCACCGGTGGATACCAATTCGCCGAGCGCGATCCCCAGCGTCTGACGGGCGCGGATGGCGCCGATCGTGACGTGCTCGAACACGCCGGCGGCATCGCTGGAGGCGTGGATGCGCGTAATCGGTGCGACCGTCAGCGCCTCGCGCCAGCACTCCAGCAGGCCGGCGTGCCCGATCGGAGGGATGCACGTCGCGATGTCGACGTAGACGTGGTGGTGGATCGCCGCCATCACCGCCGCATCGCGGATGTGCGGCCACGAGGCGTGCAGGAAGACCACCTCGACACCGTCGGCCGCACCCGACTCGAGCGCCCAGCGGAACGCGAACGGCGAGCCGAGCCGCAGGTCGATGTCGCGGTCGCCGTACCCGGCGTGCAACTGCAGCGACACCTCGCGGCGCCGGCACACGTCGAGCGCGCGCAGCACCAGCAGGTCGTTCAGCGGCTTCGCCGCGAGCCGCACCTCCCCTCCCGATCGTGCCGTGGCCGCGAGCTCGCCGTACGAGGCGGCCGCGACGGCCATGTCGACGGGCGAGACACCGAGCCCCGAGCGGTAGGCGATGATCGACTTCAGCCCCGCCGCGCCGGCGTCGAGACCGGCGTCGCTGGCCGCATCGACGCGCTCCAGCCAGTCGTCCAGCGACGTCGACTCGGCCAGCAGCCGCTCCGCCTCGACCTCGATGCGCACCAGCCACGCCACCGGAAGCTGCTTCGCGAGCTCGGCATGTGGCACCACCATGTCGGGCGGCGGGTAGCCGGTATCGAGCACCAGCCCGCCGACGTTGCCGCGCTTGATGCACTCGGCGCGCCACTCGGCGTCGGAGCCGCGCGCAGCGATCGCCGCGACGATCGCGGCCTCCTCGGGCTCACAGTCCAGCCATTCGCCCATCTGCCGCATCGCCCACCGGAACGGCACCAGCTCGGCCGCCATCTCCAGGTAGGAGAAGTTGCCCTCGTACCACGGCCAGGCGTACTCGTCGGCCGTCGCCGGGCGGGTCGCGAGCGGCGCGTGCATGTGGCCGTCGACGAACGGGACGGACTCGAGGTCGATCTTCATGGCGACTCCAGTGGGGTGTTGATGGCGATCACGTCGGCGAGGTCGATCAGCTTGAAGGTGATCCACGAGCAGGCGAGGATCTCGTCGCGCGGCGCCGCGGCGAGATCGATGGGCCACGTGACGGCTGCCAGGTCGAGCAGGTCGGATGCGACGGCCGCCCACGGGTGCGCGACCGAGTCGAGCGCGCGCCGGGCCAGCGGCAGCACGCCGATCACGTCGCGCTGCTTCAGCCATACCTCGACCGTTGCCTGCTGCAGGTACTCGTGCGCCCGCAGGCAGCCCACGGGCACGCGGCCGACGCCCGGGTCGAGCGGCTCCGACAGCTCGGCCAGCGGCTCGCCGCGGGCGATACTGGCGGGCGTGTCGTAGAGCGCAGCGCGGATCAGCGCATCGGATGCGCCGCCGCGCCGCAGCGGCAGCACCAACTTCGCGAGCACCGATAGCGGATCGTAGTACGGCGCGTCGGTGCCGAACACGAGCCGCTCGGGCGCCACCTCGGAGACCAGCACCTGTACCTCGAGCGGGTTCCAGAGTGAGGTGTCGAGCACCATGTTCGGCAGGCCGGCGGTGCGCTCGGCGACATCGTGAAGGTCGCTCATGGCGCAGTGCGCAAGGATCAGCGGCGCGTCGGGGTAGCGCCGCAGCAGGTCGGCGACGGTGGCGGCGTACGGGTCGACGCCGCGGCCGGCGTGCAGCAGCACGGGTACCCGGTGCTCGTGCGCGACCCGGACGGCACGCTCGACGCCCGGGTCGTCGAACCCGAACCGGCCGCGCAGCGGATGCAGCTTGATGCCACGAGCGCCCAGGCCGATCGCGCGCCGCAGCTCGGCCTCGTCGGCCGGGTCGGGATGCGTGCGGGCGTACGGCACCAGGCGGCCACTGGAGGCCCGCGCGGCCTCCAGCACGAGGTCGTTCGCCTCGGTGAAGCCGGCCAGGTCGTCGCGCGCGAAGGTGAAGACGTTGCTGTGCTCGATGCCGTGTGCGTCCATGCGCGCGACCAGCTGCTGCCACGTCTGCGACGTGCCATCGGCGTCGGTGCCGAGGTGCGCGTGCACGTCCCACAGCCGGTGGCCGGCGGGCAGCAGCGGGGCCACGACCGCCTCGTGGGCCCGGCGGATCGCCGCCTGGCCGTCGGCGATGCGCTGCGCGAGGTCGCTCAATACCGGAACCGGTAGCGCTCGCAGAGGCCCTCGGCGCTGATGCCCATCGCGTCGTCGTGCTCGCGCACGCGGACGGCGACCAGCGCGCCGTGCAGCGTGTCACCCATCGCCTCGCGCAGCACCGTCGAGGCGCGGAGGGCGTCGGTCGCCTCCTCCAGCGTGGCCGGCAGCGCCGCGATGCCGGCGGCTGCGCGGTCGGCGTCGCTCATCGTCGCCGGGTCGATGGTGCACTCCGGCGCCGGCTCGAGGCCGGCGTCGATGCCGGCGAGGCCCGCGGCGATGGCGGCGCCGACGGCCAGGTAGGCGTTGCCGGAGGCGTCGACCGCCTTCAGCTCCACGTTGGCGCCCCGCGGGCGGGTGCTGCGGGAGCCCTGGATCAGCCGCAGCGGCGCCTCGCGGTTCTCGAGGCCCCAGCAGCCGTAGACGCCCGTCCACCGGCTCGGCCCCAGGCGCAGGAACGAGACGGGGCTGGCGCAGACGACGCCGACCAGCGCGGGCAGCTCGGCCAGGAGCCCCGCCAGGAACGCGCGGGCGTCCGGTGCCAGGCCGTAGCCGTCGTCGCCGCTGCCGAAGAGATTGTCGTCGCCGCGCCACAGCGACAGATGCAGGTGCGCGCCGTTGCCGAGGCTCTCCGGCGATGGCTTGGCCGAGAACGAGACGCGCAGTCCCAGCTCGCGCGCAACGGTGCGGATCACGTCGCGCACCAGCACCACGCGGTCGGCCGCGGCCACGGGGCCGGTGCGGCGGACCGACACCTCGAGCTGGCCGGGCGAGTACTCCGGATGCACCTGGTCGACCTCGACCCCGAGCGCCTGCAGCCGCCGTACGATCGCGAGCAGGAACGGGCCGGACGCGCGCGTCGCCTCCACCCCGTACGCCGGCTGTTCGTGCAGCGGCGTGGCGTCGCCGTGCCAGGCCGTGAACTCCGACTCGAACGACGCCTCGAGCCGCAGTCCCCGCTGCGCTGCCGCAGCCTCCATCCGCCGCGCGAAGGTGCGCGAGCAGGTCGGCCACGGCTCGCCCTCGGTGTCGACCAGGTCGGCCGGCGCCCAGGCCCACGCGCCGTCGACGACGTGCGCGTCCAGGTCGGCCACCAGGCGCATGTCGCCGGTCGGCACCTCCAGGCCGTACGCAGCGCCGATGGCGTCGAGGCCGGTGAAGACCGAGAACGTGGTCGACGCGCCGATACCGGCGCGGGCAGCCGCGGCCGCGCGCGCCGCCGGCACGGTCTTGGCGCGGGTGATGCCGCCGTTGTCCACGAACGTCACGGTCAGCAGTTCGGCGGCAATGGTCGTCACGGTGGGCGACGGTACCTCCGCGTGCCGCACCGGTCAAGACGGCGTAGGCTGCCTGCATGCGCCGTCTCACCCTCGGCATCGCCGCAGCCATCTCCCTTACCGCCGGCGATGTCGCTACCGCCGCCCCGCTCCCCAACCTCGCCGCCGCGGACACGGGCATCCTGAAGACGTTCCGGCCCGACGGCACGCCCGCTGCGACGCTGCCGACGACATCGTGGTGGTCGATCGGCGACACGCGGGTCGCGATCGACACCGGTCGCGGCGCCAACGACACGGTCGGCGTGCGCGACGCGCGCACCGGCGCGGCGCGCTACACGATCGCCAGCGCGTTCCGCCCGATCGTGCTGCCGAAGGGCGAGGTCGCGTTCTGGCCGGGCCGCAACCTCGTCCGCGACCAGCGGCTCGACTCGCTCTGGATCCGCCGCGCCGACGGCCGGATCGGCAAGCTGCTGCAGCTCCCGGGCGGCGACGACACGCTGCTGTCGAGCGCGTTCGACGGCACGGCCCGGCGCGCGGTGGTCGCGAACGGCAACGACGTCGACCTGTTCCGGTACGACGTCTGGCTGCGTGACCGCAAGACGGCGAAGACGACGCGCCTGACCACCGACCACAAGTCGCGCTGGCCGTCGCTGCGCAGCGACGGCGCCCTTGTGGCCTACAGCCGCGAGCGCGGCGTCTGCGCCGACGGCGTGCGGGCCTCCGACATCGTGCTGCTGACGCTGTCGACGGGCAAGCGCCGCACGCTGACCCGAGGCTCGTGCGCCCGCACCTACCCGCAGCCCGTGTGGCTGACCAACGGCTCGATCGTCAGCTACCGCGGCCGGCGCACCGGCGGCGCGTGGATTTTCGACCTGGTGCGCGTGATGACCGCCACCGGCGTGCGCACCGCGATCCCGCGCTCCAGCGGCGGCACGTTCTCGGTCTCGCAGCGCCAGCGGCTGGTCGCGTTCGACCGCCCCGGCGGCGGCGTCGAGGTGGTCGACCGCAACCTCGCCAGGGTGAAGGTCCTGCCGAGGGCGTCGGGGCCGGCGCTGGCAGGCGACCTGCGGAACTAGCCGGCGTCGGGCTCCGCTTCGTCCTCGGGGGCGCGGCGCACCCACCAGAAGAGGCCGACAAGCGCCACCAGCAGTCCGACCGAGCCGCCGACGATGAGCACGATGGCGGTCGAGTTCGAGCTGTCGTCCGAGGACGTGGGGGTGTTGTGGACGGCGCCGGTCTGCGTAGCGTTCGCGGCCGCGGGCGCGGTCAGGTCGAGAGTCTTGCCGGCCGCAGCGGCCAGCGCCACGACGGCGTTCGCACCGGCGATCGCGAGGTCCTTCGGGTCGTTGGACGTCGGCTTCGGCAGCGCGGCGAGTGCCGTCTTGACCTTCTCGTCGTCGATGCCGTACAGGCCGTAGCCGGCGTCCATCACGATCAGCAGGCCACCCTTGTATGCGAACTTCAGCTCCTGACCCAGGAATGGCGCGTAGTCGGCCGGCTTGCCGTCGTACTGCGGGACGATGCCGAGATCGGCGGGACCGGCGATGACGGCGACGCGGATCGGATAGCCGGCGCGGTCGGCCGCGGCGGTCGCGACATTGAGCTGCTGCTCCGCGTCGACCGGCGTCTGCGGCGCGTACGGCAGGAAGTACGCCTTGAAGACGAGGACGTCGGATGCCGGGTCGCCGTCCGCCTGGGCGGACGCCGTCAGAACCAGCAACAGGGCGAGCGCGAGCAGCAGACGACGCATCGGCTGAGCATATCGGCCAGAAGGTCACAAACCTGGAGTATCTTGGGGTCGTGGCCACTCGCCGGCTAGCCCCGTGGGTCGTTGCCGCCGTGCTGTGCGCGAGCGGCTCGCTCGGCGCGCACGCGCTCGGCTACTGGCTGGAGCCGTCCGGCCCCGCCGCGAGCGCCGGGCACGCGTGGTTCGACCTCCTGCCGGCGCTGATCGTGGCCGGCATCGTTGCGCTGTTCGCGTCGCTGGCGGTCGAGACGCTCGAGATCTTGCGGCACCGCCCGAGCGGCTCGGTGCCGGCATGGCTGTTCCTCGTGCTGCCGGCGAGCGCCTTCCTCGTGCAGGAGCACGTCGAGCGTGCCGCCGCGACGGCGCAACTGCCCGTCGACACGCTGGCGCAGCCGGCCGTGCTGGCCGGCCTCGTGCTGCAACTGCCGTTCGGCATCGCCGCGCTGCTGACCGCGCGTCTGCTGACGCGGGCCACCATCGCCGTCGCCCGAGGCATCGGCCGCCGCCCGCGGCCGCATCCGGCTCGCGCCGCGCAGCGCCACGATCGCACCGACCCGTGCCCGCGCCGGGTCGCGCTCCTGCAGCCGTCGGGTCGTGGCCCGCCGGCGCTCGCCGTCCCCTGAGACAGCGACCCCCTTTCAAGGAGCAACCATGAAGCGCACGATCACGAGCGTGCTCGCGCTCGTCCTGACCACCGGGCTGGTGGCTGCCTGCGGCAGCGACAGCTCGACCAGCAGCGTCACGACGACCGCTGCGCCCGCAGCGGCGACGCCGGCGACCAGCGAGGCCGCCACCACGACCGGGGCCGCGCCGACCCCCGAGGTCCTGACCATCCAGATCGTCGACGAGAAGCCCGTTGGCGGCGTCGCGAAGCTGAAGGTCAAGAAGGGCGACCAGGTCCACTTCATCGTGGACTCCGACTCGGAGCTGGAAGTGCACCTGCACGGATACGACATCGCGAAGGACGCCGCTCCCGGCGCGCCGGCCGAGTTCGACTTCGAGGCCACCATCGACGGCGTCTTCGAGGCCGAGTTGGAGCATCCGGGCGTCCAGATCCTCAAGCTGACCGTCGCGCCGTGATCGATCGCCGGCGGGTCCTTCCCGCGGCGCTCATCGCCGTCGCCGCCACGCTCGCGTGGCCGGCGGCGGCGATGGCGCACGGCCTCACCGCGCGGGCCGACCTGCCGCTGCCGCGGTGGCTCTTCGCCTGGGGCGCGGCTGTCGTGCTCGTGATCTCGTTCCTCGCGCTGGCCGTGCTGTGGCCGAAGCCGAAGCTCGAGGACGCGCGGTCGCGCGTAATCCCGGCCCTCCGATTCCTGACGTCGCGCACCGTCGAGATCGTGTGCGGCACGATCGGCGTGGCGATCCTCGTGCTCGTCATCTACGCGGGGTTCGCGGGCGAGCAGAGCCCGAGCTCCAACATCGCGCCGGTGATCGTGTTCGTGACGTTCTGGGTCGGCTTCGTGCCGGTCTCGGTGCTGTTCGGCAACGTCTACGCCGCGTTCAACCCGTGGCGGGCGATCGGCCGCGTGGCGTTCCGCACGGCGCGGCGGCCGTATCCGGTCGGTCTCGGCCGCTGGCCCGCCTCGATCGTGCTGATCGGCTTCACGACCTTCGAGCTGGCGGTGCGCCAGGCGAGCGCGCCGGAGAAGGTCGCCGTCGTGGCCCTCGGGTACACCGTCGTGACGCTGGTCGCGATGGCGATCTACGGCGTGGACGTGTGGATCGCGTGTGGCGAGGGGTTCGCCGTCTACTTCGACCTGTTCTCGCGGATGGCGGTGTTCGGGCGCGAGCGCGACGAGATCGTGCTGCGGATGCCGATGTCGGCGCTGCCGCGGCTGTCGCCGCTGCCGGGCACGACGATGGTCGTGGCGGTGATGATCGGCAGCCTCACGTACGACGGCATGGCCGAGGCGGGCCTCTACCAGGACATCGCGCAGGCCTTCCGCGACGCTGCCGGCGCGCTCGGTGCGAACGACGTGTGGCAGGCGCAGATCGCGGCCTTCCTGGGCCTGATGGGCGCGATCCTGGTGGTGCTGGCGTTGTACGGCGCCGGCTGCATCGGCGCCAGCGTCCTCGACCCGTCGATGACGCCCGGCTCGGTCGCCAACGCGTTCGCCCACTCGCTCGTGCCGATCGCGTTCGCGTACGTCTCGGCGCACTACTTCACGTTCCTGCTCTTCCAGGGGCAGACGATCATCCCGTTGGCATCCGACCCGCTCGGGCACGGCTCCGATTTCTTCGGGACGGCGGGCGAGACGATCGACTACGGCCTGATCGGTGCCGCGAGCGTCTGGTACATCCAGGTCATCCTGGTGGTCGTCGGCCACGCGCTGGCGCTCGCCTTGGCCCACGACCGCGCGCTCGTCCTCTACCCCACCCAGCGCGACGCCGTGCGCTCGCAGTTCTGGATGCTGGGCGTGATGGTCGCCTTCACGTCGCTCGCCCTGTTCCTCCTCAGCCAGGCGAATGCCTGACTCGGGTGAGGTAACGCAGGATGCGCGGACCGCGCCGCCAAGCGCGCGCTCCGGCGCAGATCGCGCGATTCGTGCGCCTTCCGTGCGTGAAACGTTCTGCGGTCAGACCCCCAAATGCGCCGTTTCGGGGCCAGACCCCGGCTCGGTGGCCTAGCGGCCCGGGCCGGCCAGGAACGTCTCCAGGCGGGCCAGCAGCGCGGCGGCGGGGCCGTAGATGCAGGTGGCGCGGATCGCCGTCACCGTCGTCGCCGCGAAGGGGGCCAGGAGGTCGCGCACCTCGCGCGCCCTGGCGACGTCGCCGAGCAGCATCGCGGCGGCGCCCTGCTCCCACATCGCACTCGTCCAGCTGACGTCTCGATCGACGCTGCCCGGCCTGCCCGCCTCGGTGAGATGCTGCTCGGCACCCGCCCGGTTGCCGCGGATCGCCTCGATCAGGGCCAGGCCGGCCTGCCACACCTGCGCGACGTGCGGCTGCGACGTCGAGGCGCGCACGTAGACGAGCCCGTCCTCGTCGAACTCATCGCGCTCCGCCACCATCGAGCGGATGCCCACCTGCGCGTGCAGCACCAGCGCGATGTTGGCATCGACGCCGCGGTCGCGAAACACCGCCAGCTCGGCCCGGATCGCGTCGGCCGTCGCCGTGTCGCCGTCGACGTCGGCGAAGGCGGCTCGCCAGGCGAGCGGGTACCACAGGTGCGCCGGGATCCTCAAGCGGTCGGCGAGCGCCGCGTAGACGTCGATCTCGGCTTCTGCCAGCATGCGCTCGCCGGCGTCGATGAGGTCGACGGTCAGCCAGTTGCGCCCCTGGAGCTCCGCCACCCCGTCGCCGGCAGCGACCGCAACGGCCACCAGCTCCTCGCTGATCGCACGGCGCTCCGGCAGGTGATCGGGATCCCACCGCGCCACCCGCTGCGCCCCGAGCGCGGCCGTCAGCGCCGTCGGATCGCCGAGCCGCCGCGCGATCGCGACCGCCTCGTCGGCGAGCGCCGAGCGGTGGTCGGGACGGCCGTCGTAGTAGGTCTCGATCGCGAGCCGCGCGAGCAGGCTCGCGCGCAGCGCCTCGTCGCGCGTTCCCGCCAGCGCCTCCTGCAGCAGCGCCACCTGCTCGCGATCGACCTCGCGGATCACGACGCCGAGCCCCGATCGCCCGAGGGCCGCCCGCGCAAGCGCGTCGTCGTCGCCCGCGGCCCGCGCCAGGTTCGCCGCCTGGCCGAACACCGCGCGCCCGATCTCGGTCTCCCCCGCCCGCATCAGCGCCTCGCCATGCCGGGCCAGCAACCGGGCGCGTGCCGCCGGGTCGACCTCCATGGCCCGCGCGAAGTGCGCTGCCGCCGTCTCGTACGCGAGCGCAGCCAGCGCCGCGTCGCCGGCGCGTTCGAGCGCCGCGGCCGCGTCCGGCCCGCCGCCGCCGCCGGCGGCCGCCTCGAACCGGTGCCGCGCGATCTCAAAGACACCGCCGGAACGCGCCTCGAGCACGTCCGCCACCCGCCGGTGCAGGCGGACGCGGCGCACCGTCGACAGCTCGGCCAGCAGCGTCTCCTGCACCAGGGCGTGCGAGAACGCGCAGGAGCCGTCGCGATCCTCGCGCACCAGGCCCGCCGCGATCGCCGGCTGGAGCGACTCCAGCGGATCGTCCTCGAGCACGCCCTGGAGGTCGTCGACCCGGAACCGCGGGCCGATCACCGCCGCCGCGGCCAGGGCACCGGTGACGTCGAGACCGAGCCGGTCGAGGCGAGAGCCGATCACCTCGCGCACGCCCTCGGGCAGGCCGTCGGCGCCCGACTCGGCCGCGTTGCGGAACAGCTCGCGGGCGAAGAACGGGTTGCCACCGGCGCGCCGGGCGACCAGGGTCGCAAACCGTGGCGGCGCTGACGGATCGAGGGCGGCGATCGACGACTCGTCCAGCCCACCCAGCCGGATGCGGTCGACCGTCACGTCGCGGCGCAGGTCGGCGAGCGCGGCCGACAGCGGGTGCGCGCGGCCCAGCTCCGACTCGCGGTACGTCACCACCACCAGCAGACGCATCGCGCCGGGCCAGC
Organism: Gaiellales bacterium; assembly: GCA_046598415.1. Classification (GTDB taxonomy): domain Bacteria; phylum Actinomycetota; class Thermoleophilia; order Gaiellales; family F1-60-MAGs149; genus VFJZ01. Next base: position 37,275 of record JBKJIG010000022.1, read on the forward strand.
GCAGCACGTGGCCGAGCAGGATCAGGCTGGCGCGCTCCGCCCAGTGCAGGTCGTCGAGCACCAGCACCGTCGGCCGCCCGCGGCCGACCGCGGCGAGCAGGTCGCTGACGGCCTCGAGCAGTCGGAAGCGGTCCTCGGCCGGTGCGGGCACGGCGCGGACGGCCGGGAGCACGCGCGCGAGCACCTGCTCGTCCCGCGCCGTGAGCGTGCCCGCCACGTCGGCCGGGAGCGCCGCCAGGTAGCCCGAGAGCGCCTCGACCCACCCCTGATACGGGACCAGCGCGCCCTCGATGACCTGGCCGGCGAGCACCTCGGCGCCTTGCCACCACGTCACCGACGCCAGCTCGGCGGCGAGCCGCGTCTTGCCGATCCCTGGCTCGCCGGCGACCAGCAGCAGCCCCGTGCCGCCCTGGCGGATGCGCTCGTACGCGGCCCGCGCGGCGATCAACTCATCGGCCCGCCCGACCAGCGGCGAGGTCGCCACCCGATCGAGCAGCGGCGGCAATGGCACCTGCGGCATCCGCTCCGGGCCGGCGGCGCCGGCGCGCAACTCGTCGACCAGGCGCCGCGTTTCGGGCGACGGCGCGACGCCGCGCCCCAACCGCAGACGCTCGCGGAAGCGATCGTAGATATCGAGCGCGGCGGTGCGATCACCTGCGAGCCAGGTGAAGCGCACGTGCTCGCGCACCGCCGACTCGCTGAACGGATCGCGCTCGACCCGCTCGCGCGCCTGCGCCGCCGCACCGGGGAGATCGCCGTCTGCCTCGGGCGCCGACGCGGCTACGGCCAGGTCGCGCGACGACCGCTCACGGTGACGGACACGCTCCGCGGCCAGCCAGTCGCCGGCGAGGCCCGGTGCCAGCTCACCCACCAGGTCGCGGTCGACCTGCACGGCGGGTGCGAGGCCCAGCGTGCCACGGTCGGCGACCAGCACCCGGTCGGCGTCGCCGCCGAGCGAGCGCCGCAACGCCGACAGCGCAGCGCGCAGGCTGGTGCGGGCCGACTCGGCGGGCACGTTGGGCCAGAGATCCTCCGCGACGAGGGTGCGCGGCTGACGCCCGGGATGCAGGGCCAGCCAGACCAGCAGGAGGCGCGCCGGCCGGCCGTCGATCGCGCCGCACGACACGCCGTCACGCAGCACCCGCACCTCGTTGACGACCTGAACGTCGTACGCCACCAACCGAGCGTACATCGCCGCGATCGGGTGCGTTCGGCATGTTCATGCGCGCATCACGGCTCGATCACGGAGCCGCGCGAATCGTCTACAGCCGGTCGCGGATGATCCCGATCGCGGCGTAGATCGGCACGTTGTCGATCGTCTGGCGCAGCGCGAACGCGCGGATGCTGCCGAGATCGCCCGCCTTCTCGGCCGCGTCGACACCCTGTAGCAGCCCGCGTCGGAGCGGCTCCTCGAGCGCGGCGGGCGGCGCGTCGCCGGTCAGATCCTCGGCGACGACGAGCACGGACTGACCGGTCTCGCAAGCGGCGCCGGAAACGCCGAACAGCACCAGCTGCGCCGCCATCTCGCTGACCCCGTCGGTGTCCTTCCACGCCAGCAAGCTGCACGGGTCGTCGGCGCCCTGGATGGCGCGCAGCAGCCGGTCGGCGGGCACCACGCGGGAGAGCGCCTTGATCGCGTCGGCGCCGATGGACGGCAGCACGCCGTCCTTCTGCAGCCCGGCTGCGGCGGTGGAGAGGCCGTTGCGGATCACCTGCTCGGCGCGCGCCTCGTCGACACCCGCGGCCTTTGCGATCGCGGCCAGCGGGTCATCGGCCGAGATGGCCGCTGCCAGCGGCGCGGCCGGCGTCTTCAGCTCGCACGCCGCCGCGACGAAGGTGCGCAGGGCGAGCTGCGCGGCGATGGCGTCGGGGCCGGACGGCTTCTGCCACGTCAACGGCTCGCACGCGTCGGCGCCGTCCCGCAGCAGCGTCACGAGCTCGACGGGATCGAGCGCGCGGGCGCCCTCGTCGAGCACCACCGCGAGCGCCGGCTCGAGCACGCCGTCGGCCGCCGCCGCGTCGACGCTCTTGCGGATGCCGTCGCGCAGCGACTCGGCGACGGCCGGATCGGGCGTCTCGCCGGGAGCGAGCGCCGCCAGGTACGTGGCCAGCGACTCGTTGCGCGCGCAGGCGGCGCGCCGGGCGGCGTCGACCAGCAGCCGGGCCACCACGGCGAAGGTCTCATCTGTCTTCGAGAACGCGAGGGGGCTGCACGGCGGCGACGTTGCGAGCACCTCGTCGACGATCTCGGGCACCGACACGACGTCGAGGAGACCGCCCGCCAGGTCGGCGACGCCGGAGTCGAGCGCGCCGTCGCCGAGGGCGCCGCGCAGGCCCTCGGCGAGTGCCGCCGGACCCTCGCGGCCGAGCGCTTCACGCGTTTGCGCGTCGCCCAGCGCGAGGATCAGCGCCTCGCGCGACATGCCGAGCTGGCAGGCCGCGCGGGCGGCGGCGTCGAGCACGACCGACTGCAGCGCCTCGGCGGCGTTGGACGCCGGCTTGGGCTGGAGCCGGCACGGGTCGGCGGTCGTGTGCGGCGCGTAGGACGTGCCTCCGGCGGCGAAGTAGGAGGCCGGCACCGCGACGGCCAGGGCGGCGAGCACCACGAGCAGGGAGCGACGGCCCATGACCGGTACGATGCCAGCATGGTCTCGGCGCTCGCGCGGTCGCGTCTCCACTACGCGTGGGTTGTGCTCGCAGTCACCTTCCTCGTGATGCTGATGGCGGCCGGGTTCCGGGCCACGCCGGGCGTCTTCCTGAAGCCCTACGAGGACGAGTTCGGCTGGTCGCCGGGCGTCGTCGGCGGCGGTATCTCGATCTCGCTGCTGCTGTACGGCGCCGGTGCGCCGTTTCTGGCGGCGCTCGTGGAGCGCCTCGGCATGCGGCGCGTGTGCAGCGCGGCGCTGGTGCTGGTCGCGATCGCCTCGGGCCTGACGCTGGTGATGGACAGTCCGTGGCAGTTTTACGTGCTGTGGGGCGTGCTGGTCGGCATCGCCACCGGTGCGATCGCGATCCCGCTCGCCGCCATCGTCGCGAACCGCTGGTTCGTGCAGCGCCGCGGGCTCGTGGTGGGCCTGCTCGGCGCCTCGTTCGCGGCCGGGCAGCTGATCTTCCTGCCGCTGCTGGCATGGCTGGTCGCCGACTACGGCTGGCGCACCGCCTCGGCGTTCGTCAGCGCGACCGCGTTCCTCGTCGTCGCGCCGCTCGCGATCGTGCTGCTGCGCGACCGCCCGGAACAACTCGGCCTTCGTCCGTACGGCGCCACCGACGACACGCCGCCCGAGAAACCGTCGCCGGCCAATCCGTTCAAGCACGCCGTCGACGTGGTCAAGATGGCCTCGCGCAAACGCGACTTCTGGCTGCTGGCAGGCGCCTTCTTCATCTGTGGCGCCACCACCAACGGCCTGATCGGGACGCACCTGATCGCGGCCTGCTCCGACCACGGCCTCTCCCCCGTGTTCGGCGCCGGCATGCTCGCGACGATCGGCATCTTCAACATCGTCGGCGCCACCACGTCGGGCTGGCTGACCGACCGCCGCGACCCGCGCTGGCTGCTGTTCTGGTACTACGGCCTGCGCGGCCTGGCGCTGCTCGGGCTCAATGCCGCCCTGTCCGACGCGGGCCTCGTGCTGGTCGTGTTCGTCGTGTTCTACGGCCTCGACTGGGTGGCGACCGTCCCGCCCACGGTGGCCCTGTGCCGCGAGGCGTTCGGCGCCGAGCGGGCCGGCGTCGTGTTCGCGTGGGTGTTCAGCGCCCACCAGATCGGCGCCGCCGGCGCCGCCTGGGGCGCGGGGCTCAGCCGCGGCTGGTTCGACTCGTACCTGCCGGCCTTCCTGTTCGCCGGATCGCTGGGCATCGCCGGCGCCGTCATCTCGCTGCTCGTCGGCCGGCGCATCGTCTGGCGCGAGCCCTCCCCCGTGCTCTAGGAGCCTTCATGGCCGCCCATCCGATCCGCGTCGGCACGCAGTGCCGGCCGCAGCACACCGACTACGCCGGCATGCGCGACGCCTGGCTGCGGGCCGAGGATGCCGGAGTCGACGCGCTCTTCAACTGGGATCACTTCTACCCGCTGTTCGGCGAGCCCGACGGCCCGAGCTTCGAGTGCTGGACGATGCTCGCCGCCATGGCCGAGGTGACCGAACGGCCGCAGATCGGCGTCCTCGTGACCTGCAACTCCTACCGCAACCCCGACCTGCTGGCCGACATGGCGCGCACGGTCGACCACGTGTCGGGCGGGCGCCTCATCCTCGGCATCGGTGCCGGCTGGTTCGAGCGCGACTACGACGAGTACGGCTACGAGTTCGGCACGGCGCCGGATCGTCTGCGCGACCTCGGCGCGGCCCTGCCCCGCATCCGCAACCGGCTCGCGAAGATCAACCCGGCGCCGATCGGCGCGCTGCCGATCATGATCGGTGGCAAGGGGCCCAAGGTGACGCTGCGCCTGACGGCCGAGCACGCGAACATCTGGCACGGGTTCGGCACGCCGGAGGAGTGGGCCGTGTCGAGCGCGATCCTCGACGAGTGGTGCGTGAAGCTGGGCCGCGACCCGGCCGAGATCGAGCGCTCGGTCACCGTCCAGGACGTGCACGCCGACCGCATCGACGACTTCGTCAAGGTCGGCGCGACGCTGCTCGTGGCGGGCATCAACGGCCCCGAGTACGACCTGTCGCTGGTGGAACGGCTCGTCCGCTACCGCGACGCCCGGTAGAGGTCCGAGCTGGGCGCGGCCGGCCTGGCGCCGCCCGTGGAGCGATCGGCCGTCACGCCGGCTCACCGACCTACGAGCAGAAGGGCTCGTTGCCCGCCAGCACCCAGCCGTCGCCCTGCGCCAGCACCGGCAGGTCGCCGGCCGTCGGCGCCAGCACCACGTTGGCCGCGCCCGGTGCGGGCTCCGGCACGAACTTCGCGAGCGGCCGGCCGGTGAGCACCGCCAGCGGCGGCAGCAGGCCCGGCGTGCGCTCGCCGAGACCCGCCACGCCGATGCGCGCACAGTCGGGTACGTGCGCGTCGATGGCCGCGGCCTGCGCGCGCTCGCGCGCCAACGGCAGGCGCCGGTCGGCGACGTCGCGGCCGACGGCGATGACCAGGGCGCCGGCGACCAGTACGAGCGAGACGGCGACCTGCAGCCGTCCGGGGAGGCGCACCAACGACCCCGCGGCGCCGGCCACGGCGGGCACGAGCAGCAACGCGTAGCGCTCCCGCACGGGGTAGCCGACGGCGAGCTCGGCCAGCAGGGCGACCGGCACCGCGGCGAGCACGAGGCCGGGCAGCACGTCGACCGCCCACCGGCGCCAGGCGCCGAACCAGGCGACGAACACACCGAGCCCGGCAGCCGAGACGATCAGCTCGACGACGCCGACCAGCCCCGGCCCGGGCGTCGCGATACCGGACAGCGCGTCGGTGCGGTGGAACGCCAGCAGCGGGTCGCCGAGCAGCAGGCCGTCGAACACGGCCCACAGCCCGGGTGCCGCGACGCCCCACGCCACCGCCGCCTTCCACGCCCTGCGGTCGCCCGCCAGCGCGAGCAGCGGCGGCAGCAGCCACGCCTCTGGGCGGACGAGCCCGGCCAGCACCAGGAGCAGGAGACGGGTGCGGCGGCGCTCGGGCGGCACCGCCAGCGCGAGGCCGATCGCTCCGGCGGCCAGCCAGTCGATGCCGCGCAGCGGACCCGCCGACCAGATGCCGCCGGCCAGCGCCAGGGCCAGCAGCGCCCCCGCCACACCGGCGGCGCCGGCCGCACGCCACGCGACCAGCGTCGCGCCCGCGACCACCGCGACCAGACCGGCCACGGCGAGTGCGGCCCATGTCGCGAGCGGCGAGACGATGCCGCCGCTGACGGCCATCAGCAGGATCGGCACCGGGTGCGGCGTCGTCAGCGCGTTCTCGGCCGTCGGCAGGCCGCCGGCGCGGAGCTCCTCCCCCCACGCCAGGTACGCGAGGTTGTCGGGGTTCATGAACGGCACCGCGAGCACCGCCGTGCGCGCCGCGACTCCGACGAAGGCGGCGACGGCGAGCGCAGACGCGAGCCGGACCATCGGGGCGGAGAGCCTACCGGGTGGCCGCCAGGGTGGCGACCCCAACGAGCGTCGTCAGGGCGCCGGCCCATTGCAGCCGGCTCATGCGCTCGCGGAAGAAGAAGTAGCCGATCAGGGCGAGGAACACTGCGGACAGGGTCGACAGGACCGCCGGCACCGCGACGCCGTCCCGGGAGCCGACCAGCAGCGCCGCGAAGCCGGCGGCGTCCAGCACCGGCGAGCCGATCGCCCACGGCAGGATCTGCCGGTCGAGCCGCGGCAGCCTCCCGGCCAGCGTGACCGGGATCGTGATCGCGAGGAGGCCGAACGCGCGGCCGCCGGCGACGACCCAGATCGGGTCGAGCTGCGACGACTGGGCGCCCGACAGCACCGCGCCCGCGAACCCGCAGGCGCCGACCAGCGCGAACAGGGCCCCGGCACGATCCGAGCCGCCTTTCGGCCCGGTGGTGGGGTCGCCCTCGCGCAGCGCGGCCAGACAGACGCCGGCGCCGACCACGAGCGTCGCGATGATCGCCGCCGCCGGCAGGTTCTCGCCCAGGATCATCACCGACACCAGCGCCGCGATCGTGCCGTTCGTGGCCACGATCGCCGACACCAGGCCGACCTTCGCCATCGAGTACGCGCGGAAGATCATCGACAGCGCCACTATCGTGCCGACCCCGTAGCCGGCCGCCCACAGCCAGTCGGTCAGGGGCGCGTCGGGCACGCCGACCCACACCAGCGCGACGATCGGCACGACGATCGCGCCGATCAGGCAGCCCATCGCCAACGACGGCACCGGACCGAACACGCGCGCGCACGTCGCAGAGCACGTGCCGGCGCCGCACCAGAGCACGGCGCAGAGCAGGCCGCCGACCAGACCGGTCACGCGGCGCGGCCTGGGCGTGATCGGATCAAGCGGCACTCCACGGCCCGAGACTGTAACGATTGCGCCGATGCGCGCAGTCGGCTACGGCATGGTCACCGCCTGCGCGGTCCTGTGGGGGATGAACGGGCCGGTCTCACGGATGATCCTCGACGCCGGGATCGAGCCCCGGCAGCTGGTCGGCTGGCGGATCATGTCCGCGGCGATCCTGATGGCGGTCTCCCTCGTGGTGATGCGCCGCCTGCGGTGGCGGTGCAGCCGGCGCGCGTTCGCGGGCATCGTGGCGTTCGGTTTATTCGGCGTGGCGCTGCCCCAATGGCTCTTCTTCGAGGCCATCTCACGCTTCGACGTCGGCCTGACGCTGGTGATCGTGTACACCGCGCCGCTCTGGGTGGCCGGCATCCACCGCGTCACCCGCGGCGCCCGGCAGCCGCGGCAGGTGACGGCTGCCATGGCGCTCGCGCTGGTCGGCGTCTCGATCGCCGTCCTGGCCGGCGGCGAGCTCTCCAGCGGATCGGTCATCGGCCTCGTGCTGGCCGTCGCGACGTCGATCGCCTACGCGGCGCAGCTGATGCTGGCCGAGCACCTCGACCAGTCGCTGCCGGCCAGCTCGCGCGTGGCGCTGTCGATGATCGTCGGCGGTGTGCTCTGGCTGGTGCTGCCCGCGGTGCGCGACCTCCCGACCGGCCTGCTGCAGAGCGACGTGCCGTTCGGCCAGCTCGACTTCACGGTGCCGATGCTGGTGCTGATCGCCTACGTCGTGATCGGCGGCACGATCGTGCCCTACGGGCTCCTGGTCGCCGGCATCAACCGCATCGGGCCCGTCGCTGCCGGCGTCACGGGCATGATCGAGCCGCTGGTCGCGATCATCCTCGGCTGGGCACTGCTCGGGCAGAGCCTGACGCCGGTCCAGGCCGTCGGCATCGCGGTCGTGCTGGCCGCGGTGCTGGCGAGCGAGCGAGCCCGCAGCCGCGGGCTCGCCGTCGCACACTCGTGACACTAGAAGCAGGCCAGCAGCCGGTCGATGTCCTCGTCGTCGTTGTAGCCGTGCGGGTCGATGCGGAGCGAGCCGATGATCGCGCCGATGTCGACGCCGACGCGCCGGCAGCGTTCGAACTCGGCGACGGGGTCGTCGCTGCGCAGCGCGATCACGCCGGCGCGCTGGGCCGGCTCGAGCGGCGTCAGGATGTCGTCGCCGCGGCCGCGCTCGGCGAGGCCGTCCAGTACACGGGTCACGAGCCGCTCGGACTGCGCGAAGATGGTGTCGACGCCGACGTCCATGAGCAGCTCGATGCCCGCCGTACACGCGGCCAGCGCCGGCAGCGAGGGCATGCCCAGCTCGTAGCGGCGCCCGTCGGGGAGGATGCCCGGCAGCTCGTCCACCGGCCAGACCCCCAGCGTGGTGTCGAGCCCGAGGTAGCCGACGTCGAGCACCGGCGCCTCGGCCAGCACCTCCGGCGCGACGTACAGGTAGCCGACGCCCGGCAGGCCGAGCAGCCACTTCATGCCGGTGGTGACCAGCATGTCGACGCCCTCGGCCACGACGTCGATGGGCACCACGCCGGTGGTCTGGGCGGCATCCACCAGCAGCATCGCGCCGTGCGCGTGACACACGTCGGCGAGCGCGCGCAGGTCGTGGCGGCGGCCGGTGAACGGCGCGACGTGGGTGATGCAGACGGCCGTCGTCTCGTCGTCGACCTGCTCGGCGATCAGCGCGGCGGCATCGGCGGCGCCGTCGGTGTGCACGAGGCGCACCTCGCGGTTGCCGTGGGCGCGCCACGGGTAGACGCTGGACGGGTAGGTGCCGTCGTCGACGACCACGTTCGAGCCCGGCCGCGCCCCGAGGATGCCGATCGCGATGTTCGATGCCCGGCAGGTGTTGTCGGTCAGCGTCACGGAGGCCGGATCGCCACCGATCAGCCGTCCGAACGCGGCTCGCAGCTCGTCCATCCGCCCGATCATCATCGGCCCGGTGTAGACGTGGTTCGGGTCGTACTCCCACGACCCGGTCCAGTCGTCCCAGGCGGCGCGGACCGGCCTCGCGGCGGGCGTGAGGGCGCCGGCGAAGAGGTAGGCCCTGGTCCGTAGAGCGGGAAACTGCGAGCGGAACTCTGCGAGATCCATGGCACCTCCGGTGCGGTCGGCGCGATACTGCCACGTCACGAAGGGAGAAGCGATGCAGATCGTGAGCGGCGGAAACAGGGCGAGCACCTACGGGGGCCGGTTCACCGGAATGGTCGAGCTGGAGATGCTGTCGGAGGCGCCCGACGCCTCGCAGCCGGATATCGCGCTGGGGCACTTCAACGACGGAGCGGTCACGAACTGGCACCAGCACCCCGGCGGGCAGACGCTCTACGTCGTCTCCGGCACGGGCCGGGTCGGCAACGACGAGGACGGCGCCGTCGAGCTCGCGCCCGGGACGCTGGTGGTGACGCCGGCGGACGAGCGGCACTGGCACGGCGCCGCGCCGGGCAACGACGCCAAGATCCTGTCGTTCACGTGGGGCGCGACGTCGTGGGAGGAGCTGCCCGGCGGCTAGCCGGACTCGCGCGCCTGCTCGGCCCGCTCGCGCCAGTGGCGCAGGCCGGCGTGGCACCAGCGCTCGATCGATGCGTAGTCCCAGAACTCCTGCTGTGGCGTGGGCTTCGTCTCCGCCCGGTCGGCATGCGCCGCGGCGGCGAACTCGTCCTCCGTCAGGTCGATGCGGCCCAGCCAGATGTCGAGCTGGCGCTCCAGCGCCTCCATGTGGCGCGGGACGTCGTCGATGACGCCGTAGTGCGCGATCGCGAGCCGTTCGGGGGCCAGCTCGTTGATGCGCTCGAACGTGCCGCGCCAGGCCGGCGGATCGGCATCGGGCGGCGGGCAGGCGGGCTCTGCATACCCGGGCGTGGCCGGCCAGGCGGCACCGGCGGCATCACCGGCGTACAGCGTGCCGTCGTCGGTCAGGTAGGCGATCTGGTGCCTGGCGTGACCGGGCGTCGGCACGGCGAGCGGCGCGCCGGCGACGGTCAGCCGCGTCTCCTCGGCGATCTCGTGCACGCGCTCGGCCGGCACCGGGAGGATCGGCCCCCAGATCTGCTCGAAGTCGGGTCCGTAGACGACCGCGGTCGACGCGATCAGCCGCGAGGGGTCGATCATGTGACGCGCGCCGACGCGGTGCACCCACACCTGGAGGCTCGGGTTGCGGGCCGCGAGCGCGCCCGCGGCACCGGCGTGGTCGAGGTGGATGTGGGTGAGCAGCAGGTGCTCGAGGTCCTCGATCGCCATGTCGTTCCGCGCCAGCTCGGCCTCGAGCGACGGCAGGTTGGCGGCGGCGCCGCAGTCGATCAGCGTGGCCACGTCGGGCAGAAGAAAGGCGGCGACGGTCTCGTGGACGGGCTCTTCGGGATGCACGAGATCGATGGGAATCGGCTGCATGGCGGCCGTCACGATAGCGGCCTCCCCTATCGTGTCGGCGTTACCGCCCCCGGAGGACCGCATGGCAACGACCGGCGAGGCAGTCGTCCGGCTGCTCGAGCAGTACGGCACCGACACCGTCTTCGGCATCCCCGGCGTCCACACGCTGGAGATCTATCGCGGCCTGGCCGCATCATCGATCAGGCACGTCGCGCCCCGCCACGAGCAGGGCGCCGGCTTCATGGCGGACGCGTACTCGCGCGTCGCGGGCAAGCCGGGCGTCTGCCTGCTCATCACCGGCGCCGGCGTCGCGAATGCCGCGACGCCGATCGCGGGCGCCTTCCACGACTCGATCCCGATGCTGGTGGTCAGCTCCGACACCAGCACGCGCGAGCGCGGCGAGCGCGTCGGCCCGCTGCACGACCTGCCCGACCAGCGCGCCTTCATGAGCACCATCACGGCCGAGTCGATCCTCGTCTCCGACCCGGCGGAGCTGCCCGACGCGTTCGCCCGGGCGTGGGAGATCTTCGTGTCGCGCCGGCCCCGCCCGGTGCACATCGGGGTACCGATCGACGTGCTCGACCTGCCCGCGGCCGGATCGGACCGGCTCGACGCGCACGGTGTGCGGCCAGTCGCCGACGCCGCCGCCGTGGCGCAGGCCGCCGCGGCGCTGGCCGGTGCGCGGACGCCGTTCATCGTGCTGGGAGGCGGCGCGCTGGCCGCCGGCGACGCCGCCATCGCGGTCGCCGAGCGCATCGGCGCGCCGATCGTAACGACGCTCAACGGCAAGGGCGCCCTGCCCGACGCGCACCCGCTCTCGCTGGGCGCTCGCACCACCGCGCCCAGCGTCTGGGGGGCGCTCGGCGCCGCCGACGTGGTGCTCGCGGTGGGCACCGAGTTCTCCGAGACCGACTACTTCTACGCCCCGACGCTGGCGCCGCCGGCGTTCACCGGCACGCTGGTGCGCATCGACATCGACGCCGAGCAACTGGGCCGCCGGCCGGGTGCCGACATCGGGCTGCACGGCGACGCCCGTGCGACGCTCGAGTCGCTCGCGGGTGCGCTCGGCGAAGCACGGCCCGACGCCGCCGCCCGCGCCGAAGAGATGCGCTCGACGCTCGGCCCGCTGCCCGGCACCGCGCCGTACAAGCCGTTCCTCGACGCGCTGCGCGAGGTCATGCCCGACGACGGCATCCTCGTCGCCGACTCCACCCAGCCGGCCTACGCGGCGCACAACTCGTGGCCCGTCCAGCGGCCGTGGGAGTACATCTCGCCCGCGGGCTTCGGCACGCTCGGCCCCGCGCTGCCGATGGCGATCGGCGCCAAGATCGCCGCGCCCGACCGCGTGGTGGCCTGCCTCGCGGGCGACGGCGGCTTCCTGTTCACGATCCAGGAGCTCGCGACCGCGGCCGAGGAGCACCTCGCCCTGCCGATCCTGCTCTGGCAGAACCACGGCTACGGCGAGATCCGCGACTCGATGGACAGCGTCAACGTGCCGCACATCGGCGTCGGATCGAGCGCGCAGGACTTCGTCAAGCTGGCCGAGGGCTTCGGTTGCAGCGGCGTGCGGGTCGACTCGCTCGCGGCCATGCAGGAGGCCTTCACCGCGGCCACCACCGCCGGCGCGCCGACGCTGATCGAGGTCTCGCCGGGACTTGCCTAGCGGCCGTCGGCCGAGAAGTGCTGGTAGTCGTGAGAGCCGGAGAAGTTGCCGCCCCAGCCCCAGCCCTCGGCGCGGAACGCGCGCACCGTCCTGTCGCCGCGCAGGATCATCGCGCGGTGGCGCCGCGATGACCGGTTGACGTACTTGCGGCTGGCGGCGTGGGACGTGGTGCCGCTGGCGGTGACGTAGGGGTTCTCGATCGGGTTCACGTCGATCGCGCGGCCGAACGCGTGGTTCGACCAGCGCGTGGTGCCGTCGACGTACCGGCAGTTGAACGCCGAGGTGTTGTCGGCCTCGATCGACCGGAAGTCGGAGGCGCCGTAGTCGTCGACCAGACGCATGCGGCGGATCCGGTAGTCGTTCCTGTACAGCTGCCGGAAGACGCGGACGGCCGCGCCGGCAGCGTCGCGGTTGACGATCAGCTCGCCCGTGCGCTGGTGCGTATCGAAGTCCCGGTACCGCACCCGGACGTAGCGCAGGTTCGACAGCGAGACGGGGCAGCCCTGGTGCCACGACTTGCCGTTGATGCGCTGCTTAACGCTCGGCGAGATCTTCGAGATCGAGTACGAGAAGGCGGCGTTCGCCGGTGCCGTAGCGAGCAGCAGCAGGACGACGCTGAGGAGCAGCGGGCGGCGCACGGGCTGCAGGGTAGCGGCGCCGGCGGGCCGATCAACCGCCGTCGCCGCCGGAGCGCACCTCGTGGAGCGTGGCTCGTCCAGGTCGGTGCCGTACGATGCCCTGGTTCCTGACCAAGGAGGCGTACGTGTCCGGATCGCTCGTTGCCCGTCTGGAGCAGCAGGAGTGGCGCGACGATGCTCCCGGCATCCGCGCGCGGGAGTGCTTCGAGATCGACGGCAGGCGGTTCGCGATCGTCGAGTACGGGCCGGGCGCGGCGCGCGACGACTGGTGCGTGGCCGGGCACTACGGCTACGTGATCAGCGGGCGCATCCGGTACCGCTTCGAGGACGGCAGCCCGGCGCTCGAGGCCGGCGCGGGCGAGGCGTTCTTCCTCTCCACCGCTCCGGCCCACCAGGGTGCGAACATCGCCGCCGACGGCCCGACGACGCTGTTCCTCGTCGACCCGATCTGACCTTCAGGGCTTGGCCCACACCGAGAGGTGCGAGCGGCTGAGTGCCGTGAACGGCTCACGGTTCCAGCTCGACCACCGGCCCTGCAACTCCAGCCCGGCGATGCGCGCCATCAGGTCGAGCTCGGACGGCCAGACGTAGCGGAACTCGACCGGGAACGACTGCACGCGGCCGTCGGGCGTGAACAGGTAGTGTTGCGAGCTCGCGCGCTGCGTGACGACGTCGTACACGTCGAACGAGATGCCGTCCGGTGCGGCGCGGAACGGGATGATCGTCTGGCCGACCGGCAGCTTCTGGAGACTCGGGAACGAGGGTCTCGATCGGGAACCGACCGCCGGGCCGGAGGTGCCGGGCGGTGTTCTCGAAGCACGCCACCTGCGCCTCCTGCGTGACGATGTTGCAGATGGTGTTGAACACCAGGTAGACGAGCGAGAAGTCGCCGGCGACGCGCGTCGCGGCAATGTCGCCGATGGTGATGTCGAGGTCGCGGCCGCCGGGCTTCGCGCGGAGCCGTGCGACCATCGCCCGCGACAGGTCGATGCCGGCGACCGGCCACCTCGGGCCGCGAGAGGCAGCGCGACGCGGCCGGTGCCGATCGCAAACTCGAGAGCAGGCCTCGTCCGGCAAGCTCGGCGAGCAGGTCGACCGTCGCCTCCGTCTCGGCGGCGGAGAACTCCTCGTCGGTGCTGTCGTCGTAGATCGCGGCGACCCGCTCGCCGAAGAACCCGTCGTCGTGGGTGGCGTCGTCTGGCACGGCGGGGTGTGGCACGCAGCTGCGGAGAGGCGCGAGCCCGCGGGCTGAATACGCAGAAACACCGCCCCGGTGTAGGCGACTGCACCGATGACGACGCCCGCGCGGCTGCCTACCGTGCGGGTACCCCAGGAGAGTAGGCGTGCCATGCGGCTCAGGATGTGCTCAGTGCTGTTGGTCGTAGCGGGCTTGTCGCTCGCGGCGTGCGGCGGCAGCGACTCCGTCAGCACGCAGACCGTCACGGTCACGACGCCCGCGCCCGCGGCGGAAGTCGCGGCCACGCCCGCAACCTCGACGGAGGTCGCGGTCGACCGCGGCACCGTCGTGAACGTGCAGATGGGCGAGGAGGGCGCGACCTTCTTCATCCGGCCCGAGCAGGACACCGTCGCCGCCGGCCCGGTCACCTTCGCCGTGACCAACGTGGGTCAGCTGTACCACGAGTTCATCGTGATCGCGAATCCCGATGGTATCGACCCAGGGGGCCTTCCAGTCGCGGACAACGAGGCCGACGAGGCGAAGTTCGAGGCGAACATCATGGGCGAGGCTCCGTACGCAACGCCACCGATCGTTCCCGACGACCACGAGGTGGGCGACGCCGACCATCGGATGCGCCCGGGTTGGGGGGCCGAGTTGACGCTCGATCTCAAGGCCGGTAGCTACATCCTGATCTGCAACATCGAGGGCCATTACCCCGGCGGCAAGCAGTACGCACCGTTCACCGTCACCTGACCCCGGTCGTCACCTCCCGAGTCCCGTCACAAAGCACTCCAGCACGCCGAAAGCCCTGCAAATTGCAGGGCTTTCGGTAGTGGAGCCAAGGGGGATCGAACCCCTGACCTTCTGGCTGCCAGCCAGACGCTCTCCCAGCTGAGCTATGGCCCCGGGGACGTTCCGAGTCTAGCATGGCGCCATGAGATGGCTGGCGCTGATCCCGGTCGCGCTGGTGCTCGCGGCGTGCGGCGGAGACGGCTCGGATGCAGCGGCTCCGGCGACGACCGGCTTACCGGGGACGAACGGTTCGACGGATCCGCCGGCCATCCAGGACGGGCACCGGAAGGCCGTCATGTCGGACGGCACGGAGATCTCCTATTCGGTGGTCCTGCCCGACGGCTTCGACCCCGCCCGGTCGTATCCGGTGCTGCTCGCGCTGCCGCCCGGCGGGCAGGATCAGGAGGTCGTCGACAGCGTCATCGAACGGGTCTGGAAGGCCGAGGCGAAGAAGCGTGGCTGGATCGTCATCTCGCCTGTGGCGCCCGGCCCGCTGTTCTACGACCCGGCGGCGGCCAGGTACCTGTCCGAGCTGGTCCTGCAGATGGAGCGCATCTATCCGCCCGAGGGCGGCCAGGTGCACCTGGCCGGCGTCTCGAACGGCGGCCTGTCGGCGTTTCGCGCCGCGCTCGACCACCCGGAGCTGTACCTCGACCTGCTCACGTTCCCGGGGTATCCGCCGGAGCAGACCGATGACGTCGCGAAGCTGAAGGGCATCCCGGTCGCGATCTGGGTCGGCGAGCTCGACGCGGGCTGGCGCGAGAACGGCGAGGCGACGATCGCGAAGCTGAGGGCGTTGGGCAGTTCCGCCCAGATCACGGTCGTCCCCGGCGAGACCCACATCCTGGAGTCGGTCGGCGGCAAGGAGTACTTCGACTTCCTGGAGCGGCAGCGCCCGTCCTAGCTGCGCCTTCCGCGACGAAGCGCGCGCGTTCCATGTGCGGGGTCAGACCCCGAAACGGGCTCCGCTGGGGTCTGACCCCGGAACGTTTCCGCGCGGAAGGGGCACGGATCGAACGACACGGCGCAGTGCACGCGGAAAGCGGCGCTGTTCGTGCGCGGGGCGTTGCAGAATGCCTGGTAGGGCGCGCTGGAGCGCGCTCAGGCGGATTCTGCGGCGAACTCGATGGCCGGGACCTGGCCCCAGAGACCGTCGAGCCGGTAGTAGGCGCGCGCGTCGGGCGTGAACAGGTGCACGACCGCATCGATGTAGTCGATGAGGATCCAGTCGCCCTCGCGCTGGCCCTCGACGCGGGCCGGCATGGTGCGGTCCTCATCCTTCAGGCGCTTGCGGAGCTCGGCGGCCAGCGACTGCGTGTGGCGCGAGTTGCGCCCGCTCGCGATCACGAACCAATCCGTGTACGAGACCACCTCGCGCATGTCGAGGATGACGATTTCCTCGGCCTGCTTATCGCTCAGCATCTGGGCGATTCGCTGCACAAGGTCGCTGGTCTCGGTCAGGTCTCCATCTCCGGTCTCGGAAAACGCACTCATGTCAGGCTACCACGGCGTCTCAGCGGTACAGCCGCTCCGCGTCGATGATCGCCCGCACCGGGTCGGGCACGAGATGCCGGATCGGCTCGCCCGCTCCCACCCGGCGGCGGATCTCGGACGACGAGATGCCGATCTCGGGCATGCGCACCACGTCGGCGTCGCCGCCCAGCGGCGTGCCCGGACGCGGCGCCACCGCGATCCGTGCCGCAGCGCGCACGCGATCGGGCGCGTGCCAGCGCTCCAGCGCCGCCAGCTGATCGGCGCCGAGCAGCAACACCAGGTCGCCGTAGCCGGCCGCAGCCAGCTCCTCAAGTGTGTCGGCGGTGTACGACGGGCCCTCGCGGTCGATCTCGATGCGACACAGCTCGAGCACCGGATCGCAGGTCACGAACGCCTCGGCCAGCCGCAGGCGCACGGCCGGCGTCTCGGGCGGCGCGTCGCGGTGCGAGGGCACGCCGGTTGGCACGATCAGCACGCGGTCGAGGCCGAGCTGCCAGGCCGCCTCGCTGGCGAGCAGCAGGTGGCCGAGGTGCGGCGGATTGCAGAGGGAGCCGAGGACGCCGGTGGTCACTGCTGCTTCGCTCCCCGGTCGTGGACGACGAGCAGCGCGACGCTGCCGATGCGGATCTCGTCGCCGTCGCGGACGCCGGCACGGCGCAGCGCGCCCATGACGCCGCGCTCCTCGAGCTCGGCCTCCAGCACCGCCGCGTCGTGCGGATCATCGGCGTCGATGCCCTCGGCCAGATCGTCGAGCCCCGTGATGCGGAACCCGCCCTCCTCGCGCAGCAGCCGGTACCGCACGCCGCCACCGGCACCGGGCCGGTAGACGAGGTAGTCGGCGAGGCCGTCACCGGGCAGGCCGATCGTGACGCGGTCGGGCGCGTAGCGGTGCAGCGCCGCGACCAGGTCGCCGACGCCCTCGCCCGTCGCGCACGAGACGGCGACGACCAGCGGCCGCCCGTCCTCACCGCGCAGCACGCCCGCATCGGCCTCCAGCTCGCCCGCGTCGACGGCGTCGGCGAACGCCTCGGCGAACGCGGCGCGATCCTCCGGCGGCAGCAGGTCGATCTTGTTGACGACGACGATTCGCGGCCGTTCCGCCAGCCCGTGCCCGTGCGCGGCGAGCTCGCCATAGATGACCTGGAAGCCCTCGCGCGCCTTTTCCAGGTCGAGCTCGACCGAGACGACGTGCAGCAGCAGCCGGGCGCGCTCCAGGTGCGCGAGGAACTCGTGGCCGAGGCCGATGCCCTCCGACGCGCCCTCGAGCAGGCCGGGGACGTCGACGACGGTCAGCTGGCGGCCGTCGACCGACTCGACGGTGCCAAGCACCGGGTCGATGGTCGTGAACGGGTAGTCGGCGACCTTGGGCGTCGCGTTGGAGACGCGGCGCAGCAGGCTCGACTTGCCGACGTTGGGGAACCCGAGCAGCGCCGCGTCGGCCATCAGCTTCAGATGCAGCTCGAGCGTGCGGGCCTCGCCGTCCTCGCCGATGCCCGCGAGCCGCGGCGCCTGCCGCGTGGCGGTCGCGAAGCGCGTGTTGCCCGCTCCGCCGCGCCCGCCGCGAGCGATCACGACCCGCGCGCCGGGATGCGCGAGGTCGCAGACGAGCGTGCCGTCCTCGGTGTACACCTGCGTGCCGACGGGCACGGGCACGTCGAGCGCCGGCCCGTGGCTGCCACTCTTGTTGGAGCCCTCGCCCGCCTTGCCCGCGGCCGCGCGGACGTGCGGGTTGTACCGCAACGACGTCAGGTCGCGCAGGTCGGGGTCGGCGAACAGGACGACGTCGCCGCCGCCGCCGCCATCACCTCCGGCCGGGCCGCCGCGCGGGACGAACTTCTCACGCCGGAACGCGATCGATCCGTCGCCGCCACGTCCGGCTTCGACGTGGATCGTGGCGCGGTCCGAGAACAAGCGTCAGTCAGTCTGCTGCCACGGCCTCGGCCGGCTCGACCCAGACGATGCGCTTGCCGCGCCGCTGGCCGAACTGGACCGTACCCGTGACCTTCGCGAACAGCGTGTCGTCGCCGCCCAGCGCCGTACCGACACCCGGATGGAACTTGGTGCCGCGCTGGCGGACGATGATGCCGCCGGCATTGATGGTCTGGCCGGCGAACACCTTCACACCGAGTCGCTTGGACTGGGAGTCGCGGCCGTTCTTCGAGGAGCCGAGGCCCTTCTTATGTGCCATCTCGTCTTCCTCCTCCGCCTCAGACCGCGATCTTCGCGATCTCGATGACGGACTGATAGCTGCGATGTCCGCGGCGCTTCGACCAGTTGGACTTGGGCTCGTAGCGCAGCACGCGGATCTTCTTGCCCTTCTGATGCGACCGCACCTTGGCCGAGACCTTGACCTTGGCCAGCCCGGCGGCGTCGACCACGACCTTGTCGCCGTCGCCGGCCATCAGGACGACGGGCTCGAACGTCGCGCCCTCATCGAGATGGAGGCGGTCGACGACGAGATACTCACCGGGCGTGACCCGGTACTGCTTGCCCCCGAGGGCGATGACGGCGTACATGGCGATCGAAGTCTTCCTAGGTCGTGTCGTCGGGCGAGGCGCACGCACCCACAAGGGCACCGTGCGGGCGTCGCAGGTCGGAGACTAGCAGGGTTGGTGCGGGCCCAGCGCAGGAGCCAGACCCGGCGCGGGGCTACGTGTACGTGTGGCCCGGCGCGGTCAGGATCGTGGTGCGGTGGTCGGGGTCGTGGGTGTAGATGAGCCGCGCGCCGTGGCGCTCGGACAGGTCCTCCAACAGCTCCCAGCTCTCGACCATCGCGTCGGCGCTCCAGACGATGCCCGGCAGCGCGCGGTTGGAGAGGTTGTAGGCGGTGTAGGCGGCGTCGGCACACAGCACCAGCGGGTCATCGTCGAGGCCCACCAGCAACGACTGGTGGCCGGGCGTGTGGCCCGGCGTCGGGTAGGCCACGACCGTTCCGTCGCCGAACACGTCGTGCACGCCGCGCAGCTCGCGCCACTTCGCAGGATGCTCGAAGTCGGCCTTCACGTACACGGAGCGCTGGTAGATGCCCGGCCAGTGCGCGAACCGCAGCTCGGTCTCCTGCACCAGGAACCGCGCGCGGGGGAAGAACTCGATGCCGCCGCAATGGTCGTAGTGCAGGTGCGACAGCACCACGATGTCGATGTCGTCGGGCGTCACCCCGACCGTCGCCATCTGCGGGATGATGTCGTCCTCGGGATTCAGCCGCACGTCGAAGTCGTCAGCGGCGGCTCCCAGGCGGGCCCGCGGGTCGTGCGCCAGGTCGGGATGCGCGCCGAGGTCGAACAGCACGTTGCCTTTGTCGTGCTGGATCAGGAACACGTGGAACGGCACCGTGAAGGCCTCGCCGACCTTGGGGTGGAACGGGTCGATGAGCGACCACGGAGCGATCTCGCCGCCGGTGTGGAACGCGTGTAGCTTCACTGGTGCCCTCCAGGCAGGTCCGTGGCCGTCAGTCGTCGTCTGCGCTGATCAGGCGCTTGATGATGCCACGACGGCGCTTCGGCTTGGCCTCTTTGGGGTCGGGCAGCACCGGAACGGACTCCGGCGCCGGCTCGGGCTCGGGCTCGGCAACGGTCGCTTCGGCTGCGGCTGCGATCTCGGCCTTCGTGCGGCGTGCGCGACGCGGCGCGGCGGCCGCTGCGGGCTCGGCTGCGACGGGCGCGCTCGTCTCGGCTGCCGGTGCCTCGGCGGCCGCGGCGATCTCGGCCCGTGTGCGGCGCTTGCGCGGCGCCGGCTTGGGGGCTTCTCCGGCCTCGGTCAGAGCATCGGCCGCGGCAGCCGCCTCCGCCTCGGGCG
>JBKJIG010000043.1:0-57690 GCA_046598415.1 Gaiellales bacterium
GCGCGTGAGGACGGCCCGGGCCGCGCGCGGGTCGAGCGGTGCGTCGCCGGCCGCGGCCGCACGGATGGCCCGCACCACCTCGGCGCCGTCGGAGTCCTTCAGCACGTAGCCGGCAGCACCGGCGTCGATGGCCTCGAGCACCCGCTCGCGGTCGGCAAACGACGTCAGCACGACGATGTAGGTCTCCGGCAACTCGGCGATGATCGCCCGCGTCGCGCCGACGCCGTCGAGGTTCGGCATCGAGAGATCCATCAGGATCACGTCGGGCCGCGTCGCGCGGGCCTGCTCGACGCCCTCGACACCGTCGGAGGCGACCGCTACGACGTCGATTCCGTCGGCGTTCTCGAGGAGACGGGCAAGGCCCTCCCGCACGACGATGTGGTCGTCGCAGAGGAGCACGCGGATGGTGGCGGTGGGTGGGAGCATCAGAAGGGGATACGCGTCAACGGCCGGAAGAGATCGAGGTCGTACGACCGAAGTCTGATGTACATCTCGACAGACCTGCGAGATGCTCGACGGTGTGGGAATCCCGATCGCGGTTCCGCGCACATCTCTGGTCCTCCTGATCGCCTTCCTGCTGACGCTCGCGGGGGCGCCCGCGATCGCGGCCGCGGACACGCGCTTGGTCGTACGCGAGCGAACGCCATCGTCGCAGGCGGCCGAGCAGCTCGTGCGACGGCTGGGCGGTCGAGTGCGCCGCCAACTGCCGCTCCTGGGCGGCTTCGCGGCGACGGTGCCAGCGGCCCGTGTGGCAGCCCTGCAGCACTCACCGGCCATCCGCGCCGTCTACCGCGATGCCCGGCTGCAGCCTCTGACGCTGCCGAGCGGGTGTGACGAGACGCAGCCCGCCTGTTTCGCCACCCTCGCCCCCGAGACGACCTGGCAGACCGCGGTGCGGCTCCACGAGGTGTCGTCGAAGTACCGCGGCCAGGGCATCGGCGTGGCGCTGATCGACACCGGAGTCACCCCCTCGGCCGACCTCGGGACGCGCCTGCTGGCGCGGATCGACCTGACGCCGGAGGCAGACGGGATCGATCACTACGGCCACGGCACGCACATGGCAGGCCTGATCGCCGGCAACGGTGCGCTCGCCGGCGGCGCATACCCCGGCGCGGCACCCGAGGCGAGCCTCGTCTCCATCAAGGTCGCCGGCTGGGACGGTGCGACCGACGTCTCAACCGTCATCGCCGGCCTGCACTGGGTCGTCTCGAACCGCGTCCGCTACGGCATCCGGGTCGTGAACCTCTCGTACGGAACCGACGCCGTCCAGGGCACCGATCGCGACCCGCTCGACTTCGCGGTCGAGCAGGTCTGGCGCGCCGGGCTCGTCGTCGTCGTGTCGGCCGGCAATAACGGCGGCGCGGTCTCCAAGCCCGGCGACGACCCGTTCGTGATCACGGTGGGAGCGGCCGACATCAACGGCTCCGCGACGGTGGCCGACGACACCGTCGCCGCCTTCTCGAGTCGCGGCGGCGGCAAGCCCGACCTGGTCGCGCCCGGCGTGTCGCTCGTCTCGCTCCGGGCTCCCGGGTCGGCCATTGACGCCTTCAACCCCGACGCACGGCTGGGAGCCTCGTACTTCAAGGGTTCCGGCACGTCGCAGGCGGCGGCCGTCGTCTCGGGCGTGGCCGCGCGGATGATCAATGCCAACTCGTCCCTGACGCCCGACGAGGTGAAGGGCTCGCTGGTCGCTGCGGCCAACGGCACGCTGGCCGGCGCGGGCGCCGGTGCCGGCCTGCTCGACGCCGCCGGCGCTATCAGCCGCAGCGACGGGGGCAAGTCGGGCAAGGGCGGCGTCGTGTCGATCCCCCGCGCGAACCGCGGGCTGCCCTTCTCGACCGGGCTCGGCAGCATCGCGGCCAGCCGAGGATCGGAGACGGTCGTGGCCGACCTCCACGGCGACGGCATGCCCGAGCCGGTGATCGGTGAGATCGACGCGCTCGGGCTGCCATGGAATGCCGTCGCGTACGCCGCGAGCCCCTGGACGCTGGCCTCGTTCGCGGCCACGCCGTGGTCGGCTCGCATCACCGAGCGGACGGCCGCGGCCACCGTTCCAGCTGCGGCGCCTGCACCGCTGCTGGCCTGGGAGGCCCGTCACTGGGGCGCCTCCGACTGGGTCGCAGCCGGCTGGGATCCCGCCTCGTGGGCCGCCCGGCACTGGGGCGCGCGCCACTGGGGGTCCGTGTCGTGGCGATGACGACCGCCGTCGCGAACCGCCTGCCGGCCCCGGCCCGGATGCTGATCGTCGCCGTCGTCATGGGCGGCGCCGTCGCGTTCGGCGTCGCGGTCTCCTGGATGCTGCCGGTGGACGAGCAGCGCGCGTTCGCACTGCTGCTGATCGCGGCCGCCGTCGGCCTCGGCGCGCAGCTGGTGGTCACGTTCCCGCACGCCGGTGAACTCGAGCACTTCTCGCTCGAGGAGAGCGCCTGGATCGCGGCGCTGCTGCTCGCCCCGCGCGGCGTCCCCACGATCGGCGCCATCGCCGGCACCGTCGCGTGGCAGTACTACCGTCGCACCGAGACCCACAAGATCGCCTTCAACGCCGGACAGGTCGCAATTGCGGTGCTGGCAGCCAAGCTGACCTACGGCCTGATCGACCGCCGCGATCCGACCGATCCCCTCGCGTGGCTGATCGCGGCAGTGGCGCTGGCGCTCTGCTCGCTCATCAATGCCGGCACCGTGTCGCTGGTCATCTCGCTGATCGAGGGCGAGCGATTTCGGGGGGTCCTGCTCGGCCCGTGGCGCATCAACGCGCTGTCGTGGCTCGGCAACGTGTCGGTCGGCCTGCTGGCGGCGATCGCCTGGGACGCGAGCCCGTTGGGCCTCGTGCTGGTCGCCATCCCGCTCGGCCTCCTGTACGTCGCGTACCGCGGCTGGATGGCGCAGACGGTCGAGAACGAGCTGATGGAGGACATCGCCAACGCCGCCAACGAGATCACACGCTCAGGCAACCTCACGACACGCCTGCCGATGGGCGAGGCCGCGCCACGGCTGGCTGCCCTGACCGTGACACTGAACCGCATGCTGGAGCGGCTCGAGGGCTCGTTCCTGCGGCAGCACCACTTCATGCGCGACGCCGCGGAGGAACTGCGCGAGCCCGTCGCCGGGCTGCGCCGATCGATCGACGCCGGCGGCGACCAGCGGGCGCTGCGCGCGGAGCTCGCCCGCATCTCCCGCACCGTCGACGACATGGGCGCGCTTGCGCGCGCCGACTCACCGGGCTTCGTGCGCCGCAAGCCGACGGCGCTCGCTCCGTTCCTCGAGGAGGTCGCCACCAGCGCCGGTCCGATGCTGGACGGGCGCCTCTCCGCCGCGCTGCCGCCGGCCGGGCTGCAGGCCGACATCGACCCGGCACGGATGCGCCAGGTGCTGCTGAGCCTGTTGCAGAACGCGGCCGAGCACGGCGACCGCTCCACCCGCGTGGTCCTGCGTGCCATCGACGAGGAGGACGGCTGGCGGTTCGAGGTCGCCGACGAGGGCGGCGGTGTGCCCGCGGGACACGAGGACGCCGTATTCGAGCCGTTCTATCGGGCCACGCCGAGCAGCGCCGGCTCCGGGCTCGGCCTGGCGCTCGTCCGCACGGTCGCCGGCGCGCACGGCGGCTCCGCGGGCATCGTGAACCGCCCGGGCCGCGGCGTCACGTTCTGGGTGCGGGTGCCGGGATGAGCAGTGTGGGACCGCATCACGGCCGTCGTGTGCTGCGGTTCGCGGCTATACGTTTGATCTGAGTTGCCGAGGCCTGTCGCGCATCGAGTTTCCACACAACCGGCGGCCGGCTGACGTGCGCCGGACGTTCGCAGCCCACGACGAGACCGGCGCGGTGCCGCCGGCGACCGGGCCGGTGAAGCCCGAGGTGCTGCCGGGCCGGGGCACTACGGGCCGGCGCATCGCGCTCTACCAGTGGGCCTTCTCGGTGGTGCTGCTGCTGATCGTGATCGGCACGGTTGGCACCTACATGCTGCGCCGCGTGGCGACCGACCAGGCGATCCGCGACGCCCGCACCCTCACGACGGTCGTCGGCGACGGCGTGCTGAAGCCGGCGCTGAACGAGAAGGTGCTGGCGGGCGATCCGCAGGCGGTGGCCGAGTTCGACAAGATCGTGCGCGAGCGCGCGCTCGTCAATCCGATCGTACGTGTCAAGATCTGGACCGAGACCGGCAAGGTCGTCTACTCCGACGAGGTGCGCCTGATAGGCCAGACCTTCCCGCTCAAGGAGGACCAGGTCGAGGCGCTGGACGACAACGTCGCCAAGGCCGCGCTGTCCGACCTGACACTGCCCGAGAACGAGTTCGAGCTCGACCAGGGGCGGCTGATGGAGGTCTACCTGCCGCTGCGGCTCGTGAACGGCACGCGCGTGCTGGTCGAGACGTACCAGGCGGCGAGCCGCATCGACCGCTCGTCCGACCGCATCTGGCGCGCCTACGTGCCGGTCTTCCTGGTGACGCTGGCGGCGCTCGCGATCGCGCAGCTGCCGCTTGGCTACTGGCTGGCGCGGCGGATCCGCAGCGAGCAGCAGCGCCGCGAGGTGCTGGCCCGGCGCGCCGACCAGGCGAGCGCCGACGAGCGCCGCCGCATCGCCAGCGAACTGCACGACGGGCCGCTGCAGGACCTCGCCGGGATCGCGTTCGAGCTGGGCGCCACGGCCGACCGGATACCCGAGGACTCGGAGGTACGGCGCACGCTGCGGCGCGGCGCCAACGTCTCGCGCGAGAGCATGCGCGCGCTGCGCACGCTGCTGGTCGACCTGTACCCGCAGGACCGCCGGGGCGAGGGCATCGACGCCGCCCTCGACGCGCTCGCGCAGCCGCTCCGCTCGCGCGGGCTGGCCGTGCAGATCGACACGCGCATCGAGCGCCCGCTCGACCACGACACCGAGGAGATCGTCTTCCGTGCCACGCAGGAGGCGCTCCGCAACGTCCTGCGGCACGCCGCCGCGACGGCGGTCGAGATCAACCTCAGCGCCAGCGGCGACGGCACGAAGCTGACCATCGCCGACGACGGTCGCGGCATGAGCGCCGCCGACCTGGCCGAGCAGCGGGCCGCCGGCCACATGGGCCTCGCGCTGCTGGCCGACCGCGTCCAGTCGCTGGGCGGCCAGGTGGCGATCGCCTCCGAGCCGGACCGCGGCACGCGCGTATCGATCGAGATCCCCTAGCGTCCCGGGCCGAGAGTTCGGTGACACCTCAGCGTCGCGAACAAGCCTGGCGCTAGACCGCCTCGGTCGTCGCCGCGACGGGTTCTGACTCCTCGGCCGCGCTGGCCGTGGCGCCGACGCTGGCGGCCATCACCGCCAACAACGCCACGATCTGCGGCAGGGTGAGCCGCTCGTCCAGCGCCAGGAAGCCGACCACGGCCGCGATGCCGGGGTCGACGCTGTAGACGACCGCGACAATGCGCGGCTCGAGGCGGCGCAGGCCCTCCAGCTCGAGCGCGAACGGCACGATCAGCCCGCCGACTGCGATCAGCAGCGCGAGCAGGAACGTGCGGCCGTCGATCCTGTCGAACTCCCCCACGCCGAGCGGGAAGGTCAGCAGTGCCGCGATCGGCAGTGCGAGCGCGAGGCCGTCCATACGCCGCGTCAGGCTGCCGACGCTGCGGCCGGCGTACGCGACGGCGACCCAGGCGCAGCCGGTCAGCACCGCGAGCACGACGCCCACCATCGAGTCGGGCCGGTCGAGGCCGCCGAGCGTGATGACGCCGGCGGCGGCGAGCAGGGCGATGCCCAGGTCGCGGCGGCGACGCGAGGCGGCCAGCGCCATCGCCAGCGGCCCGACGAAGGCGAGTGTGACGGCGATGCCCATCGGGATCCGGTCGATCGCCTCGAAGAACGCGACGTTCAGCACCGCCAGCGAGACGCCGTACGCCACGATCGCCTTCCACGCTGCGGCGTCGCGGCCCCGCACCGACGGACGGGCGATCGCCAGCAGCACCAGCGCCCCGAGCCCGAACCGCAAGGCCGAGACGCCGGTCGGCCCGAGCCGGTCGAAGAGATCGTGCGCCACGGCCGCCGCGGTCTGGATCGCGACGCTGCAGCCGATGATCATCGCGGCTCCGACGACCGCCCGATTCATCGTCACGACGGCATCGGGCGAACCCTAACGGCAACCTGCCGCGCGTTGCGCCCGGCCACCGTCGACGACGATCAGGCCGCTGCGGTGACGCCGCCCCCTGACCCGCCGGGCGTCAGCGCGCTCGAGCGGCGGCCGGCGTCTCGACACCGGTGTGAGCCGCTGCTGGCCGGAGATCGACCGGACGCTCGAAGTCGCGGCAGACGGTGCACGTCAGCGGCTTCGTCGCGAACGCTCCGATACACATCTCCCAGCCGCGGGCAACGACGGTGCCGCAGGCCGTGCGGCGCACCTCGGTGGGCCGCGCAGCCAGATGCACGACGCCGCTCGGGGACTCGAGCGTCATCCGGAAGTTTGGAATCTCGCGATCCAGCATCACGCTCGCACTATGCCCGCCCCGAGTTACCGGAGCGTTGGCGGAGGGATAACGTCCTGTAACAACCCTGCGTCGATTTTCCCGCGACGACGCCTGATCGAGGATGTTTCCGAGCCTCGGGTCACACGAGGGTGTCGAACAAGTGCGGATGAGAGGACTTGAACCTCGTGTGGCACGCGTTATTGAGCCGAGAACGCCTGGTTGAGCCAAATGTCTATCCGCTGGCGTCCGTGATCGTCCGGGTTGCAAGGACGGGACTGGCGCCAGCACTGACACCAGGGAATGCGCTGAAACGCGCGATCTCGGATCGAATCCAACCGGCGGAACGTGGGCCTCACGACCAGGGCTGTGCGATACGCGCGGGCTGCGCGCTCCGTCCGAAGCGGAGATAGAGGGCCGGGATCAGCACCAGGTTGAGCAGCGTCGACGTGACGAGACCGCCGAGGATCACGATCGCCATCGGGTGTTCGACCTCGTGGCCCGGGATCGCCCCCGCGACGGCCAGCGGGACGAGCGCGAGTCCGGTCGCGCCCGCGGTCATCAGGATTGGCGTCAGCCGTTCCCTGGCGCCGCGAAGGACGAGCTCGAGCCCGAACGCCTCCCCCTCTTCCTGCTCGAGGTGCTGGAAGTGCTTGATCATCAGGATGCCGTTCCGGGCCGCGATCCCGAAGACGGTCAGGAAGCCGACCAGCGATCCGAGCGAGATGACTCCGTCGGTCAGGTAGGCGGCCAGCACGCCCCCGACGAGCGCCGTCGGTAGCGTCAGGAGCACCAGCGCCGCCAGGCGCCAGCTGCCGAAGGCGACGTGCAGCAGGAGGAAGATCACGAAGGCGGCGGCCAGAGCGAAGAGCCGCAGGGTATTCTGGGCCGCGTTCCGTTCGGCGGACTCGCCGATCAGCTCGGGCGTGTAGCCGAGCGGGAAGCTGACCGTGGCGAGCCGCTCCTCGACCTCCTTCGCGATCGAGCCGAGATCGCGAGTGCCGCTGATGTTGGCGCCGACATCGATCCGGCGCGAGACCTTCTCGCGCTTGATCACGTTCGGCGTCGGTGCGACGCGCACGTTCGCGACGTCCTCCAGCCGGACGATCTCGCCGCTCGGCGTCGTGATCGGCAGGTTCTGGATGCTGGTCACGCTGCTCCGCGTCTCGGGCGTGCTCCAGACGTTGACGTCGAAGACCCGCGAGGGCTTCCAGATGTCGTTCACCTCGATGCCCTGCATCAGCACGGCGGCCGCGCGCCGGATCTCGCCCGGCTTCAGCCCGTGCTTCGCCGCTGCTTCGAGATCGGTCTCGATCTCGACGTGCGGAATGTCCTCGACAAGCTCGACGTGCAGGTCGACGAGCCCGTCGACCCCCTGGAGCGCGGCGTTCACCTTGTCTGCCGTCTCCCGTAGGACCTCGAGGTCCGGCCCGTAGGTGCGCACGACGAGTGTCTCGCTCGTTCCGGTCAGGACCTCCTTGACGCGCTCCCGGAGGTAGGTGAGCACGTCCCGCTTGAGGCCAGGGTAGCCGGCGACCACCTCCGCGATGCGCGCGTGCGTGGCGTCGTAGTCGGCCGCCGGGTCGATGCTGACCCAGTTCTCGCCGAAGTCGACCCCGACCACCTCGTCGGCGAACAGCGCCTGACCGATGTGCGAGCCGCAGTTGCGCACACCGGGCACCTTCCGCAGCTCCTGACACGCGAGCTGCGAGATGCGCGTCTCCTCCGGGAGGGACGTGCCAGGCTTCGTGAGCCAGTGCATCAGGAAATCGCGCTCCTTGAAGTCGGGCAGGAGCGAGCTGCCGAGGAACGGCACTACGACGAGTCCGATCAACGTCACCGCACCGAGCGTCGCGTAGGCGCGCCGCGGCCGCCCCAGCGTTTTCGAGAGCACCTTGCCGTAGGCGCGGACGAGGCCCAGCTTGACCGGCGAGTCACGGCGGTCGAGCGGCGCGTTCCGCAGCATGAGGAGGCTCATCGCCGGAGTCACGGTCAGCGCGACGACCATCGAGGCGAGCACGGCCAACGTGTAGGAGAGCACGAGCGGCAGGAAGAAGGCCCCCGAGAGCCCCTGCAGGAAGAGGATCGGGACGACCGCGACGACGATGATCAGGGTCGCGTAGACGATCGGGCTCCGCACCTCGAGGGACGCGTCGAGGATGATCGACGACGTCGACCGCTCGCTGCCCGCCAGCCGGGCTTCACGCAGCCTGCGCCAGATATTCTCGACGTCGATGAGCGCGTCATCCACGACGACGCCGACGGAGATCACCAACCCCGCCAGAACCATCGTGTTGATCGTCTCGCCGCGGTAGACGAGCACCAGGCCGGCGGCGACGAGGGAGAGCGGGATCGAGACGAGGCTGATCACCGCCGTCCGCCACTCGAACAGGAACAGGGCGAGGATCGCGACGACGAGCAGGCAGCCGATCAGGAGCGCGCGTGTCAGGTTGTCGATCGCGGTATCGATGAACGTCGCCGGCCGGAAGATGGTCGAGTCGATCTCGATTCCCTGGAGGCCGGGGCGCAGCAGATCGAGCGCGTCCTCCACCCCGCTCGTCACGGCCAGCGTGTTCGCCTTCGGGAACTTCTCGACGACCAGCAGGAGCCCCGCTCCGTCATTGACGACGCCGTCTCCGATCAAGGGCGGGTGTCCCGTGACGACGTCAGCGACATCCGACAGTCGCAGCGACCTCCCCGCGCGACTGCGGAAGCTCACCTCCGCGAGGTCCTCGGGCTCGACGACCGGCCCGACATGGTTGATGGGCAACCGCCGTCCGAGGTCGTCCGCGATGAAGCCGCCCGTGCCGACCACGGCGCCGGGCGAGTGCTTCAGCAGGACGGCGTCCAGCGCGTTGGCCGTGACCTCCACGACCTCGTTCACCGAGACGCCGTACTTCCGCAGCCGCTCGGCATCGACGAGCACCTGGCGCTGTTCCTTGCGCTGGCCCCAGATGGCGACGTTGGCGACGCCCGGCACGCGCAGCAGCCGTTGACGAAGCGTGTGCCGGACGATGCCGGACATCTCGATCAGGGACAGCTCCTTCGAGGTGAGGCCGATCTTCATCACGCGGCTGGTCGAGGAGAGCGGCTGGAGCAGCTGGGGCGGCGCCGCCCAGGTCGGCAGCGTCGGTACCACCGACGTGAGGCGCTCCTGGACGAGTTGCCGTGCCTTCAACAGGTCGGTGCCGCGCTTGAAGATCAGCGTGATCGAGGAGAGCTGCGGGACCGAGCTCGAGCGGATCGTCTCGAGCTCGGGCACGCCGTTCAGCTGCTGCTCGAGCGGCACCGTGATGAACTCCTCGACCTCCGATGCGGACAGGCCGAGACAGGGCGTCTGAATCTCGACCCTCGGCGGTGCGAACTCCGGGAACACGTCCACGGGCGCGCCGCGCAGCTCTACGGCGCCGAACACCATCATGCCCGCAGCGAGGACGACGACGATGCTCCGGAACCTCAGGCTCTGCTCGATGATCCAGCGCATCAGTGACCGACCTCGAACTCGGTCCCGTACACCTCGGCGCCGCCTCTGGTGACGACCGGCGTGCCATCAGGAGGCCCCTCCGACAGGTAGGCGAACGTTCCCTCGATGCGCGCCACCTCGACCGGCGCGCGCAGGAACTCGAGCGGCTTGGGGCTCGTATAGACCCACGTTTTCCCGTCCGGGTCGTAGATGAGGGCGGAATAGGGGACGACCGTGCCTCGTCCCGCCCCCGCCACCGGGGCCGTCTCGATCTCGAGCCGTTCGGTGGCGTGCTGCGTCATGACGATGCGGCGCACGCCGTCGCCGTCGATGTGGCCGAGGACGGCCGGCTCGGCGTGCGACGCCACTCCGGCCGACTCCTCGTCCCGGAGGAGCGCCAGGACCACTGCGATGACCCCGACGCACAGCAGCAGGCCGACCAGCCCCAGCGCAATCCGCTGCGCCCGTCCGTCGGGCCGTTGGATGCCGGTTTGCGTCGCCATCCCCGCGGCCTCAATCGCCCGCGGAAGCGACGGGGTGGACGGTGGTAGCCTCGACCGGCGCGGGTCCGGCGGACGGGGCGAGCCGCAGGTACAGGGCCGGCAGCACGAAGAGGGTGACGAGGACCGACGTGATCAGGCCGCCGAGGACCGCGATGGCCAACGGCCGCAGGAGCTCGAAGCCATCGATCCCTTGAAGGACGGCGAAGGGGAGCAGGAAGACGGCCACCCCGACGGTGCTCGTGAGGAGCGCGGGCAGGCGGTCCTCGACGCCGTGCCGAGCGAGGTCGAAGGACCACTCCTCTCCGTCGTCCACCCGGCTGCGGTAGCGGCCGACGACGAGGATCATGTGTCTCGCGGCCAGCCCGTACACGGCGACGAGTCCGGCGATCGATCCGACCGTGAGGTCGTGCCCGAGGAGCGCGAGCGCAAGGACGCCGCCCGAGGCGGCCAGCGGCAGGGCGACGAAACAGGCGGCCGCGAGCCGCCAACTGCCCACCGCCGCCTGCAGCAACAGCAGGATCCCGATCGCCGCGGCGATCCCGTAGGCCATGAAGCGGCCTACGGCCGCGTCGCGCTCGTCGGAGCCGCCGATCAGGTCGGCGTAGTACTCGAGCGGGAAGGTCATCTGATCCACGGCCTCCTCGACATCACCGACCACGGCGTCGACGGAGCGGCCCTTCACGCCGGCGACGACGTCGATGCGACGCGACGCTCCCTCGCGGACGAACGCCGTCGGCGCGTCCGCGACGCGCACGTCCGCCACCTCATCGAGGCGCACCTGGTCGCCGGTTGCCGTGTCGAGCAGCAGTTGGCCGAGATTCGCGAGGCTTTGCCGGATCTCGGGAACGCCGACGACGACCACCTCGAACACCTTCTGCCCTTCGAAGAGGCTGCCGACCTCGATTCCCTGCACCAGCGTCGCCGCCTGGCGGCGCACGTCGCCCGGCTTCAGTCCGTGCTGCCTGGCGGCGGCGAGGTCGACCTCGATCTGGACGGTCGGTCCGGTGATGCGAGCGTCCACTCGTGGATCGACGATGCCCGGAATCGCGGCGATCGCGGCCCTGGCCTCTTCCGCCTTCTCGCGGAGCTGCGCGAGATCCGAGCCGTAGATTCGCACGACCACCGGCTCGTCCGCGCCCGTGAGCACGTCGAGGGCACTGCCGTCTCCGCGTACCGCGGGGCCGCTCGAACGGTCGTCCAGCGCGGCCACCGACCGAATCGCCTGATCGGAGGAGGTGCGGACATCGAACTCGACGCCCGGATACCGGTTCGCCATGTTCCTGATCGCCGCGACGCTCCTGCCGTAGTCGGCGTCCCTGGCGATCGTCACCCACAGCGCGCCGGAATCGATCTTGACGACCTGATCGGCCAGCACCGCGCGGCCGACGTGGATGCCGACCTTCTCGATCCCGTCGATCGCTCGCAGATCGCGACTCATCGCCGTGGTCATCTTGATCATCGCCGGACGCGACGTTCCCGAGGGCGCCTGCACACCGACGAGCAGCTGGCGCTCCTGGAATTCCGGCAGCAGCGACGTTCCCAGCCGGGGCGCCACCGTCGCCGCGACGACCGCGACCACGAGGGCGGCGGTCAGAACGATCCCGGGTCGGCGCATGCTCGCCGACAGTGACCGTTCGTAGCCGCGTCGGAACCACCGCAGCTGGGGAGCTTCAGCGCGTGCGGACGGCGCTCGCCGCAGGAGGAGCAGGCTCAGCGCCGGAGCGACGAGCATGACGACGACCAGCGAGGCGACGACTGCGACGGCGTACGACACCGCCAGGGGCTGGAAGAACCCGCCCGGTCTGCCGCCGAGCATCAGCGTCGGAAGGGCGGTCAGCAGGACGATCAGCGTCGCGGCGCCGAGCGGCTTCGCGACCTCCACCGTCGCCTCGCGCACGAGCGCGGCAGCCGGCATGTCGGTCCACTCACGCAGGCGGCGGTAGATGTTCTCGGCCACGATGATCGCGTCGTCGATGATGATCACGGTGGCGAGGACGAGGCCCGCGAGCACCATCACGTTCAACGTCTCGCCGCGGAGCGTCAGCACGAGTCCGGCGGCAACGAGCGACAGGGGCACGGTGATGAGCGCGACCACGACGCTTCTCCACTCGAGCAGGAACGCGGCGATCACGAACAGCACCAGCAGCCCGGCGGCGAGCAGGGTCCACGCAAGATTCGAGAGCGCCGACTCGATGAAGGTGGCGGGACGGAAGATGGTGGGATCGATCGCAACGCCGCCCAGGCCCGGGCGCAGCGTGTCGAGTGCCTTCTCGACGTTGCGCGTCACTTCGAGCGTGCTCGCTCCCGGGAACTTCTCGACCACGAGCATCAGGCCGAAATCGTCGCCGACGACGGCATCGCCGATCAACGGCTGATGGTCCTCGACGATCTTCGCCACGTCACCCAGGCGCTTGCCCTTCGCGCCGTCGACCGGAACCTGAGAGAGACCCTCGGGCGTCGCGACCGGGAGAATGTGCCGGATCTGCAGTCGCTGGTTGGGCGTATCGATGAAGCCGCCGCTACCCGGCGTCGACGCCTCCAGGAAGGTCAGCGGTGAGACGAGCTGCGAGTTCCCCGCGGTGCTGATGATCTGGGCCAGCGTGAGACCCTCGTCATGCAGCTTCTTCGGGTCGACCTGAACCTGCAGCTGATGCTCGCGCTGGCCCCAGATCGCGACGTTCGCGACGCCGGGGATACCGAGCAGGCGCGGTCGGATCGTCCAGCGCGCGAGGACGCCGAGTTCGGTCGGCGACAGCTTCTCGGACGAGAGCCCGACCAGCATCACCCGGCTCGCGGACGAGACCGGCTGCAGCATCGCCGGCGGCTTGGAGACGTGCGGGAGGATGTGCGCCCTGGTCAGGCGCTCCTGGACCAGCTGCCGTGCTTCGAGCAGGTCGGTCTTCGGGTCGAAGATGAGCAGGACCGAGGAGAGGCCGTCGACCGATTCGGAGCGGATCGTGTCGATCCCGTGGACGCCGTTCAGCAAGTCGCCCTCGAGGGGGACCGTGATCAGCTCCTCCACCTCGGCTGCGGACAGCCCGAGCGCTTCGGTCTGGATCGCCACGTAGGGTGGCGAAAACTCGGGTAGCAGATCGACCGGAGCGTCGCGCAGCTGCGCGACGCCGATCAACAGCGAACCGACTGCGGCTACGAGCACGAGGAGGCGGAAGCTCAGGCCCCATTGGACGATTCCGCGCATCGAAATGCTTGCCCACTTTGGTCGCTAGGCGACCCCCACGGCGAGCATAAACCTACCGATATCGGCCCGCAAGCTGTAAAAAGGTCCAGGTCTGACGGGATGGACCAGATGGAGCACGAGGGCGTCGGAAACAGCGAAGCCCGCTCGGTGAGCGGGCTTCGACAGTGCGGATGAGAGGACTTGAACCTCCACGTCCTTTCGGACACACGGACCTGAACCGTGCGCGTCTACCAATTCCGCCACATCCGCATGCAGCGCGTCGATTGTAACGCAGGAGCGGAGTCCGCTATCCCCGCGCGGCGATGGTCGCGACGAGGTCGCAGAAGCGATCGACCTCGGCCAGCGTCGTGTAGTGCAGGAAGCCGGCGCGGACCGCGCCGCCGTGCTCCTCGAGGCCGAGCGCGAGCATCGCGCCGAGGGCGTAGTAGTTGCCGTCCCACACGAAGACGCCCTCGCGGCCCAGCTCGGCCGCGATGTCGCGCGGCGTGGCGCCGGCGATGGTGAACGCGAAGGTGGGCGTGCGCTCCGCGACGCGGGCCGGATCGGCGATGCCGTAGAGCCGGACGCCGGGGGTCGAGGTGAGGCGCGTCAGCGCGTGGGCCGACAGCGCCTCCTCGTGGCTCGTGATGCGCGCGAAGGCCGAGTCGAGCCGCTCCTTCTGGCTCGCACCCTCCCCCAGCTCCGCCAGGTACTCGACGGCGGCGACGAAGCCGGCGAGCGCCTCGTGCGACTGCGTGCCGGTCTCGTAGCGGTGCCCGGCGGGCGTCTCGTCGGCCGGGCGCACGCGGTCGGCCGGCCAGCGCTCGGCCAGGTCGTGGCGGATCGCGGCCAGGCCGAGGTGCGGGCCGAAGAACTTGTACGGCGAGCAGAGCACGACGTCGAGGCCCATGCCGGCGCGGTCGATGCGGCCGTGCGGCGCGTAGTGCACGGCGTCAGCCCAGGCGAGGGCCCCGACCGAGTGCGCGGCGTCGGAGATGCGGCGCGCATCGGGCTTCGACCCGACCGCGTTCGAGGCGAGCGTGAACGCGACGATCTTCGTGCGGTCGGACAGCAGGGCCTCGAGCGCCTCGATGTCGAGCGTCACGTCGTCGGGCCGTACCGGCACCGTGTGCACGGTGAGCGCGTAGTCGTCGGCGATCCGCAACCACGGCGACACGTTGCCGTCGTGGTCGAGCTGCGTGACGATGATCTCGTCGCCCTCCTTCAGCGTCCGCGCGACGGCGTGCGCGAGCAGGAAGTTGAGGGTCGTCATGTTGGCGCCGAACGCGATCTCCTCCGGCCGGGAACCGGTGAAGTCGGCGCCGGCCTGGCGCGCCCGCTCGTACAGCGCGTCGGACTCCATGCTGGTCGCGAACGCGCCGCCGAGGTTGGCATTCGAGCCGCGCAGGTAGGCGGTCATCGCGTCGATCACGGCGTCGGGCGCCTGCGACCCGCCAGGCCCGTCCAGGAAGGCCGCCGGCTGGCCGTCGACGGTGCGCGAGAGGGCGGGGAAGCGGCGCCGGAGCGCTGCGATATCGAGCGGAGAGATCGTCGTCGCGTTCACCGGGACGAGGGTACACGAAGTAGGCTTCGGCCCCATGAGCTCGCAGAGTCCCGATCGAAACCTCGCCCTGGAACTCGTCCGGGTGACCGAGGCGGCGGCCATCTCCGCCAGCCGCTGGGTTGGCCGCGGCGACAAGAACGCCGCCGATGCAGCGGCCGTCGACGCCATGCGGGCGACCATGGCCGGCATCTCGATGGACGGCGTCGTGGTGATCGGCGAGGGCGAGAAGGATGAGGCCCCGATGCTCTACAACGGCGAGGGCATCGGCGACGGCTCGCCGCCCGCCGTCGACATCGCCGTCGATCCGCTGGAGGGCACGACGCTGACCGCGAAGGGCCAGCCGAACGCCCTCTGCGTGGTCGCGCTGTCCGAGCGCGGCACGATGTTCGACCCCGGCCCGTGTGTGTACATGGAGAAGATGGCGGGCGGCTCCGACATCGCCGACCTGCTGTCGCTCACCGACCCGATCGAGGACGTGCTCGACCGCGTCGCGGTCCGCCGGCGCGTCAGCGTCGGCGACCTGATGGTCGTGATCCTCGACCGCGACCGGCACGCGGAGCGCATCGAGCGCGTCCGCGCGCACGGCGGCCGGATCCGCCTGATCCCCGACGGCGACGTGGCTGGTTCGCTGATGGCCGTCTGGCCCGACACCGGCATCGACCTCCTGTGGGGCATCGGCGGCACCCCGGAGGGTGTGCTGTCGGCGGCGGCGATCAAGGCGACGGGCGGCGCGCTTCTCGGCCGCATGGCGCCCCGGGACGAGGACGAGCGCGCGCGAACCGTCGCGGCGGGGATCGATCCCGACCGGATTCTCACCAGCGATGACCTGATTGCAGGGGATAACTGCTTCTTTGCGGCGACCGGCGTCACGGATGGGGATATCCTCAAGGGCGTGCGGTTCACCTCCGAGGAGGCGTTCACGACGTCCATCGTGATGCGCTCGCGCTCCGGCACCGTCCGCATCGTCGAGGGTCGCCACCGGCGCGACCGGCTGCGAATGCGCCTGTAGTGCTCGCCGCTGCGCTCGCGACGCTCGCGCTCGTCGCTCCCCAGCCGACCTTCGTGCAGAGCCCGATCCCGTACGGGTCCGGTCGCCGTGCGCAGATGGCGGCGTACTCGAAGCGGCACTACGGCACGGCCTCGTCGAAGCTGCATCCACGGGTGATCGTGCTGCACTTCACGGCCGGCAACTCCTACTCGTCCGCGTGGAACACGTTCGCGTCGAACGCCCCGAATCGCGGCGAGAAGCCCGGCACGTGCGCCCACTTCATAATCGAGAAGTCGGGCAAGATCCATCAGCTGGTTCCGCTCAACGTGCGCTGCAGGCATGCCGTCGGCATCAACCACGTCTCGATCGGCATCGAGATGGTGCAGGAGACCGGCAACGACGCCCGCGCCGCCGCGCGCAAGATCCTGAACCGTCCGAGACAGGCCCGGGCTGCGCTCCGCCTCGTCCGCTGGCTGCAGGGTCGCTATGCGATCAAGAACGCCGACGTGATCGGCCATGCGATGGTGAATGGCCACCGTCTGTTCAAGGACCGCGAGGGCTGGCGCAACGACCACGCGGACTGGCAGACGCCGGAAGTCCGCGCCTTCCGCAAGCGTCTCTAGCCGACGCGACGCCCACCCGGCGCCTCGAGCTCGCGCCGCCGCCGGGCGGTATGCGTCGGGCACGGTGTCGCCGCGCGATAGCGCTACCGGCGCCTCCGAACGCGGCGCGCGCCGAGGCGCGATTCTGGAGCGTCTTGTTTGGCGTTCCCGTTTCGGTGCCTGGCACCGAAACGGGAATCCGGCACGGTTTTGCGCGTGGTTTTCACGGACCGGGCACGAAGCGC
Organism: Gaiellales bacterium; assembly: GCA_046598415.1. Taxonomy (GTDB): domain Bacteria; phylum Actinomycetota; class Thermoleophilia; order Gaiellales; family F1-60-MAGs149; genus VFJZ01. The sequence goes on from JBKJIG010000043.1 coordinate 16,967, forward strand.
GCGCGTTCCGTCACAGGTTCGGCCCCCGATTCGTGCAGGAATGGACTCGAGAGGAGCCATCCCCCATGCCACGACGACCCCGCAGCCACACCGATTGCCGCTTCCATCACATCACCACCCGTGGAAACAACCGACGGTCGATGTTCGAGGACGACGAGGATCGCGAGTGCTTCTACGACCTGCTCGACACGGGCATCGCCGCACGACGCGTGGAGTGCCACCAGGACGTCCAGATGGGAAACCACGTCCACCTCCTGCTCGAAGGGGCGATGGCTGAGATCTCGACGCTGATGTGGTTCGTCAGCCACCGCTACGCGCTCGCCTACAACCAGCGCCACGGCCGGGTGAATCACCTCCTCGGTCGGCGCTTCCACGCCTCTGAGGTACCCGACGCGAGCGCCGCCCGCGCCGTGTCCGTCTACATCGCGATGAATCCGGTGCGCGCCGGGCTCTGCGCGCATCCACGCGACTGGGACTACGGCTCCTTCCGCTCGCACGTGAGCGGTGACCTGCCGCGGGCACACCTCGCGACCGACTACACGCGCGGGCTCTTCGCCGGCCGCGCGACGACGTTCGAGAGCGCAGTCGAGGCGGCGATCGCGCGCGACCACGGGGGACGTCCGGCGCTGGCGGCGATCCTGCCTGCGGCGCACGAGCTGACCACCGCCCATGTTCGGCACGCGCGGGAGGTGTACGGCTACACCGTCACCGAGATCGCCGGACACTACGGACGCACCGCCCAGACGATGAAGCGCTGGCTCTCGGACGCTTACGAGCCGCGTTTGAAGCGGTTTTCGACTTCCCAGTGATGACGACCCGGGCGGGTCGGACGGGTGCGGCCCGGGGGCTTCGGCTTCGACGTGCCCTGGTGCGGCAGGCCCTGGTGCGGCAGGCCCGGATCGGCCGCCGGCTGCGGCGGATCGACACGCGGCGCCTGCGGCTCCTGGACCCAGTGCGCCTCGCGGGGACGGATCGGGCTCGTGTCCGGACGCATCCGGCGCGTCAGACCGCCGCCGGCGGCCTCCAGGATGCGGTCGCCGTCACGGTGCTTCGTCGCGAACTCCACCACGCGCTCCCGGAACCCGGCGCGGGCGATCACGCGCTCCGCGGCGCCGTGCAGCTCCAGCACGTCGCAGAGAGCGACCATCTCGCGGCCGACGCCGTCGTCCACGTGGTCGACGCGCAGCACCCGGGCACGGCCGCGGGCGCCGCCGCCGCCGATCCGCGCCTCGAAGGTGATCTCGTGGCCCGGGCTCGGCACCGGCATCTCGCTGTCGATGTAGAAGGACAGCCCGGACCGATCGAGCGTGCGCGTGACGGCGCGGAGCGCGCGCCCATCACCGTAGTCGAGAACGATCGGCAGGTTCTGGCGGGGAGCCATACTGCTCCCAGTATCGGCTTGCGACGGCCGTTACTTGATCAGATCGACCCGGCGAACGTGTCGCAACTTCGTGGATCTCCCGAGTCGTAGCCGGCGCGGAACCACTTCACCCGCTGCGCCGCCGACCCGTGCGTCCACGACTCCGGGTTCACCTGGCCCTGCGTCGCCGACTGGATGCGGTCGTCGCCGACCGACTGCGCCGCGTTCAGGGCCTCGGCGATGTCAGCCGGGGTGACCTTGACGATGAGCCCCGACTGCGTCGCGTTCGCCGCCCAGGCGCCGGCGTAGCAGTCGGCCTGCAGCTCCGACCGCACGGCCGCGCTCTGCGGACCGGTGCGGTCGCCCGCCACCTGGTCGAGGACGCCGAGGAGGTTCTGCACGTGGTGCCCGTACTCGTGCGCCAGGATGTAGCCCTGGGCGAACGCGCCGCCACTGGCGCCGAACCGGTCGCGCAGCTCGGCCAGGAAACCGAGGTCGATGTAGATCTTCTTGTCCGGCGGGCAGTAGAACGGCCCCACGTCGGATGTCGCCTGGCCGCAGCCGGTGTCGACGCCATCCGTGAAGAAGACCGTCGTCGCTGGGGTGAACTGCGCGAACGTGCCCTCCCAGAAGCTGTTGATGGAGTTCACGTAGGCGATCGCACGGCAGTCCTCGCGGCGCTCGGCGTCGGCGCCCGTCCGGCACTCCGTCTGGACGTCGGAGGGTGGCGCGCCCTCACCGAACTGGCCCGCGTTCAGGTCGTTCAGTCCGCCCAGGCCGCCGCCGTCGCTGCCCAGCGGGTTGCCGCCGAGCAGCAGCGTGATCAGGACGACGACGATGCCGAGCGCGCCGCCGCCGATGGCGACCGGGCGCCCGCCCACGCGCCGGCCGCGGCGGTCCTCGACCTGCCCCGTATCAAGCTGTGCGTCGTCCTGGAAATCGGTCACCGGCCTAGTCGCCCTTCGTCTTCTTCGGGATGATCCCCGCGGGGGCGAATCCCGCAACGAAGGTGTCCCACGGCCGCGGCTCGCGGCCCTCGGCGAACGCCCGCTCCATGCGCACCACCGCGCTGCGCACCACGTGGGCGCCGGTGAACCGGATCGGGTCCGGCGGGAAGCGGCCGGAGCGCTCGCCCACGAACGGCGACTGCGACCACTCGTCCCGCTCGCCGAGCGCCAGGGACGCCAGGATCTTGCCGCCGAGCACCGATGGGCCGACGCCGTTGCCGCTCCAGCCCACGCCGTAGATGAGGTGCTCGCGCCCACCCAGGCGTCCGAAGATCGGCAGGCCGTGGTACGCGCGGTCGATCGGCCCCGACCAGTCGTGCTCGACCTTCACGTCGGCCAGGTTCGGGTAGATGCGCCGGAAGTTCGCCTCGACGCCGCGTGCACGGCCCTCGTGGCGGTCGAAGCTCGCGGGCAGCCGCCCGGCCAGCGCGATACCCCAGCCGCCCTTGCCGAACATCACGCGGCCCTGCGGCGTGCGCCGGTAGTAGTGGATCATCACCTGCGAGTCGGAGATCGCCTCGTAGCCCGTCCAGCCGATCTCGGCGAGCCGCTCGGGCGCCTCCTCGGTGAGGATGATGTCGCTCGAGATGACGACCAGCCGCGTGTGCAGCTCGCGCATGCTGGCCGCCCACGCGTTGGTCGCGATGACGACGCGATCGGCCGTCAGCACGCCGTTCTCGGTCCGCAGCACGGCCGGGCTGCGGCGGTCGAGATCGGTGACGCGCGAGTGCTCGTGGATCCGCACGCCCAGCTCGAGCGCGACGCGGCGCAGGCCGCGGGCGAGCTTCGCGGGCTGGACGGTGGCGGCGCTGGGGTCGAGCACGCCGGCGATGTGCACCCGCGATCCGGCGCGGCGCGCCACCTCGGCCGGCTCGAGCAGCTCGAGCGCCGGCGCGCCCAGGTCGCGCAGCAGCTCGACGGTCGAGTCCCACGCACCCAGCTGCGCCTCGGTGGTGGCCGTCCACAGGTAGCCGCCGCGGTTGAAGTCGGCAGCGATGTCGTGCGCCTTGCAGAACTCCTCGATCTCGCCGATCGCGTCGACCGACGCCGTGCCGATGCGGATCGCCTCCTCGCGCCCGCAGAGGTCGACGAGCTTGCCGGCCTTCGCCCACCACGACAGCACCTCGCCGCCGTTGCGGCCGCTGGCGCCGCCGCCGCAGACGTCCTGCTCGAGCACCACCACGTCGCAGGCCGGGTCGCGCTCCTTGATGCGGATCGCCGTCCACAGGCCGACGAAGCCGCCGCCCATGATCGCGATGTCGGCGCGCGCGGCGCCCTCGAGCGGTGGCTGGTCGGGCGCGTCACCGAGCGCCTCCTGAAGCCAGAACGAACGATGCTGCATGCCGGAAAGCTACGCGAGCCGGTGGCGCAGCGCTTCGAAGCAGAGCCGGTGGAAGTGCGCGATCGCGCTCTCGGAGCTCGGCATCAGGCGGCCGTGCGGCACGAGGCCGGAGCGCAGGTTCGGCTGCTGGATCGCGACCGCGTCGATGTCCTCCTGCATCGTCATCCGCCACATCTCGTTCCACTCGGCGACCGCGGCCGGATCGAGTCCTGGCTGCAGCCACGAGTCGCCGTCGGTGAAGCACGACTCGACGCCGGTCGGGTGCACGCGCCCGGCACTCGTGTGGAAGTCGTCCATCTGCAGGAACGTCGAGGGGAACAGGAACCAGTAGCGGTACTCGTTGCCGGCGTATCCGAACCGCTTCGCCTTCTCGTTCGGGGGCGTCAGCTGGCAGAGGACCCTGCCTTCGTTGCGGTACTCGTAGACCCCGTGGGCGACCTCGTAGGCGTCGGAGAACGAGTGCTGATGGATGGTCGGGCAGTGGTAGCACTCGCTCGCGTTCTCGACCCAGATCTTCCAGTTCGCCGCCACCGGCGCGCCGCCCGACGGCACGGGCAGGCGGTCGCCGATCTCGAACGGGTGCTCGGCGCAGATCTCCTCCAGCGCCGGATACGTCTCGTCCAGCGTGGCCGCGTCCAGGTCGGCGTTCACGAACACCAGGCCGTGCCAGGCCTCGGCGCGGGCCGGCGCCCCGTTGCAGGTGGCGCGCGGGACGTCGTCGCCGTCGACCTCGACGGTGAACGAGAGCTCGCCCATCTGCACCGTCGCGGGCGCCGCCGCAAGGCCGCAGTGGTAGTGCCAGGAGCGCGCCCAGATCTCGTCGAGCTCGAGGCGGTAGATCGCAGGATCCCAGTACCAGCGAGAGGGAAACGTGTACCCGGCGGTCAGCTTGGCATCGATCTCGAGGGCGGTGCTCATGCCCGGATCGTACGTGCATCGAGCGCCAGAGCGAAGTCCGGCGTGACGAGCAGCGGGTTCACCTCGACCTCGGCCAGCTCGGGATGGGCGGCCGCGACGCGCGTCAGCGCGGCGATGGCGTCGGCGGCGGCGCCGACCGCGAGCGGCGGCCGGCCACGGTAGCCGTCGAGGAGCGCGAAGGTGCGCAGCCGCCGCAGAGCGGCCTCCGCCTCGGCCGGTGTCAGTGGAGCGAGGGCCAGCACCACGTCGTCGAGCAGCTCGACCGCGGTGCCTCCGCCGCCGACGAGCGCGACCGGGCCGAACCGCGGGTCCCAGGTCACGCCGCACACCAGCTCGGCCGAAACAGGCGCCACCACCATCCGCTCGACGCTGAACGTCGGCGGCGCGAGTCGCGCCTGAACGCCGGCGAAGGCCGCCGCCAGCGCCTCCGGCGTGCCGAGTCCGAGCACCACACCGCCGCCGTCCGACTTGTGCTCGGCACCGAGCGCCTTCAGTACCACCGGATAGCCGATCCGGCCGGCGGCGGCGAGCGCCTCGGCGGCCGACGACACCTCGGCCGCGGCGGCGAACGGGACGCCGCCCGCCTGCAGCAGGGCCCGCGCCTCCGTGTAGCCCGTCGCGGCCGCGGCCGGCGCCGGCGGCGGCCAGTCGGGCGTCACGCGCACGTCGGCGGTGGCGAACCGGTGCGCGGCCGCGAGCGCCCGGCAGGCCGAGCCGACGCGCCGGAACGCCGGTACGCCGCCGTCGCGGAGCGCCCGCCACGGCGGCTCGTCGATCCACTGCACCGCCGCCACCAGCGGGTGCGCGGCGGCAGCCAGCTTGGCGGCCGCCACCGTCTCGTCCAGGCGACCCGGCTCCTCGTGGGTCATCGTGCCGAGGCTGCCGACCAGGATGACGGCGTCGACCTCGCCGCTCGCCATCAGCACGTCGAGCACCCGCGGGTAGGTGTCGAGATCGTCGAACACCGCCGTCAGGTCGATCGGGTTGCGCGTCGAGGCCGCGCGCGGCCGCAGCTCGCGCAGTCGCGCCTGGAGGCTGTCGGAGAGCTCGGGCACGACGAACCCGTCGGCGGCCAGCACGCCGGTCGCGACGACCGCGATGCCGCCGCCGTCCGACACGACGCCGACCCGCCGCCCGCGCGGCCGCGCCGTCATCAACAGGCCCTGCGCGGCCTCCATCAGCTCCTCCGGTGTCGCCACCAGCAGGGCTCCGGCGTCACTCAGCGCCGCCGCCACGATGCGTTGCGTCGAGACCAGCGAGCCGGTGTGCGACTGCGCCGCGCGGGCGGCCGACTCTCCCGTCGGCGACAGCACGATCACCGGCTTGTCCGCCGCGCGCGCCTCGGCGACGGCGCGCAGGAACCCGCGGCCGTCGCGGAAATCCTCGCAGTAGACGCCGATCGCGCGCACCTCGGGGTCCTGCGCGAGGTACGAGATGACGTCGCCTGCGGTGATGTCGGCCTGGTTGCCGACCGACACGAAGTGCGACATGCCGAGGCCCATCTCGATGCCGTAGGAGGCGAACTCGACGCCCAGCCCGCCCGACTGGGAGATGAGCGCGAGCGGCCCCGGCACCTGGCCGTTGTCGAGCCACGCCGCGTCGAACGCCTCGTGACCGGCCCACACGCCCATGCAGTTCGGGCCCAGCAGCACGGCGCCCGACTCGCGCACCCGGCGGGCGACACGCTCCTCGACCGCGCGACCCTCCGCCCCTGCCTCGGCGAACCCGATCGTGATGCCGATGAACGCCCGCACGCCGCGGGCGAGGCCGTCCTCGACGACCTCCTCGAACGCGTGCGCCGGCACCACCAGCAGCGCCAGGTCGACGGGCTCGTCCAGGTCGCGCAGCGACGCCACCGTGGGCAGGCCCTGAACGGTCGGACTGCGGGCGTTGACGAGCTCCACCCGCCGCCGGTCGGACCCGCGCAGCACCCCGCGAGCGATGCCGAACCCCCACTTGGCCGGGTCGTCGGACGCGCCGACGACCGCGACCGAGCGCGGGTTGAGCAGCGGCGCGAGGTCGCGGCTCACTTGAACATCGAGCGACCGATGATCAGCCGCTGGATGTCCGACGTCCCCTCGTACAGCTCCTCGAGCTTCGCGGCGCGCATCCACCGCTCGACCGGGTACTCGCGCGAGTACGAGTACCCGCCGAGCGTCATCCCGGCCGCCCAGGTGGCGAACCATGCCGCCTCGGATCCGGCCAGCTTGGCCTGCGCCGCCTCGATCGCGAACGGCTTGCCGGCGTCGGCCAGACGGGCCGCGTGATACGTCAGCAGGCGGGCCTGATCGAGCTTCATCTTCGCGTCGACGAGCCGGAAGGAGACCGCCTGGAACTCGTGGATCTTCGTGCCGAACTGCTCGCGCTCCCTGGCGTACTCGATGGCGTACTCGAGCGCCGCGCGGCCGATGCCGACGCCGTTCGCACCGAGCTGGACGCGCGAGACGTCGAACCACCGCATCAGCCCGTAGAACCCCTGTCCCTCGTCGCCCACCCGGCGGTCGTCGGCCACGACGCAGTCCTCGAAGAACAGCTCGGCCGCCGGATAGCAGCGCGCGCCCATCTTCGGGATCTTCTTGCCGATGGTGAAGCCCTCGTCGCCGCGCAGCAGCAGGAACGCCGTGATGCCGCGCGACCGCGACCCGGGCTTCGTCTGCGCGAACACGATGTACTGGTCGGCCGTTGGAGCGCACGAGATCCACGTCTTCTGGCCGTTCAGCACGTAGCCGCCGTCGACCTTCACGGCCGACGTCGTCATCGAGGCGGCGTCGGAGCCGGCGTTCGGCTCGGTGGTGGCGAGCGCGCCCACGACCGGATCGGTCGGCGAGCACAGCGGCGGCAGCCAGCGTTGCTTCTGCTCGGGCGTGCCGAGCGCGACGATCGGCCCGGCGAAGAAGCCGCCGCCGCCGATGCAGCCGGCCATCGCCGAGCAGCCCCACGCCAGCTCCTCGACGATCGCGATGCCCGTGACGAGGCTCTCGACGCCGCCGCCGCCGTACTCCTCCGGTAGGTCGTAACAGGTCAGCCCGACCTCGGCCGCCTTGCGCACGACCGGCCACGGAAACTCCTCGGACTCGTCGTACTGGTGCGCGAGCGGCCGCATCTCGCGCTCGGCGAAGTCGTGGGCCATCGCCTGCAGGTCGCGCTGGACGTCGTCTAGCTCCATCCGGTTCCTCCATCGACTCCGAGACACTGTCCGGTCACGTACGAGGCGTCATCCGACGCCAGAAAAGCGATCGCCGCGGCGATCTCCGGCGGATCGGCGAACCGGCGCAACGGGATGTTGGGGATCCACGTGTCCTTGACCTCCTGCGGTACAGCCTGGGTCATCGGTGTCTCGGTCGCCCCCGGTGCGACCGCGTTGCAGCGCACGCCGTGACGCGCGTGCTCGATCGCGACGGTGCGCGTGAGGCCGACGATACCGGCCTTCGCGGCGGCGTAGTTGGCCTGGCCGAAGGCGCCGTGACGGGCCTCCGAGGAGAGGTTCACGATCGCACCGCCGCCGCGCTCGCGCATCGATGGCACGACGTGCTGGCAGCCGAGCCACATGCCCTTCAGGTGCACGTCGATGACCGTGTGCCACTCCTCGTCGGTCATCTTCAGCAGCGACCGGTCGCGCGTCACGCCCGCGTTGTTGACGAGGATGTCGACGCCGCCGACGCTCTGCATCAGCGCCTCCCACGATGCGCGATCGGCGACGTCGTGCTCGACCGCGACGCCCGCCACCTCCGCGGCGACGGACTGGGCGGCGGCGAGGTTCAGGTCGGCGCAGACCACCTGGGCGCCCTCGGACGAGAGCCGCCGGGCCGTGGCCGCGCCGATGCCCGAGCCGCCGCCGGTGACGATCGCGACGCGGCCTTCGAGACGCCGCATCTCAGGCCTCGTGCGGTCGCGTGGTGATCATCACGGCGTCGGTGCCCGTCTGGACGACCTCGCCGCTCTGGTTCACGACCTCGACGCTGGTCGTCAGCACGCCCATGCCCGGCCGCGAGCGCGAGGCCCGCGTGTCGAGCACCGTCGTGACCGTGTGGATGGTGTCGCCCGGGTAGGTCGGCCCCACGAACTTGCGCGATGCCTCCAGGTAGGCGATCACCTCGACGTCGTCCATGCCCGGCGTGGCCAGGCCACTCGAGATCGACAGCACCAGCAGGCCGTGCGCGATGCGGCCCGTGAAGGGCGTGTTGGCGGTCACCCACTGCTCGTTGATGTGCAGCTGGTTGAAGTCGCCCGACACGCCGGCGAAGGCCATGATGTCGGCCTCCGTGACGGTGCGGCCGACCGACGTGAAGACCTGGCCGACGGCGTAGTCCTCGAGGTAGATGGTCATCTCACGCTCCTGTGAAGCAGGGCAGGCCGTCGACGAAGACGACCCGCACGGGCAGGTCGCACCGCAACGCGTCGTGGTCGACGTCGACCATGTTCGCGCTCACCCGCACGCCCTCGTCCAGCTCGACGATGGCGAGCACGTAGGGCAGGTCGGGCACGAACTCCGGGTTGGGGGTCTTCTCGAGCACCGAGTAGGTGTGCAACCGGCCGGTGCCGGCGGCGTCCACCCAGGCAGGCCGGCCGCCGCCGCAGGCGACGCAGTGCTCCCGCGGATACCACTGGTATGCAGAACAGGCGGCGCAGCGCTGCACGAGCAGGCGGCCCTCGGCGGCGGCGTCCCAGTAGGGCTGGGTCAGCGCGTCGGTCAGGGGACGGGGCTTCTCGGTCATCTAGACCCCCAGGATCATGGTCGCAGTGGCCGAGAGCGAGCCGCCCGTGCCGCTCACGAGGCACGTCTTCGGATCGTCGAGCTGCACGCCGGGCGAGGTGCCGCGCAGCTGGCGGACGGCCTCGATGACCGTGAACACGCCGCGCCGCCCGGGGTGGTTGGACGACAGGCCGCCGCCGTCGGTGTTGAACGCCAGGGCGCCCGACTCCACGAAGGCTCCCCCGTCCCCGCGCCCGCAGAAGCCGAGCGACTCGAGCGTCAGCAGCACGGTGATCGTGAACGAGTCGTACACCTGTGCGACGTCGATGTCGGCCGGCTTCAGGCCCGCGCTCTCGAACGCCCGCGCGCCGGAGTGCACGGCGGCCGTCTCGGTGAACGGCCACATCTGGTTCATCGAGATCTGGCCCAGCGCCTCCCCCCAGCCCAGCACGTAGACGCCCTTCTGCGACAGCTCCTCGGCCTTGCGTTTCGACGTCATCACGAAGGCGCCGCCCGAGTCGGACACGATGCAGCAGTCGAGCCGGTGCAGCGGCGTCGCGATCATCGGCGACGCGAGCACGTCGGCGACCTCGATCGGGTCGCGGAAGCGCGCGTCGGGGTTGTTCGCGGCGTTGGCCCGGCACTGCACGGCGATCTGCGCAAGCTGCTCGGGCGTGGTGCCGAACTCGTGCATGTGGCGCGTCGCGGCGAGCGCGTAGGTGGACACCGTCGACGGGCCGTACGGCACCTCGAACTGGCCCGGCCCGGCGCTTAAGGTGCCGTAGTCGGCGAACGGGATCTCGGGAATGCCCGAGTAGCCCGCGGCCGCGTAGGAGACGACCACGACGTCGGCCATGCCGGCAGCGATCGCGAGCGCCGCGTGGCCGGCGTGCGTGATGAACGCCGCGCCGCCGATGTCGGTCGAGTCGAACCACCGCGGGTGCAGACCCATGTACTCGGCCACCTCGCAGAGCGACATCTGCAGGCCGCCCTCGGACGGGAACCCCGCCGCGGTCGCGAACCCGTCGACGTCACCGAGCTCGAGGCCCGCATCGGCGAGCGCCCCGAGGATGCACTCCGCCTGGATCGCGTACGGGTGCACGCCGGGCGCCTTCCGCCGCGGCGACTCGTACACGCCGACGATCGCCACCTCTCCGCTGGGAAACCCCATGCACTCCTCCGGCTCGTGGTCCGGGCGGAAGTATGCGGCCGCGGCCGCCGGCTATCCGTCCGCTTCGGGTTCTGCCTTACGCGCGCGGCTCGGTGCAACCCGCGGCGGCTCGTTCGGCTGCTTCGGATACACCGGCGGCCACGGCGCGTCCATCATGCCGTTCGCGAGGTCGTTCGCCGATCGGTCCAGCAGCGACCCGAGGTCCTCGTGGTGGTCGCCGATCGTGGCCCACGGGTCGCCCAGCCCGGCCACGCGCGGCGGCACCGACGCGATCGTCATGGCGTCGGGATCGACCGTGTCGAGCTCGTCCCAGGCGAACGGCGCCGACACCTGGCCGCCGACGCGAGCGCGGGCGCCCCAGGCCGAGAAGACGGTCTTGTGGGGCGCGTTCTGGTTGTAGTCGACGAACACGCGCGGACCGCGCTCCTCCTTCCACCACGCCCACGTGCAGAGCTCGGGCCGGCGGCGCTCCAGCTCCCGGGCGAGGGCCACCGCGGCGGCGCGCACCTGGTAGGAGTCGTACCGCGGCGCGAGGCGGGCGTAGATGTGGATGCCGCGCCGGCCGGTGGTCTTCGCGAAGCCCGTCAGGCCGTGCTCGGCCAGCAGGGCGCGGGCCTCGACGGCCGTCTCGCGCACCATCTCGAACGTCACGCCCGGGCCGGGATCGAGGTCGATGCGCAGCTCGTCGGCGTGCTCGGGGTCGGCCGCCAGCGTGGGCCAGGCGTGGAAGCCGAGGCAGCCGAGATTGACGGCCCAGACCAGGTGCGCGACGTCGACGGCCACCAGCGCGTCCGACTCGGTGCCGTTCACGGTCGCGACAGTGACGGTCTCGAGCCAGTCGGGCGCGCTGCCGGGCACCCGCTTCTGGAAGAACGACTTGCCAGAGGCGCCGTCGGGGTAGCGCTCCATCAGGATCGGCCGCCCGCCGATCGCGCGCAGCAGCGGCTCGCCGACTGCGATCACGTAGCGGACGAGGTCGAGCTTCGTCTCGCCGCGCTCCTTGAAGAAGAGCTTGTCCGGGCTGGAGATCGAGACGGTGCGGCCCGACACCTCGACCTCGGCGTGTTCGGCCTTCGGCGCCATGCGCGGAACCCTAGCGGGGCGATGACCGGGCCGCGCTCACAGCCAGAGTGGCTCGTCACGCAGGCGCAGCGACGTCCCGAGGCCGCGCTCCCTGGCGTTGCGCAGCACGTAGGCCGCGGTCACGACATCGTCCATGCCGAGGCCGACCGGCGAGCAGATGATGCGCTGCCGCTCCCCCGTACGGCCCGGATGCTGGCCGGAGACCACCTCCGCCAGGTCGACGGCGGCATCGGCCGCGGCGATGCCCGCGTCGCGCAGGCGGCGCAGGTAGCGCGTGTCGGCGGTGCCCTCGTGATCGCGGTCGTCGACCACCAGCAGATCGGTGACGGTGTGCAGATCCTCGGGGCCGTCGAGCGACGAGACCAGCACCACGAGGCCGCCCTCCGGCACCCACTCCTTCTCGATCGTGGGCGTCACGGCGAGCGTCGACGGGATGATGATGTCGGCGGCTTCGCAGGCCTCCCGCTCGGAGTGCGCGACGGCGACCGGAAACGGCAGCGCCGGCGCCAGCTCGGCCAGCAGCGCCTCGGTGCGCGCGGTGTTGGGGTCGTAGACGCGGGCCACCTCCAGGCCCGGCCGGGTCGCGGCGAGGGCCATCAGCTGGGTGCGCGTGAGCACCCCGGCTCCCAGCAGCCCGGCCGTGCGCGCGCCGGGGCGCGCCAGGTGGCGGATCGCGACGCCGGTGACGGCTCCGGTACGCATCGCGGAGATGACCGTACCGTCCAGGACCGCTACCGGCAGCCCGGTCTCGCGATCGGACAGCAACACGATCGCGTTGGCGCGCGGCAGGCCGCGGCCGAGGTTGGCGGGCACGCTCGGGATCCACTTCAGGCCGGCGACGTCCCACTCGCCGCCGACCCACGCGGGCATGGCCATGATGCGCCCGTGCAGCTCCTGGGTGCCGGGCTCGTCCGACCAGGTCAGCAGCACCTTGTTCGGGTTGATCACCTGCCCGTCGGCCTTCAGGCGGAACGCGCCCTCGATGACGTCGATCACGGCCGGCATGTCGGTGCCGCCCGCCGCGACGACGTCGTCTTGGGAGAGGAAGAGGAAGTCGACCGGCATGCGCGGCATGATCGCCGGTGAGGCGGACGCCCGCCAGGGGCATCCGGTACCCTCGGCTACATCGGCACCGGACGCCACGAGGAGCTCGACCGCGACGTCACGTTGCTGGCCGGTGCGCTGCGCACGGCGATCGCCGAGCTGGCCGGCGGTCACGTCACGTCGATCGTCGACCGGGCGGTCGCCGACGCCGCCGCTGCGCGCCGGGCGGGCACCGTCGCCGCGGTCGGCCGCACGCGATCGGCCATCGAGGTCCTCGCGCTCGACGACCTGACGCTGCTCGTGCGGGCGCTCGGGCACGAGCTGCACCTGGCGAACCTGGCCGAGCAGGTGCATCGCCTGCGCCGCCGCCGGCAGCGCGACGACGGCACGCCGCTGCCCGAGAGCATCGCCGACGCGGTCGCCCGCCTCCGCGACGGTGGCGTCTCGGACACCGAGATGATCCGCGCCGCCCGCGACGACGTGCACCTCGAGCTGGTGCTGACGGCGCACCCGACCGAGGCTGCCCGCCGCACGTTCCTGCAGAGCCAGCTGCACCTGGCCGAGCTGCTGCACGAGCTCGACGCGCCGTACCTGTCGGCCACGCGCCGCAGCGACATCGCGAGCGCGATCGCGGAGGAGGCGACGATCCTCTGGCTCTCCGACGACGTGCGCTCGATCCGCCCGACCGTCGACGACGAGATCCGGCAGGGGCTCTGGTTCTTCGAGAAGAGCCTGCTGCGCGCCGCCGCCGATCTGGCGGGCGAGTGGCACCGCAACCTGCCGGGCACGCCACCGCCGCTGGCGTTTCGCACCTGGATCGGCGGCGACCAGGACGGCAATCCCAATGCCGGTCCCGACGACGTCGTCCGGGCGCTGGCCCGATCGCGCAGCCTGCTGGCGGCGCACTACCGCAACGAGGTGCGCGAGCTGTCGCGCGCGCTCGGGCTGTCGGTGGCGCTGGCGGGCGTGTCCGACGCCCTGGCAGCGTCGATCGAGGCCGACGAGCGGGAGCTGCCGTGGGTGCGCGCCGACGTCGGCGTGCGGAACGCGACCGAGCCGTACCGGCGCAAGCTGACCGCCATCTGGCGGCGGCTCGACAACGAGCTGGCCGGCCGCGACGAGCCCGTCTACGCCGACGCGGCCCAGCTGCAACGCGATCTCGACCTGATCGACGCGAGCCTGCGCGCCAACCACGGCGGGCGCATCGCCGACGGGCGCCTGGCGGCGCTGCGGCGCACGGTCAAGATCTTCGGCCTGCACCTGGCGCGCCTCGACCTGCGCATGCACGTCGCCGACGTCCGCGCCGGCACGCAGCGGGCGCGCGACACGGTCGCCGCCGCCGGCGGTCAGGCGGCGATCGACCGGCTGATCATCTCCGGCGCCTCGTCGTTCGACGACATCGCGGTCGCGCACGAACTGGTCGCCGGCACCGGTCTCGCAGTGACGCCGCTGTTCGAGACGCTGGCCAACCTCGCCGCGGCGCCGGCGATCATCGATCGGGCGCTGACCGCCGGGCTGCTGCCACGGCCGCGGGCGACGGTGATGGTCGGCTACTCCGACGCCGCCAAGGACGCGGGCTTCCTGACCGCGCAGTGGGCGATCCACGAGGCGCAGCGCCGGATCGCCGACGTGGCCCGCCGGCAGGGCGCCGAGATCGTGATCTTCCACGGGCGCGGCGGCTCGACCGGCCGCGGCGGCGCGCCGACGTTCGACGCCATCCTGGCGCGTCCGCCGGGCCGTCCGCCGGGGCGGCTGCAGATCACCGACCAGGGCGAGACGATCGCGTTCAAGTACCTGCTGCCCGGCCTCGCGCTGCGCAACCTCGAGGCCGCCAGCGCCGCGACCCTGCTGTCGGCGTTCCCCGACGTGGCAGGCTCGGCGCCCTCGGCCGAGGGCGCGGCGCTGATGCAGGAGCTGGCGGGCGTCGCGCACACGAGCTACCGCGAGCTGATCGACGACCCTGGCTTCGTCCCCTTCTTCGAGGCATTCACGCCCGTGTCGGAGCTGGCGCTGCTGCAGCTCGGCTCGCGGCCCGCGCGACGACCCGACGCGGTCGGCCTCGGATCGCTGCGCGCCATCCCGTGGGTGTTCGCGTGGACGCAGGCCCGCGTGCCGGTGCCGGCCTGGTACGGCGTCGGCACCTCGTTGGCGAGCCGCCTCGACCGGCCCGCCGACCTGCGGCTGCTGCGGCGGCTGTACCGCGACTGGCCGTTCTTCCGCACGCTGATCGAGGCCGTCGAGATGTCGCTCGCCAAGTCGAGCATCCCGGTCGCCGCCGCCTACCTCGACCTGGTGCCGCCGGGGCCGGATCGCGACCGGCTCTGGCACCGCATCCACGACGAGCACGACCTGGCCGTCGACGCCGTGCTGACGGTGACGCGCTCGGGCGAGCTGCTCGACCGCCACCCCGTCCTGCAGCGCACGATCGCGCGCCGCAACCCGTTCGTCGACGCGCTCAACGCCGCGCAGGTGGCGTTGCTCGCGCGGCTGCGCGATCCGGCGCTGGACGACGAGGCGCACGAGGCCGTCCGCGGACCGCTGGCGCGCACCATCGCCGGCATTGCGGCGGGGCTGCGCAACACCGGCTGACGCGGGCTACGACTCGCGGGTCAGCGTGACCATCTGACCGGGATGCCGCCGGACGTGGGTGCCGCCCCGGATCACCGGGCCGCGGGTACCGTCGGCGATCAGGACGACGCGCCAGATCTCGGTGCCGATGGCGAGGTCGGAGCCCTCGTGCACCCACAGCGAGTGCTCCGGGGCCGGCTCGACGATGGTGATGCGCGCCCACGCATCGAACTGCGCGACGTCGTCATCAGCGAGACCGGGCACCGTCACCGGGGCGCCGAGCCCGACCAGCACGTCGTCGCACCGCACGACGCAGCCCGACGGCGTCTGCCAGGGGCGGCCGCCCGGTAGCGCCATCGTCATCCTGCGTGCTCGGCCGAAGAGCCCCACGGGGCCAATCTAGCGCACGGCGAGCGTGCCTTCGAGGATCGCCTCCTCGGCCGACCGCGGTCCGAGCACGTCGCCGGCCCGCACCACGCCCGGCCGCCCCTCGAGGGTGCGCCACAGCTCGTCGTCCGGCGTGCGGCCCTGTGCCAGCACCAGCGTCGCGATCGGGCCGATCTCCTCCTCGCGGCCCGAGAACACGTGCCGCAGCGCGCGGCCGCCGGCAGTCAGCTCCAGGTGGTGGCGAATGTGCACGCCGGCCTCGTCGAGCCGGGCCAGGTAGAGGTTGCGCTGGTACTGGTGGACGTCCTCGCCCGGCACCACGCTGCCGCACGCGAGCTCGACCCGGCAGCCCGCGGCCGCCAGCAGCTCGGTGGCGTCGAGGCCCTCGTACCCGCCACCCCAGTCGGCGACCAGCGCCGGCCCCTCGATCGAGCCGGGATCGGCGATCGCCTCCCACGCCTGGACAACCCGGAAGGGCAGCCGCGAGGCGATCGGCGGGGTGTAGGGGCGCGCCCCGGTGGCGACCACCACCAGGTCGCGACCGTCGGTGTCGGCAGCCGTGGCCGCGGTGCCGAGGCGCACGTCGACGCCGGCGGCGGCCAGGTCGCGCCGCGCGTCGCCCTCGTAGACCTCCCACGTCTCGGCGTGCGCCGGAGCGCGCCCGGCGAGGCGCAACTGGCCGCCGACCGCGGGCGAGCGCTCGAACAGCGTCACGCGATCGCCGGAGCGCGCCGCCTCGATGGCGGCGGCGATGCCCGCCGGGCCGCCGCCGATGACCAGCACGTCGCGGTTCGAGCTGTCCGGGACGGGACGCGGCAGGGTGCGCTCGCGGCCGGTGCGCGGGTTGACCACGCAGGCGATGGTGGTGCCCGCGTGGTAGTGGCCGATGCAGCCCTGGTTGCAGCCGATGCAGTGCAGCACGTCGTCGGTGCGGCCACTGGCGGCCTTGTTGATCAGGTCGGGGTCGGCGATCATCGCGCGGGTCATGCCGATCACGTCGGCCTGGCCGTCGGCGAGCAGCCGCTCGGCGTCGTCGAGGCTGACGACGCGCGTGGTGGCGATCATCGGCACGCCCGGCAGCGCAGCCCGGACGGCGCCGGCCGGCTCGGCGATCGCGTTGCGCTCGACCGGCGGCGGCGGGACGATGCCGACCGAGCCCATCAGCGTCGCCGAGTAGCCGAGCGCGAGGTCGACGAAGTCGACGAGCCCGTCGCCGCACAGCCCGCGGGCGATGCGCGCGCACTCGGCCGGCCCGAGCGCTCCGGTCGGCCCCTCGTCGGCCGCCAGCCGGACACCGACCGCGACCCGGTCGCCGGCGCCCTCCCGGACGGCCGTGAGCACCTCGCGCGCGAACCGCAGGCCGTGCTCGAGCCGGTACTCGTCGTCGCGGAAGTTGGTCATCGGCGAGAAGAACTGCGCGCCCAGGTAGCCGTGCGACATCGACACCTCGAGGCCGTCCACCCCGCCCTCGCGGGCCTTCGCGGCGCAGTCGGCGAAGGCCGCCAGCAGGTCGGCGATGTCGCGCTTCGTGAGTGCGCGCGGCTCGACGTGAAAGCGCGGCGACGGCACCGCCGAAGGGGCGACGGCCGCGGGCCGCGGTGCCGCCGTGATGCGCTCGCGCCCGCCGTGGAAGAGCTGCAGGAACAGCCCGGAGCCGTGCGATCGCAGCGCCTCGCCGAGCCGCCGGTAGACCGGCACGACGGCGGGATCGAACCCGGCGATGGAGTGCGATGTCAGCAGGCCCGACTCGTGCACCGCAGTGGCCTCGATGAAGATGGCGGCTGCGCCGCCGCGGGCGCGCGCCTCCTGGTAGGCGAGGAAGTCGTCGGTCGGCAGGCCGTCGTGGACGAGGCTCGTCTGGTGCGAGGTCGAGACGATCCGGTTCCGCAGCGTCGCCGGGCCGAGCCGGACCGGCGACAGCAGCGTCGGGTAGCGCTCGCTCACTGTGCCCGACGCACGCCGCCCCGCGCGGCCACCGCGTCCATCTCGAACAGCATGCCGTCGATCAGCAGGGTGGCCTGCACCGCCGTGCCGGCCGGGTACGGCGGCGTCAGCAGCTCGGCGCGGACACGCTTGAACACGTCGTAGTCGGCGCGATCGGCCACGTAGACCGTCAGCTTGACGATGCCGTTGAGCGACGCGCCATGGGTTGCCAGCGCGGCCGCGACGTTGGCGAACGTCTGGCGCACCTGCGCCTCGAAGCCACCCTCGACGATGTTGCCGGCGTCATCGAAACCGCCCTGTCCGGCGGTGAACACGAGGTCGCCGGCGGCGACGGACTGCGAGTACTGCACGCTCTCGGCCCATGCGAACGGTGGGCGCCCGGTGACGATCTCCATGGCGGGTATCGTAGTGCCGGTGCACACCTGGGATGCGACGGACTACCGCGCGAACTCGCGCGCGCAGCTCGCGCTCGCGCAGGACTTCCTGACGCGCATCGCCATTCCGGCCGACGCCCGCGTGCTCGACATCGGCTGCGGCGACGGCAAGGTGACGGCGCTGATCCGCGCCGCGTCGGTGACGGGGTGCGACCGCTCGCCCGCGATGGTGGCGCTGGCGGCCCGCGAGCACCCGGAGTGCACCTTCGTGGTGGCCGACGTGCGCGAGCTGCCGTTCGACGCCGCGTTCGATGTCGCCGTCTCGTTCACGGCGCTGCACTGGGTGGTCGACGGCCACGTGGAGGCGCTGGCCGCTGTCTGCCGGGCGCTCGTGCCGGGCGGCCGCTTCCACGCGCAGTTCCCGGGCGCGGGCAACATGGCCGAGCTGACCGCGGCGGCCGCCGACGTCAACGGCCGCCCGGGATGGCGCGACGCGTTCGCCGGGTTCGAGTTCCCCTGGTTCATGCCTTCACCCGACGTCTACCGGCCGATCGTCGAGGCGTCAGGGCTCGAGATCGTGCGGCTCGACCTCGTGCCGCGCGACGTCGTGCACGAGGGCCATACGGGTCTCGCCGGGTGGATCCGCACGACGTGGATGCCGTACACCGACCGCGTCCAGGAGGCCCGTCGCGGAGCGTGGATCGACGAGGTCGCCACCCGCTACGCCGAGCGAGTCCCACCCGACGGCGAGGGCAACCTGCACGTCCCGTCGTTCCGCCTCGAACTGGAAGCTGCGCGGCCGAGCTGAGGGTGCGGGCGCGGCGCGGCCAACGGTTGCCGAACACGCGCAACCAGTGCCACACCCGACCAAACCCCGCACGGAACACGCCATCCGTGGCCGTTTTCGCACCGCGTGCGAAAACGGCCACCCGCAGACGACTCCACCGCAGCCTCACCGTCGAGAACGCGATCAACGCACGCGAGCCGCACGCCGGGCGCTGCCGATCCCGCGCCCACCAAACACGCGCAAGCCGCGCCACGACTGACCAGACCCCGCACGGAACACGCCATCCGTGGCCGGTTTCGCACCGCGTGCGAAAACGGTCACGGAACGGGCGCTCCGACCCGGGCTCTGCCGCAGGGCAAAGGAGTTACCCGAGTCAAGTCCCACTATGTGGTGGGCTTTCCGATGGCGGCCAGGGAGGGCCGAGCGGCTAGTTGCGCTGCCCCATGAAGATGTACAGGAAGTACAGCAGCTGCGACACGGCGGCGAGGGCGCCGGCGACGTAGGTCATCGCGGCGGCCGTCAGCACGTTGCGGGCACCGGTGTGGACGGTCGCGTTGCCGGTGATGCCGATCGCCTCGAGCTGCCCCATCGCCCGCCGCGACGCGTCGAACTCGACCGGCAGCGTCACCAGGTGGAAGATCACGACAATCGCGTACAACGCGATGCCGAGGCCGATCAGGTTCAGCTGGCCGAGCAGCATGCCGCCGAACAGCAGGAAGATCCAGTACTGGCTGGCGAGCTGCACCGGCTTTGCGAGCACGGTGCGGAACTTGAAGAAGGCGTTGCCCTTGGCGTGCTGGATCGCGTGGCCGACCTCGTGGGCGGCGACGGCGATCGACGCCACCGACGACGACTGGGCGACGGCCTGCGAGAGGTGCACCGACTTGTCGCGCGGGTCGTAGTGGTCGGACAACTCGCCCGGCGTGACCGAGACGGGGATCGACTGCAGGCCATTCGCCGCCAGGATCCGCTGCGCCACCTCGGCGCCGGACACGTTGCCGGCCGACACCTCGCTCCACTTGGCGAACGAGTTCTTGACCCAGTGCTGGGCGTAGAGGCCGAGCAGCAGGGGCGGGATGACGAAGGCGAGATAGATCAGCACGCAGGCATCATGCCATGACGATCCGAGCGTCAAGCGCGATCACGCCGCCGGCCGTCGCCCGCAGCGGGTTGACCTCGATCTCGTCCAGATCGGGCCGTCCCAGCAGCACGTCGCCGATCGCGCACGCCACCCGCCCCACCGCGGCCGCGTCCACGGGCTGCGCACCCCGCGCGCCCGCCAGCAGCGGCCACGCCCGCAGCATTCGCAGCAACGCCTCGACGTGCGCCGGATCGGCCGGCGCGAGCGTGAGGATGACGTCGTCGAGGGTCTCGACGAAGATGCCGCCGACGCCGATCAGGATCACCGGCCCGAACGTCGGATCGCGCCGCGCGCCGACCACCAGATCGACGCCGCCGGAGGCCGCCATGCGCTCGACGAACACGCCGTCGAGTGGCATGCCGACCCGCTCGCGCATCGTCGCCGCAGAGGTGGCTGCGTCCGCCGGGTGGATGCCGAGCATCACGCCGCCGGCGTCGGTCTTGTGCAACAGATCGGGCGACACGGCCTTCAGGGCCACCGGCGCGCCGATCCCGGCTGCGATCTGCCCGGCGGCCGCGTCGTCGACCGCCAGGCCGCCGTCGGGGAACGCGATCCCCGCCGCGGCGAGCAGCTCGCGCGCCTCGGGATACGTTGCGCGGACGATCTTCGTGGCCGGTGCCGGCTGCGCGCTGCGCACCGGCGCAGCGTCGCGGGCGACGACGGCATCGAGGCCGCGGATGGCGCTCTCGATGCACGCGTACGTGGGCACCGACCGGGCGTCGAGGGCGAGGATCGCCGGCGCTCGCGACGGCACCTGCATCGACTGGACCAGCAGCGGCTTGCCACGCTCGTCGCGCAGCTCGGCGATCCGCGCGGCGACGGCCAGCTCCTGCTCGGCGGCCGCCGCCGAGTAGCCGGCGTAGCCGCCGAAGTAGCCGGTGTAGAGCACCGCGTCGACGCCCGGATCGTCGAGCAGCGCGTCGGTGATGTGCGCGAACGTGGAGATGTCGGCCTCGCCCGCGCCGGCCATGTCGACCGGGTTCGAGACCTGCGTCAGCGGCAGGTGCGGCTGCACGCGCGCGGCGGTCTCGGCCGCCAGCGGTGCGAGCTCGAAGCCGGCGTCGGTGAGCAGGTCGGCAGCCAGCACGCCGTGACCGCCGCCGTCGGCCAGCACGGCCACCCGACGGCCGCGGCTGCGCGCGCCGCCCAGCAGCGCGCGGGCACGATCGACCAGCTCGCCCGGCGACGTCACGGGGATGCCGCCGGCGTCGCGCAGCGCGGCCTCGAACACCCGCGCCGAGCCGGCCAGCGAGCCCGTGTGCGAGTGCGCCGCGCGGGCGCCGACGTCGGTGCGCCCCGCCTTGATCACCAGCGGCGGCTTGCCCGCCTCGGCCAGCGCGCGCACGGCGGCCACGAACTCGGGCCCGTCCTTCGGGTCCTCCACGTAGCACGCCACGACGCGCGTCGGCTCGTGGTCGACCAGCGACCACAGCATGTCGGGGATCGTCAGGTCGGCCTGGTTGCCGACCGAGACGAACCGGGCGAAGCCCTGCCGTTCCGCTGTCAGCAGCAGCCCCACCTCGAGCGCCAGGTTGCCCGACTGCGAGACCAGCGAGACGCTGCCCGTGGGCTGGTCGCCGCCGGTCGCGTTCAGGCCGGCGTGCGTGTCGAGCAGGCCGAGGCAGTTCGGGCCGAGCAGCAGCAGGTCGGCCGCCTGTGCGGTCGCCACCAGCCGGTCCTGCAGCGCGAGGCCCTCCGCACCGATCTCGCCGAAGCCGGCGGCGATGACTGCCACCGCCTTCACGCCGAGCTTGACCGCATCGGCGACGGCGCCCTCCACGGCGCCGGCGGGGATCGACAGGATCGCCAGGTCGGGCGCCTCGTCGAGATCGAGCAGCGACGGCACCGCCTGCTGCCCGAACACGTCGCCGCCGCGCCGCGAGACCATGTGGATCGGTGGGTGGCCGGCCTGTCCGAGCAGGCTGATCGCAAACCATCCGCCCCACTTCATGCGGTCGTTCGAGGCGCCGACGAGCGCGACGGAGCGCGGCTCGAACAGCGGGGTGAGGTCTTTCATGCGCCGAGCATGCGCTCTACGCCGCGCTTCTCGAGGCCACGCGCCACGATCAGGCGCTGGATCTCGGACGTGCCCTCCCAGATGCGATCGACGCGCAGCTCGCGCAGGAAGCGCTCGGCCACGTTGCTGCGCAGGTAGCCGCGGCCGCCGAAGGCCTGCACGCAGCGGTCGGCGCAGCGGCCGGCGGCCTCGGAGGTGAACAGCTTCGCCATCGCCGCCTTGCCGTGGACGAGCTTCGGGTCGGCGCCGTCGTCCACCATCTGCGCCAGGTGGTACGTCAGCAGCCGGCCGGCGGCCGCGTCGGCGGCCGAGTCGGCGAGCGGGAAGGAGACGCCCTGGTGGTCGTGGATCCGCACGCCGCCCTGCTCGCGCGACAGGGTCCAGGCGACCGTCTCGTCGAGCAGCCGGCGCATGGCGCCCACGCAGCGCGCGGCGATGTGGATGCGCTCCTCGACGAACCACATGTTCTGCAGCTCCGCGCCGCGGCCGATCAGCTCCGCGCCGCCCAGCACGGCATCGGCCGGCACCTCGACATCGAACAGGATGGTCGGATGGCCGTGCGGGTAGTTGTGCGTGAACGGCGGGTCCTCGAGGAACGTGATGCCATCGACCGAGCGGTCGACCAGGAACAGCGTCGGCAGGCGGTCGTCGCCGTCGATCACGTTGACCATGACGATGTAGTAGTCGGCGACGTCGCCGGTGGTGACGAACCACTTCTCAGTCTGGATCCGGAAGCCGCCATCGGTGCGCACCGCGGTGCCGGCGACGCCGTTCGCGTCCGAGCCCGCGTCGCGCTCGGTGACGGCGTAGGCGTCGGCGCGCTCACCGCGCAGGCTCGGCTTGAGGTAGCGCTCGATCTGCTCGGACGTGCCGAGGCCGAGCACGTTGTAGGCACCCGCCCCGCACCACCAGATCGCGTTCGTGTTGCGGCCGAGCTCCTCGTGCACGATCACCTGGTCGACCATCGACAGCTCGGCGCCGCCGTGGATCTTGAGGTGGCCGGCGCCGACCATGCCGGCCGCGAACGAGGCGTCGAGCACGCGCTGCTTGTCGGCGGCGTCGAGGCCGTGCAGCTCGGCCTTCAGCTCGAGCGGAATGCAGACGTCGTCGACGTAGGCGGCGGCGCGGCGGCGCAGGTCCTCCTGTGCGGTCGTGAGGGCGAAGTCCACTGACCTACTCCTTGATGCCGAGGGTTCCGAGCACCTCGCCGTAGCGCGTGTCGCGCCAGGCGAGCGCGGCCTTGAGGCCCTCGGTCCGGACGATCGTGTCGAACTGCTCCTGCTCTGGCGTGCCGGCGGAGTTGAGGATGGCGGAGAGGTCGATGTTCGCCTCGACGGCCTCCGCGAGGCCCATGCAGAGGTACGCGCGGTTGATGGCCTGCTTGGTGAGCTTGAGGACCGCGAGCGGCGTCGGCGCGATGCGGGCGACGAGGCGCGACACCTCCTCCTCGATGCGGTCGGCCTCGACGATGCGGTTCACGAGGCCGACGCGCAGCGCCTCGTCGGCGTCGATGGTGTCACCCGTGAGCAGCAGCTCACGCGTGACGCGCTGGTTGAGCACGTACGGCATCAGCAGGGCCACCGGGCCCGAGCCGTACCGGATCTCCGGCTCGCCGAACCGCGCGTCGGGCGTGCAGACGAGCAGGTCGGCGGCCATCGCGGTCTCGAGCCCGCCGGCGAGGCACCAGCCGCGGACCAGCGCGATGGTCGGCTTCTCCAGCCGCCAGAGCTGCATCGTCACGTCGACGTCGGCGGCCAGCTCCCGCCGCCACTCGTCGGCGCCGGCGAGGCTGATCGCCGCCTCCTCCGACAGGTCGTAGCCGGCGGAGAAGGCGCGGCCGTTGCCGGTCAGCACGACGACGCGCACCTCGTCGTCGTCGGCCGCCCGCTGCAGCGCCCCCGATAGCGCGTCGCGGAGCGCGTGGCTGAGCGCGTTCAGCTTGTCGGGGCGGTTCAGGGTGATCCACGCCGACGGGCCGCGGCGCTCGTAGATGACGATGTCTGTCATGACTCCTCCAGCACGACGAGCGCGTCCAGCGCGACGGTGTCGCCGCCGCTGACGCGCAACGGGTTGACGTCGATCTCGGCGATCCGCGGGTCGGCCACCGCGGCGTCACCCAGGGCCACCAGGGTGCGCGCAACCGCCTCGACGCCGGCGTCGTCCAGGCGGCGGGCGACCGGTAGCACGTCGCGCACCAGCGCCTCCGCCTCGGCCTGCGACAGCGGCGCCAGCATGGTGCGGGAGCTCTCGCGCATCGGCTCGGCCCACGATCCGCCGACGCCGCACAGCACCATCGGACCGAGCCCCGGGTCGCGCACGACGCCGCACAGCACCTCGACGCCGCCGCGCAGCTCCTCGCACACGATCACGTCGCCCAGCCGCTCGGCGGCCGCCCGGACGCCGGCATCGTCGGCGACCCCGAGGACCACGCCGCCGACGCGCTCCTTGTGCGCCGGTCCGTCGCTCTTGATGACCACCGGATAGCCGATCCGGCGGGCTGCCGCGATGGCCTCGTCGGCCGTCGCAGCGCGCTCCTCCCGCGGCCCTTTCAGGCCGAGCAGGCGCCGCGAGTCGAACTCGGGCAGCGGGCGCATCACGCCGGTGCCGGCCGGGGCCTGCGGCCCCTCGCGCACGTCCGGCAGCGTCGGGCGCCAGCGAACGGCGGCGGCGACGGCGCGCAGGCCCGGCCCGTGCCCCTTCAGCACCGGCACGCCGGCAGCGGCGCAGGTGTGGAGGATGTGGTCGGGTGCGTCGGCGGTGGCCGTCGAGAGGAGGGCGACGAACGAGCCGGTCTCGCGCGCCAGCGCGGCGACCACGTCGGCCGCCAGGATGCTGGTGGCGTGCTCGTACAGCTGGAAGCGCAGCGACTGGTCGACGTTCACCACCACGCCGTCGACCTCGGCGTGCGACGCGACCGCGCGGGCGACGGCGGGCAGGATCACGTCCTGTTCGGCGACCGCGTAGTAATCGACCGGGTTCGCGACGCCGTGGAAGTCCCAGTCGGCGTCGAGCTGCTGCCGCAGGTCGGCCGGCAGCGGCTGCAGCGGAATGCCCGCGCGCTCGGCCTGGTCGGCCGCGTGCTCGCCCTCGCCGCCCGAGTTGCTGATCACCACGAGCTTCGGCCCGCTCGGCCGGCGGCCGGCGCCGAACACCTCGAGCGCCTCGACCCAGTCGCCGTAGTCGTCGCAGCGCACCACCCCGTAGGCGCGGCAGAGCGCATCGAACGCGGCGTCGGAGCCGGCGATGGCGCCGGAGTGGGCGAGCGCGCGCTCGGCGCCGACCTGGCTGGTGCCGACCTTGACGACGATCACCGGCTTTCCGGCCTCGGCCGCCCGGCGCAGCGCGTCCTCGAACTCCGCCGGGCGCCGCAGCGCCTCCAGCATCAGCCCGATCGCGGTGGTGCGCGGGTCGCCGGCGTAGAACGCCAGCCAGTCGGCGGCGTCGCTGGACACCTCGTTGCCGCTCGACACCATGCCGCGGATGCCGACGCGCGGGCCCATGCCGCCGACCGCCTCGCCGAACGAGCCGGACTGCACCAGCACGCCGACACCGCCGGGACGCACGCTCGGCAGCACCGTGCCGATCCAGGCCGACGCCCCGCCCGGCGCCATCACGCCCATGCAGTTCGGGCCGACCATCCGCGCGTCGTACTCCCGGCACAGCTCGGCCAGGCGGACGCGCGCCGCAGCGCCGACCGGGCCCGTCTCGGGCCCCAGTCCGGGGACGACGAAGTGACGCGTGCCGTGCGCGAGCGCCGCCTCGACGCCCGCCACCGCGTTGCCGGCGCCGAGCCCGACGCAGGCCAGGTCGGGCACGTGATCGAGGTCGGAGATCGACGGCACCACGACCGCGCCGCCCAGCTCGCGGTTCGCCGGGTGCGTGCCGGTCACGAGGCAGCCGCCGGGCCGCAGGTTGCGCACGAACTGGCCGGCGACGCCGCTGCGCTCGGACGCTCCGAGCACGACGGCGGTCGCGGGCTCCAGAAACGGCAGCAGGTCGGTGCGGAGGACGTCCGTCACGCGCCGGTGTGCGGGGATGGGAGGTGGAGGTGGAGCTCCATCGCGAGCGCGTCGCGCACCAGCTCGGCGGCGCGCGGGCCGGTGAGCATGCCGAGCGCGATCCGCGACGAGAGGCCGTCGACCATGGCCGCCAGCCGGTGGCTCGCGCCGTCCACGTCGTCCGTCCGGGCAGAGCCCGCGGCGACGGCGTCGGCGATCGCGGTCCGCACCTGGTCGAGCCAGTCGTCGTACGACTCCTCCACCACGGCGCGCAGCGAGTCGTCGAACACCGCGTGCGACCACATCTCGCGCCACAGGATGCTGTTCTCGCGCATCAGCTCGTCGCTGTCGGCCACGTAGACGCTGAGCAGGCGCTCGAGGCGCTCGGCCGCCGTGTCGAGACCGGCGATCAGCTCGTCCACGTAGACGTCGACGCGGTCGTCGGCGAACAGGAAGGCTGCCCGCAGCAGGTCGGGCCGGGTGGCGAAGTAGTAGTGGACGAGGGCGGTCGACACATCGGCCTCCTGCGCCACATCCGACATGCGCAGCCGCGCGGCACCGGCGCGTGCGATCACGCGACAGGCGGCGTCGAGCAGCTCGGAGGTACGATCGTTCACTGGGCGTTGACCACGTCCGTTGACTGACCAGACAGTCAACGGACGCAAGTCTAGGTGAAGTCGCATTCGCTACCGTCCGCTCGTGCCTGACGCCGCCCTCGACGACGCAGCCCGCGATTTTCTCGCCGCTGACGTCGCATCATTCACCACTCCGGGCCACGGCCGCAACCCCGCCGTGGCGGACGCGTTCCTGGAGCTCGACCTGCCACTGACCAGCGCGATCGACGACCTGCGCGAGAGCAGGGGGATGCTGGCGGCCGCCGAGTCCCGTGCCGCCCGCGCCTGGGGCGCCGACTGGTGCCGGTTCATCGTCAACGGCTCCAGCCAGGCCAACCAGGCGATGGCGCTCGGCGTCGCCCGCCCCGGCGCGACCGTGATCGTATCGCGGACGATCCACCGCTCGCTGTTCTCGGCCTTCGTCCTGGGCGGACTGAACCCCGTGTTCGTGCGGCCGGAGCTCGATCCGCGCACCGGCCTCCCGGGTGGGATGCCGCCGCAGCGTGTCGCGGACGCGCTCGCCGCGCACCCCGACGCCAGCGCCGTCTTCCTGACCGAGCCGTCCTACGTCGGCGTGCTGTCCGACGTCGCCGCCCTCGCCGGCCACTGCAAGGCGGCCGGCGTGCCGCTGCTGGTCGACGGCGCCTGGGGCGCGCATCTCGGCTTCCACCCCGGCCTGCCGCAGCACGCGATGACGCTCGGCGCCGACGCGCTCGTGCTGTCGACCCACAAGACGCTGCCCGCCTTCACGCAGTCGGCGCTGCTGTTCGCTCGCGAGACCCTCGACCTGCGGCGCATCGCCGAGGCGTTCGACCTGCTCAACACCACCAGCCCCTCGGGCGCCATCTACGCGTCGATCGATCGTGCCCGCGCGCTGCTCGAACACGACGGCGTCGCGTTGCTGGATCGCACACTCCGTCAGGCCGAGCGCGTCCGCGCCGCGCTGGAGGGCATCGAGGGCCTGCGCCTGATCCGCCCCGACGCACCCGCCGTGCACGCCATCGACCCGACGAAGATCGTCGTGTCGCTCGACGGCACCGGCGGCGACGGCTTCAAGGTGGAGGCCGACGGCTACGAGGCGGGCATCCGGTTCGAGATGGTGGATCGCTCGCTGCTGGTGCCGCTGCTGCACGTCGGCGTGTCCGACGCCTGGGTCGACCGGCTGCTCGACTTCCTGCCGGCGTCGATCGAGCGGCACCGCGGCACGCCGCGGCCACCGCTCGCATCGGTCGCCTTCACGTCCCATCCCGAGGCCGGCATGTCGCCGCGCGAGGCGTTCTTCGCCGATCACGAGCGCTTGCCGGTGGCCCGGGCCGTCGGCCGCATCTGCGCCGAGACCGTCACGCCGTACCCGCCCGGCATCCCCGCGCTGGCGCCGGGCGAGGTGGTCTCCGCCGGCATCATCGAGGCGCTGCGGGACGAGCGCGCCGCGGGCTCCCGGATCTCGTACTGCAGCGATCCGAGCCTCGACACGCTGGTCGTCGTCCGCCGCTGATCGAGCGCCCTCCCCACGTCGTTCCGATTCCTGGCAGGAACGTCGCTCGGAACGATTGACGGACCGCTCCCAAGACGCGACCATGGCGTGATTCACGTGACCTCGGGAGGGTTCGTTGAATTCGGAAGACGCGTACGTCGAGCGTACGACTACTGCTGCGCTGGCCGAGAAGGCCAAGCTCCAGAAGCACTTCGGCCGGTTCGACATGTTCTTTTATCTGATCTGCACGATCGTGGGCATCGAGGCGCTGGGGACGGTCGCGGGCTACGGCTGGGAGGGAATCCTCCTGCTCGTGGTCATGGCGGTCACCTTCTTCATTCCGTACGGCCTCCTGATCTCGGAGCTGGGATCGACCTTCACCGAGGAGGGCGGGCCGTACATCTGGACGCGCATGGCGTTCGGCCGCTTCCTCGGTGCCCTGAACGCCGTCCTCTACTGGATCTCGAATCCGATCTGGATGGGCGGCATCCTCACGCTGACCGCGATCACGGGCTTCTCGATCTCGTTCACGAACCTCTCGACGGGCGGCGTCGGCTACTACGCCTTCGGCCTCGCCTTCATCTGGTTCGCGACGTTCGCCGCGATCCTGTCGTTCGGCGTCGGTAAGTGGATCCCGACGGTCGGCGCGATCTCGCGCCTGATCCTGATGCCGTTCTTCGCCCTGACGGTGATCATCTACGGCCTCGACGCGGGCTTCAACACGCCGCACATCAGCGACTTCACCCCCGATACCGGCCACCTGTGGTGGCTGCTGATCGTCGGCGCGGCGCCGCTGCTGTTCTTCAACCTGGTCGGCTTCGAGCTGCCCAACTCGGCGGGCGACGAGATGAAGGACGCCCAGAGGGACGTGCCGTTCGCCGTCCTCCGGTCGGCCGGTGTATCGCTCGCGCTGTACGGCATCCCCACCATCTGCATCCTGCTGGTGCTGCCGGGTGAGGCGCTGACCGGCCCGTCCGGCTTCATCGACGCGATCCGGGCCTCGTTGACGGCCTGGGGCGGGTCGGTCGACTACCAGACGACCGCAGACGGCACGAATATCCTGGTTCACTACACGGCCTTCTCGCAGTTCCTGGCCTACGCGCTGGGCGCGATGTTCGTGTGGACGATCATCTCCAGCGGCACGACGTGGATCATGGGCGCCGACCGCGCGCTCGCGATCGGCTGCATCGACGGCTGCGGCCCGCTGTTCCTCGGCCGCTTCTCGGCCCGGTTCGGCACGCCGATCAACGTCAACCTGCTCTCCGGCGTGATCTCGACCGCGTTCTTCGTGCTCGCCACGAAGCTGGCGGGCTCGAACGCCTTCGCGGTGGTGCTGTCGATGTCGACGCTGACCACGGTGATCTCGTACGCGCTGATCTTCCCGGCGCTGATCATCCTGCGGAAGTCGCACGGGCACGTGCGCCGTCCGTATTCGGTGCCCGGCGGGATGGCGGGTGCGTGGATCATCACCGGCCTGACGACGGCATGGTCGTTGTTCGCCACCGTGGCCAACATGTGGCCGTACGACCCGGTCGCCGACTACGGCGTCTCGCGCACCGAGTTCGAGCTGTGGGTGATCGGGGTCCTCGGCACGATCCTGGCGCTCGGGATCCTCTTCTACTACCTCGGGACGGCGCACCGGAACGACATGGTCGACGTGCCGCTCGAGGGGCATGCAAGCGAGGCCGCAGCGTTCGTCACGGCTGACTGACCTCGCGTTTCGGACGGGGCCGCCCCGGCGGCCCCGTCCGAAACCCGTGGTACGTTGGGGGCCGTTCCGAGACAACCAGGTGGGGCCGCGGCCGTCGTGACGGCGTGCGCGCTGGTTCCACCGCTCCTGCTCCGGCTCCGTCAGCACCTGTGAGGCACTTCGTGCCCGGGTTTCCCGGCGTGCCGGGGAAGCGAGGTACCCGTGTCAAAGGCCCCATCCCGCCTGCTCGCAGCAGGTGTGTTCTCCGCTGCCCTGATCACCCCCGCGACCGCCTCGGCTCGCGTCGAGCACCACCCGCCCGTCTGTGGCGGGGCCCCCTGCACCACCGCCCAGCTGCGCGAGGGCGTGCGCACGCTGCGCGACAAGGCCGTCAAGCTGCGTGACCAGCGCGGCCTCCTGCAGATCCACATGCGCCCCGCGGCGCTCGCCGGCGACACCTCCGACCTCGCCGTCGAGCGGGCCGTCTGGGCGAAGCGCCTGGCCCAGGTGCGGGCCTCCAAGCCGCTCTGGCGCACGCTGAAGCGCTGGGACGACTGGATGTGCATCCACGGCCGTGAGGGCGCGTGGAACGACCCGAACGGCCCGTACCACGGCGGCCTGCAGATGGACTCCGGCTTCATGGCCGCCTACGGCGGCGATCTGCTGGAGCGCTACGGCACCGCCGACCGCTGGCCGCCGGCCGCCCAGGTGGCCGTCGCCGAACGCGCCTACGAGGCGCGTGGCTTCAACCCCTGGCCCAACACGGCCCGCGCCTGCGGGGTTCTGTAGGCTCCCTGCATGCGTCGTCTCGTCGCCCTCGTGCTCGCCGTCGTCCTCGTGACGGCGTGCGGGGACGAGGGCGATCAGGCGGGCTCGACCGTGCTGAGCCAGCCGACGCTGACTGCGGACGACACGGGGCCGTCGCCGGCGGAGACGGCCCCGGGCACAACCGCTCCGGCGGCGACCGACGTGGCGCCGCCCGACGCCATCGGGCGGCTGGCGGCCTCG
Organism: Gaiellales bacterium; assembly: GCA_046598415.1. GTDB lineage: Bacteria > Actinomycetota > Thermoleophilia > Gaiellales > F1-60-MAGs149 > VFJZ01. The sequence continues at coordinate 47,587 of JBKJIG010000043.1, forward strand.
TTCACGGCGCAGCTCATCTCGCGCCAGAAGAAGGACGTCGGCCTCGGCCCGCTGGCGTGCCGCGACCTGGCCGGCTCGCCGGGCTGCATCCAGCTCCTGTCGGGTGGTGGCGCGTGCTCCAGCCGCTTCAAGGCGGGCACCGTCAAGGACCGGCCGGACGAGTTCCTCGCCACCTGCGTCGGCGGCGAGAACGCGTGGCACTGCGACGTCGACCTGCTGTACTTCGCCGACGGCGACAAGGCCGGTCAGGCGCAGTTCCGCGACACGTGCCGGGCGCCCGGCGACGTGTCGGGCAAGCGCCTCGAGGCGATGCTGGCCCTGGCCACCGCGTGGGAGATCCACCCCGCCGCGTCGCCGGCTACCAGCGCGAGCTGAATCGCTCGCGGTCGGCCATCGCGAGCGGGAACATCGGCGCCAGCAGCAGCCCGTCGCCCGGTTGGGCGAGCTCCAGCCCGGCCGCCACGGCGGCTTCGAGATCGGCCACGACCGTCGCATCGGGCAGCAGCGCCGCGATCCGTGGCGCCGCGTCGCCGAACGCCACGACGCGGGCGCCGCGTACGTCGTCGCAGGCGCGCACCAGCGCCTGCTGCTCCGCCGCCGCCCGGTGCACGCCGTTGTCGAGTCCGCCGGCCAGCAGCACGACACGCTGCAGCGACCCCAGCTCGCGCGCCAGCCGGGCGACGCCGAACGCGGCCTTCGCCGGTGTCGCGGCCATGCCGTCGTCGACGACGCGGATGCCGCCCGGGCCGGGCCGCTCGCAGAAGCGGTGCGGCAGCACCGGATCGGCGATCCCGACGTCGCCGAGGCCCAGCTCGTCGGCCACGACGGCGGCCGGATCACCCTCGAAGTGGACGTTCCGCCCGGGGCCGGTGAACGGGACGCCGGGGCCGAGCAGGGCGAGATCCTCCGGGCCCTGGAACGCCACGATCCGCCGCTTCGCCGCGGCGTAGGCCTCCACCGAGCCGTGCAGCTCGGCGTGGTCGGGCCACAGGCACGTGACGACGGCAATCTCGGGCGACGTCGCCATCCACGCCAGGTGGGTGCTCGTCAGCTCCGCGATCAGCACGGCCGGCGGCTCCAGCAGCGGCGCGCGCTCGTACAGGTCGGCATCGGGCCAGGCATTGGCGGCACGGGCGGTGCGTCCCATCGCGTACGGCCGCTCCGCGGCGTCGAGCATCGCCGCCAACCGGTGGCAGGCGGTGGTCTTGCCGGCGGTGCCCGTGATGCCGACGACCGGTACCGCAGAGCGCCGCAGCACCAGCTCGGCCAGGCACGTCACGTCAGCCCCGGACGCGCGAGCGGCGAGAACGTGCGGCGCGCCTTCGGGTGTCCACTCGTCGACGACCAGGACCGAGCAGCGCGCCGCGGCCGCGACGAGGTCGTCGGGCAGCTCCGCTCCGAGCAGCGCCGCGACCCGCTCCGCCTCGTGCAGGCGGGGGTCGACGGCGATCACGCGCTGACGGCCAGCGCGTCCCGCATCGCGGCGATGTGGGCGGGCGTCGACCCGCAGCAGCCGCCGATCACGGCGATGCCGAGCTCGCGTGCCCGGCGGGCGTAGCCGGCCATCACCTCGGGCGTGCCGTCGTAGGCGAACACGTCGCCATGCAGCTTCGGCAGGCCTGCGTTGGACTGCGCCATCAGGTGGATGCCGTCGGGCCGGGCCGCGGCCATCTGGCCCATGATCGTCTCGATCTCGTCCGGGCCGCGGCCGCAGTTGGCGCCAACGACGCGGACGCCCCAACCGGAGATGGTCTGGACGGCCTGGGCCGGCGTCACGCCCATCATCGTGCGCAGGTTCGTGTCGAAGCTCATCGTGACGGCGATCGGCAGTGCGGGCGCGATGGACTGGGCGGCGCGGACGGCCGCCTCGACCTCCTCCAGCGCGCTCATCGTCTCGATCAGCAGGAAGTCGGCGCCGCCGTCCTGGAGACCGCGGATCTGCACTTCGAACAGGCGCTGCGCGTCGTCCTGGGAGAGCACGCCGAGCGGGAACAGGATCTCGCCGGTCGGACCGACGTCGCCGGCGACCAGGATGCCGAACCGGTCGGCGACGCCGCGGGCCACCTCGGCCCCGGCGCGCGACAGCTCCGCGGCGCGCTCGTCCAGGCCGTGCAGCTGCAGGCGCGGCGCCGTGCCGCCGAAGGTGTTGGTGGTCAGGTACTGGGCGCCGGACTCGGCGTAGCCCTGCAGGATCTCGACCACCGGGTCGGGCCGCTCGACGTTCCACAGCTCGGGTGCGCCGCCGTCGTCGAGGCCGACCTCCTGCAGCATCGTGCCCATGGCGCCGTCGCCGAGGACGAGGTCGCCGCGATCGAGCCGGTCATACAGGTTCACGACGTGCCTCCGTTCGGAGTCCTGCACGCCGTGCACCACCGTGCGCAAGGGTGTTCGCTGCGTTCGCACCGTTGCGCACTCATGCGGGGTGCTCCTGCTCGAGACGCGCGATCACGGCTGCCACGAGCTCGCTCGGAGTGCCGTCGCCCGTCGTCCATTCGCCGCGGCGCCAGCCCTCCAGGTACGCGTCCGAGCCGGTCAGCCCCTCGTCCATCGCGACCTGGTCGATCTGCTCGGCGAACCGCGGCGGCAGCTCGACCTTGGCAACGGCGTCGCCGTCGCGCGCGGTGACCAGGGACGGCAGGTCGCGCCAGTAGGTGATCTGGTACTCGGTCACGTCCGGATCCTATCCTCCAGGCGCCACGTGCAAGCCACGGTCGACCCCCGACAGCACCTCGATGCCGTTCTCGGTCATCAGCAGCATCTCCATGTACGAGGCGGTGAACTGCCCCTCGCGGTCGAAGAGGATGTTCTCGTAGTTCGTCAGGTAGCCCGGCTCCCACGTGAACTGCTCGAAGGCGTCGTTGGACAGGTACGTGTGCCCGACCCAGTCCGGCGGCAGCGCCAGGCCCATCGCGTAGCCGCCCACCCACCAGACCTGCTCGCGGTCGAAGCGCGAGAACACGTAGTCCTCGGCCACCCGCTGGGCGACGTCGAGCGGGTCGCCGGGCCTGACGGCGGCGATGACCGCGTCCACCGAGCCGCGCGTGACCTCCATGATCTCGCGCACCCGGGCGTGGTCGGTGCCGATCGAGACCGTGCGGCACAGGTCGGCGTGGTAGCGGTCGACGACGCCGGCCGTGTCGAAATACATGATGTCGCCTCGCTCCACCGGGCGCCGCCCGGGCGTGCCGTGCGTGCGGCACCAGACGTCGGGACCGGCCGAGATCATCGTTCGCAGGGCGGCGGGCTCGCCGCCGCGGTCGGCCATCGCGAGATCGACCCGGGCCGAGATCTGGAGCTCGGTCATCCCCGGCCGGATCTCCGCCAGCACCTGCTCGAAGGCCTCGTCGGCGATCTGCGCGCCGCGCCGGACGCGGTCGATCTCGGCCGGCGACTTGACGGCGCGGACGCGGTTCACGACCCAGTCGCCGGCCACCACCTTCGCGCCGCGGGCGGCGATCTGATCGGCCACCTCGCGCAGCAGCGGCGGGCCGGGGTTGATCGACCAGTACTCGATCCCGACCGTGCCGTCGCACCAGCCGCGGCGCTGGAACTCGCTCGCGATCGTGTCGATGGCGGTCGTGTACTGGTAGAAGATCGCGTCGTCGAAGTGCGCGAGCATCTGCACCTGGTTCTGGTGCCGCTCGTAGTCGCAGAAGACGATCTGCTCCGAGTCCCTTGTGACGACGATGCCGACCGGCGCCCGGGGCGGGTACCAGATCGACTCGAAGCCGGTCAGGTAGCACGTGTTCGGCGCGCTGGTGATGAGCAGGACGTCGATGTCGCGCCGCGCCATCTCCGCGCGCACGCCGGCGGCGCGACGGCGGTACTCCTCGATCTCGAACGGCACGTCAGGCATCTGCAATGGCCTCCGCCACGTCGAGCGCGTCGACCGTGGATCCGTAGTGTGCGACGCCGAAGATGGGCGCCTGGGCGTCGGTGTTGACGGCGATGATGGTGCGCGCGGCCTTCATGCCGGCCAGGTGCTGGACGGCGCCGGAGATGCCGAACGCCAGGTAGACGCTGGGCTTGACGGTGGCGCCGGACTGCCCGACCTGGCGCTCGTGCGGCATCCATCCCGCGTCGACGAGCGGCCGCGACGAGGCCAGCGTGGCCCCGAGCTTGGCCGCGACCCGCTCGAACAGCTCGATGTTGTCCTGCTCGCCGATGCCGCGGCCGATCGAGACGATCACCTCGGCGCCCGTGATGTCGACCTCGCCGGCGGGCTGCTCCACGTACCCGCGGTGCGCGAGGCGGGAGGTGACCGCCGGGCACGCGAACGTCGTGCGCAGCGGCGAGCCGCCCGGAGCGGCGGCCGCGAACGTGGCGGCCCGCACCTGGAGCACGCTGCCGACAGGCACCTCGACCGTCATCGCGACCTTGCCGCCATACGGCGCGCGGGTGGCCGTCAGGCCCTCACCCGACCTCCCCACCTCGATCACGTCGGTGACCAGCCCGGTGCCGAGCGTGGCGGCGACGGCGGGGCCGAAGCTCATCCCGTCGACGGAGTGCGCGATCAGCACGACCTGCGGCGAGCGGTCGCGGACGAGCGCCTCGACGGCCGCGCGCCAGACATCGGAGTCGAAGCCCTCCGACGGCGTCGCAACCTCGATCACCTCGTCGACGCCCTGCAGGGCGCAGGCGTCGGCCAGCTCGCCGGGTGATCCGGCCAGCACGGCGACGACGACGGTGCCGCCCAGGGCGGACGCGGCGCCGACCAGCTCGGCGGTCACATCACGCAGCGCGCCCTGGCGATGCTCGGCGATGACCAACGTGCTCATGAGCGCCGCTCCCCGACCAGCTCGACGATTCGCGCGGCCACCTCGGCGGCGCGGCCCGGCAGCATCGCGGCGCCCTCCCCCTGCGGCGGCTCCGTCATCTGCCAGCCGGTCGCGCCCGGGGCGTCGTCGCCGGCGCGCACGTCGATCCCGGTCGCCTCGGCCTGCTTCAGCTGGCGGAAGTTGACGTAGCGCGGGCTGTTGATGCCGGTCTGCACCGACACCACGGCGGGCAGCTGCACCGCCACCTGCTCCAGCAGCCCGCCCTCGAGCTCGCGCGAGACCAGCAGCCCGGCACCCTCGCGCTCGATCGACACGGCGACGCCGACGAACGGCAGTCCCAGCAGGCCCGCCAGCGCGGCGCCGACGGCACCGTTGGCGAGGTCGGCCGACTGCACGCCGCAGAGCACGAGGTCGGGCGACTCGGCGCCCGCCACGGTCGCCAGCGCGCGTGCGGCCGACAGGGGATCCTGCGTCTGGAGCGCGATCCGGACGCCGCGGTCGGCCCCCATCGCGAGCGCACGCTGCACGACCTTGTCGGCCTCGTCGGCGCCGGCGGTGAGGGCGATCACCTCGCCCGGTTCGGCCTCGCGCAGCGTCAGCGCGGCCTCGACGGCGCACGCGTCCCACTCGTTGAGGGCGTAGTCGAGGAAGTCGGGATCGATCGCGCGGCCGTCGTCGGTGAACTCGAGGTCGTCGGCCACCGAGCCGACCTGCTTGATGCATACGAGGGTCTTCATCAGTGGCAGTCTGCCTTCTCAGTGTCCGGGGTGGTAGCAGGCGACCGCGTGCGCGCCGCCCGTCAGCGCCGGCCGTTCGGCCCGGCAGATCTCGGTCACCCGCGGGCACCGGGTGGAGAACGGGCAGCCCGTGGCGGCGGCGCTGGCGATGCCCTCCGCCACGGGCTTGCGCCCTGCCAGCCGGCGATGCTGCGGATCGGCCGACGGGATCGCGCTGACCAGGGCCTGGGTGTACGGATGCTGTGGGCGCAGCGCCACGTCCTGGGCCGGGCCCTGCTCGACCACGGTGCCGGCGTACAGCACGACGACGTCGTCGCTGATCCGCCGCACGACGTCGAGGTCGTGGGTGATGAACAGGTAGCCGACGCCCAGGTCGTCCTGCAGCCGTAGCAGCAGGTTGAGGATCTGCGCCTGCACCGACACGTCGAGCGCCGACGTGGGCTCGTCGCAGACGACGAGATCGGGGCCGGTGGCGAGCGCTCGGGCGATGCCGAGCCGCTGGCGCTGGCCGCCGGACAGCTCGGTCGGATACGTGTCCGGGGCGACGCCGTCGAGGCCGACCGCGGTGAACAGCTCGTCGACGCGGGCGGCACCGCCCTGGCGCCACATGCCATGGGCGCGCAGCGGCTCCGCGACGACCTCGCGCACCTTGAAGCGCGCGTCGAGCGAGTCGTACGGGTCCTGGAACACCATCGACACGGCGCGGCGCAGCGGCCGCAGGCCGCGCGAGGTGCGCGGGTACGTCGCGCCGTGGAAGCGCAGCTCGCCCGACGTCGGTCGCTCGAGGCCGAGGATCAGGCGACCGGCGGTCGACTTGCCCGACCCGGACTCGCCGACGAGGCCGACCGTCCGCCCCGGCTCGAGGTCGAGGGAGACGCCGTCGAGCGCGCGCACCGGCCCGTACCGCTTGTGGACGTCAGCCAGCGAGATGACAGGCGACGGTATGCCCCACCCCCAGCTCGCGGATGGCCGGGATGTCGGTCGAGCAGTGCACCACGGCGATCGGGCAGCGCGGGTGGAACGGGCAGCCGGGCGGTATCTCGCGGGTCGGCGGCTGGCCGGCGATGGTCGCGAACGGCGCCTTCGGCGGCGTGCCCGGCTCCTCGCGGGCGGAGCCGATCAGCGCCGCGGTGTACGGGTGCAGCGGCCGTGCGAACACCTCGTCCACGGGCGCGTGTTCGACGATGCGGCCGCCGTACATGACGGCCACCTCGTCGGCGATCTCCGCGACCACGCCCATGTCGTGCGTGATCCACACGACGACCAGCTCGCGCTCGGCCTGCAGCTCGCGCACCAGCACGAGGATCTCGGCCTGCACCGTCACGTCGAGCGCCGTGGTGGGCTCGTCGGCGATCAGCACCTCGGGCGCGAGCGCCAGCGCGATCGCGATCATGACGCGCTGGCGCATGCCGCCCGACAGCTCGTGCGGGTACTTGCGGGCGACGATCTCGGGGCCCTGGATGCCGACGCGGCGCAGCAGGTCGACGGCGCGCTTCTGCGCCTCGCGGCGCGACGTCTGCTCGTGTCGCTCGAACACCTCGGCCACCTGCTTGCCGACGCGCATCACCGGGTTGAGCGCCGCCATGGCGTCCTGTGCCAGATAGCCGACGATACGGCCACGGGCGGCGCGCAGCTCCTTGCCCTCGAGCTCCGACAGCTCGCGGTCGCCGACCTTGATGCTGCCGGCGACGTCGGTGCCGGGTGGCAGCAGGCGGGCGGCGGCGAGCGCCAGCGACGACTTGCCCGATCCCGACTCGCCGACCAGCGCCAGCGTGCGGCCGCCGCGGATCGACACCGACGCGCCACGAACGGCCGCGAAGCCGTCGTACCGCACGTCGATGCTGTCGAGGACCAGCGTCGTCGCCGTCATGCCGCCTCCGACCGCGTCCGCGGGTCGACGAACATGCGCAAGATGTCAGCCACGAGATTGAACAGCACCACCACGACCGCGCCGACGATGACGGTGCCCATCAGCACCGGCCGGTCGAGCTTCGCGAAGCTGTCCTGGGCCAGGACGCCGATCCCCGGCCAGGCGAACACCGTCTCGACGAACACGACGCCCGAGACGTAGATCGCGATGTCCAGGCCGGCCAGCGTGATCACGGGCGACAGGCAGTTGCGCAACAGGTGGCCCCGCACCACCTGGTTCGGCGACAGGCCCTTCGCGATCGCCGTGCGCGCGTACGGCGATGACGCCGCCACCCGGATCGATTCGGCCACGACGCTGGCGTAGTAGGGCACGCCGAACAGGCCGAGCGTGACGGCGGGCAGCACCAGCTCCCTCAGCCCGGGACCGCCCGATAGCGGCAGCAGGGCCAGCTTGAAGCCGAAGATGTAGAGCAGCAGGAAGCCGAGCGTGTAGGTGGGGATCGAGAGCAGCATGATGTTCATCGCCGCCAGCCCGCTCGATCGGCGTCTCCGCAAGCCGTCCCACAGCCCCAGCACGCTGCCGAGCACGATCTCGATCGCCAGTCCCGTGCTCGCCAGCAGCAGGGTCGCCGGTAGCCGCTCGGCGATCATGTCGAACACCGCCCGGCGCCGGATGTACGACAGTCCCAGATCGCCCTGGCCGACGGCCTCGACGTAGGTGACGAGCTGCGTGGTGACCGGGTCGTTGAGGTGCAGGTTCGCGCGCACCGTCTCGAGCACCACCGGGTCGGCGCGCGGGCCGGCGATGCGGCGGGCCGGGTCGCCCGGCACCAGGAACTGCAGGACGAACGTCAGCAGCACGACTCCGACGATGGTCAGGAAGCCGAGCGCGATGCGGAGGGTCAGGTATCGAGCCATGACCTTCTCAGCGACACCTGGCCGCGGCGCGCGAGCCCCTCGGCGAGCAGCACGAACGACAGCACCGTCAGCACGATGCAGACCAGCGGCACGAGCAGCATCTGCGGCGCGTACTGAAACGCGTTCTGGCCCTGCTCGAGCATCGACCCCCACTCCGGCGTCGGCGGCTGCATGCCGGCCCCGAGGTAGGACAGACCGGCGCCGATCGACACGACCGAGGCGCCGTTGAGCGCGCCGACGGTGAGCAGCAGCGGCCCGAGGTGGGGCAGGATATGGCGGCGGACGATGGTCAGCCCGCCGACGCCCGAGGAGACCGCGGCCTCCACGAACGCACGGCGTCGCAGCGAGAGCGTCTCGCCGAACACGAGCCGTGCCGTCCAGGCCCAGTACAGCACCGTGATCACGATCACGAGCCCGGAGATGCCGGTGCCGAAGATCGACGCCAGCGCCAGGCCGGTGATGGCAGTCGGGACGCTCAGGAAGATGTCGGTGATGCGCATCAGGACCTGCTCGACCCAGCCGCGGTAGAAGCCGGCGATGACGCCCACGATCGCGCCCAGCGCCATCGACGTGAGGTTGGCGATGAACGTGAACTTCAGCGTCTGCCGGCCGCCGTACGCCGCCCGTGCCAGCATGTCGCGGCCGATCTCGTCCGTGCCGATCGGATGCCCGGGGCTGCCGACGCCCACCGGCAGCCCGTCCCCGCTGAGCCCGTCCGCGTAGATCTTGTACGGATCGCCGAGCAACGGCGCAGCGAGGACGAACCCGACGACCAGCACCAGCACGGCGACGCCGAGCCAGAGGGTGATGCTGGACCGCCGGGCGGCGGCTCGCCTACGCGAGCCAGAGGCGGTCGTAGTAGGGACCGTAGACACCGGAGTAGTGGAAGTTCTGCACCTTGGCGAGGTCGACGCCCATCAGCCAGTTCGCGGTCTGCAGGAAGACGTGAACGGCGTCGTCGCCGATGATCTGCTCGACCTGTGCCAGCAGCGTGTCGCGGGCGACCTGGTCGGTAGTCTGACGGGCCTTCGCTGTCAGCTCGTCGACCTGGGTATTCGTGTAGTGCGTGTAGTTCGACGTGCCGTCGGTCTCGTAGTACTGGAGCAGGTCGATCATGGTCGGGTAGATCGCGTAGTACAGCGAGAACCACGCGTCGCACTTGTTGTCGATCGTCAGCTTATAGAGCGCGTCGGCATTCGCCTCGCCGCGGATCTTGGCGTTGATGCCGACGGCCGCCCACTGCTGCTGCAGGATCTGCCCGAGCTTCGTCTCGTCGGACGAGTCGGACGACAGCCAGAGGTCGAACGTGGGACTCTTGACGCCGGCCTCGGCCAGCAGCGCCTTCGCCTTCTCCGGGTCGTAGGTGAAGGGCTGGAAGGTGCGCGGGAAGCCCGGCAGGTCCTTCGGGAACGGCGCGCCGAACGTGAACGCCGTGTCGCCGGTGACCTTCGACAGCGCGTCGCGGTCGGTGGCCCAGTTGAGCGCCTGGCGGACCTTGAGGTCCTTGAACAGCGGCTGGCGGCTCTGGTCGAGGTTGACCCAGCGCTGCGCGAGCAGCGGCTGCTTGACGACCTTGTCCTTCAGCTTCGAGTCGCGCCGCATCTTCGCCAGGTTCTGCGCGTCGAGGCCGTCGGCCAGCACGTCGGCCTCGCCCTTCGACAGCTCGAGGATCTGCACGCCCGGGTCGACGCCCCAGCGGTACTCGACCTGGTCGACGTAGGGCAGGCCCGGCCAGTGATAGCCGGTGTGGCGGTCGAACAGCATCATCTGGCCGCCCGGGTCGTACGTCGTCAGCTTGTACG
>JBKJIG010000082.1:0-8192 GCA_046598415.1 Gaiellales bacterium
CTCGAACGGTCGCGACACCACCGCGCATCTTGAGGTCGCCTTCAAGTTCATGCCGAAGGGCTACCAACCGGAATACAAGCGCGCGACCTACGCGCTGGGCAACGGCGTCGACATCGACATCAAGGCCATGGAAGGTAACCAGCAGCTGCATGCGTATGCGCTGCTGAAGGAGAACACCAAGATCCTGTCGTTCGAACCGCACCTGCATGCGCCGGGCGCGCGGATGTGCCTCGAGGCCATCTGGGGCTACAACATCCAGACCATCAACTGCGTGGGCTACGACCACAACTGGGTGCGGGGCTACGACTACGACGATGACTCGGCGCCGCTCTTGCCCAAGGACACCATCCTGCACATCGTCGGCTACATGGACAACTCGCCGTCGAACAAGAACGTCCCGGATCCGCGCAACTGGCAGGGCTCGGGCAACCGCTCGGTCGCCAACATGTTCATCGATCTGGGCAATCGTGTCTCCCTGACCGACGAGCAGTTCCAGACCGAGATGGCGGCCCGGCGCGAGAAATTGAAGCTGACGAGGAACAGCATGGTGATTGGCTGTCCGCTCTGCAACATCCCGCCGGCACCGGCCACGGGGGCGAGGCCGCAGCAGTGAAAGGGACGCGCCTGCTGACGTGCCTGTTGCTGCTGCTGGCGACGACTGCTCAGGCGCAGTCGCTGTCGTACTCCCGTGGGCAGAACGTGTCGCCCGCGTACGAGGGGTGGGAACAGGCGGCCGATGGCACCAGGTATTTCGTGTTCGGCTACATGAACCGGAACTGGGAAGAAGAGATCGACGTGCCGGTGGGGCCCGACAACGGCTTCAACATCGGCGACCTTGATCAGGGTCAGCCGACCCGCTTTCTGCCGCGGCGCAATCGCTTCATCTTTCGCGTTCCGGTCCCCAAGGGCTTCTCCGAGAAGGACGAGTTGATCTGGACACTGACCACGCAGGGCCGCACCGAGAAGGCCTTCGCGAGCCTGCGGCTCGACTACCAGATTGACGATGTCGTCCGCGCGTCGGAGACGGGGGCGCTCGGTGCGGGATCGAGCAGTCCTGAGATTCGCGCCAACACCCCGCCGACCGTCGAGGTGCAGGGCCGCAAGGCGCTGACCGCCAAGGTCGGCGAGGCGGTGACGTTGTCCGTCGCCGTGGCCGATGACGGCGTGCCCAAGCGTCGCGGCTCTGGCCTCGCGGGGGCGGCAGTCGCCAACACGGGCTCGCGTCGCGACACCGCGGTGGATACGCCGGCTGAATCGCAGGCTCCGGTGCGCGTGAATCGCGCCTGGCTGCCGCCGGCGCGCGTGACCGTCGGCAAGAACGTCGGGCTGCACGTGTCGTGGTTCGTCTACCGCGGCAAGGGCAAGGTGACCTTCACGCCCGACCAGGTGATGTCGTGGGAAGACACGCGGGCCGGCGCCAATTCACCGTGGGCGCCAGTGTGGGTGCCGCCGGCGATGCCAGCCAACGGCCAGGTCTCGGTGCAGGCGACGTTCTGGGAACCGGGCGTCTACGTGCTGCGCGCGCGCGCCGATGACGGCGCGCTGACGGCCGATGGTCAAGTCACGGTGACCGTCACCCGTTGATGGCTCCGGGCGCCACAGTCATGGTCACCCGAGACGCGCAGGAGTTCGTGCTGCACGTCGACGGCGAGCGGATGGGCTCGCTCGACTACGCGCTGCCGGAAGCCGGTGTGATGCGCATCGACTACGTCGAGGTCGCGCCGGAACTGCGCGGCACTGGGCTGGGCCGGCAGTTGGTGCAAGCAGCGGTGGACTGGGCCCGAGACGATGGGATGAAGATCGTCCCGATCTGCGGCTACGCCAGGGCCGTCATCGCTCGCGACCCAGACATGAGTAAGCAGCTTCGCTGATCACGAACGTTGGCCACCGAGGACCCCGTGAGGTAGCGTAGCGGGATGCCGTTTATCACTGTCAGCGCGCTGCCCGTGCGCGAAATCTTCCCTGGCCTTCGGGCCCGCCTCATTCACACCGATCGTCAAACGCACTCGTGGATCGAGGTCGACGCCGGCGCGACCTTTCCAGAGCACCAGCATCCTCATGAGCAGATCGTCAGCGTGATCGAGGGTGAGTTGGAACTGGTCGTCGAGGGAACGCCACATCGGCTGACGCCAGGCACCGTGTTCGTCATCCCGCCGGAGGTCCGCCACTCGGGTCGCGGCGTCACGGCCTGCCGCGTGCTGGACGTGTTCTCGCCGACCCGGGATGACTACCGCTAGCGCCGGCGGGGCTCGCGGACTCGTGCGGCTCGTTGCTTCGCAACTCGTGTGGCTCAGGCTCGTCAAGCCTTCGTAGGGAAGTTTCTCCCCACGAACGGAGTGAGCCCCAGGAGGCGAGCGCAGCGAGCGACCCCTACGACGCTATTCGCGACGCCCCAGAGTGATCCGCACCACGTGCGTGGCGCCGTCATCGACGAGCGGAATCGACAAGTGGTTGACCGGCGCGCCATCCAGTTCCGCCTTCGCCACGCCGCGCCAGACGCCGTGAGGATTAGTGACCCGAATGTCGTAGCGCGACGATCCGTGGCGCCACTCAATGGCATATTCCGGCCACGATGACGTCACGCACGGATCGATCATGAAGGTGTTGCCACGCCGGCGCAGGCCGAGAATGCTCTCCAGGCCGGCGCGATACAGCCAGCCGGCCGAGCCGGTATACCAGCTCCAGCCCCCGCGGCCCGCATGAGGCGGCCGCGCGTAGACGTCGCCGGCCAGCACGTACGGCTCGAGCCGATAGCGCGCCACTTCGGCGGCCGTGCGGGTGTGGTTGATCGGGTTGATCATGTGGAACAGCTCGCTGGCCTCGTCGCCGCTCCCCAGTTTCGCGATCGCCATTACCACCCACGCCGCCGCGTGGGTGTATTGCCCGCCGTTCTCACGAATGCCTGGCGGGTAGCCCTTGATGTAGCCCGGATCCTGGTTCGACTTGTCGAACGGCGGCGTCAACAGCAGGATGACCTTCGACTGCCGGGCGATCAGCGATGCGCGCACGGCATCCATGGCGCGCTCGGCGAATCGCTGCGGCACCGCCCCCGACAGCACCGACCACGACTGCGCAATCGAGTCGATGATGCACTCGTCGTTTTGCGCCGACCCCAGTGGCCGGCCGTCGTCGTAGTAGCCGCGGCGGTACCATTCGCCGTCCCAGGCCTCTTCCAAGCGCGACGACAGGTGGCGCGCCTGCTGGCGGCAGCGGGCGGCCAACGCGCGGTCGCCACGGCCTTCGCAGATCGAGACGAAGTCGGTGAGCACTGCGTAGATGAAGAAGCCAAGCCACACGCTTTCGCCACGTCCTTCGGCGCCGACGCGGTTCATGCCGTCGTTCCAGTCGCCGCCACCCATCAGCGGCAGGCCGTGCGGACCGCTGGTCAGGCCGCGGTCGATGGCCCGCCGGCAATGCTCGAACAGCGTGCCGGTGTCCCCAGAGAGCGTCGGCTCCTCGTACGCTTCCGCCTCGCCTGGGGCGAGCGATGGCGCGGTGAGGAACGGCACCTGCTCGTCAAGGACTCCGGTGTCGCCGGTGGTGCGGACGTATTCCGCGACTACGAATGGCAGCCACAGCAGATCATCGGAGCAGCGGCTGCGAAGCCCGCGGCCCGCCGGTTCGTGCCACCAGTGCTGCACGTCGCCTTCCACGAACTGGCGCCCGGCCGCACGCAGGATGTGTTCGCGCGCCAGTTGCGGCGCGGCCAACAGCAAGGCCATCACGTCCTGCAATTGATCGCGGAAACCGTAGGCGCCGCCCGGCTGGTAGTAGCCGGCGCGGGTCCAGATCCGGCATGACAGATCCTGGTAGAGCAGCCAGCGATTCATCATCATGTCGAACGAGTCGTCTGGCGTGCGAACCTTGATCACATCCAGCGTGCGATCCCAGAATGCCTGCACCCGCTCGAGAGCGGCGGTCGCTTGCGCCGGCGGGCCGAGCGCATCGATCAGCGCCAGTGCGTGCGCGTGGTCGCGGCCCTCGCCGAGCAGGAACACGATCTTTCGCGTCTCGCCCGGGCTGAGAACAATGCGGACCTGCAGGGCCGCGCACGGATCCAGCCCGGCGCCGAATTCTCCCGTCAGGCTGTCGTCGGCGAGCGCGACCGGTTGCACCGCGGAACCGTTACGGCCGATGAACGAGCGGCGATTGCCAGTGGCCGAGATTGGACGCTCGCTGGCCGTGGCGAAGCACACCCGTCCGGCAAACTCGGTGTTGTAGGCGTTGGTGGCGAGCACCGCGCCGCGGCCGGGGTCGTAGTCGGTGATCACGTGCCGCTGCTCGGTTTCGCGTGGCGGTCCGATCACCCAGTCGTTGTAAGCGAACACACTCAGGTGCCGCAGCGACTGCGTCGTGTTCACCAGCGTCAGGTGCGAGTACTTCACGGGGTCGGTGGCGTCGATAAAGACCTCGAGCGACTGGTGCACGCCCTGAAAGGAGCGTGAGAACCGCGTGACGCCGGCGCCGTGACGAATCAGAAACCGTCCGCTCGTGCGATTCCGCGCCATCGGTCCGGGCGTCGGCGACCATGCCGCGCCGGTGTCGTCGTCGCGGATGTAGATGGCTTCGCCACTCGGGTCGGTCACTGGGTCGTTGGCGAACGGTGTCAGCCGGTTCTCGCGGCTGTTCTCTGACCAGGTGGTCGCCGAGCCGCTGGAACTGACGACGGTGCCGAATTGCGGATTGCTGATCACGTTCGACCACGGCGCTGGCGTGTCCTGGTCGCCCTCGAGCACAATCGCGTAGGTCTTGCCGGCGTCGGCGAATCCGCCCAGCCCATTCCCCAACGCAAGGGGCGGCGTGCTCACGCTCATGCTCGGCCACGAGGGTGGCGCCATATCGAGCGACAACAAGTCCGACTTGTCGATGCTCGTGAGGGCCGCCAATGGCAGCGAGGCGACGGGCGCCAGGGGTGGCCGCGCCAGCTGTGCGCGCAGGTCGCCGCGGCTGGTTTCCAGCACTGCCCGCGACACGGCATGGAACAGCATCCGCTCCGCCTGACCCATCACGTCCGTGCGCAGCAGGAAGACGCCGCCGGGCTGGTGCTTCCACATGCGCCACGGCCCATCGTCCAGCAGCGAGGTGAGGGTCGCCTGCACTTCGTCCATGTAACTGACGGGGTGTTCGTTGAGGACGATGAGGTCGACCTTCAGGCCCTTGAGACGCCAGTATTCCTGGGCCTCGAGGGCCTGGCGAACCACCGTGAGATCGTGGTCCTGCACGCGCACCAACAGGATCGGCAGGTCGCCGGAGATGCCATGGACCCAGAGGCTGTTCTGCCCCATTTCATTGGCGGCCAGCACGTCGGCGGCAGGGCGCAGCGAACCGTCGGCGCCGACGACGCGTGAGGCCAGCCGCTCGAACAGCACCGCTTCGTCGCTCGAGACGTCCATGTGACGCCGGATGCTTTGCGAGTGGGCCAAGGCCAGGGCCAGGGTTCGCGCGGCCGTGCTGGGGTCGCGGTACGTCTGCGCGAGCGCGCGCGCGGTTTCGCGGTCGGGCGCAATGCCGGTGGCAAAGCACAGTCGCGCCGATTCGCCTGGGGCGATGCGGACCCGTTGCCGCAGGCTCAAAATCGGATCGAGGACGTAGCCGGTGGTGCCCGACAGCGGCCGGCCGTCCAACGAAACGGGATTCTCGAGTGTGTGCCCGCGGCCAATGAAGCGTGCGCGGTCGGTTTCCCACTCGAGCGGCCCCTGTGGACGCCCTTCGAGGCTCATCACGTGCATGGCCCACGTACCGGGATCGCGCGAATCGCGCGGGCGGCGATGGCAGAGGAGCGCCGAGCGTTCCGGCATGTACTCGGTCTCGACGAACAGCTTGCCGAACGCCGGATGCGCGAAGTCCTCGCGCATCGCAGCCAGCGCCACTTCGACGTAACTGGTGACGTCGATCTCGCGAATGCGGTCGCTGTGATTGACCAGCTGCAGGTAACGGATTTCGACGTCGTGTTCGGGTGCGACCGCCACTTCCAGGCGCGCGGCAATCTCCTGGCTCTTCGAGTCGAAGATCGCCTTGTCGGGCAGGAAGGTGGCGAGGTAGCTGTCGGCCTCGCGACGGACCGGGTGATACGTGGGCGACCAGACTGCCTCGCTGCGGATGTCACGCAAGTAGATGAAGTGACTGCCGTGGTCGGTGGTCGCGTCCTGTCGCCGGCGGGTCACCGCCATGCGATCGGTGAAGCTGGCGCCGCCGCCAGCGTTGGTCACCACCGTGACGTACTTGCCGTTCGACAAGAACTGCGAGTGCGGGAACACCGTGTGCGGCGTCTTGTAGCGGCGAACCGGGACGCCGAGCGTCGGCGCCGTGACCAGCATCTCGTCGAGCGGCCGCGGTTCGGTCACCGGCTGCTGCCGCGGAATGCGCTCCTGCAGCAGCAGTTCCGTCGCCCGCACGCGCGGGTCGGTGTGGAAGCGATCGATCATGCGGTCGTGGGTGATGGCGTTGGCAAGGGCCACCAGCGACATGCCGGCATGGTGCGCGAAGAACGCCGGCACGACGACGCCCTCGCCCGCCTTGCGCGCGCTGGCGGTGCCGCGGTCAGTGTAGTCAATCGCCTCGTAAAAACCGTAATCGCCCAACAGCCCTGCCTCGCCCAGCCGGCGCAGGTTGCGCGCGCTGCGCGCCGGATCAATCAGGACCGCTAGTGCCGTGGCGTACGGCGCGATTACCAGCTCGTCGCCAAGTCCGCGTTTGAGGCCGAGCCCGGGAACGCCAAACGCCTTGTACTGGTAGTTCCCGTGGCGATCCACCGCGGTGTAGGCCGATTCAGAAATTCCCCACGGCGTGCCTCGCGTGGCGCCGTAGTCGATCTGCCGGCGCACGGCCATGCGGCACGAGGTGTCGAGCAGGGTGGAGGGGTAGCTGCGCATCAGCAGCAGCGGCATCAGGTATTCGAACAAGGTCGCCGACCACGACAGCAACACCGGTGAGCCATGCACGCTGGTGATCAGCCGGCCGAGGCGGAACCAGTGCACTTCCGGCACATCGCCCTTGGCGATGGCGATGAAGCTAGCGAGGCGGGCTTCCGAGGCGAGCAGGTCGTAGTACGACGCGTCGAGACGAGCGGCGCCCAGGGTATCGGCAAGGCGATAGCCAATGGCGAACAGCCGGCGCTTGCGGTCGTACAGGAACGCGAATTTCATGTCATCGAAGTAGACCGCGGCGCGGGCGGCCAGCGATTCGAGCCGCAAGGCGTGTTCGGGCGTGGTGTCCGCTTGCCTGGCCAGTGCGCGAAGGCCCACCGCCAGCGTCATGAGCGCGCCCGCCAGGTTGCCACTGTCGACGGTCGAGACGTACTTCGGGGCCAACGGCTCGAGCGTCGTGGTGTTGTACCAGTTCAGTAGATGGCCCTCGAAGTGCTCGAGGCGATCGAGGGTGGTCAGCGTGTTCTCGAGCCGGTCGAGCAGCGAGTCGGTCTCGATGAAGCCAAGGTCGTGGGCCGACAACGTGGCCAGCAGGCCCATGGCGATGTTGGTGGGCGAGGTGCGGTGAGCCACCCGCGGTTCGGGATCGAACTGCACGTTGTCTGGTGGCAGGAAGCGATGCTCAGCGGTGACGAACGTGTCGAAGTATCGCCACGTTTTTTCGGCAATGGTCCGCAGGTATTCGCGATCCTCGTCGGTGATCTCCGGACGCAGCGACGGCACCGGCTTGCTCAAGACGAAGGCAATCAGCGGCGCGGCCACCCACAGCGCCAGGATCGTGAGCGCAATCGGCAAGCCCGCGGGCCGCGCGACGATTACCAGCAGCAGGGCGGCAACGGCAATCATCGGGCTGACGCGCATGGCCTGGTAAAACTCCGACGCCTTGAGGGAGCCGTGGCGCTGTGCCACTGCCGCCGCGGTTTCCCACTGCAGCAGCCGGCCCTGCCCGCGCAGCAGACGGGTCAGCGTCACGCCGACCGCATGGAGCATTTCCCACGCCTGGTGGGCTACGAAGGTCAGGTGCAACGCGACGCGCGCCAGGTCGGCTTCCAGGTCTTCGCCTGACGCTCGCAGGTAGACCCGCACGCCCTGACCGCGTTGCGGCCCGCCCACCAGTTGCAGCAACCGCGCGATCACCGGGAAACCGATGGCGGCCAGCGCCATCAGCGTCCAGGCCAGCGGCGTGCCCGGCAGAAACGCCCAGCCGGCAATGAACAGCGCGACGAGCGCGGGCGCGACCAGGCTTCGCCGCAGGTTGTCGAGAAT
>JBKJIG010000152.1:0-9119 GCA_046598415.1 Gaiellales bacterium
ACGACGGCCGCCGGCAAGCCGGGCTTCAACGACGCCGTCGACCTGCGCGTCACCCTCAACCGCCTGCTCGGCGAGCACATGCAGATCGCGGTCGACGCGACGCAGACCGCGCTGCTCGGCGGCAAGAGCTTCGACGCCAAGGGCGCCGAGCTGCAGGCCAACACCGACGACCTCGCCGACGCGATCGGCGGCCTCTACGGTGACGACGCCAAGGCCGCGTTCTCCAACCAGTGGAACGCGCACAACGGCTACTTCGTGAACTACACCGTCGCCACCGCCGAGAACGACGAGGCCGGCAAGACGAAGGCCGTCGACGGGCTGATGATGTACCAGAAGGACTTCGGCGCGTTCCTCGCCGGCGCCACCGGCCTGCCGGCCGACGCCGTCCAGGCGCAGCTCGGGATGCACGTCACGCACACCGCCAAGGCCGTCGACGCGTTCGGCACCAAGGACTACGACGGCTCGTACGCCAACGCCGCCTTGGGCTACGTCCACATGGGCGCCACCGGTGACATCCTGGCCGAGGCGATCGCCCAGCAGAAGTCGCTCGGCGCCACCACCGGCCCGGCCGCCGACCTGCGCGTCAAGCTCGACGACCTGCTGGCCGAGCACGCCGCCCTGGCGATCGTCGCCATGGAGCGGGGCTTCGACGGCTCGGCCGACTTCGACGCGGCCGCCGCGTCGCTCGACAAGAACACCGTCGCCCTGGGCGACATGATCGGCGGCGCCTTCGGCGACGAGGCGAAGACGACGTTCCTGGCCCAGTGGCGCCAGCACATCGGCTTCTTCGTCAACTACGTGACGGCGCTCGCCAAGAAGGACGACGCCGGCCAGGCCGAGGCCAAGAAGGGCCTCGACGGCTACATCGCCGAGCACGGCGACTTCCTCGCCGGCGCCACCGGCCTGCCGGCTGACGCCGTCAAGTCGCAGCTGCAGATGCACGTCGACGAGCTGCTGAAGACCATCGACGCGTACGCCGCCGGCAACTACGACGAGGCGACCGCCGGTGCCCGCGCGTCCTTCGCCCACATGTACGAGACGGGCGACGCGCTGGCGGGCGGCATCATCGCCGAGAAGCACCTGCAGTAGGCACGCACCGCGGTTCTGCATCGCGGCCTGCAAACGGGCCCGCCGGCATCCCCTTGCCGGCGGGCCCGCAGCCGTCCTCGGGCGAGCGCGTTGGCGAACCGGCCAGGCGTTTCGAGCGAATGCAACGTGTGACAAGTCGCGCCCAGATACCTGCCACGCGCACCCGCGACCGGGACCTGCTCCACTGCTCGGACGAGGCGCTCGTCGCACGCACCGCGCGCGGCGACGAGGCGGCGTTCGCCGAGCTGTACGATCGGCTCGGCTCGCTCGCCTACGCGCTGGCGGTGCGGATCCTGCGCAACCCCTCGCTCGCCGAGGAGGCCACGCAGGAGGCGTTCGTCGCCGTATGGCGCGGCGCCGCGCGGTTCGACGCCCGGCGGGGGAGTGCCCGCTCGTGGGTGCTGCTGCAGGTGCGGGCCCGCTCGATCGACCGCGTGCGGCATGAGGAGCGCCGCGGCGGCCTGATCGACGAGGTCGACACCGAGGTGCTCGAGAGCGTCAGCGCCGGGCCGGCCGACGAGGCCTGGTCGCGGCTCGAGCGCGAGCGGCTCGAAGCCGCACTCGCCACGATCCCCGACCGCGAGCGCGAACTGATCGAGCTCGCGTACTTCGAGGGCTACACGCAGTCCGAGCTCGCCACGCGCCTCGGCCTGCCGCTCGGCACCGTCAAGCGGCGCACCTTCGACGCGCTCGCGCGCCTGCGGGGTCAGCTGGAGGGAGAGCGATGAACAGCACCGACTTCCACCCGTCCGACGAGCTGCTCGTCGGCTTCGCGCTCGACGAGCTCGACGCGGACCAGCACGATGCGGTCGACGCGCACCTCGACGACTGCGAGGGGTGTCGGCGCGACTACGCCGCGACCACCGACACGCTCGCCCTGCTGGCGCTCGCCGCGCCGCCGGTCGAGCCGCCCGCGCACCTGCGGGCGCGGGTGCTCGAGGTGCCGCGCGCGTCTCCGCGGCGCCGTGCCGCCCGGACGCGTCGCTGGAACTGGACGTGGCCGCGCGTCGCCGTGCCGGCGATGCTGGTCGCGGCGGCCGTCGCCGTTGCGCTGTCCCTGCCGCAGCTGACTCCGTCCGGTGCGCGGACGGTGCAGTTCTCCAACGCCGCCGGCGCGATCGCGGTCTCGGGCGACTCCGCCCGCCTGACGAGCTGGACGCTCGGCCCGGCGCCGTCCGGCCACGCCTACGAGGTGTGGGTGATGCGACCCGGCACGGCGCCGCGGGCGGTCGGGCTGATGTCCGACGTCGAGCCGGTGTCGATTGCCGACGTACGCCCCGGTGACCAGATCGGCGTCACGGTCGAGCCGGCGGCGGGTTCGCCGGAGCCGACCACGGCGCCGGTCGCCATCGCGCAGATCACGTAGCGCGCAGGGCCGCCACCACGCGGTCGAGGTTGTCGCGCCAGATCTCCACCGGCGCCGGCGGCAGCACCTCGTCCCACAGCTCGCAGAGGCTGCCGAGCACCTGCGGGAGACGGGCGGGGCGTGCGATCACCCACCAGTGGAGGTGCTCCGAGCCGTCGCCCCAGCGGCACACGTGCACGCGGCCGATCTCGCCGATGCCGCGCACCGCGCGCTCGGCCTTTGCCAGCATCAGCCCCATGCCCGCCGCCAGGTCGTCGGGCAGGTCGCCCGGCTCGGCGTAATGGTCGCGCGGCTCGATGAACAGCACGACCGGCATGCCCGTCGGCGCCGAGGTGGACGACACGCGCCAGTGGTCGTCCGTCCACAGGTAGTCGCTGTCCGGGTTCGTGCAGGCGCGGCAGTCGACGCCGCCCGCCCCACGCCGCGGTGGCTCGGCCTCCAGCGGCGCCTGGAGCGGCCGCACGTCGATCTCGCCGCTGAACGGGAACGTCTCCCAATCGGCCACGTCGGGCATCACCAGCCGGTCGTGACACCGGTCGTAGATCTGCTCTGCCGTTTCGGGCATGGCGCCACCTCCTGGAATCGCCTGACGGTGCGGACGACATCGTGGCGCAGAGTCCGCCGTGCGGCGAGGGCGCGGCGGATGTCCGTTTCCGCACGCGGTGCGAAAACGGCCACGGATGGCGTGTTCCATGACGGGATCCGAGCGAGCTGTGTGGTGCGTGCCGGAGCGGCGCGTGAGGTTCCCGCGAACAGCGCCGCGCCATAGCAGCTGCGGACGACCGGTTTCGCACGCGGTGCCGGAACGGCCACGGATGGCGTGGTTCGTGACGGGATCGGTGCGAGACGTTGCAGAGCGTGCGCGGTTGACACGCGCGGCTCAGCGCCAGCGCTCTCTCGCGCAGCTTCGCGATCCGCGCCAGGGCCTCGTCGCCCTGCATGCCGTGGCGGATCAGGTGACACGCCACCACCGTGCCCGTCCGGCCGACGCCGGCCCAGCAGTGGACGTAGACGGCGTGCCCCTCGGCCTGCAGCCGGTCGATCAGGTCGAGCGTCTCGGTCAGGGCTCCGTCGGTGGGAATGCCGAAGTCGCCGATCGGCCGCCGGTGGTGGACTGCCTCGCCGATCAGCCCGTCGTACGCTGCGAGCTCGCCGGCCCGGGTCAGATCGACGAAGGCGGAGATGCCGGCTTCAAGCAGCTCGGGCACGGTCTCGCAGCGCGGATGTGGCCCGGCGGCCAGCCGGCCCGGTTCGACCCAGTACCAGCCCGTCACTCCCACGGCTGCGCGTCGAGGCCCTCGAGCAGCACCATCTCCGACGTCGCCGCCGCCATCCGCAGAGCCTTCGCCTCGGCGTACTCCGGCGAGTGCCAGAACGCCTTCGCCCGCTCCACCGACGGGAACTCCAGCAGCACGAGGCGCTTCGGCTCCCAGTCGCCCTCGAGCACCTCGGTGGCGCCGCCGCGCGTCAGGTAACGGCCGCCGTACTGCCGGATGCTGGCGGGTGCCATCGCCCTGTAGGTCTCGTAGCGGACGGGATCGTGGACGTCGACGTGGACGACGAGATAGGCGGACATGCGGCGGAGGATACGTCCTCGAGCGTGCACAATCTCGCTCGTGCAGCCAGAGCAGCTCATGGGGACGGCAGCGCGGCTCGGCAGCTCACTCGAGGCGCTCGCCGCCGTGGCGGCCTACCTGCGCGTCGAGACGGAGCAGCTGACCGTCGACCCACGCGTCCACGACCTGCTGCGGGCGATCGCCGTCGAGGTGCTCGGCGAGGAGCCCGACGTGACGCGCCCGCAGGGGGCGCCCGTCGTCGGCATGGCCCGCGCACTGCTCGCCATGTCCGCCGAGCTGGTCGACGCTCCGGAGCGGGCGGCAGGCTGGACATCGGACGACGACTTGTTGCTGCAGGGCATTGGCCGGCAGTCGGCGCCCATCGCGGCCATCGTCGCGGCTGCCAGCGGCGAGCTCGATGGGCTCGCCGAGGCTCTCGCGCGGCCGGGCGCGGCGCTGCTCGACGTCGGCACCGGCACCGGCTGGCTGGCGATGGCGTTCGCGCAGGCCTTCCCCGCGGCGCGCGTCGTGGGCATCGACATCTACGAGCGGTCGCTCGCCCTGGCGCGTGACAACGTCGCCGCGGCCGGACTCGCCGACCGCGTCGGGCTGCGCATCGAAGATGCCACGCGCCTCGCGGAGGGCGACACCTACGACGCGATCTGGCTGCCGATGCCGTTTCTTCCGCGCGCGATCGTGCCGGCGATCATGGCGGCGGCCGTCGGTGCGTTGCGGCCGGGCGGCTGGCTGCTGCCGGGCACCTTCGCCGGTCCGCCCGACCCGCTCTCCCGGCTGCTCGTCGACCTGCGCACCGTCCGCGCCGGCGGTCACCCGTGGGACGGTGCCGACCTGGTCGAGGAGATCTCCTCGCACGGCCTGCAGGACGCACACGAGGTGGCGCGCACGTGGACGGCACCGGTGCGGCTGTACGCTGCGCGCCGCCCTTCCTGAGCGGGTGGTAATCGTCACTACCCCGGCGCGGCACGCGGCGTGCGGGCACGACATGATGCCGCTGACCGAACCGATCGCGACGCTGATACGGATGCCGGGTATCAGCGGAGCGGGAGGAGCGCGCGGTGCACATACCGGACGGATATCTGAGCCCCACGACCTGTGCCGTCCTGACCGCGGCCATGGTGCCCGTCTGGGCCGTCGCGTCACGCCGGGTGCAGAAGGTCGTGACGAGCCGCTACGCGCCGCTGATGGCGGTCGGCGCGGCGTACAGCTTCCTCGTGATGATGTTCAACCTGCCGATCCCCGACGGCACGACCGCACACGGCGTGGGCGCGGTGCTGATCGCGATCCTGCTCGGGAGATGGGCGGCAGTCATCTCCGTCAGCGTCGCCCTGCTGATCCAGGCGCTCTTCTTCGGTGACGGCGGCGTCCTCGCGTTCGGCGCCAACGCCTTCAACATGGCGTTCGTGATGCCGTTCGTCGGCTACGCCGTCTACCGGCTGCTCACCTCGAACACCTCGCTCACCTCGTCGCGCCGCGCGGCGTCGGCGGGTATCGCCTCCTACGTCGGGCTGAACGCCGGCGCCCTCGTCGCGGCCATCGAGTTCGGCCTGCAGCCGACGCTCTTCCACACCGCCGACGGCACGCCGCTGTACGCCCCCTTCGATCTGTCGCAGACCATTCCGGCGATGGCCTTCGCGCACCTCACGATCGCGGGCTTCGTCGAGTTCACCCTGACCGTCGGCGTGATCGCGTATCTGCAGCGCGCCAACCTGCCGCTGATGCGCCTCAACCACCCCGACGTCCCCACCACCGACGCCGAGCTCGAGCGCCGTCCCGTCTCCTGGCGCTGGGCCTTCTACGGCCTCGGTGCGATGGTGCTGCTCTCGCCCCTCGGCCTGCTCGCGCCCGGCGGCGCGTTCGGTGAGGGCGCGCCGAAGGATCTCGATCTCCGCAAGTACGGGCTCGATGCCGTGCCGCAGGGCCTCAACCACTACACCGGCTGGTGGAGCAACACGGTGCTCGGCGGGTACGGCTTCTCGGACGGATCGAACGCGCGGTTCGGCTACGCCCTGTCCGCCATCGTCGGCGCGGTCGCCGTCGGCCTCGCGATCGCGCTGGTGATCCTCGTGATCCGGCTCGTGACCCGGTACCGCAGCGCCGACTCGAACGCGGCTGCGACTCCCGCATGACCCCGCCGCATCTCGCAACGCCCCAGTGGCTGCTGCAGCCCGAGGTCGGCCTCTGCCCGTGCGGCTGCATCGGCAGGCGGCGCAAGGGCAGCTTCGTGGCCAAGACCATCGCCGGTGCCGGTGGAGTCCTGCAGGCGGCGCTGTTCTCGGAGGACGTCGCCCGGACGCGCGGACTGCTGCAACGCCTCGACGCACGCGCCAAGGCCCTGGCGCTGGTCGGCCTGCTGGTGGCGGTTGGCCTGGTGCACAACGTCACCGTGCTGCTCGCCGCGTACGCCGGCACGCTGGTGCTGGCCCGCGCATCGGCGCTGCCGCTCGGCTTCTTCGTGAAGCGGGTGTGGCTGTTCATCCCGATCTTCACCGGCATCATCGTGCTGCCCGCGACGCTCAACATCGTCACGGACGGCGACGTCGTCGTGTCGCTGCCGTTCGGCCTCGGGCTCACCCGGCAGGGACTGATGGCGGCGGCGATCATCACGATCCGTGTCGCCACCTCGATCTCGCTGGTGATGCTCGTGACGCTGACGACGCCGTGGGCGCGACTGCTGTCCGCCCTGCGCGCACTCGGCGTGCCGCGCATGTTCGTGCTGGTGATCGGCATGGCGTACCGCTACCTGTTCGTGCTGCTCGGCGCCGTCCAGGACATGTACGTGGCACGCAAGGCACGATCGATCGCACCGGAGCGCGATGCGCGCGGCGGACGCGCGTTCGTGGGCGCGACGGCCGGGGCACTCTTCGGCAAGGCCCACTATCTGGCGGACGAGGTGCACCAGGCGATGACCAGCCGCGGCTACCGCGGTGACGCGCGCACGCTCGACCGGTTCCGCGTCACCGTCCTCGACATCGCCGTGCTCGCGTGCGCGGTCCTCTGCATGCTGCTCCTGATCGGAGGCGACCGTGCCATCGGCTGAACCGCTGCTCATGTGCGAGGGCCTCTCGTACTCGTACCTCGAGCGCTTCAAGGCCCTCGACGACGTCACCTTCGACGTCGCCGCCGGCGAGACCCTGGCCCTGCTCGGCGCCAACGGCTGCGGCAAGTCGACGCTGCTGAAGCTGCTCGACGGGCTGCTGTTCGCCGACACCGGCCACTACCGCGCGTTCGGGCATCCGGTCACCGAGGACCTGCTCGAGGACGAGCAGTTCTCGACCGCGTTCCGCAGCCGCGTCGGCTTCATCTTCCAGAACACCGACGCGCAGGTGTTCTCGCCGTCGGTGCGAGAGGAGGTGGCCTTCGGGCCCCTCCAGCTCGGCATCGGCCGGGACGAGGTCGAGCAGCGAATCGTCGACGTGATGGCGATGCTCGAGATCTCCGACCTCGCCGACCGGGCGCCGTACCAGCTGTCGGGCGGCCAGAAGAAGCGGGTCGCGATCGCCTCCGTGCTGGTCACCAACCCCGAGCTGATCCTGTTCGACGAGCCCACCGCGGCCCTCGATCCGCGCACCCAGCAGTGGCTGCTCGAGCTGATCGTGGAGCTGGGCCGCGCCGGCAAGACGATCGTGCTGGCAACGCACGACCTGGCCGTGCTGGACTGGGTCTGCGACCGCTGCCTGGTGTTCTCCGAGCACCACAGAATCGTCAGCGACGGCACGCCCGAGGCGGTGCTCGACGACCGCGACATGCTGCTCGCGGCCAATCTGATCCACCCGCACGCCCACCGTCACGGCCGGCTCGTGCACGCGCATCCGCACGACGACGACCACTCGGTTATCGATCACGGCGAGCCCCTCCCCGAGGCGTCGCCGGTCGATACGATCCAGCAATGACCCTCGCCGACAGGGCGGCCGAACTCCGGCGCCTCCACAACGACCCCGAGCTGCTCGTGATGGTGAACGTGTGGGACGTGGTCAGCGCCAAGATCCTCGCCGGGCAGCCAGGCTGCCGCGCGATCGCCACCGCGAGCCACTCCATCGCCGCCTCGCACGGATACGAGGACGGCGAGAACATCCCGGTCGACGAGATGCTCACCGCGGTCGGGCGCATCGCCGCGGCGGTCGAACTGCCGGTCAGCGCCGACCTCGAGGCCGGCTACGGCAACGCCGGCGAGACCATCCGCCGGGCCATCGGCGCCGGGATCGTCGGCGCCAACCTCGAGGACGAGATGAAGCCGTTCGACGAGGCCGTCGCAGCGGTCACCGCCGCCGTCAAGGCGGGGGACGCCGAGGGCGTGCGGTTCGCCCTCAACGCGCGCACCGACGCGTTCCTGCTCGCCGGCGACCGCGACCGCGACGCCGTCACCAAGGACGCGATCGAGCGCGGCAAGGCCTTCCTCGATGCCGGCGCGACCTGCGTGTTCGTCCCCGGCAAGCTCGACGCGGCCACGGTGTCGCGCCTCGTCGAGGGCATCGGCGAGCGCATGATCAGCGTCATCTCCGTGCCCGGCTCGATCACGCAGGCCGAGATGGCCTCGCTCGGCGTGGCGCGCGTCTCGTTCGGCCCCTGGTCGCAGCGCATTGCGATGACGGCGTGGGCCGACGCAGCAGCCGACCTGTTCGGCGGCGCGTCGCTGCCCGCCGGCGTGCGCCCCGTCACGTAACGAACCCAGGTCGTACTACGCCGGACCGGATGCGTTACCCTCGCCGCGTGGACTTCACAGGCTGGATGCTTGCCCTCCATCTGATCTCCGCGTTCGCGGTCGCCGCATCGCTCGTGCTGTTCAGCGTGCTCGTCTACCGCGGCCGGCGCATGACGTCGCTCGAGCAGACGCGCACGCTGTTCCGCGTCGCGCCCGTCGGCACCGCGCTGATCGGCGGTGGGCTGGTGCTCGTGCTCCTCTTCGGGGTCGTTCTCGCGCTCGACTCGGACAGCTTCGAGATCTGGGATCCGTGGATCATCGCGGCCATCGTCCTCACGATCGCGTTCGGCGGTGTCGGCCAGCGCAGCGGCGCGTATTACACGGCGGTGCAGAAGCTCGCCGAGGCGTCAGACGCCAACGAGGCCGAGGTCATCGCCAGGCTGCGCGC
>JBKJIG010000006.1:0-96552 GCA_046598415.1 Gaiellales bacterium
GCCAGGCGGAGGGTGACCGGGTCGGTGCTTCCGCCGCGGTCCTCGGCGTCCTCCTTGCGGCGCAGGGCCCGCTTCACGACCTGGCCGCCGAGCCACGTGCCGGGTTCCGGCGGCAGCTTGCCGACCGGGGCGCGCGCCAGCAGCGTCCGCGACCAGTCGTCGTCGCGGCGCAGCGCCATCGAGGCCAGCGCCCGCCCCGCCGTATGGGCCGGGCCGACGCCGTTGCCCGAGAACCCCGCGGCGACGATCACCTCGGGCGCGGTCGGCAGGCGGTGCAGGAACGGCAGGCCGTCCAGCGCGTAGTCGATCGGACCGCACCAGCTCTCGGCCGCCGGCGTCCCGGCCAGGCGCGGATAGTTGCGGTGCAGGTGGTGCAGCACGATGTCGGCGCGGCCCGACGGCTCGTCGAACTTCGGGCCGATCCGCCCCGCCAGCGCCAGCAGCCCGCCGCCCTTGCCGAACACCACGCGGCCGTCGCGCGTCGGGCGGTAGTAGTTCACCAGGCGCCGCGAGTCGGACACGCACGGGCCGTCCTGCCACGTCCAGCCGATCTCGTCCAGCACGGCGGGAACGGGCGGCGTCGCGATCACGTCCGACGACGTCACCACCAGCGACCGTCGCACCTCGGGCAGCCGCGCCGCCCACGCGTTCACCGCCAGCACCACCGCGCCCGCGTGCACCGTGCCGCCCGGGGTCGTCACCGTCGGCGGCGACGTCCGGCCGAGCTCCGCCATCTCGGTGCCCTCGTGGATGCGGATCCCCTGCGCCTCGGCCACCCGCGCCAGTCCGCGGGCCAGCATCGCCGGCTGCAGGTGCGCCACGTCGGGATCGAACACGCCGGCGAGATGCTCGGGGGAGCCGGACCGCCGCGCCACCTCCTCCGGCGTCAGCGGCTCCAGCGCCTCGCCGATGCCGGCAGCGGCCAGCGCCTCCATCGTCGCGTCCCAGGCGCCCAGCTGCGCCTCGCTCGTCGCCGTCCAGACCCAGCCGTTGCGCCGGTACGCCGCGTCGATGCCGTGGTCGGCACAGAAGCGGCCGATGGCCGAGACGGACTCCGCCGCCTGCTGCGCCAGCCACACCGCCTCGGCGGTCGGCCCGAGCTTCTTCAGCGACCCGAACTTCGACCACATCGTCATCGCGAAGCCGCCGTTGCGGCCGCTCGCACCGCCGCCGCACACGTCGGCCTCGAGCACCACGATGTCGGCCGACGGCTCGAGCTCGCGGATCTGCAGCGCCGTCCACAGACCGGTGAATCCACCGCCGACGATGCACACGTCGCAGCGCACGTCGCCGGCCAGCGGTGGCCGCCGGGGGACGTCGCCGAGCGCCTCGGCGAGCCAGAGCGAGCGCGTCATCCGAGCGCCGTCCGCTCGCGCTTCCAGGGGAGCGCCGTCGCCGGGTCGGCGCTGTCGATCTCGCGGGCCAGCCGGTGCCCGTCCCAGATCGCGTCGGCGATCACGCGCGGCGCGACGCAGTCGCCGATCGCGTACACGCCCTCCAGCCCACCGGGGTCGTCGGCCAGCTCGCGGAAGAGCGCGTCGTCGGAGAGGCGCTGCGTCGTCAGCACCACGCCGTCGCAGGCGATCTCGAACGCATCGCCGTAGACGTCTTCGCCGCGCACACCCGTCGCGGTGATCTCGCGCACCGTGTGATCGGGCACGAGCCGGATGCCGAGGTCGTGCAGGTGCTGGCGCAGCAGCGGCCCCTCGAGCGCCGCGTCCGCTACCTGCGCGACCTTCTCGAGCGGCGTCACGATCGTCACCTCGCAGCCCTGGGCGCGCAGCAGCTCGGCCAGGCCAGGACCCGCGTAGTAGCCGTCGCAGTCGTAGACGACCACGCGCGATCCCGGCGGGCGCTTGCCCTCGAGCATGATCTGCTCGGGCGTCAGGCAGTGCGGCTGCGTCGCGTCGGCGCCGTCGATCGGCCCCCGCGTGACGCCGTTCAGGCCGACCGGCGACCAGTGGGAGCCGGTGGCGATCACGACCAGCTCGGCACCGTAGTCGCGCACGTCGGCGGCGGTCAGGCGCTCGCCGGTGAGCAGCTCGACCTGGCGCCGCACCTTCTGCAGCTGGATCCGCCGCCAGTCGAGCACGCGGCCCCACTCGCCCAGCCCCGGCAGCCGTGGCACCCAGCGCATGATGCCGCCGATCTCGGTGTCGGCCGTGACGACGTGGACGCGTCCGAACCCCCGCTTTGCGAGCACGATGGCGCACTCCATGCCGGCCGGGCCGGCGCCGACGACGAGCACGTCCTTCTTCGCGTTCGCCGCGCGCTCGAAGCGCTCCGGATGCCAGCCGCGGCGGTACTCCTCGCCGGCGGTGGCGTTCTGCGTGCAGCCGATGTGGCCGTTCGAGTCGCCCTTGACGATGCACTGGTTGCAGCCGATGCACTCGCGGATCTCGTCCAGCCGGCCTTCGTCGATCTTCTGCGGCAGGAACGGGTCGGCGATCGACGGCCGGGCCGCGCCGATGATGTCCCAGACGCCGGAGCGGACGATCTCGGCCATCTGGTCGGCGTTCGTGAGACGTCCGACGCCGACGATCGGCCGCTCGGTCGCTCGGCGCACCTGTCCGGTCCACTCCAGCTGCCAGCCGGCCTGGAAGAAGCGTGACACGCCGGAGTCGACCGACCACTCGGAGATCGAGCCGATGTTGACGTCCCACAGGTGGACGTGCCGGTCGGCGAGCCGGATGAACTCGAGGCTCTCCGCCAGCGGCACGCCCGCGGCGGCGCCGCCCGGGTCGACGGCGATGCGGGCCACGATCGCGCAGTCGCGGCCGACGGCGTCGTCCAGCTGCTCGAGCAGCTCGACCCAGAAGCGTGCCCGGTTGACCAGCGAGCCGCCGTACTCGTCGCTGCGCTGGTTGTAGAACGGCGACAGGAACTGGCCCGGCAGGTAGGTGTGGGCGCCGTACGCGTAGACGATGTCGAAGCCGGCGTCGCGCGACCGCTCGGCCGCCTTCACCCAGTCCGCCTGGACGCGGCGGATGTCGGCCTTCGTCATCACGCGCGGGACGAACCCGTTGTAGTCGCCGGCGATCTGCGACGGCCCGATGGAGGCCAGCCGCGAGTCGGCGTTGTGGCCGTGCACGCCGCTGTGGAAGAGCTCGATGCCGGCCAGCGCGCCCGCGGCATGGGCCTGCTCCGCCATCACACCGATGTGCGCCATGTCGCCGTCGTCCCACACCCGGACGTGCGCGAAGGGGGACTCGTCGGCGTCGGGCGAGACCGCCGCGTACTCGGTGCAGACCGCGGCCCACCCGCCCTCCGCCTTGATCGCGCGATGGTGCGCCTGCGAGAACGGCTTGGCATTGCCGAAGCCCGTGCAGTGCGGCACCTGGTAGAAGCGATTGCGCAGGATCTTCGGCCCGATCTGGACGGGTTCGAAGAGGATGTCGTGCCGCGGGTCACGGGCCATGCCCGCGAGCGTACGGGCACCCTGACCGGCGCGTCAAACGCGGTCGGAGGCCGCCTTCGTCGTGCGGCCATCACGAGGTGTGAATGGGATCACCACCAACGTCACCGCTGCCGCACACCCGAAGACGAGCGGCGCCGAGGCGTGGTACAGCGGCAGCCACGCCACCGGAGCCGCGGCGGCGCCGACGAACTTCGACGCCTGGTAGGCGGAGACGACACCGGCGCGGTTCGTGTCCGATGTCTCCACGGCGATGGTGTTGAGGCCGGCCCAGAGCAGCGCCGAGGCCGCGCCGCCCGCCGTCCAGGCCAGCGCCAGGACCAGCGGCGTGTGCGCGAAGCCGAGCGCCGCCACGAACGCCGCGCCGACGAGTGATCCGATCACGGCCCCGCGGTGCGCGCCGATGCGGTCGACCAGGCGGCCGGCCGCGTTGCCGAGCGCGAAGCCGGCCGCGCCGTAGGCCGCGAGGATCAGGCCGCGGGGGGAGGAGGCGAGGGCGAAGGCGTCGTCGATGCGCAGCGACACGAGGAACGGCAGGCCGGTGAACCCGAGGTAGCCGGCGCAGGCCGCGATCGTCAGGCACGCCATCCGCCGGTTCAGCAGCGCGCGCAGCGACGGCGCCGCGGCGTCGGTCGGCACGGGATCGCGCGGCGGCAGCAGCATCAGCCCCAGTGAGATCACGGCGGGTGCGAAGAACGCGAGGCGCCACGACACCTCGGCCGCGAGCCCGCCGAGCAGCGGCGCGAACGAGATGCCGGCCGCCTGCACGCCCGCGAACGTGCCGATCGAGCGCCCCAGCCGCGCGCGCGGCACGACGTCGGCCAGCGCCGCCATCACGAGCGGCGTCGTGAACGCGTTGGCGGCGCCCTGGGCGGCGCGCCCGATCAGGAACATGCCGATCGTCGGTGCGACGGCGGTCGCCGCGGAGGCGATCGCGTAGGCCAGGTACGCCGCCTGCACCGTCCGCCGCCGGCCGAGCCGCTCCCCGAGCGTGCCGCTGAAGATCTGCAGCAGGGCGAACGGCACCAGGTAGGCGGGCACCGCGAGCGCGATCTGGCTGGTGGTGGCGCCGAACGCCTCGCGCAGCTCCGGCACGAGCACGGCCAAGACGGCGCCTCCGAACGGGCCGATGAACCCACCCAGGTGCAGCGGCAGCGTCGCGAAGCGCCCCGTCGGAGTCACGGGAGCAGTGTGGCGGCGATCTGCTCGCGCGCGGTGCGCTCCATCTCGTCGGCGGTGACCGAGCCGGGGTGCAGGAGCACGTGCAGCGCCAGTCCGTCCGCCAGCGCCACGAACCGGCGCGCCCAGTCGTCGGCGTCGACCGCCCGGAACGCGCCCGCCTCGACGCCCGCCCGCACGCTGCCGGCGATGCGCTCGCGCCACGAGTCGTACATGCGCTCGTGCAGCGCGCGCAGCTCGGGATCGCGCTGCGCCTGGCGCCAGAACTCGATCCACACCACCTGCGCGGCGACCTCCGCCTCCGTCCGCGGCGTCGCCACCTCGGCGTGCGCGGTCAGCTCCTCGAGCGGCGTCGTCGCCGTCGCGAGCGCGTCGTCGAGCCGCCGGCCGAACCGGCGGGCGGCCTCGACCAGCGCCGCCCGCAGCAGATCGTCACGGCTCGCGAACCAGTACGCGACGGTGCCGGTCGCGACGTCTGCCGCGGCCGCGATGTCGCGCACCGTCGTCGCCTCGTAGCCCTTGGAGGCGACGAGGGAGATGGCGGCGTCGAGCAGCTGCTCGCGGCGGAGCGTCTCGAGCGAGATGCGCGACATCAGCCGAGCGGCGCCGACCCCGGCCAGGCGCACAGGCCGCCGCGGCCGCGCTTGGCGAGCTCGTTCGCGACGATCAGCTTCTGGATCTCGTCCGTGCCCTCCCAGATGCGGTCGACGCGGAGGTCGCGGTAGAGGCGTTCGACCGGGTTCTCGCGCATGTAGCCGCGGCCGCCGAGCACCTGCACACAGCGGTCGGCGACGCGGTTCGCCATCTGCGACGCGAACAGCTTCACCGAGGCCGACTTGGCGTGCAGGGTCTTGGCGTCGATCTCCTTGCGGTCGATCTCCCAGGCGATCTGGTACGTCATGGCGCGGGCCGCCTGCAGCTCGACGGCGCAGTCGGCGAGCTGGAAGGAGACCGCCTGGTAGTCGAAGATCCGGCTGCCGAACTGGCGGCGCTCCATGGCGTAGTCGAAGGCCACGTCGAGGCAGCGCTCGGCGCCTCCCAGCGAGCGGGCCGCGATCAGCAACCGCTCGTCCATGAACCACTCCTTCGTCAGCTCGAGCCCGCCGCCGAGCCCGCCGAGGATCTTCGAGTCGTCGACGTACACGCTGTCGAAGGTGAACTCGGGATGCTCGAAGACGAACGCGTGCATGAACCGCGGGCGGCGCGACTCGGCCACGCCGGCGAGGCCCTTGTCAACCAGGAAGCTGGTCAGCCCGTGCCCTTCGGCGTCGGCCACGACGATGAAGTAGTCGGCGATGTCTCCCGTCGTGACGTACCACTTCTCGCCGGTGATGCGCCAACCGTCGCCGTCCCGCACGGCCTTCGTCTGGAGCACGGACGGATCGGACCCGGCGTGCTCCTCGGTGATGGCGTAGGCGTGGCGGCGTTTGCCGGCGATCTCGGGCCGGACGTACTCCTCCACCTGCTCGGGCGTCGCATAGCGCAGCACGTTCGACGGGCGCCACGGCACGTCCCAGAGTGCGTTGGTGGCGCGGCCGAACTGCTCGTGCACGAGCATCTGCTCGAACGACGTGTAGCCCTGGCCGCCCCACTCGCGGGGCATGTTGATGCCGTGCAGCTCCATCTCGATGACGGCGCGGCGGGCCTCGACGAGGTCGGCGGCCTCGAGGCCGTCGCGCTCGTCGCAGGCGATCTCGAGCGGCAGCAGGTAGGTGTCGCAGTAGTGCCGCGCCTTCGCCGCGATCTCGCGGTGGCGATCGGTGAGCGTGATGTCCATGGTCTCCCTCAGTCCTTGAGGAGCTCGCGGGCGACGATCAAGCGCATGATGTCGCTCGTCCCCTCCCAGAGCTCGTGCAGCTTGGAGTCGCGGAGCCACTTCTCCGCCGGATACTCGGGCGAGTAGCCGTACCCGCCGAGGGTCTTGACGCAGGCGTCGGCGGCGAACACGGCGGCCTCGGAGGCCGCCAGCTTGGCCATCGCGGCCTCCTTGGCGGCTGGCCGGCCGGCGTCGAACAGGTGCGCCGCGTGATGCGTGATCAGGCGGGCCTGGTCGACCTTCATGGCGGCGTCGGCGATGCGGAACGACACGGCCTGGAAGTCGGCGATGCGCTTGCCGAACGCCTGCCGCTCCTTGGCGTAGGCGATGGCGTACTCCACGGCGGCGCGGCCGGCGCCGACGGCGCTCGCGGCGAGCGTGATGCGCGATGCGTCGAACGTCTCCATCAGCCCGTAGAAGCCCTGCCCCTCCTCGCCGATGCGCTGGTCGTCGGCCACGAAGCAGTCGTGCAGGAACAGCTCGGCGGTGGGGATCGCCCGCTGACCGAGCTTCGCCATCGGCGGCCCCACCGCGAAACCCTCGGCGCCCTTCTCGACCACGAACGCCGTCACGCCGCGCGACCGGGTGCCGGGCGCGACCGTCGCGAAGACGATGAAGTACTCGGCGATCGGTGCGTTCGAGATCCAGGTCTTCTGGCCGTTCAGCACGTAGCCGCCGTCGACCCGCCGGGCGTGGGTGGTGATCGACGCGGCGTCGGATCCGGCGGCCGGCTCGGTCGTTGCGAGCGCCGCGAACACCGGCTTGGCGCCGCACAGCGGCGGCACCCAGCGGCGCTTCTGGGCGTCGTCGCCGAGCGCGATGATGGTGTGCGCGAAGAAGCCGCCGGAGCACAGCAGGCTGGCCAGGGCGTCGTCGCCCCACGACAGCTCCTCCGACACCAGGCACCCCGTGAAGACGTCTTCGATGCCGCCGCCGCCGTATTCCGCGGGCAGCGAGAAGCTCGGCAGGCCGAGCTCGGCGGCGCGATGCAGGAGCGGCGTCGGGTCGGGGTGATGGTGGTCGTCGTCGTAGGAGCGCGCGACGGGCCGCAGCTCGCGCTCGGCGAAGTCGTGGCACACCTCGATGAGTGCCTGCTGCTCGTCGGTGAGTTCGAGAAGGTTGGTCATTACGCGGTCGCTTTCGAACAATCGTTCAGTTATCTGAACATGCGTCCAATTATAACCTGATCGGTCGCTTGCGTGTCGCCGTAGACTGAGAGCATGTTCGTCTCCGACGCCACCGAGGCCGACTTTCAGCAGCTCGTCCTCGACGTCTCCTTCGAGGTCCCCGTCCTGGTCGACTTCTGGGCCGAATGGTGCGGGCCGTGCCGCACGCTGACGCCCGTGCTGGAGGCAGCAGTCGAGGCGCGCGGCGGTGCCGTGCGGCTCGTGAAGATCGACACCGACGCCAACCAGAACCTGGCTGCGCAGTTCAGCGTGCGCGGTATCCCCAACGTGAAGGCGTTCCGTGACGGCCGCATGGTGGATGAGTTCACCGGCGTCATCCCGCGCGCGCAGATCGACCGGTTCCTCGACGGCCTCATTCCCACTGCCGCCGATCTCGCGGCCGTCTCGGGCGACGAGGAGGCGCTGCGCGCGGCGCTGGTCGACGAGCCCCGCCATCTCGAGGCGCGCCTCGCCCTGGGCCGCACGCTGCTGCGGCGCGGCGCGGCCTCCGACGCCGTCGACGTGCTGCGCGAGGCCGAGCACGACGCGATCGGAGCGGGCCTCCTGGCGCGCGCCGAGCTGGTGGCGAACCCCGCCGTCGATCCCGAGGCGGCGGCCGCGATCGCGTCACTCGACGACGATCCGGAAGCCACGCTGGAGCGGCTCATCGACGCCATCACCGGCGCCGAGCCCGACCGCCGCGACCGGCTGCGCCGCGTCATGATCGGCATCTTCGGCGAGCGCGGCAACGACGACGCGTTGGTGCAGCGCTACCGACGGCGCCTGGCAGCGGCGCTGTACTGATGCTCGGCCGCGCCGTCGCGGTCCTGCTCGTCCTGGCACCCGCGCCGGCCGCGGCGGCGGTGCGCTGGGATCCCGTGCGGAATCTGGGCGAGAGCGCGGCGAGCGTGCGCGCCGGAGCGTCCACCGGCGGCGTCGCCGCGGTCGCCTGGCAGAGCCCGGCGGGCGTGCGGATGCGCCGCCACGTGGCAGGCGTCTGGCAGCCGGCCGGCACCGCTGCGGGCACGGTCCTGACCGATCTGACGGTGACGCCGCGCGGCCGCCCCGTCGTGCTGGTGCGCGGCCCGGCAGGCCTCGCCATCGCCGGCGCCGGGGCACTCAGCACCGTGCCCGGCAGCGCCGACGCGCGGGCCGCTCGCGTGGCGGCCGACGACGCCGGGCACGTCGTCGTCGTCTGGTACCGGCCGGCGAACGGCACGACGGTGTCGATCAGGTCGGCCACCCGCACCGGCCTGACGTGGTCGGCGCCGGTGTTCGTCGACGTGGGCAGCGGCCAGACCGCGCTGCACGACCTCGTCATCGCGCGCGGCGAGGCGCACCTGCTGTACGGGGTCTCGAGCGACTCGGCCGCCGAGTACCTCGGCAGCCAGCCCCTGGCCGGCGGCGCCTGGACGTCGGTGACGCTGGCCGAGACGGGGCCGGGCATCGGCGCCGACGGCGACCTCGCCGCGCTGCGGGACGGACGGCTCGCGGCGCTCTACCGGCTCGGCGGTCGCCTGCGCGTCGCGGTCGGCCGCGGGGCCGTCTACGCCGCCGGCACGCTCGACGTCTTCGCAGGATCGGCGATCGGGCGCTCCGCGCTGGCCGAGGACGCCCGCGGCGACCTCGTCGCGGTCTGGTCGCGGACCGGCCAGGTGCGCAGCTCGCGGCGTCGTGTCACGGCCAGAGCCTGGCACGCACTGCCGGCCATCCGGGTCGTGGCGGCCGGCGTGCCGGGAGTCGGACGCCTCGCCGGCGGCGAGGTCGTGCTCGCGGTGCGCGCGCGCGGGCGAGTGCTCGCGTTCAGCCGTCGCAGCGGCGCCGGAGCGTGGACGGGCAAGCGGGTGCTGGCCGCGCGCGGCGCGACGGGCCAGGTCGTGCTGGCCGGCGAGGGCCGCCTCGTAGCGGCCTGGCCGGCAGTCGGCGGCGTGCGCGCGCGGCTCGCCTCGCGCCGCCCCTGAGGACGACGCGAGGCGACCGGTTCAGACCTCGACCGGGACCGACCGGTGCCCGTGCGACTGGGCCGAGCCCGAGCGCAGGCCGAAGAACGAGACCGCGGCGGCCAGCAGGGTCAGGGCGGCGCCGGCCCACATGGCGCCGTGCATGCCGACCACGAACGCGTCGGCTGCGCGGGCCTGCGCAGCGGCGCCCGCCAGCTGGCCGACCAGCCGCGTCTGTCCGCCGACGACGAGCTGCTGGAGCTCCTTCGGTGCGGCACCGAACTTGTCGGCCGCCAGCGTGGCGACCACCGAGCCCATCACCGCGATGCCGATGGCGCCACCGATCTGCCGGGCCGAGTTGAGCACGCCCGACGCGATACCCGACCTGGTCGGGTCGACGGCGCTCATCGCCGCGCCCGACAGCGCCGGCATCGTCAGCGAGATGCCGGCGCCGAGCAGGATGAAGAACGGCCACATCCGGTTGTAGCTGGACGACTCCGTCAGCTGTGCCAGCCCACCCATGCCGACGGCTGCGAGCAGCATGCCGGTCGTCATCAGCGGCCGCGGGCCGATCTTGCCGTTCAGGCGGCCGGCGATCGGTGCGATGAACATGATGATCAGCGTCATCGGCATCGACCGCACGCCGGCCTCGAGCGCCGAGTAGCCCTTGATGTTCTGGAAGTACAGCGTGATGAAGTACAGCGATCCGAACAGCGACACGCCGACCAGCACGGCCACCGCGTTCGCCGCCGTGAACTGGCGGATCTTGAAGAACGACAGCGGCACCATCGGCTCGGGCACGCGCAGCTCCCACCAGATCCAGATCGCCAGCAGCACCACTGCGCCGCCCAGCAGCGAGACGATGAACGGCGACGTCCACGAGTGCTCGTTGGTCTTGATGAGGCCGAAGGTGAGCGCCAGCAGGCTGACCGTCACCAGGACCGTGCCGACGATGTCGAGCCTCGTCGCATTCGGGTCTCTCGACTCCACCACCGCCCACAGGCAGACGGCGATGGCGATGATGCCGATCGGGACGTTGACCCAGAACACCGACGCCCAGCCGAAGTTCTCGACCAGCACGCCGCCGACGACGGGGCCGATCGCGATGCCGAGGCCGGAGATGCCGGCCCAGACGCCGATCGCCATCGGGATCTGGTCGCGCGGGAATGCGCTGACGAGGATCGAGAGCGAGAGCGGGTTCATCAGCGCGGCGCCGGTGCCCTGTAGGCAGCGGGCGATGATCAGCTGCGTGTCGGAGTCGGCGACGGCGCAGAGGGCCGAGAAGATGGTGAACAGGGCCAGGCCGACGATGAACATGCGCTTGCGGCCGAACCGGTCGCCGAGCTTGCCGCCGAGCAGGATCAGCGCGGCGAACGTCACGACGTACCCGTTCACGATCCACTCGAGGTTGGCCGGCGAGGCGTTCAGCTCGCGCTGGATGGTCGGCAGCGCGACGTTCACGATCGTGTTGTCGAGCATGATCATGAACAGCGCGAAGCACATTGCGAACAGCGTCCACCACTTGTGATTGGCGCGTTCTGTCACGTGGTTGGCTTCTCCAGGGCTACAAGGGTCAGAAGGGCGCGCATGACACGCGCGGTATCGCGCATGCCCTCGTCGCCCTCGAGTGCGCTCCGGTAGGCCGCGAGCAGGCTGATCGCCACGCTGATCCACCCGATCATCTCCGGGTCGACGTCGGTGCGGACGTCGCCCTTCGCCTGCGCCTGGCGCATGACAGCGGCGGCCGTGGCGCTGTGATGCTCCATCGCGGAGCGCAGCGCGCCGCCGATGGCCGGGTCGTCGGCCATCGACATCGCGAGCGCGCGCATGCGCATCAGCTCTGCCCACTTCGGGTCGGTCAGCAGCTCGGCCGATACCTCTGCAAGGGCCGCCAGGGGATGCTCGGAGCCGCTCACGGCGGCGAGCACGCGGGCCTTCACGGCGAGGCCGGTGTGCTGCAGCGCGGCGACGAACAGGTCCTGCTTCGAGCCGAAGTGCTTGTAGAGCATGGGCTCGGAGCAGCCGGCGGCCGCCGCGATCTCCGACGTCGATGCCGCGTGGTAGCCGCGCCGCCCGAACACGGTGCGGGCGGCGTCGAGGATGTTGTCGCGGCGTTCGTCGCCGGTCATCCGGACGGAGGGGCGGGCGCTGGTCAGGCGACGCAGGTTAGTGATTACTTACTAACCCGTCAAACGGGGTCGTTCGCGTCGCGCTTCTCCCGCTTGCGGCGCTCGTGCTGGGAGGCGTGCACGACGGCCCAGGTAACCGGGATCGCCCAGAAGATGCCATACCCGATCGCCCGTCCGACGGGCTGGTGCATCGGGCCGAGGTGGGCGAAGAACAGCACCACGGAGAGCAGCGGCAACGCGATCACCGCCTGCTTCCCGCCCTCCAGGGACTCCCACCACAGGACGAGTCGGGGCGGCTGCTTCTGCGACACGACGGCAGGGTATCGCTGGTCGGTCATCATACGTTCGTACGTGATAACGTACAGAACATGACGGTGGTCGTCGGCACCCGGGTGCGCTCCCTGCGTGAGGATCAGGGCATCTCCCTGCGCGAGCTGGCGCAGCGTTCGAGCGTGTCGGCGCCGATGCTCTCGCAGGTCGAGCGCGGCACGACGTCGCCCACCCTCGCCGTGGCCGACAAGATCGCCGACGGCCTCGGTCTGACGCTGTCGCAGCTGCTGCGCCTGGACGAGGCGCCGCCGTTCGAGATCCTGCGCGCCGGCCAGCGCGCCGCGCGCGCCGAGGACGCACACCGCTGGGAGTTGCTCACGCCCGAGCACCCCGGCCAGCGCGTCGCCGTCTCGAGGCACGAGCTCGACCCGGGCGGCGCGACCGGCGGGGCGCCCATGCACCGCGCCGGCTCGCGCGAGTTCGCGCTGGTCGAGCGCGGCCCCGTGACGCTCGAGCTGGACGGCTCGGAGCACGCGCTCGAGACCGGCGACAGCGTCATCTTCGACGCTGACCTCGCCCACCGTTTCCGGGCCGGTTCGGAGCCGGCCGCCATCCTGTCCGTCGTCACCGCAGGCCTGAGGAGGAGCTAGTGGCCAAGTCCACGTTCGAGAAGATCTGGGACGACCACGTGATCGGCGACGACCTGCTGTTCGTCGATCTCCATCTCGTCCACGAGGTGACGAGCCCGCAGGCGTTCGAGGGGCTCCGGCTCGCCGGCCGCCGCGTCCGCCGTCCCGATCGCACCCTCGCCACCGCCGACCACAACGTGCCGACGATCGGCCTCGAGCGCGGCATCGAGGACGACCTGTCGCGCGTGCAGCTCGAGACGCTGGCGCAGAACTGCGAGGACTTCGGCGTCACCTGTTACAACCTCGGCCACCGCCGCCAGGGCATCGTCCACGTGATCGGCCCCGAGCTGGGCGTCACGCAGCCCGGCATGACGATCGTCTGCGGCGACTCGCACACCTCCACGCACGGCGCGTTCGGTGCGCTGGCGTTCGGCATCGGAACCAGCGAGGTCGAGCATGTGCTGGCCACGCAGACGCTGCCGCAGCGCCGCCCGCAGACGCTGCAGGTGCGGTTCGAGGGCCTGCCCGGGCGCGGCGTCGTCGCGAAGGACCTGATCCTCGGCCTGATCGGCCAGGAGGGCACCGCCGGCATGACCGGGCACGTCGCCGAGTACACCGGCGAGGCCATCCGCGCGCTCTCCATGGAGGGTCGCATGACGGTCTGCAACATGTCGATCGAGGGCGGCGCGCGGGCGGGCTACATCTCGCCCGACGACACCACCTTCCGGTACCTCGAGGGCCGTCCCGGCGTGCGCGACGGTGACCTCGAGCACTGGCAGCGCTACGCGTCGGAGGCGGGTGCGACCTACGACCGCGAGGTCGTCGTCGACGTCGCCGCGCTGGCGCCGATGGTCACGTGGGGCACGAACCCCGGCCAGGCGATCGCCGTCACGGCGCGCGTGCCAGAGGCGACGACGCCGGACGAGGAGCGCGCGCTCGCCTACATGGCGCTCGAGTCGGGCACCGCGATGGAGGACGTCGCCATCGACCGGGTCTTCATCGGCTCGTGCACCAACGGCCGGCTCGAGGACCTGCGCGCCGCCGCCCGCGTGATCGAGGGCAGGCACGTCTCGAAGAGCGTCTCGGCGATGGTCGTCCCCGGCTCGATGGCGGTCAAGCTGCTGGCCGAGAAGGAGGGCCTCGACCAGGTCTTCACCGCCGCCGGCTTCGAGTGGCGCAGCGCCGGCTGCTCCATGTGCCTCGGCATGAACCCCGACATCCTGCAGCCGGGCGAGCGCTGCGCGTCCACCTCGAACCGCAATTTCGAGGGACGCCAGGGCCGCGGCGGCCGCACCCACCTGGTCTCGCCGGAGATGGCCGCAGCCGCCGCGATCTCCGGACATCTGGTCGACGTGAGGAGCTGGAGCTGATGGAGCCGTTCGTCAAGCTGACGGGTGCGACCGCGCCCCTCGACCGCGCCAACGTCGACACCGACCAGATCATCCCGAAGCAGTTCCTGAAGCGCATCGAGCGCTCCGGCTTCGGCGAGTTCCTGTTCTTCGACTGGCGGGGCAGCGACCCCGATTTCGTGCTCGCCCGGCCCGAGTTCCGGCACGCGAAGATCCTCGTTGCGGGCGCCAACTTCGGCTCTGGCTCGTCGCGTGAGCACGCGCCCTGGGCGCTCCAGGACTGGGGCTACCGGGCCATCATCGCGCCGTCGTACGCCGACATCTTCCGCTCCAACTGCGCCAAGGTCGGGCTGCTCTGCGTCGTGCTCGGCGACGATGACGTGGCCGAGCTGCTGGCGGCCGCACCGGCCGACGCGACGGTCGACCTGGAACGTCGGGCGGTGACGCTGCCGTCGGGTCGCGAGGTATCGTTCGAGGTCGAACCGCACACGCGCGAGAACCTGCTGAACGGCTGGGACGACATCGCCCTGACGTTCAACCGTGAGGACGAGATCGCCGCCTACGAGCGCACGCGCGAGCGCACGGGGCCGGACGCGGTGGCCCTCGGGGCCTGAGCGCCGGTCGCGAGCACGACCAGCCCCGCCAGCACCAGTCCGCAGCCGATCACGGCGGTCGCCGCGAGGCGCTCGTCGAGCACGACCACGCCCAGCAGCGCCGCCACCAGCGGCTCCGCGAGCACGAGCGTCGTGACGGTGGCTGCCGAGAGCCGGCCGAGCCCGCGCACAAACAGGACGTAGGCGAGGGCGGTCGGGACGACGCCGAGGTAGAGCGCCGTGAGGAGGCCGGCGGGCGTGACGATCCAGCCCGGCGAGGTCAGGACCAGCGCCGGGAGCAGCACGAGCCCGCCGATGCCGAATGCCCACGCGATCGCGGCGCCGCCCGGCGCGCCGCGGTCGATCAGGTTCTTGACCGTCACGGTGTAGCCGGCGTAGCCGAGGGCCGACAGCAGCGCGAGGCCGATGCCGACCGGGTCGACCCCACCCGCGGGACCGGCCAGCAGCACGACGCCGCAGACGGCCGAGGCGGTGGCGACGCCCCAGCGCGCGGTCGGCCGGTCCTGGCCGACGAGCATCGCCATCAGGCCGGCGAGCGGTGGGCACGATCCGATCGTGACGACCGTGCCGACGGCGACGCCGGCCTTGTCGAGCCCGGCGAAGAAGGCCAGCTGATACACGGCCGTCAGGACGCCGGCGACGAGCAGGAGGCCCCGCGGAATGCTCGCCGGGATGCGCTGGCCGGCATGGCGGGCGATGCCGATCAGCACCGCGCCGCCGATCGCCAGCCGGGCGGCACCGACTCCCAGCGGGCTGGCGCCGGCAGCGCCGAGCGCACGAGCCGTCCCGGTCGTGCCGAACAGGACGGCGGCCACGAGCACCTCGCCCGTGGCGCGGCGCTCGGTCAGCTGGGGCTCGCCGATGTCCATCCGTCGATTGTGACACAATGCGACAGCGATGGCCGAATCGATGCCGATGCCGCTCTCCCGAATCTCGACCGTCGATGCGCTTGTCGGCGCGCTGCGCTCGCGGATCCTCACCGGCGACCTGCCGCCGGGCGCGCACCTGAGCGAGGTCGAGCTGGCCGCGGCGTACGGCGTCGGCCGCCACTCGCTGCGCGCGGCCTTCCGCGAGCTGTCGCGGGACGGCCTGCTGGTGCACGAGCCGAACCGCGGCGTCCGCGTGCCGGTGCCGACCGCG
This sequence comes from Gaiellales bacterium, assembly GCA_046598415.1. Taxonomy (GTDB): domain Bacteria; phylum Actinomycetota; class Thermoleophilia; order Gaiellales; family F1-60-MAGs149; genus VFJZ01. The sequence goes on from JBKJIG010000006.1 coordinate 15,648, forward strand.
GTGGAGAGCGAAGACCTGTACCGCTACCGAGCCGCACTCGAGCTCGGCGCGCTGCGGATCGCGCTCGCCGACGGGGCGTCGTTCGCCGGCATCCGCGAGCCACTCGCCATGCTCGAGCAGATGCCCACCGACGAGCCGTGGGACCGGGTCGCCGTCGTCCACGACGCCATCCACGCGGCGGTCGTCGACGCGGCAGCGTGCCGCCGCCTGTCAGCCGCCTATGCGGCGCTGCAGGGTGAGCTGCTGTTCTTCGTCACGCGCATCAAGCCGCTCTACACGGTGCAGACGATGATCGAGGCGCACCGCCTGCTGGCCGATGCGCTCACGAGCGGCGATCCAGTGGCTGCCGAGGCGGCGCTGACGAACGACCTGGCGCAGGGCCGCGTGGCGCTGCGCACGGCGCTGCCCGCCGGCCGCTGACGCTCAGTCGAGCCAGCCGCCGAGGCTCGGTCGCGGACCGGGGACGACCGGTTCGGTGACGGCCGGCGGTCGCGGTGCGGGCGCCCGCACCGCCCGGGCCGGGCCCGCCGCCCCGGCGGCGAGTCCGGCGAGGCCGGCGAGCGACTGCTCGGCCAGCCGGGCGGTGAACGCGTCGTGCGCTTCGTCGAGCGTGGCGTGCAGCACGCATGGCGCGGCCTCGGCGCAGCCGCGCTCGTCGAGCACGCACCGGGGTTCGGGCTCGACCTCGACGGCGGCGACCACGTCGGCGACGCTCAGCTCGTGGGCGGGGCGTGACAGCACGTACCCGCCGGTGCGTCCGGCGAAGGCCTGCACGATGCCGCCCCGCACCAGGTCGGCGAGTGCCTGGGCGACGACAGTGGCGGGCGCGTCGATGGCCGCGGCGATCGGGTGGCGTTTCACCCGCGCGCCGTCCTGCCGCGCGATCTCAACTGCCGCGCGGATCGCGTAGTCGGTGCGGCGCGAGAACGGTGAGCGCACGCAGCCACGCTACAGCGGCCGCCGGACGCCTCCGACGGCCGACCGTTCAGCGCGGTACCGGCCACACCCGGATCAGCACGCGGCCGACGACCTCGTCCTCGCGGACGGCGCCGAAGTCGCGGGAGTCCTCGGAGTTGGCGCGGTTGTCGCCGAGCAGGAAGACCTCGCCGGGCGGGACGTCGACGGGCCCGAAGTAGAAGCCGTCCACGCTGCCGTAGTCGACATAGCCCTCGCGCCGCTCCTTGCCGTTGACGACCAGCACGCCGTCCTCGATGCCGATCGTATCGCCGCCGAGCCCCGCCACGCGTTTCACGACGAGGCCGCCGTTCGGACTGTTCGCGACCACGAGCTCGCCCCGGTGCGGGTCGCGCAGGACGAGCGACAGCCGGTCGACGATGATCTCGTCGCCCGACTGCAGCGTCGGCCGCATGCTGTCCGCGTGGACACGGATCGGCTGGAGCGCGAACAGGACGCCGGCCACCAGCGCGACGAGCGCGACTGGCAGCACGATGCGTCGGATCAGGCGAGGACTCCGGTCCATCTGAACACCCACAGTGCCGCACCGACGGCACAGAGGACGTTCGTGACGGACCGTCGCCGGCGTTCGGGCAGCATGCTGACGAGCAGGACGACGAGCGCGATCTCCGCGACGAGGCAGCCGAGATCGAGCAGCCCGACCGATTCGCCGCGGCCGGAGTACTCGACGTACTTCGCATGGCCGGGCCCGTGCAGGGGATCGGTGAAGGTCAGCGACGGTGACGGGCCAGGCCCGAACGGGAAGCCGGCGGTGCGGCTGATGACGTAGAGCAGCGTGCTCGTCACCGTGCCGGCGATCGCCACGTACACCACGCTGGCGGTCGGGCGCAGCCAGAGCGCGATCGCGATCGCCGCGCCGGCGATCGCGATCGCGGCGACCAGTGCGCCGTACCCCCACCAGATCTGCCCCTGCTGGGCGATCAGCACTGCATGCACGCCGGCCGCGACCGACGCCAGCGTGATCGCGGCGAGCCGGGTCGCGGGGATCGCGGCCGGCATCGCCGGAGCGGACATGCCGCCTACGGGAACACTGCTCACAGCGGGTCGTCCGACTCGCCCAGGCTGTTCTTGCCGCGCCAGCCGAGCGGATCGTCGCCGGGATCGTCAGGGTCGATGATCTCGTACTGCGTCATCATGTCGTGGTCCTCGTGCACGAGGTTGTGGCAGTGCACCATGTACTTGCCGCGGCCCTCGAACCGCATGATCACGCGCACCGTCTCGTTCTCACCGAGATAGGCCACGTCCTTCGGACCCTTCTCGTAGGCGAACGGCGGCTTGCCGTTGCGGTCGAGGATCTTGAAGTCGACCAGGTGGATGTGCAGCGGGTGCTGCCAGCCGCCCGACTTGTTGACGAGCTCCCAGATCTCGACGGTGTCCCTGAGGGGGCTGCCCTCGACGAGCGCGAAGTTGCTCGCAACGACGTCGTCCCACGTGTGGCCGTTGATGGTCCACATGCCGTGCTTCCGCACCAGTTCGAGGCGCCGTGTCGCGACCGACTCGCTGGGCTGCAGGTTCATCACGGGGTTGTCCGGGTAGAGCACCGCGGGCACCTCGTTGTTGGACGGATCGAACGCGTCGGCGACGACATCGAACGCCATGATCTTGTCGATGTTGGTGAACGAGGTGTTGTTCTTCGGGTTCGTGTTCTTGAGGGTCACCCGCGTGCCGGGCTTGTACTTCGTGAAGTCGATCACGATCTCGTAGCGCTCGGCCATGATGTGGCGCATCTTCTTGACCGACTGCGGGTACGGCATCAGGCCGGCGTCGGTGCCGATCACCTGGAAGGCGTCGCCCGTCGACAGGCTGTACTCGTACGACCGCGACACGGACGCGTTGACGATCCGGAACCGGTACTTGCGGCGCTTCACCTTCATGGCCGGCCACGGGACGCCGTTCACCATGATCACGTCGCCGTACATGCCCGACTCGTCGTTGTTGTCGAAGAGGAACTCGCCGGTCTTCGTGAACATCGCGTCGCAGATGATCAGTGGGACGTCGAACTCGCCCTTCGGCAGCGGCAGGGCCTGCTCGCGCGGGTCGGACATCTGGTACATCGCGACCTGGCCCATGGCGCAGTTCTCGGCCGTGTGGTGGACACCGTGGTCATGGTACCAGAGCGTGCGCGCCGGCTGGACGTTCGGGTAGGAGTAGTCCTTGTACTCGCCCGGGAAGCAGATGTCGCTCGCGTACCCGTCGAACTGCGGCAGCGAAGCCGACCCGTGCAAGTGGATCGAGGTCCAGGGCGTGTACTTCAGAACCGGGTGCTTCAGCGGCAGCTGGTTGATGTACCGCACCCTGGCCTTCGTGCCCTGGCGCACCTTGATCGTCGGGCCGGGGAACACGCCGTCGTAGGCCCAGATCGTGGTCTGGTAACCCGGCAGGATCTCCGCCTTGGCTTCCTTGGTGTAGATGCGGTAGCGGTCCTCGCCGTCGTGCACCGAGACAGGTGTGGCGACGGGCGGAATCTTGAACTGAAGCGTGAACGGCTTGGGGAGCAAGCTCGATGGCATCCGGTTGTCGAGGACGGACTTGGCGCTCGCGGCTCGCTGCAGGGGAAGTGCCAGAGCGGCGGACCCGAACAGTCCAACTTTGAACGCCTCGCGGCGCGTGTAGTACAAGGAGGCCCCTCCGTAGCGGTTCTTCGGGCCACGTTAAGTTTTTAACCTTTGGATAACCTTCGGCAGAGTTAACGACGCCCGCGGAGCCGTGTTCTGCGTCGCAGAATCACGGTCGCGAGCCGTTTCGTGCCACCCGGATCGCGGTCAGACGTTGAAGCGCACGTTGATCACGTCACCGTCCGCAACGGTGTAATCGCGACCCTCGACGCGCATCACGCCGCGCTTCAAGGCCTCGGCGTGCGTCTTCGTCTGCAGCATGTCGTCCGTCGTGATGACCTCGGCCCGAATGAACCCGCGGGCGATGTCGGAGTGGATCTTGCCGGCCGCCTCGACCGCGCTCGATCCGCGCCGGAGGGGCCAGGCGCGCGCCTCTTTCGGCCCGACCGTGAAGAACGTGATCAGCTCGAGCAGGCGGAACGCGGCGCGCGCGACACGCGGCATGCCGGCCTCCTCCTGACCGATCTCGGCCAGGAACGCAGCGCGGTCCTCGGGGTCGTCCATCTCGGCCAGGTCGGCCTCGAAGCGCGCCGCGACCGGCACCACGGCAGCGTCGCCGGCATACGCCTGCAGTGCGGCGACCGCCTCAGCGTCGCCCTCCTCCGACGTGTTGGCCACGTACACGAGCGGCTTCACCGTCAGCAGGTCGACACCCGCCGGCACCGGCTCGGCGAACATCCGCGCGGGCTGACCGCCGTCGAGATGGACGAGCAGCCGGCCGAGCACGTCGGCCTCGGCCGCCGCCACCTTGTCGCCGGTGCGCGCCGCCTTCGCGACGCGCTCGATGCGGCGCTCGACGATCGCATGGTCGGCCAGGATCAGCTCCAGGTCGACCGCCTCGGCGTCGGCCACCGGGTCGACGCGTCCGTCGACGTGGAACACGTCGGCGTCTCCAAACGTGCGGACGACGTGGAGGATCGCGTCAGTGGCGCGCAGGTGCCCGAGGAACTCGCCGCCGAGCGATCCACCCTTGGCGCCGCCCCGGACGAGGCCCGAGACGTCGGACAGCTGGATCGTCGCGTAGATGGTCTCGCGCGACTCCGCCACCTCGGCCAGGTCGTCGAGCCGCGCGTCGGGCACCGGCGCGACGCCGATGTTGGCCGACGACTGCGTGGCGGCGTATGCCGTCACCTCCGCGCCCGCGTTCGTGAGCGCGTTGAACACGGAGGTCTTGCCGACGTTGGGAAGGCCGACGATGCCGATCTCGAGCGAGGCCATAGGCCGAGCAGCGTACGGCGGCCTAGCGGGCGAAGGCGCCGATCGCCGACTCCGCGATCGCCTCGGCGGAGATGCCCAGCCAGCCGTACACGGCGGGCTGCGAGCCGCACTGGCCGAACCGGTCGACACCGAGCGGCACGAGCGCCATGCCCAGTGCGGCCGACAGGAACGCGAGGTGCTGCGGCGCCGCGTCGTGCGCGGTGATCAGCGGCCGCCCGACCTCGTCCGGCGTCACGATCTGCGGCAGCGTCCGCGCCCGGAAGTGGCGGAACACCAGGTCGGACGACGTCACGTTCACGACGGCCGCGCCGATGCCCTCCTCGGCCAGCAGGTCGCGGGCCCGCAGCGCCTCGGGCAGCAGTGCGCCGCAGCTCGCGATCACGCAGCGCCAGCGGTCGAGGCCCTCGGGCGCTTCGGCCAGCCGGTACGCGCCCGACAGCACGCCGGCCCGCACTGCGGCGCGGTCCTGGCGCGCCAGCAGGTCGGCGAACGGCTGCTGGCTGACGGGCGTCGTCGACAGGCGCAGGTACGCCGACTCGCCGTGCTCGCGATCGCACGTGCCGCGAATCGCGTCGAGCAGGATCCACTCCGTTTCGAGCGCGAAGCATGGCTCGTAGAAGCGCAGCCCGGGCAGCTCGGCGCCAATCGACGGCGTGATCGCCGACTGGTGCGCGCCGCCCTCGCGGGACAGCGACACGCCCGACGGCGTACCGGCGAACACGAACTTCGACCCCGAGTAGGTGCCGTAGATGAGCGCGTCCAGGCCGCGGCAGACAAACGGGTCGTAGACCGTGCCGACAGGCAGCAGCTGCGTGTCGTGCAGCTCGGACGAGAGGCCGAGCTGGCCGAGCAGCAGGAAGAGGTTCATCTCGGAGATGCCGAGCTCGATGTGCTGGCCGGTGGGGCCTGGCGTCCACCGCAGCGGCGACGCCTCGTCGGACTCGTACACCTCCTCGGCCGTCGGCGCGAACACGCCACGCTTGTTGATCCAGCCGCCGAGACCGGTCGAGATGGACACGTCGGGCGACGTCGTGACCAGGTGCTTCGCGACGTCCTCGTAGCGGGAGAGATCGACGAGCGCGCGCGCGAACGCCTCCTGCGAGGTCGTGTCGCGCGTCGGCGTCGGCCCGAACTCGACCGGCACCGTGGCGCCGTCGAGCGTCACGCGCGGGCGGTTCTCCGGTTCGGTCAGGCGGGTCGTGGCCGCAGCGCAGACGGCGCCGGCGGGCGTGGCCGGATCGAACCCGGCCCACTCGTCGGCGGGGTCGGCGAGCGCCAGGCGCAGGGCGTCGATCTGGTCGCCGGACAGGACCGCCGAGTGGTTCATCGGATGCCCGGCGATGGGCAGGCCGAAGCCCTTGACGGTGAACGCGAAGATGACGCTCGGACGCTGTCGCTCCGCGTCGCAGCGGTCGAGCGCGTCGAGCACGTCGCCGAGGTCGTGCCCCGCGAGGTTGCCGATCAGGTCGGGCAGCGCCTCGTCGGAGTAGTGCGCGAGCACGCGCTCCAGCGCGCCGCGATCGCCGCGCGGGGCGCCATCCACGACCAGCGCGCGCAGCTGGCTCGCAGGCCGGCGCAGCAGGCTCTGGTACTCCGGGTTCGGCATGTCGTCTATGCGCCGGCGCAGGGTGTCGCCGCCCGGCAGCTCGTATGCGGCCCGCAGCTTCGGGCCGTACTTGAGGATCTCGACGTGCCAGCCGTGCTCGCGGAACACGTTCGTGAACTCGCCCGAGCGCACGCCCGGGATGACGCGGTCGAGCGACTGGCGGTTGAGGTCGACGATCCACGTGACGTTGCCGAGGTCGCGGCACGACGGGTCGGCGATCGCCTCCCACACGTTGCCCTCGTCCAGCTCTGCATCGCCGATCAGCGCCACGAACCGGCGGTCCTCGCGCGTGCCGAAGTGCGACCGCACGTAGCGGTCGACGACGCCCGCGAACAGGGGTGCGGCGGCGCCGAGGCCGACCGATCCGGTCGAGAAGTCGATCGGGTCGGGATCCTTCGTGCGGCTCGGGTACGCCTGCAGGCCGCCGAAATCGCGCAGCCGGCCGAGATGCTCGCGGTCGAGCCGGCCGAGCAGGTAGTTGACTGCGTGCAGCACGGGCGAGGCGTGGGGCTTCACCGACACCCGGTCGCCGGCGCGCAGCCAGTGGAAGTAGAGCGCCGTCATGACCGTGACGAGCGAGGCCGACGAGGCCTGGTGGCCGCCGACCTTGAGGCGGTCCTCGGCAGGCCGCTCGCGGTTCGCGAAGTCGATCATCCGCGTCGCCAGCCAGAGTACGCGGCGCTGGATCTCGTCGAGCTCGGCGAGGGGCGGGGAGTCGGTGCGCGTCACGCTCATGGCGGGCAGCATACGCAGCCGCGGGCCACGGCTTCGCCGGATCCGGGGGCGGCGCTGTTTGCAGGACTTTTTTCGGGCGCCGGGTAGCCTTCGGTACATGGCTGATTGGCAGAGCGCCGACCTTCGTTCGATCCCCGCCGTCGGACCGGGCGCCGATCCCGGCTCGTGGGAGGGCTTCGCGCCCGATCCAGCGGCATACGTCGCGGGCTGGCACGGCGTGCGCGAGCACTTCGGTCTGTCCGGCTTCGGCGCCAACGCGGTGACGCACGACGCCGGCGGCATGCTGGTCGTCCCGCACGACGAGCTGGAGTTCGGCGGCCAGGAGGAGCTGTACGTCCTGATCGAGGGGCGCGCGCGCTTCACGTGCGACGGTGAGGACGTCGAGATCGGGGCCGGCGAGGTCGTCGCGGTCGCGGCCCGCGTGCGGCGCAGCGCCGTCGCGCTCGCCTCGCCGACGACGCTCCTGATGGTCTCGGGCGGCACCGTGCCGCCCAACCTCTAGCGGCTTGGTGCGAATTCCTCGCCGGACGCCGCTGTCCGTCCTGATCGCCGGCGTCGTGGCGCTGCTCGTCCCCACCATCGCGCCCGCGGCCGACCCGCCGCCGCTGCAGGCGGCCGACTACTGGGCGGCGGCCGACACGCTCGCCGGGGACCTCGACCCGAGCTGGGACGAGGGCGCCGGCGCGTTCCGGGAGTCGCCGCGCGGGATCAGCACCCACATCAACGTCGCGATGCTGCTGACGTACTCGCTCGCCGCGCGGGCCGGCCACGTCGGTGCCGGGCGTCACGACGAGCGCGCCGTGCGCATCCTCGCGCGGCTCGTGCGCTCCCCGGCCTTCCGCGCCGCCCGCAGGGGACGGTCCGCGCAGGGACACGCGCCTGGCTGGCGGGCCGACCTCGTGAACACCACCTCGTCGCAGCACGTCTCGACCGACGCGCGCGCGGTGGAGGCCCTCGCCGCGGCCTACGAGTCGGCCCCGCAGCTGGCGCTCGACGCCGGCACCCGCAGCCTGATCCGGAGCCGCGTCTGCGCGGTCGCCCGGTCACGGTTCTTCGCCCGGCCGCGCCTCAACCAGGTCAACTGGATGGCTGACACGTACGCGGCCTGCGAGCGCGTGGGCGGCGGTTCCGACCTGCTGCGCGGCGCCTACCGCACGTGGCTGACCTGGTTTCTCGTCCACGCCCGCACCCGGACGGCCGCGAAGGGCAGCGCCAACCTCAACGCCGGCCTCGGCCTGCACTACCTGCCGCAGCGCAGCCGGATCGCGACTGCGAACCGGACGCCGCCGTCCGAATACGGCAACATCCTCCTGACCGTCCTCGGCTCGTACGACGCCGCGGTCGCGCACGGCATGCGACCGCTGCCGGGCTCGCTCGTCAACGTCGCGCGGCGCTGGCAGACGCGCGTGTTGTACGGGGACTGGACGCATGCCGGCTACCTCAACTGGGATACCGGACTCGGGTTCGAGCGCTGGCACCTGCGGCGCTACTGGGGCTGGGCCGCAGAGGGACTGATCACGATCGCCACCGCGCGTCGGCTGCGCGCCTCGGCCGCCGTCGCCGGCCAGGCGAAGCAGACGCTGGACGCCGCGCTGCGGCTGTACCTGCGGTTCCGCTCCGACCCGTCGTCCGGCAGCCTCTCCACGTCGTTTGGTGTGCTATCGCCGGCCGCTGACGCGGTCGGCGACCGGAGCCTCGTGCCGGCCCGCTTCGCGGCGATCGCCGCCCGCGCCGCCACCGCCGGGCTGGGCGCCGCCGCCGCCACGCCGACGGCGCCCGCGGTCTACGGCTACGACCCCGACGTCAGCCGGCTGGCCGTCTCGACGGTGCGCTACTCGGCCGCGATCGTGGCGCCCTCGACGCTGGTCGGCAATGGCGGCGCCGAGCTGTCGCGCCTCTACGACTCGACCGGTCAGCCCGTGTCGGGCACGGGCGGCAGCGGGCCGTCGCTAACCTCCTTCGGGCTCCGCGTGACCCGCGGCAACCGGGTGCTGGCCGAGACGCAGCCGGGCCGCGCCTGGCCCGCGCACGCCGCCACGCTGCGCGCCGGGGTGGCTGCCGGCGGCAGCCGGTTCACCACCCTTCGCAGCATCGCCGCCGTGGCCGGTATCGGCGCCGTCAAGGTGCGCGTCGAGCACGCCTTCGACGTCGATGGGATTCGCGTGCGGCACACGGTGCTCGGCGCCAGAGGGGCGACCGCGACCCTGCGCTTCCCGGCCTACGGTCTGGCCGCGTTCACGTCGCGAGGCGGCTTCGGCCCCGAGACCCCGATCCCGCCAGCCGGGCTGCCGGCGGGGCACACGCTGCACGTCCAGCTCCTCAGCGGCCGCGGTTACACGATCCACTTCTCGCGCCCGCTGCCCGCGGGCTCGACGGTGAAGGTGGTCAACGCCCGGCCGGCACGGTCGGCGCCCCGCACGACGCGGACGATGGTGGTCGACGTGCCGCTGGCCAGCGGCCGGGTGCTGGTCGAGTACCGCCTCGTCCCCGACGCCACCTAACGCGTCAGCGCGATCCCGACCAGCAGCGCCGCGCCGCCGATCACGGTCGAGGCGACGATCAGCAGCCGGACGAGATCGGACCGCAGGCCGAACACGCGTGACAGCGTGATGATGTGGAACGCGACCGGCGCGGCCGCCGCGAGGATGAACACCGACGGCACGTCGACGCCGGTGCCGCGCGCCATCGCGAACACCATCAGCGGCGCCACGGCGTGCCGGATGCCGAGCGCCGCCGCGGCGAGGCGCAGGTCGCGCAGGCCGTGCGAGACGCGCTGCAGCGGCAGCCCGAGTCCCAGCTGCAGGAGGCCGACGGGGCCCGACGCCGAGCCGGCGGCGTGCCCGAGCGAGCGGGCGATGTCCGTCAGGTCGACGCCCGCGACGCGCAGGACGATCGCGCCGACGGCGGCCACCAGCGGCGGGTTGAGAGCCGTCCGCAGCGCGGCGCGGAGGCCGCTCATGCGGCTCGGGCGCTCGGCGCTGTGCAGCCGTGCGACGCTCATCGAGATCGCGATGCCCGGCACGCCGTAGTAGAACTGCGCGTAGAGCACCTGCAGCGCGAGGCCCTCGGCGCCGTACGCGAAGTTGGCGATCGGATACCCGAGCGCAACCGTGTTGCCCCAGCCCGAGGCCAGCACCAGCGCACCGCGCTCGGCGTCGTCGTGGCTGACGAGACGCGACGCGCCGATGGCGATGCCGAGCACCAGCCAGGAGGAGACCGCGACCACGATCAGCGACTCGATCAGCGTGCGGTCGATGTCGACCGTGGTGTACGCGTAGATGGCGGCCGCCGGCGCGATCGTCCAGAAGAAGGCCTCCCACGCCCAGCGCTGCAGCTGGGCGTGCCGCGGGTGACGCTGCAGCAGGAGGCCGACGGCAAACGCCGCGGCGAACAGGGGGGCCTCGATCGACACGAGGGCGGAAGCTTGCCGGTACCGTCCCCGCCGTGACGCTCATCCTGCACGTCAACCCGCGATCGTCGAATGCGCAGAAGGTGCGCTTCCTGCTGGGTGAGCTCGGGCTGGCGGCCGAGATCCGCGAGGTGCCGTTCGGCGCCGAGCGCCCGGCGTGGCACCTGGCCGTCAACCCGGTCGGAGGCATCCCGGCGCTCGTCGACGGCAACGTGCAGCTGGCCGAGTCGCACGCGATCCTGCGCTACCTCGCGACGCGGGAGGGGCGCTCCGACCTGTACCCGCAGGTGCTGACCGAGCGGGCACGCGTGGACTGGCTGCTGGACGGCATCGCGACGACCGTGCGCGAGGTGACGCGGCCGTTCGACGCCGCGGCGTTCGGCTGGCGCCGGCGCCGGGGCATCGGCGCCGAGACGCCCGCCGGCGATGGCGGCGCGGCGGCGCTGATCGAGGCCGCGCCGACGCTGAACGCCTTCGCGGCGCTGCTCGATCCGGCGGGCTTCGCCTGCCTCGGCCGGTTCACGCTGGCCGATGTAGCGGCCGCGCCGTACCTGCATCGGATCGTTGCAAGCGGAAATAGTCTCGTCGGTCTGGAGCGTTACTCCTCGTGGGCGACGGCGATCCTGCCGCGCGCCTCCTGGCAGGCGATTGCTCCCGAGACTGGGGTCTGAATGTCCGTCGACGTCATCCACTTCACCGATCCGGGCTGCCCGTGGGCGTACTCGGCGGAACCCGATCTGACCGCGCTGCGCTACCGCTACGGCGCCGGCCTGCGCTGGCGCCGCGTGATGATCGGCCTGGCCGAGACGCACGAGCAGTACGACGCGCGCGGCTACCGGCCCGAGAAGTCGGCCAGCTCGCGCACCTCGTTCGCGCGCCGCTTCGGCATGCCGTTCCGATTCGAGGCGCGTTCCCGCAACCTCGGTACCGGCCTGCCGTGCCGCGCCGTCAAGGCGGCCGAGCTGCAGGACGACGACCTCGCCGAGGCCCTGCTGCGCGCGCTCCGGTTCGGCTACTTCGCGACGCCGCTGATGATGGACACGGAGGACGGGATCCGCACCCAGGCCGAGACCGTCTCGGGGCTCGACGTCGATCGCCTGATGGCCGATCTCGGATCCGACGCCGTCGAGACGGCCTACCAGGCAGACCGGGCCGAGACGCGGAACTCCGGCGTCACCGGCCTGCCGATGATCCTGCAGGACAAGCACGCGAACACCGACGGCGCCGACCGCTACACGGCGCCCAGCGTCCTGTTCGAGCGTGACGGCCAGCGGCTGGTCGCGGGCGGCTGGCAGTCGTTCGCGGTCTACGACGCGATGGTCGCCAACCTGGCGCCCGAGCTCGAGCGCCGTGAGACGCCCGAACCCGGCGACCTGCTGCCGCACTTCCCCCACGGCCTGACGACGCAGGAGGTCGCGGTCGCGTGCACCGCGAACCTGCGGGAGACCGACCGCGAGGGGACGCTGCGCAAGCTCGTCGGCCTCGGATTCGAGGGGAAGTCGCGCCGCGTCGATGTCGGCGACGACGCGCTCTGGTTCCCCGTCTGATCGCCGCTATCGACGGCGTTCGCTAGAGCAGCTCGATATCGATCGAGGTCGGCGTGCCGCCGCACAGCGGCGTCATGTCCTGCGGGCAGGCCGTCACGACCACGATCGTGTCGAGCTCGGCTCGCAGCGTGACCGAGTCGCCGGCCTTCGTCGGGGCGACATCGATGCCGATGTCGCCGTTCGGGAGGATCGGGTTCGCCTCGAAGATGTTGACCGGCTGCGGGATCTCGATGTCCTCGTGGCCGAACCCACTCATTGCGATCTGCAGGTTCTCCTCGCACGACGCGTGGTGCCCCTCGACGCCGAGCAGCTGGTAGCGCGACGGGCTGCAGGCGGCGCAGAGCATGTCGTGCACGCCGGGCGAGTCGTCGGCCACCCAGGTCAGGATCGGACGCCGCAGGTTGGTCGTGAACGACTCGCCGACGTGCGGCCAGAGGCGGCCCAGCGTGACGCGCGTGTGCTCGGCCGAGAGGAACTCGGAGGGGTCATCGGCGACGAAGCAGAACAGGTCGGCGACCTGCTCTCCCTCGGGGTCGATCACGCGGAATTCCTGGCCGGCGGCGACGTGGAAGCCGCGGCCCTCGCGGGCGGGGATGTGAATCATCGTCATCGGGCGCCGAGTGTAGCGCCGGCCGCGGCGCAGACGACGCCGACCAGGACGCCGGCTGCCACGTCGGACGGGTAGTGGACGCCGAGATACACCCGGCTCGCCGCCATCGCGACGGCCGCGGGCGCCACGATCGGTGGCAGCACCATCGCGGCGGCGGCCGCCATCGCGGCGTGCGACGACGGAAACGACGTGCTCGCGGGCGCACGGATGAGGACGGTCGGCAGATGCTCGCCCACGGGCCGCGACCGGCGCACGACACGCTTGATCGCGTAGTTGGTCACGAGCGTGCCCCAGACGGTCGCCACCGTCACCATCGCGGGTCGCGGGGTGCCCCGCCGCACAGCGACCACGCAGCCGATCGCGACCCACAGCTCACCCTTGTTGCCGAGCCGCGAGTAGCCCGCGACGGCGCGGTTGAGCCACGGCCGGCGCAGGCGCGCGGCGGCGTGCAGGATGTCGTCGTCGAGGCTCAGGATCGTGCGTCCGGACTCAGAAGCCGATGCGCGACTCGCGCGTGTGCAGCCGGGCCCAGGCGATCTGGGAGGCGCGCAGCCACACCGTGGCGGCCTGCTCGGACACCTCGATGACGGCGTCCTCGCCCGAGTCGAACGACGCCTTGAGCCGGTCCCACTCGCCCTGCGAGACGGTGGCGGAGATGCTGCCGCCGCCAATGAATCCGAGGTCGAAACGGTGGTTCTGGTTCTCAGACAAGTGCCTGCTCCTTCGGTTCCACGAGCTCGACGAGGCAGCCCATGGCGGCCTCGGGATGGATGAACGCGACCTGCAGCCCGAACAGACCGGTGCGCGGTGTCTCGTCGATCAGCTTGACGCCCGCGGCGCGCAGGCGATCGAGGTGCGACTGGATGCCGCGCACCTCGTACGCGACGTGGTGCATCCCCTCGCCCCGGCGCTCGATGAACCGGCCGACGGGCGTGTCGGCCCCGGTCGGCTCGAGCAGCTCGAGCAGCGGTCCCGCACCCGTTCGCAGCGCGACGGCCCGGACGCCTTGCTCGGGCACGACCGCCTCGTGGTCGACCTCGCCGCCGACCAGCACGGCGTACCGCTCGACGGCAGCCTTGAGGTCGCGAACGGCGATCCCGACGTGGTGGATCCCGAGGGTGCCCGTCACGGCTGGTCATGATAGGCGGCAGCCGGGCCGCGAGGATGCGACAATGCCACGGAACTACAACGAAGGGAGGCCCTGAATGGGATTCCTCGACAGGGTGAAGGACGGGCTCGAGAAGGGTAAGGAGCTCGCGAGCGACGGCATCGAGAAGGGCCAGGAGCTCGCCAAGGTTCAGCAGCTGAAGCTGGAGCTGAAGAAGCTCGAGGCGCAGCTCGAAGACGCGTTCGCCGCCCACGGACGCAAGTCGTTCGAGAGCGCCGAGGCGGGTCTACCGTCGACGGGTAGCCTCGCGCCCGAGGCGCAGGCCATCCGCGACGCGAAGGCTGCGGTCGACGCCAAGCAGGCCGAGATCACGGCGCTGGGCGAGGACGCGGCGGCCGAAACCCCCGCAGCCACGACCTAGTCGGCGTTGAGCGGCGGTGGCGCGGGACGCATCTGGGCCACGCCGACGGTCGTGCCGGAGTTGGAGCGGGTCGGCACGTCGAACAGCAGCCGCTTGACCTCGATCCGCTCGAGCGTCTCGCGATCCAGCAAGGCGGTCGCGAGACGCTCGAGCGCGTCGCGCCACTCCTCGCAGAGGGCGATCGCATCGATGTAGGCCTCGTCGGCGATGCGCGCCTGCTCGGCGTCGCGCAGGCGCTTCGTCTCCTCCGACAGGGCGTAGTTGTCGGCGCGCATGGTGCGCGACGTGACGCTCTCGCCCATGCCGTACTCGAACACCATGGCGCGGGCGATCGCGGTGACGCGCTCCAGGTCGTTGGCGGCGCCGGTCGAGATGCGGCCGAAGACGACGTGCTCGGCGGCTCGGCCGGACAGCAGCATCGTGATCTCGTCGATCAGCTCGTCGCGCGTGCGGATGTAGCGATCCTCCTCCGGCAGGTTCAGCGTGTAGCCGAGCGCGGTGCCGCGGGGGACGATCGTGACCTTCTGGATCGGGTTCGCGTCGCCCAGCAGGTGGGCCACCAGCGCGTGCCCGGACTCGTGGTAGGCGACGACGCGCTTCTCCTTCTCGGTGATCACGCGGCTGGTCTGGAGGCCGGCCAGGATCCGCTCGAGCGCCCAGTCGAAGTCTTCCGCCTCGAGGGTGCCGCGGCTGGCGCGACCGGCGCGGATGGCGGCCTCGTTGCAGATGTTCTCGAGGTCGGCACCGCCGAGCCCGGCCGTGCGCCGGGCGACGACGTCGAGGTCGACGCCGGGCGCGAGCGGCTTGCCGCGCGTGTGGACGGTGAGGATCTGCCGCCGGCCGGAGAGGTCGGGCACCGACACCAGCACCTGGCGGTCGAAGCGGCCGGGGCGCAGCAGCGCAGGGTCGAGCACGTCGAGGCGGTTCGATGCCGCGAGCACGATCACGCCGGGGTCGTTCCCGAAGCCGTCCAGCTCGACGAGCAGCTGGTTCAGCGTTTGGTCTTGCTCGCGGTTCAGGCTGCCGCCGCTGCGGGCGGTGCCGACCGCGTCGAGCTCGTCGATGAAGACGATGGCCGGCGCGTGCTTGCGCGCCGTGTCGAACAGCTTGCGGATGCGCCCCGCGCCGACGCCGGCGAACATCTCGACGAACGACGACGCCGATTGCGAGAAGAACGCGGCGCCCGACTCCTGCGCAACGGCCTTCGCGAGCAGTGTCTTGCCGGTGCCGGGCGGCCCGTAGAGGAGGATGCCCTTCGGCACGCGCGCACCGAGTTGCGCGAAGCGCTCGGGCTCCTTCAGGAAGTCGACGACCTCGCGGAGCTCCTCCTTGGCCTCGTCGAGGCCCGCGACGTCCTCCCAGGCGACACCGGTGCCGGCGTCGGGCTTGATCGCCTTGGGCTTGGTGCGCGGCATCATCGCGACGGCGCGCCACATGAAGTACAGCAGCGCCACGAGCAGCAGAATCGGCAGCCAGACGATCAGTGCGCCGCGCAGCCCGTGGAGGATGTCGATCAGCACCCGACCAGCCTACCCCGATTGGGTGAACCACCGCATCCCCCTTGCGGGGACTTGCGGCCGGCCGGAGATCTGCTAGGAGCCGGCGCCGCCCCCCCGGGCGGTTGGCAGTTTCCGCATGCGGTGCGAAAACGGCCACGGATGGCGTGTTCGGCGCGCGGTTCGGTCCGTTGCGACACGGGTCGGGCGTGATTTGGGGCGGGTGCCGCCGGCCGGGTCGCTGCGCGTGGACGTCGTGCGTCCGTCGGCGTTCGCCGTGCGCGGCGGACCGTGAGGGCGGCTGCGGATGGCCACTTTCGCACGCGGTGCGAAAACGGCCACGGATGGCGTGTTCGGCGTGCGGTTTGATCCGTTGCGGCACGGGTCGGGCGCGTTCTGGCGCGGGCGCCCCCCCGGTCGTTGCCCTGCGCTACAGGACGCGCTCGCCCCGTGCCGTCGGAGCGTGGGCGCGGCCTGCCTTGCCGCGCTCCTCGCCGTCGACGACGACGACGTCGGCGGTGAAGTCGTTCTCGCCGCGGATCAGCGCCGAGCCGACGCCGTACGAGTCGACCGGCACGCCGGCCGCCTCGAACGCGCGGATCTTGTCCGACGTGAAGCCGCCGGAGACGACGATCTTGACGAACTCGTAGCCGGCGGCGTCGAGCGCGTTGCGCACGTTCCAGACGAGCTGCGGGTTGACGCCGCGCGGATCGAACCGGCCCATCTGCGGCCACAGCGAGCGGTCGACCATGGTGTTCGACGTGTCGAGCCGCACGCCCCAGAGCCGCGGCCCGAGCGCCGCCGCCACGTCGAGGGCGGTCCGGACGCTGTCGTTGTCGTAATCGACCAGCACGACGATGTTCATCTCGTCGTCGCTCAGGCGCGCGAAGGCTTCGGCCGCGGCCACGGTGTTGCCGCCGTAGGCCGCGATCAGCCCGTGCGGCACCGTACCGAGCCCGCGCCCGCCCCACCACGATGCCTGCGCGTCGGTCGAGACGCCGATGGCGCCGGCGATGTGGGCGGCGTAGCCGTCGCCGGTCTGCACGCGATAGTGGTCGTGCCGCGCCGGGAAGTAGAGGATCGGCTTGCCGCCGGCCGCGTTCACGACCTCGCGCACGTTCGTCGCGATCAGCGTGCGTCGCGCCAGGCCGCCGAGGAACGCCGTCTCGAGGTGGCAGAACAGGCCGTAGTCGCCCTCGATCGTCATCACGGTCTCCCACGGCGCGATCTCGTCGCCGTCGTGGAGGGCGCGCACGTCGAGCGCGTCCCAGCCGTCGACCCACGCGCCGTCGGGGCCCTCGCGACCCGAGCACTCGCGCAGGATCGCGATCGCCTCGTCCATGCCGCCGAGCACCGCGTGCTTGCGCTGGAACACCTGCAGCAGCACCGACGGGTTGTGGCCGTCGCGCTCCAGGACGCGCTTCGTGTAGTTGAAGTACGCGTCGGAGTAGTAGCCGTCGCGGATCTTCGCGATCGGAAGGTCGAAGACCTCACTCGGCAGGCGCGTCCGGCGGTTGGTCGTGCTCATGTGGCGGGGATGGTACGCGGCACTAGCGGACGTGCGAGGAGATCCGGCGGGCGAGCTCCAGATCGAGCTCGGTGATGCCGCCCGCGTCGTGAGTCGAGAGGTTGATCGTGACGCGGTTCCAGACGTTCGACCAGTCGGGGTGGTGGTTCAGCTCCTCGGCGTCGAACGCGACGCGCGTCATGAAGGCGAAGGCGTCCCGGAAGTCGGCCAGCTGGACTTCGCGGCGCAGGCAGCCGCCGGCGACCTCCCAGCCGTCCAGGCCGGTCACCGCGGCTGCGAGTGCGTCGGGCGTGAGAACGGTACGTTCCATGTCGCCGAGTCTAGGTTGCCGGCTCGCGTGTTGCAGCTTGAATGACGACGGGATAATGTATCCAATCATGCGAAGGGTCCGCGTTCTCCACGAAGGTGCGTCCGCCTGGGGCGCTCTCCAGGGCGACGAGGTCGTCCTCGACGCCGGCGACCGCCTGCCGGCCGCGGGGGCGTCCTGGCTGGCGCCGGTCGCGCCGTCGAAGATCATCGCCGTCCACCTCAC
Organism: Gaiellales bacterium; assembly: GCA_046598415.1. Lineage (GTDB taxonomy): Bacteria > Actinomycetota > Thermoleophilia > Gaiellales > F1-60-MAGs149 > VFJZ01. Next base: position 33,448 of record JBKJIG010000006.1, read on the forward strand.
CTACCGCTCGCGTCTCGTCGAGTACGCCGTCAAGCGGATGCCGGCCGAGCCGTCGTACTTCATGAAGCCGCCGTCGACCCTGAACGGCCACCTGGGCGAGCTGCGCCGGCCGCGCGGCGCGAAGTTCCTCAACTACGAGGGCGAGCTGGCCGTGATCGTCGGCGCCCAGATGAAGGGCGTCGGTCCCGACGACGTGCTCGACTACGTGTACGGCTTCGCGCCCGCCAACGACGTCGGGCTGCACGACTTCCGCCACGCCGACCGCGGCTCGATGCTGCGGGTGAAGGGCCAGGACGGCTTCCTGCCGATCGGCCCCGCCGTGGTGACGGCCGACGAGTGGACGCCCGACGGCGGCTACGCCCTGCGCACCTACCTGAACGGCGAGATGGTGCAGGAGGCCGACCAGGACGACCTGATCTGGAGCTATCGCTACCAGCTCGCCGACCTGTGCCGCACGATCACCCTCGAGCCCGGCGACGTGATCCTCACCGGCACGCCGGCCAACAGCCGGCCGATGCAGCCGGGGGACGTCATCGCGGTCGAGATCAGCGGTCTCGGCCGGCTCGAGAACACCGTCGTCGACTGGGACGTCGACCTGAGCGGCCCGGGCGACCAGCTCGAGGTCTCGCCCAACACCATCCACGTCGCGCTCGCCATCGACGAGGACGAGGCGGCCCGGATGGTGGAAGAGGGCCGCGTCCCGTGATCCGCCTGCGCAAGATCGACCACGTCTGCCTCAACGTCGCCGATGTGGCCGACGCGACCCGGCGCTACTCGCTGCAGTTCGGGCTCACCGTGCGCACCGAAGACGCGGATCGCGCGACCCTCGCCTGCGACTACGAGCCGTACTCGCTGGAGCTCGTCCGCACCGGCGACGACGCGAAGCTCGGCTTCGCCCACTGTGCATGGCAGCTGCGGCGCTCGGTGTCGCTGGACGACGCCCGCGCGCACCTGCGTGCGGTCGGCGTCGCCTTCGACGACCGCGGCGACGCGCTGGTGCTGGCGGATCCCGAGGGCTTCGAGCACCACCTCGGCGCGTTCGTGCACTCCGACGACCGGCGCCCGGCGATCGCGCGACAGACGACCACGCTGCCGGGCATGCGGCCGCGCAAGCTCGGGCACATCAACCGTCTGACGGGCGACATGGCAACCGCGACCGCGTTCTACACCGACGTGCTCGGCATGGAGATCGCCGACTACCTGGACGGCGCCGGCACGTGGCTGTACTGCACCCCCGAGCACCACCAGGTGGCGCTGGTCGACGTCGGCACCGCGCACTTCCACCACTTCGCGCTCGACTACTACGACTGGGGCACGCTGCGGAGCCTGTTCGACGGTCTCGCGCAGCACGGCCGCTGGCTGGCGTGGGGCCCCGTGCGCCACGGGATCGGCCAGAACATCTGCGGCTACGTGCGCATCACCGAGGAGCCGCTCTTCGTCGAGTGCTACGTCGACATGGAGCTGCTCGAGGACGAGCACCAGCCGCGGCACTGGCCCGACGACCGCTTCTCGTCCAACACGTGGGGGCCGCTGCCGCCACGGTCGTACTTCCGTTTCGACGCCGCTGCCGTCGAGTCCGAAAGCGAGAGCCGCGAGACCCGCGGCATCCCGCTCCCACCCCTGCAGGAGGCCTGATCCTTGGCGACGACGATTCCGACCACCGGCGCGCGCACCGGCCAGCAGTTCCTCGACGGCCTGGCGGGTGACGCGCGCGAGATCTGGATGAACGGCGAGCGCATCTCGCACCCGCTCGAGCATCCGGCGCTGGAGGCGGCGGCGCGCTCGATCGCCCGCGTGTTCGACCTGCAGCACGAGTACGCCGACGAGATGCTCTACCCGTCCGAGAAGACCGGCCAGCCGGTCAACGTCTCGCACATCATCCCGAAGTCGCTGGAGGATCTGCAGACGCGCCGGCGCGCGTTCGAGCTGACCGCCTCGTCGACCGGCGGCATGATGGGCCGCACGCCCGACTACCTCAACGTCACGTTCGCGTGCTTCGCCGGCGCCTCCAGCGTGTGGGCCCGCCGCGGCAACGAGCAGGGCGCCGCGAACCTCGTCGCCTACCACGAGCTGATGCGCGATTGCGACCTGTCGACGACGCATTCGATCATGAACCCGCAGGTCGACCGCTCGAAGCCCGAGGCCGACCAGGCCGCCGGCGAGGTGGCGCTGCACAAGATTTCCGAGACCGACACGCACATCGTCGTCCGCGGCGCGCGGATGCTGGCGACGCTCGGTCCCTTCGCCGACGACCTCAACATCTACCCGGGCTCCGACATTCGACCCCAGGACGGCAACTACGCGCTCGGCTTCGCGATACCGATGGGCACGCCCGGCCTGAAGCTGATCTGCCGCGACTCGTACGCCCGCCAGCGATCGCACTTCGACTACCCGCTGTCGTCGCGCTTCGACGAGATGGACTGCGTCGTGATCTTCGACGACGTCGAGGTGCCGAAGGACCGCGTGTTCCTGGACGGCGACACGGTCGGCTACTCGGAGGTCATCTCCGACACCGGCTGGCGCGGCCACATCATGCACCAGGCCTTCACGCGCGCGTACGTGAAGCTGTCGTTCGCCCTCGGCCTCGGCCACCTGATCGCCACCATGACGGGCGTCGTGCGGTTCGACCACGTCCAGGAGAAGCTCGGCCAGATGTGGAACATGGCCGAGCTGACGCGCTCGGCCCTCATCTCGGCCGAGGCCGGCGCGGCGATCGACGAGCACGGCGTCTTCTATCCCGACGACCGGCCGTTCCTGGCCCTGCGCGGCGAGATGCCGAAGTGGCTGCCGCGCTGCCACGAGCTGCTGCAGCTGATCGGCGGCGGCGGCTTCATGTGCACCCCGTCCGAGGCCGACATGAACGGCCCGCTGCGCGACCTGATCGACACCTACTACCAGGCCGCGGGCGGCGACGCCGAGCGGCGCATCCGCCTGTTCCGCCTGGCGTGGGACTACATCGGCTCCGAGCTCGGCTCGCGGTCGGAGCTGTACGAGCGGTTCTACCTCTCCGACTCCTACCGGATGACGGGCCTGGCGTACAAGATCGCCGACAAGTCCTTCGCCGAGTCACTCGTGGAACAGTTCCTGCATGACTGACCTGGCCGGACGCGGGGTGCGGTACGTCCGCGTGCTGCACCCCGACGTGCACGGCAACGCGCGCTCGAAGGAGGTGCCGGTCGGGCGCCTGCCGTCGTCGATCGGCTACTGCGCCGCCAGCCTGGCCGAGGGGCTCGACGGCGTCCCGTTCATCGAGGGGCCGTCGTTCATGGGCGGGCCGAGCTTCCCCGACGCGTTCGCGGTGCCCGACCTCAGCACCGCGCGCATCCCGCCGTGGGAGCCCGATCGGGCCTGGGTGCTCGCAGACCTGATCGAGACCGGCCTGTGCTGCCGCAGCGCGCTGCGGCGCGTGATCGACCGGCTGGCGACGGCCGGGTTCGAGGCTGTCTGCGCGTCGGAGATCGAGTTCTACCTGCTGCGCGACGGTGCGCCGTACTCGAGCCGCCACGGCATGGCGTACACGACCGGCCGCCGGTCCGATCCCGACGGCGCGGTGCGCCGGATGCTCGAGGGGCTGGACGGCCTCGGGCTGCCGGTGACGACGGTGCTGCGCGAGTTCTCGCCGGGCCAGTTCGAGGTGAACGTGCTGCACGGCCCGGCGCTCGACGCCGCCGACTGGGCGTTTCTGCTCAAGGAGGGCCTGCGCGAGATCGCGGCGCACGAGGGGCTCCAGGTCGTGTTCATGGCGAAGCCATTCGAGGCCGAGGAGGGCTCGAGCCACCACGTCCACCTGTCGCTGTGGCGCGACGGCGCCAACGCCTTCGCGACCGGTGCGAGCCTGCTCCGGCAGTTCGCGGCCGGCGTCATCGCGCACGCCGACGCGCTCGCCGCCGTGTGCAACCCGACGATCAACTCCTACAAGCGGCTCGGCGCGGAGGGCATGGCGCCGAAGACCGCGAACCTCGGTGGCGACGACCGCTGGACGACCCTGCGCGTGCCGGGCGAGGGTGGTCCGGCGGCGCGCCTCGAGGTGCGCCTGCCCGACGCGTCGGCGAACCCGTATCTGGTCTACGCGGCGGTGCTGTCGGCCGGGCTCGACGGCATCGAGCGCGGGCTCGAGGTGCCGGCCGCGTTTCCGCCCCTGCCGACGTCGCTCGGCGCCGGGCTCGATGCGCTGGCGCGCGACGCTGTTGTTCGCGAGGCCCTCGGCGGCGACATCGCCGACGCCCTCGACGCTGTGAAACGTCGCGAGCTGGAACGCTTCGGCCGCGCCGTCACCGATTGGGAATGGAAGGAGTACGGCCTCAGTGTCTGACCTCAAGGGCTTCTCGCTGCCCCGCACCGCGGAGGGCCGCAGCTCGCTGGTGCCTACGCCGCCGTGGCACTACGTCGGCGACTTCCTGGTGATCGAGTTCTGGTGCGATCCCGAGGCCGTCGCCGCCTCGCTGCCGCCCGGCCTCGAGCCGTTCGCGGACGATCCGGGCCGCGCCGCCGCGCTGTTCGTCGACTGGCAGAGCTGCGTGACCGACCGCAACGAGCTGGTCGACCCGGCCCGCAGCCAGTACAAGGAGTTCTTCCTGATCCTGAACGCGACCCTGGACGGCCAGCACGTCACGACGTGCCCGGCGATCTGGGTCGACCGCGACTTCGCGCTCGTGCGCGGGTGGATTCAGGGCTTCCCGAAGAAGCTCGGTTCGGTGTGGATGACGCGCACGTTCGGGCTCGACTGCCTGGCCGATCCGGGCATCAAGCCGGGCGCGACGTTCGGCGGCACGCTGGCCGCCAACGACCGCCGGCTGGCCGAGGGTACGGTCACGCTGGAGCGTGTCTCGGAGTCGGGGCCGACGCACAACGATCCGCGGCTCGTCAACGTGCGGCACTTCCCGCAGCTGGCCGCGGGCCTGCAGGAGACGCCCGCCGTCCACGAGCTGGTCGGCGCCCGTTCGAACAACCGCGCGATCTCGCCGATCTGGGAGGGCTCCTCGACGCTCGAGCTGTTCAGCGCGCCCAACGAGGAGCACGTCGCGTTCCAGCCGGTGCGCATGGGTAAGGGCTTCCGGTTCACGTTCGCGTACACGGTCGACGACCTCGAGTCGATCCGGGACCTGCGATGACCGACCGCGTGGTGCTCGTCACCGGCGGCGGCGGCGGCATCGGCGAGGCGATCGCCCGCCGGTTCGCCGCCGCCGGCTGGCAGGTGGCGGTGAACGGCCGCCGGCCCGGGCCGATCGCGGCCGTGGCCGGCGACATCGGCGGTGTCGCGATCGCCGGCGACATCAGCGATCCGGACACCGCCGCGCGCGTCGTGGCCGAGGCCGTCGCGGCGCTCGGCGGGCTGGACTGCGCCGTGCTGAACGCCGGTATCTCCCACTCCGGCTCCGTGCTGGAGCAGACGCCGGAGAGCTTCGAGCGCGTGCTGCGGACGAACACCATCGCGCCGTTCCTGGTCGCACGGGCGGCCCTCCCGCACGTGATCGAGCGCAGGGGCTCGCTGATCGCCGTCTCGTCGGCGTCGGCGCTGACGGCCGGCCCGGACTCGGCCGCGTACTCCACCTCGAAGGCGGCCGTCTCGATGCTGATGAAGACGATCGCGATCGATTTCGCGCATACCGGCATCCGCTCGAACAGCGTCTGCCCCGCGTGGGTGCGCACCGACATGGGCGACGCGATGATGGATGAGCTCGGCGAGCAGCAGGGCATCGACCGCGAGGCCGCCTACACGTGGGCGAACCGGCTCATCCCGGCCAAACGGCCTGCGACGCTGGACGAGGTGGCCGGCACGGTGCTGTTCCTGGCCGGCCCCGACGGCGCCTACATCAACGGCGCGGCGATCCCGATCGACGGCGGTGGCAACGCCGTCAACGTCGGCCTGCTCTGGGACGTGACATGACCACCATCGAGCACTTCATCGACGGCGAGCGCGTCGGCAGCCCCGCCACCTTCGAGGACCGGTCGCCGATCGACTGGTCGTTGATCGCCGAGGTCGCGCGCGGTGATCGCGCGACCGCCGATCTCGCGGTATCGGCCGCGGTGCGCGCGTTCCCGGAGTGGGCGAATCTGGGGCCGGCCGGGCGCGCCGTCTACCTGCGCCGGCTGGCCGATCTGGTCGACGCCAACGTCGAGCCGCTGGCCGAGGCCGAGTGTCGCGACATGGCGATGCTGCTGCGCTCGCTGAAAGCGCGCGTGATCGGTCGTGGAGCGCGCAACTTCCGCGCCTACGCCGACCTCGCCGAGGCGTACTCGGAGCGCGTCTGGGAGTCGAACGGCACCCGCAACCGCGTGCTGCGCATGCCGTCCGGCCCGGCCGTCGTGATCACGCCCTGGAACGCGCCGTTCATGCTCTCGACGTGGAAGACGGCGCCGGCGCTGGCGGCCGGCTCGACCGTGGTGCTGAAGCCGGCGGAGTGGTCGCCGCACGCCTGCTCGATGCTGGCCGACCTGGTGGCCGAGGCGGGCTTCCCGCCCGGCGTGTTCAACATCGTGCAGGGCATCGGCGAGGAGATCGGCGCCGCCCTGACCGCCGACCAGCGGGTGCGCCGCATCAGCTTCACCGGCTCGACCGAGGCCGCCCGCCACATCGGCGTCGCGGCGGCGCGGCACATCGTCCCGTTCACGGCCGAGCTGGGCGGCAAGAATCCGCTGATCGTGTTCGCCGACTCCGACCTCGACGCGGCGGCGCGCAAGGCCGCCGGTCAGTACGACGACGCCGGACAGGTGTGCCTCGCGGGCACGCGGCTGCTGGTCGAGGAGTCGGTGCGCGATGCGTTCCTGGAGCGCTTCCACCGCTGCACCGACGAGCACGTGCTGGGCGATCCGCGCGAGGACACGACCACGGTGTCGCCGTTGATCCACCCCGAGCACCTGGCGCGCGTGTCGGGCTTCGTCGAGCGGGCGCGGGCGAACGGCGACCGCATCGTGCGCGGCGGCAGGGTGTGGCGCGACGGCGGGCTGTGGTACGAGCCGACGCTGGTGGAGCCGAAGTCGAACGACTCCGAGATCGTGCAGCAGGAGGTGTTCGGCCCGGTGCTGACGTTCCAGACGTTCCGCGACGAGGCCGCTGCCGTGGCGCTCGCGAACTCCACCGCCTACGGCCTGTCGGGCATTATCTACACGTCGAGCGAGGAGCGCGCGAACCGCGTCGGCCGTCTCGTCCGCGCCGGCACGGTCTGGGCGAACACGTTCCTGATCCGCGACCTGACGGCTCCGTTCGGCGGCGTCGGCATCAGCGGCATCGGCCGCGAGGGCGGCGACTACGCGCTCGACTTCTACAGCGACCTGAAGACGCTGCAGATCCTGGACGGCACGACAAGCTAAACGCGTCCGCCGCGCGCTACTCGACAAATCCCGTACCTGGTTCCGAATTTGCAGTCCTACTCGACAAATCACGTACCTGGTTCCGAATTTGCAGTCCTGCGCACGTTCGGTGCGGATCGGCGCCACATCGGCGCGTAGCACGCGCTGGCAAGGCGACACTCGAGCGCGGTACGCTCACGCCATGAACAAGGGCCAGTGCCAGTGCGGCGCCGTCCGCTTCACAGTGGACGGCCCGCTCCGCGACGTCTCCGTGTGCCACTGCTCCGTCTGCCGGCGCACGCACGGCGGACCCGCCACCTACACGGCGTGCGCCATCGACGACCTCCACATGGACGCCGCCGAGACCCTCCGGCACTACGAGGCGGCCGAGGCGACCTACTCCTTCTGCGGCGAGTGCGGCTCGCAGCTGTTCTGGCGGCGGCCGTCGTTCGCGCACGTGTCGATCAGCGCCGCGGCGATCGATCCGCCGACCGGCATCACGACGACGGGCCACATCTTCGTCGCCCACGCGGGCGACTACGAGGATCTCTCCACCGACCTGCCGAAGTTCGCCGACTACTCGGGGTCGGAAGCCGTCAGCTGAGGAGCGCGCGGATGCGGTCCTTCGGGCGGCCGATGATCGCCTTGTCGCCCCGCACCACGACCGGCCGCTGCAGCAGGCGCGGCTTGGCCACCAGCAGGTCGATCACCGGGCCCGCCTCGGCGTAGTCGGCCTCGTCCAACCCGAGCTTCTTGAACTGCGAGTCCTTGCGCACCAGGTCGGCGACGGGATCTTCCAGGACCGAGACGACCCGCTCGATCGTCTCGCGGGTCGGCTTGTCCTTGAGGTACAGCACGACGTCGAACTCGACGCCCAGCTCCTCCGCGATCTGCAGAGCAGCGTTGGAGGCGTGTCAGTAGGGGTTGTGGAAGATCGTGACGTCGGCCATGGCCGATGAGCGTATACGCTCTCGCCGATGCGCGTCCACGTGCTCGCCGACATGGAAGGCGTCGCCGGTGTCTGCCGGTGGGCGCAGGTCAGCCACGACGGTGCTCTCTACCAGGAGGGCCGTCGCCTCTACACCCAGGAGATCAACGCCGCCGTGCGCGGGGCGTTCAACGCGGGTGCCGTCGAGGTCGTGGTGATGGACTGCCACGGCGCGGGCGGCGACCTGTCGTTCAACTCGCTGCTGCCGGAGGATCTCGACCCACGCTGCGAGTGGGTGGTGCAGAACGAGTGGACGGAGTACACCGGCGCGCTCGCCGCCGGCTGCGACGCCGCCGTGCTGATCGGCATGCACGCCAAGGCCGGCACGCCCGACGGCGTCCTCTCGCACACGGTGTTCGCGCGCGACTGGCAGGACCTGCGGTTCAACGGCGTCTCGGTCGGCGAGACCGGCATCAACGCCGCGCTGTGCGGCCATTTCGGAACGCCGATCGTGCTCGTCTCCGGTGACCGGGCAACGTGTGAGGAGGCGCGTGCGCTGCTCGGCGACGGCCTCGCCGTGGTCGACACCAAGGTCGGCCTGGGCCGCTACTCGGCGCGCATGCAGCCGCCGTCGGTGGTGCGCGAGCGCATCGAGCACGCCGTGCACGCGGCGCTGATGGGCCCCGCCCGGGTCTCGCCGTACGACCCCGGACACCCGTGCGCAATCGAGGTCGACTTCGCGCTGCCAGACGACGTCGAGCGCTACCTGCACCGCGACGGCGTCGAGCTGGGCGGCCCGCGCCGCATCATCTCCCGCGCCGACGACTGGTGGACGGCGTGGCGGCGGTTCTACTTCTAAAGATCCGTTAAAGATCGGGTGGCGGATCTCTCCGTAGAGGGCAACCGAGTGTAAGCTCACCCTGTGGGAGATCGTTTTCGTGCCTGGGTGGCGGTGGGCGCGGCGCTGGTCGCCGTGGGCGTGCCGTCCTCCGCGTCCGCTGCGACGTGGACGTCGGGCTTCCCGCGGGGGCTCACGGGTGCGACCGTGGTCGCCGACCCTAGCGTCCCGGGGCGCGTCTACCTGACGGCGTTCGATGAGTCCGCAGTCTGGGTGACCGAGGATCGGGGCGCGCACTGGGCGCGGCGTGCTTCGCAGGACGCGTTCCGAGCGTTCGCCGTGTACCCAGGGCCACCCGGCACGGTGGTGGCGATCGCGTCGTCCCGCGAGGTCTGGCGCTCCGTCGACCAGGCCCGGACATGGCAGCGGGTCGGCTGTTGCGCCGAGGCGATCGATCCGAACGATCCTCAGCGGCTGATCGGGATCGACGCGAACCTGAAGCTACAGCGGTCGACCGACGGCGGTGCCTCGTGGCAGTCGGCAGCGACGGTGGGTCCGGCACCCACACCCAACTCGTTCTTCAGGTACGGATTCGACGGCGGCGGCCGGGTGTGGGCCGAGTCGGGCACCGGCACCGTCTACCGCTCGGCCGACCTCGGCACGACTTGGACTGTCATGACGGGCGTGCCGGACGGCTTCCTGTCTCCCGTTGCCGGCGACGCGGCGCGCCTCTGGGTTGGCCCATGGCGATCGCTCGACGGCGGTGGCAGCTGGCAACGCTCCAGTCCGCCCGGCCCGGCGTGCGACGCTGCACCGGCGCACGGGCCCGGCAGCCCGCTGGCCGTGTGGACACTGGGCTGCACCGGCCTCTATCGCAGCACTGACGGCGGCGACTTGTGGACGCTCATGGCAGGCACGGCCGAGCATGCCTGGACGGACCCGTCCACGAGCGTCGGCGTCCTCGCCGGCGGTCAGGCGGCGATCGTCGACGGCTGGCAGGGGCCGTGGCTCGTGGAAGGCGGGCGTCCGCCGCAGTACCGGGCCGAGGGTCTCCCACCGATGACTGGCGGACCGATCCTGGCCGATCCGTCCGTCCCCGGCCGCGCGTACGCCGGAACGTTCATGACCCGTGATGGCGCCACGACGTGGACGCCCTCCCCGGGCCTGCCGGCGCTCGGTCTGGCGCGCGCCGGGCAGCGTCTGGTGGTGGCGACGGCCGAGTCCGTCGTCTCCCGGCCGGCCGCGGGCGGGTCCGCGACGACGCTCCTCGCCGCTCCCGCGCACGTCGCACCGGATCCCCTCGGACGCCGTGCATGGATCGTCACCGGCGGCCGCATCCACACGTCGAGCGACGGTGTGCACCTGCGACAGTTGCCGACGCGGCTGCTGGACGGCGCGCGGCCGGAACCCGACGAAATCGCCGTCGCCGCCGGTGGCCGGCTCGGTCGGACGCTCGCAATCGAGTTCTTCCGCAACGGCAGCAAGCTGGCCGTGTCGCAGGATGGAGGCCGCTCGTTCTTCGTCCGCAAGCTCGGGTTCGGTGGGCGGACGCTGGCCGTCGATGCAATCGACGGGCGACTGATCATCGTTCTCGACGCGACGGGGACGCTCTCGATCTCGCGCCACGGTGGCCGCCAGTTCGGGAGCCAGGTCAGGTTCGTTTCAGCGGTGGCGGTCGACCCGACGCGCCGCGGGCGCTGGTACATCGTGCGGCGTGGCCGGCTGCTGCGGACGGTCGACGCCGGGCGGAGGTGGCAGCCGCTGACGCGCCCGTCAGGCGGCGGCATCAGTGCGCTGTCGGCCGGTCGTGGCCGGCTGTGGGCGACGACCGCCACCCGCATCTCGTGGCTCCCACTCTCGGCGGCGCGCCCATGAGGCGCGCCCTGCTGCTCGCGGCGCTCGCGCTCGCGGCGCTCGCCGCACCGGCGCCGGCCGCGGTGTGGCACGGCGGCCCGGCGCCCACCGGCGTCCGTGTCGAGCGTCTGGTCGCCGAGGGGGACGGATCCCTCGTCGGCTTCCAGGACTATTCGAATGCCGTGTACGCCGCCGTCGGCCCCGGGGCGCCTCTCGTGCGCCAGCCGGCGACCGGTCTTGAGGTGGACTCACTCGGGTGGCTGCTCGCCGTCGCCGACGGGCTGCGCGCGGTCGACTTGCTGGGGAACGCCTTCGCCTCCACCGATCACGGCGCGACCTGGGCTCGAAGCGGCCAGTTCGGCGATGTCTACGACCGGGGCGAGAGGGATTCGATCATCGCCTGGGCGATCGATCCGCGGGCTCCAGCCCGCGCCATTCGCGTGCACCGGGATGGCGCCGTGCAGCGATCGCCGGACGGCGGCAAGTCGTGGTTCTCGGCCTTCCCGCTTGCGGCGCCGGTGAGGGAGTCGATCGGGTCCGCAGCCTCCGCGCAGTTCGCTCCCGATAGTTCGGTCTACCTCCAGGTCGAAGCAACGCTCATGCGATCCGTCGATCTGGGCAACACCTGGACGACGTTGCCGCCCACACCGCCGGGACGCTTCGTGGTCAGCCCGGTGGCGGCCGAGGTCTTGTGGAGCGCCGGCAAGGGCGGTGTCTACCACTCGGACGACGGCGGCCTGACCTGGCGCCTCCGGCTCGGCGCTTCGTCGGTGGTGGTTCCGTCTCGCGTCGACCCGCTCGTGGCGTGGTCGGTCGAGACCAACGCCGTGCTCCTGACGGTGGACGGCGGCGCGACGTGGAGCCCGATTTCCGGTGCTCCGTCGCTCGGCGTCGAGGGCATCGGCACTCCCGCGCTCGGCGCCGACCGCGTCGTCGCAGTGGCGTCGCCCGCTGCGTCGAGGTCGCTCTGCATGGCCGCGGCGCGCACAATCTGGTGCAGTGACGGCGGTGGGCCATTCGCGATGGACGAGGCGCGCAGCGCGGGCTCCCTGATCGACATCGACGCGTTCGCCATCGACCCGCTCGTTCCCGACCACGCCGTCGCCGTCGCCGGCCGCCGGGTGTGGGAGTCGACCGACGGGTCGGCCAGCTGGCACGCGGTCGCGCTGCCGGTCGACGACTACGCATCGATCGAGGTAACGATGGAAGCGACGTTCGTTGCCGGTGGCCACGGAGTCCTGAAGCGGACGCGCGGTACCCAGGTGTGGCGGGGGCTCGCTGGCCTGATCGGTCAGACCACGCTCGCGGCCGACCCGCGCACGGGCGCCGTGTTCGCGCGGTCGCGCGGAGGGCTGTGGCGGGCTGCTGCGCGCGGATCGTTCCGCAAGCTCCGAGCCGCCAGCATCCGCTCGCAGATTCTCACGCCTGGCTCGGTGGGTGGACGTGGGCGGACGATCATCGTCGGGCGGACCGTCAGCACCGACGGCGGCGCGACCTTCGCACGCTTCCGCAGGGCGGTGCCCGGCGGCGGGGAGGACATCGTCGTTTCGCCGACCGATCCGAGACGGCTGGTGGTCGCGACCAGCGTCGGCATCTACGTCTCCGCCAACCTGGGCCGGACGTGGCGCCGTGCGACCCGCAACGCGGCGACGACGGTGACGGCCGATCCGCATCACAGCGGACGCTGGTTCGCGGGCTCGTCGGGTGGCACGATCAACGTCAGCAATGACAATGGGCGGACTTGGCACCGTCTGGCGTCGGTCGTGCCGCTGAAGCCGCCACGGCAGTTCCCAGGCGGTCCGTTCTGCTGCCAGGTCCGCGCCGCGGCCGGCCGCGTCTGGGCCACCCGCTACCTGGAACCGGGCGTCTGGTGGCGGCGAGTTGGCCTTTGACTCGATTGGTTCAGTCGCTCTAGTGTGGTGAATCGCGCGGATCGGTTCTGGTAGATTCTGATCTGTGGGAGGTCTCTACGATCCGCGGTTCGAGCATGACGCGTGCGGCCTCGCGGCCGTGGTGCGGCTTGACGGCGTGCGCACGCACGAGGTCGTCGCGGCCGGCGTCGAGGCGCTCCGGAACATGGATCACCGCGGTGCCAGCGGGTCCGATCCCGAGACCGGCGACGGCGCCGGGATCCTGCTCCAGGTGCCTGACGCGTTCTTCCGCCGGGTCGTGCGCGAGGAGCTCCAGCTGGAGCTGCCGCTGCCCGGCCAGTACGCGGTCGGCATGGCGTTCCTGCCGCGCGAGCCGGGCCTGCGGCTGCGCTGCGAGGAGCTGTTTGTGCGGATCTGCGCCGAGGAGGGACACCGGGCACTCGGCTGGCGCGACGTGCCCGTCCGGTCCGATCGCATCGGCGAGCTGGCGCGCCAGTCGGAGCCGGTCGTGCGGCAGCTGTTCGTCGAGCGCCGGGGCGGCGACGACGAGGCGTTCGAGCGCAAGCTGGCGGTGATCCGGCGGCGCGTCGAGAAGGAGGCCGGCGCCGGCGGCGTCGAGATGGCCGACTTCTCGGTCGTCTCGCTATCGTCGCGCACGATCGTCTACAAGGGTCTGCTGCGTGCTCGCCAGCTCGACGAGTACTACGCCGATCTGGCGGCGCCCGACATCGCGTCCGCACTCGTGCTCGTGCACTCGCGGTTCTCCACGAACACGCTTGGAACCTGGGATCTGGCGCATCCGTTCAACCTCCTCTGCCACAACGGCGAGATCAACACGGTGCGCGGCAACGGCGCCTGGCTGACGGCGCGCGAGCCCCAGCTGCGCAGCGACGTGTTCGGCGGCGACCTGCAGAAGCTGTTCCCGATCGCCGAGGAACGCTGGTCCGACTCCGCGAAGCTCGACGCGATGCTCGACCTGCTGATCCTCGGCGGCCGCTCGCTGCCGCACGCGCTGGCGATGCTGATCCCGCCCGCCTGGACCGACCCGACGCTCGATCTGGACGACGACGTGCGTGCGTTCCACGAGTACCACGCGTCGCTGGTCGAGCCGTGGGACGGGCCGGCGGCGATCCTGGCCTCCGACGGCGTGCAGGTGGTGGCGACGCTCGACCGCAACGGCCTGCGACCGTGCCGCTTCGTCCGCACCCGCGACGGCCTGGTCGTGATCGCCTCCGAGGTCGGCGTGCTCGACATCCCGCCGTCCGAGATCGTCGAGGCGGGCCGGCTCGAGCCAGGCCGCATGCTCGTCGTCGACACGCTGTCCGGCCGGCTGATCCGCGACGGCGAGGTGAAGCGCTCACTGGCCGCGCGCCAGCCGTACCGGCAGTGGCTCGACGAGGAGAAGCTGTTCCTCGCCGACCAGCGGCCGCGGCAGGTCGAGGCGATGTCGCCCGACGAGCTGCACCGTCTGCAATGCGCCTTCGGCTACACGCAGGAAGACCTCCGGCTGCTGATCGGACCCATGGCACGCGACGGCGCTGAACCAGTTGGTTCAATGGGCGACGACACGCCGCTGGCGGCGCTCTCGGAACGCCCGAAGCTGCTCTCCGCCTACTTCAAGCAGCATTTCGCCCAGGTCACCAACCCGCCCATCGACCCGCAGCGCGAGGCGCTTGTGATGAGCCTCCGCACCACCGTCGGCGCGATCGGCAACCTGCTCGACGAGACGCCGGAGCACTGCCGCCGCGTCGCGATGCCGACGCCGGTGCTGCAGAACGGCGAGCTGGCGAAGCTGCGCACCCTCGACCGCGAGCGGTTCCCGACCGCGACGCTGTCCACGCTGTATGAGATCGCCGACGGCCCGGCCGGCCTCGAACGCGCCGTCGACGCGCTCTGCCGCCAGGCCTCGCGGCTGGTCTGGGACGGCACGGCGATCCTGATCCTGTCCGATCGCGGCGTGTCCGACACGATGGCGCCGATCTCGCCACTGCTGGCGACCGCCGCCGTGCACGCCCACCTGGTGCGCGAGGGCGCGCGGACGATGTGCGGGCTCGTGGTCGAGTCGGGCGAGCCCCGCGAGGCGATGCATTTCGCGCTGCTGCTGGGGTACGGCGCGGCCGCCGTCAACCCGTACCTGGCGCTCGAGTCGCTGCGCGCGCTGCACCGGGAGGGCGAACTGGGCGAGCTGACGCTCGGCGTGGCGCGCGAGCGCTACATCGCCGGCGTCGGCAAGTCGCTGCTCAAGGTCTGCTCCAAGATGGGCATCTCGACCGTGCAGAGCTATCGCGGCGCGCAGATCTTCGAGGCGATCGGCCTCGGTCGCCGCATGGTCGACCGCTACTTCACCGGCACCGTCTCCCGCGTCGGCGGCCTCGAGTTGCCCGACCTCCACGACGAGATCGCCGAGCGGCACGCGGCCGCGTTCTCCGCCGACCCGCAGGCCACGTCGCCCGAGCTCGACCCGGGCGGCGAGTACCAGCAGCGCCGGCGGGGAGAGCACCACGCCTGGAACCCCGACACGATCGTGAAGCTGCAGCGCGCCGTCCGCGACGACTCGTACGCCACGTTCCGCGAGTACGCCGAGGCGCTCGATGCCTCGACCCGTCTGCAGACGCTGCGCGGGCTGTTCGAGATCGTGCCGGCGACGCAGCCGATCCCGCTCGAGGAGGTCGAGTCGTCGGCCGAGATCGTGAAGCGGTTCGCCACCGGTGCGATGAGCCTCGGCTCGATCTCGCCCGAGGCGCACGAGACGCTCGGTATCGCCATGAACCGCCTCGGCGGTCGCTCGAACACGGGCGAGGGCGGCGAGGATCTGGCGCGATCGGTGCCCGACGCGAACGGTGATCTGCGTCGATCTGCCATCAAGCAGGTGGCATCAGGCCGCTTCGGCGTGACGGCGAGATATCTCCGCGACGCCGACCAGCTGCAGATCAAGGTCGCGCAGGGCGCGAAGCCCGGCGAGGGCGGCCAGCTGCCCGGCCACAAGGTCGATGCGCTGATCGCCCGGCTGCGTCACTCGACACCCGGCGTCGGGCTGACCTCGCCGCCGCCGCACCACGACATCTACTCGATCGAAGATCTGGCGCAACTGATCCACGACCTGAAGTCGGTCAACCCGGCGGCAGAGATCTCGGTCAAGCTGGTGGCCGAGGCGGGCGTCGGCACCATCGCCGCCGGCGTTGCGAAGGCGAAGGCCGAGCACATCGTGATCGCCGGCCACGACGGCGGCACCGGCGCCTCGCCGCTGTCGTCGCTCAAGCACGCCGGGCTGCCGTGGGAGCTGGGGCTGGCCGAGACGCAGCAGGTGCTCGTCATGAACGGGCTGCGCGGCCGCGTGCGGTTGCAGGTCGACGGCGGCCTGCGCACCGGGCGCGACGTGCTCATCGGCGCGCTGCTGGGCGCCGAGGAGTTCGCCTTCTCGACAGCACCGCTGATCGCGCTCGGCTGCGTGATGATGCGCGTCTGCCACCTCAACACCTGCCCGGTCGGGATCGCGACGCAGGATCCCGAGCTGCGGCGGCGCTTCACGGGCATGCCCGACCACGTCGTGCGCTACCTGCTGTTCGTGGCCGAGGGCGTGCGCGAGCTGATGGCCGCGCTCGGCGTGCGGCGGTTCGAGGACCTCGTCGGCCGCACCGACCTGCTGCGGCCCGCCAGCGCCGACCGCTGGCCGTGGCTGAAGGATCTCGACCTCGAACCGCTGCTGCATCGGCCCGGCGCGCCCGGCCCGCGCACCCGCACCGAGCACCAGGACCACGGCCTCGACGTCGCGGCCGACCACCGCTGGCTGGTCGCCGTCGGCGCCGCCGAACGGGGCGAGGCGGTCGAGATCTCCGACGTCGTGCGCAACACCGACCGCTCGGTGGGCGCCATGCTGGCCGGCGAGCTGGCCGCCTCCGAGCTCGACGACGACGCGGTCTCGGTGCGGCTCGACGGCACCGGCGGCCAGAGCTTCGGCGCCTTCGCCGTGCGCGGCATGACCCTCGCCCTGACCGGCGTCGTGAACGACTACTGCGGGAAGGGCCTGTCGGGCGGCCGTCTGGTCGTGGCGCCCGCCGACGACGCGGGGTACGTGGCCGAGGAAAACGTCGTCTGCGGCAACGTCGCGCTGTACGGCGCCACCTCGGGTGAGGCGTACTTCCGTGGCCTGGCGGGCGAGCGCTTCTGCGTGCGCAACTCGGGCGCGACCGCCGTCGTCGAGGGCGTCGGCGACCACGGCTGCGAATACATGACCGGCGGCGTGGTGCTCATCCTCGGCCGCATCGGCCGCAACTTCGCGGCCGGCATGTCGGGTGGCACGGCGTACCTGCTGCGCGGCGGGCTCCGCCGCGACCTGATCAACGACGACTCGGTGGCCCTGGTCGATGTCGAGGACGTCGACGCGCTGACCGCGCTGCTGGAGCGGCACCAGCGGCTCACCGGCAGCGCCGTCGCCGCGCGCCTGCTGGCCCGGCCGAACGACCTCGCCGAGGCGTTCGTGCAGGTGCTGCCGCACGACCTGCGTCGCGCTCGCCGGCTGGCGCTCGAGGCCGAGGTGGTGCCGGCATGACCGATCCCCGCGGATTCCTCCAGATCCAGCGGCGCGTCGCGCCGTACCGGCCGGTCGAGCAGCGGCGCGCCGACTGGGGCGACGTCAACGGGGCGGCCGACGCGGGCCTCGTTCGCGAGCAGGCGCGCCGGTGCATGGACTGCGGCGTGCCGTTCTGCCACACCGGCTGCCCGCTCGGCAACCTGATCCCCGACTGGAACGACCTCGTCGAGCGCGGCCGCTGGCGCGAGGCACACGAGCAGCTCGACGCCACGAACAACTTCCCCGAGTTCACCGGCAAGCTCTGCCCCGCGCCCTGCGAGGAGGCGTGCGTGCTGACGATCAACGACGACCCGGTGACGATCAAGCAGGTCGAGATGGCGATCTCGGACCGGTCGTTCGCCGAGGGCTGGGTCGTGCCGCAGCCGCCGGCGAGCGAGAGCGGCCGCAGCGTGGCCGTCGTCGGATCGGGGCCGGCGGGCCTCGCCGCCGCGCAGCAGCTGCGGCGCGCCGGGCACGCCGTGACGGTGTTCGAGCGCGACGACCGCCCCGGTGGCCTGCTGCGCTACGGCATCCCCGACTTCAAGCTCTCCAAGGCGATGGTCGACCGCCGCCTCGAGCAGCTGGTCGCCGAGGGCGTGGAGTTTCGCTGCAGCGAGGCGATCGACGACCTCGACGGTCTGCGCGGGGACCACAGCGCGGTCGTGCTCGCCACGGGCGCCCAGCGGCACCGCGACCTTCAGCTGCCGGGCCGCGAGCTGGCCGGCATCGAGCTCGCCATGCCGTACCTGATCTCGGCGAACCGCCGCTGCGCCGGCCTCGACGCGGGGCCGATCATCGCGACCGGCCTGCGCGTCGCCATCCTCGGCGGCGGCGACACCAGCGCCGACTGCCTCGGCTCGGCCCATCGCGAGGCGTGCGCGTCGGTCGTCGAGATCGCTCACGGGGTCGAGCCGCCGACCGAGCGCTCGCCGCTGCAGACGTGGCCGCGCTGGCCGCGCCTGCGCCGTTCGTACGCCGCGCACCTGGAGGGCGGGGAGCGCCGCTACGCCTACGAGACGGTCGAGTTCCTCGGCCGCGACGGTCGCGTCACCGGCCTGCGCGACGCAGCCGGTGCCGAGATCGAGGTCGACCTGGTGCTTGTTGCGGTGGGCTTCACCGGCGTCGAGGCCGACCTCGGCGCCGATCTGACGCCGCGCTCGACGATGCGGGTCGACGAGTCGTTCGCCACCACGCTGGCGGGCGTGTTCGCGGCGGGCGACTGCGTGCGCGGCGCCGACCTGATCGTGTCGGCCATCGCCGACGGCCGGGAGTGCGCGCGGGCGGTCGACCGGTTCCTGACAGGCTCGACGACATTGCCCTTCCGCGATCGCCCGACCCTCGTACACTCCAACGATGTCTGAACTCGTCTCGACTGCAAACGCCGTCTGGCAAGGCGGCCTCGCCGATGGCTCCGGCACCGTTTCGTTCGCGAGCGGCGCGACCGGCCCGCTGGCCGTCTCCTGGGCCAGCCGCACCGAGGCGGCCAACGGCAAGACCAGCCCCGAGGAGCTGATCGGCGCCGCGCATGCCGCCTGCTACTCGATGGCCCTCTCGCACGAGATCGCGGGGCTCGGCGGCACGCCGGTGGAGCTTGACGTGACCGCGAAGGTGACCTTCGCCGGGGGCATCACCGGTGTCGCGCTGTCCGTCTCGGGGACGGTCGACGGCCTCGACGCCGACGGCTTCGCCAAGGCGGCCGAGGCGGCGAAGGTGGGCTGCCCGGTCTCGCGTGCACTGGCCGTGCCGATCACGCTGACCGTCAACTAGACCGACCTAGCGGCCGCTGCCGCAGACCTTGAGCCCGTAGGCGCCGGCGACCTTCTGCGCCTCCTGCACCTTCGGTTGGTTCGTGGCCGTGAACGTCTGGATCGCGGCGGTGTCGCCCGTGCGCGCAATCTTCTGGAGTTCCTCCGCCAGCGTCAGCTGCAGCGCCGCGGCCTCGACCACTGCCGCCGCGTTCGCCCGCTCGGAATCGATCGGCGTCAGCGTTTTCAGGTCCGCCACCTCGCGCCGGAAGATGCCGATCAGCGAGTCGAGCTGCGTGACCAGGGCCGGCGTCGACTGCGGCGCCGGCAGGTCGCTTGCCTCGTCCTTCGACCGGGCGCAGATGTCGTCGGCCGCGGAGACCCACTCGACCTTCGTCAGGCGCCCACCGCTGCTGGTCGTCGACCCGCCGTAGCTGCCACAGCCGGCCAGCAGCGCGGCGGCGAGCGCCAGCCAGACGAGTCGCGTCACGGCGTCGCCCCGCAGACCTGCATGCCGAGCTTTTTGGCGAGCTTCTTCGCCTTCTGATCGACCGCGCCGTTCTGCTTCACGAAGTCGTCGATGGCGGCCGGCTCGCCGGACGCCGCCACCTTGACGAGGCCCTTTGCGACCCGCACGACCGCGTCCAGCGTCTCGTTCAGCTCCTTGACCCGGTCCTCGTCGCCGGCAGGTGCCTGCAACGCCTTCAGGTCGTCGCGCTCCTGCGTGACGATCTCGGCTGCCCGCTTGGCGTAGGCCGACAGGTCGTTGAGACCGTCGGGCTGGCCGAGCGCCTGCAGCGCGCCGTCCGCCTGCTGGCACACGGCATCGGCCTGCTGCGCGTACGCGGCACGCGAGACCTGCTCGTCCGGCGAGGGCTTCTTGGAGTCGCCACAGCCGGCGATGAGCAGGACCAGGGGCACGAGGATGATCGATCGGCGCAACTAGAATCCGTCCGTGGACGAGCATAGCCTGCAGGTGCTCGAGCTCGATGCGATCCGGGCGCTGCTCGCGGAGGAGGCGTCGTTCGCCGGCGGGCACGAGTTGGCGGTCGCGCTCGCACCGTCGACCGACGCCACCGTGGTCGCGCGCCGCCAGGCCGAGACGGCCGAGGCGGTGCTGCTCATCGACGGCGGCGCGCCGCGCCTGGCGGGTGCGCACGACGTGCGGCCGGCGGCGACCGCGGCCGTGCGCTCGGCCGTGCTGCAGCCCGATCAGCTGGCGGCCATCGCGGACACGGCGCGTGCCGGCATCGACGTCCGCCGGGTGCTCGCTGCGCGCGACGATGTGCCGCGGCTGACGGCGATCGCCGGCGCGGTGGCGCCGTCGCTGGAAGGGCTCGCATCGCGCCTCGAGGCGGCGGTCGAGCCCGACGGCAGCCGCCTGCGTGACAGCGCCTCGCCGCGGCTGCGCAGCCTGCGGCGCGAGGTCGCGCAGGCGCGCGGCCGCGCGACCGACAAGCTGCGCCAGCTCGCGGCGCAGCTGAAGGCGCACCTGCAGGAGGACTTCGTGACCGAGCGTGGCGGGCGTCCCGTGCTCGCCGTCAGGGCCACCAGCCGGTCGGCCGTGCCGGGCATCGTCCACGACACGTCGGGTTCCGGGCAGACGCTGTTCGTCGAGCCGTTCGCGATCGTCGAGGCGCAGAACGCGATCCGCGAGCTCGCCGCGGCGGAGCGCGAGGAGGTCGACCGCATCCTCGTCGAGCTGTCCGCGCTCGTCCGCGTGGCCGCGCCCGACGTGATCGAGTGCGTCGACGCGCTCGCCCACATCGACCTGGCGCTGGCCGCGGGCGGCCTGGCCCGGCGGCTGGGTGGCTGCCCGGTCGAGATCACCGCCGACGTGTGGCTGGTCGAGGCCCGCCATCCGCTGCTCGATCGCACCATCGCCGTGCCGATCGACCTCGACCTGCGCGGCATCCGCGGCGTGGTCGTCTCCGGCCCCAACACCGGCGGCAAGACGGTCGGCATGAAGACGCTCGGACTCGCCGCGCTGATGCACCAGTGCGGTCTCCGCCCGCCGGCGGTGAGGGCGAGCCTGCCGGTGTTCGACGAGGTGCTGGCCGACATCGGCGACGAGCAGTCGATCGCAATGAGCCTCTCCACGTTCTCGGGCCACATCCGCAACCTCACGCAGATCCTCGCGCGCTCGGGCGAGCGGTCGCTGGTGCTGCTCGACGAGGTCGCCGCGGGCACCGGTCCGCACGAGGGTGCGGCGCTCGCGCGGGCACTGCTGGAGCGGCTGGTCGAGCGCGGCGCGCTGGTGATGGCGACGACGCACTACCCGGAGCTGAAGGAGTGGGCGAGCGCGACCGGGGGCGTCGTCAACGCCGCCGTCGGCTTCGATCCCGAGACGCTCGCCCCGACCTACCGCGTGACGCTGGGCCGGCCGGGTGCGTCGCACGCGCTGCAGATCGCCGAGCGGCTCGGGCTCGGTGACGGCGTGCCCGAGCGCGCCCGGGCGCGGATGGCGCCGGAGCGCCTGCACGTGTCGGAGCTGCTGGCGGAGGCGGCCGGCGCCGAGCGCGACGCCGCCGAGGTGCTGCGCGGCGCGCGGGTTGCGGGACAGCAGGCCGACGAGGTGCTGGCCGACGCGCAGCGGCGCGAGCGTGAGCTGCGCGAGGCGCTGGAGGCGGTCCGGGCCGGCGCGCAGGCGGAGCGCGAGCGGGCACGGGTCGAGGCGGAGCGCCAGCTGAGCGACTACCGGCGAGAGCTCGACGCGCTGCGCGGCGAGATCCGCGAGGCCCGCCGGCAGGAGCAGGAGCGCGGCCACGCCGTCTCCGAGGCGGCCGACGAGGCGCTCCGCGCACGCGATCGCAGTCTCGACCGCGCCTCGCGCCGCACGCGCACCGCGCACGACGCGCTGGAGGCGGCGCTGACCGAGCCGCCGGTGCAGATCTCGCGGCCGCTCGCCGTCGGCGATCCGGTGATCGCGCCGGCGCTCGGCGTGCGGGGGACGATCACCGAGATCAGCGGCGACGAGGCCGAGGTGCACGGCGGCAAGCTCCGCATCAAGGTGCCGTTGGCGCGGCTGCAGCCCGACCCGCGCGGCGGCGTCACCCGCGACGTGCAGGAGCGGCAGGTGCAGGTGAAGGTCGCGCGCGGCGAGCCGGTCGAGTTCCAGATCGACCTGCGCGGCCGCACCGCGGACGAGGCGCGGGAGGAGGTGCGTCGCTACGTCGACCAGGCGCACCTGTCGGGCCGCGACGAGGTCGAGATCGTGCATGGCCGTGGCACCGGCGCCGTCCGCAAGGCGGTGCGCGACGAGCTCGCGTCGCATCCCCTGGTCGCGTCGACGGCGTCGGTGAGCGCCGACGGCGCCACGATCGCGAAGCTCGAGTCTCGGTAGGAGGATCGCCGTCGGATCCGTGCCTGGCACGAAAGCGCCACGGGCTGACGCATTCGTGCCAGGCGCCGAAACGGACTGTCGGATCAGTCGCCCGAGATGTCCTTCTCGGCCGCGAGGACGCTCGGGATCTCCGGGCCGGTGAACCAGTTCTTGGCCGAGACCAGCCACCAGATGCCGGCGAACAGGATCACCGCCCCGACCAGCACCGGCGCGTAGTTGACGGCGCCGTTGTCGAGCGCGAACCCGTCACGGCCGGGGATGCCCGCCGGGCTGAACGGCGCGGACATGTACACGCAGATGATCACTACCTCGGCGACGGCGACCGGGCACATCCACTTGTATCGCTTGCCGAGTGTCCACGGTCCGGCCTCGAAGGAATCGCCCATCCGCCATCGCAGGTAGATCGGGATGGCGTAGGCGATGTACAGGCCGAGCACCGTGATCGACACGATCGCGTAGAAGGCGAACGGCACGTTGGCGGCGTTGCCCTTGAGTGCCGGCAGCGCGACGATGAGGCACAGGAAGGCCATCGCCAGCGTGGCGTTGATGGGAGCCCGGTTCTTCGACACCTTCGACCACAACTGGTGTCCGGGGACGGCCCGGTCGCGGCTGAACGCGAACATCATCCGCGACGCGCTCGTCATGCCGGAGCCGGCGCAGAAGAACTGCCCGATGGTGGCGATCACCATCACGATCTTGAACGTCGCGATCGACAGCGACGACGCAAAGATGCCGACGACGTAGCCGGCGCCGTACGGGTTGTCGCCGTTGACGTTGTTGATGAAGTCGACGTTGGTGGCCGCGAAGGTGAACAGGATCAGCAGGATCCAGCCGCCGACGGCCGACCAGAAGATCGCCTGCCAGAGGCCGCGGGCGGCGGCCTTCGACGCGCTCTGCGTCTCCTCCGACAGGTGGGCGCAGGCGTCGTACCCGGTCTGCGTGTACTGCGTCAGCAGGAAACCGAGCGGCAGCACGTAGAACCAGTAGCCGATGCCGCCGTTCGAGCCGTTGAAGAAGCCGGAGTTGTTGATGCGCTCCGTGAACACGAACGAGAAGCTCTGGTGTCCGTGCAGCGTGAAGAAGAGGAGGATGACGACGATCACCGACGGCCCGAGCACGTGCCACCACACCGACGCGTTATTCCAGTGCCGCAGGATGTGCGCCGGGAAGATGTTCAGCAGCGTGTGTGCCGCCAGGAAGATCACGTAGATGATGAAGATGTTCGTGAGGCTGAACGCGTCGTACCCCGAGTCGAACAGGCCGATCGTGAACGACGCGAACAGCGCCGCGCCGTAGTCGACGGACGCCACGACGCCGACCAGGCCGACCAGGTTGAACCAGCCGGTGAACCAACCCCAGCCCGGGCCGCCCAGGCGCAGCGCCCAGTAGTAGATGCCGCCGGCGGTCGGGAAGGCCGACAGGATCTCCGACATGCAGAGGCCGATGATCAGGATGAAGCCGCAGATGATCGGCCAGCCCCACGAGATGGCGACGGGGCCGCCGTTGTTCCACGCCTGGCCGTAGGTCGTGAAGCACCCGGCCAGGATCGAGATGATCGAGAACGAGATCGCGAAGTTCGTGAATCCCGTCCACGAGCGTTCGAGCTCCTGGTTGTAGCCGAGCTCCTTGAGGCGCCGCGCATCGTCGTCGAGGGGCGTGCCCACGACATCGGACGCTCCGGACATGCTGTCTCCTCCCTGCAGCGCCCTCGCAAGCCGGCGGCCCTCGAAGGCTGAGTCGCGCCGATCCTACGGGCTGAGGGCAAGCCGGGTCACCGAATGGGTGTTTTGCGCCATGTCGGTTCGCTAGTTGATGCGCTTCGTGCCTGCGCCCCACGCGCGGTCGCGGAGGACGAACTTCTGCACCTTGCCGGTCGACGTCTTCGGCAGCGGGCCGAACTCGACCTCGTCGGGACACTTGAAGTGCGCCAGGCGGTCGCGGCAGTAGGCGATCAGCTCGACGGCGGTCACCTCGGCGCCGTCACGCAACGTCACGTACGCCTTCGGGCGCTCGCCCCACTTGTCGTGCGGGATGGCGATCACCGCGCACTCCATCACCGCCGGGTGTGACACGACGGTCTGCTCGATCTCGATCGTCGAGATGTTCTCGCCGCCCGAGATGATGATGTCCTTCGCGCGGTCGCGCAGCTCGATGTTGCCGTCGGGATGCCACACCGCCAGGTCGCCGGAGTGGAACCAGCCGCCGCGGAACGCCTGATCGGTTGCCTCGTCGTCGGCGAAGTAGCCGCGCATCACGTTGTTGCCGCGCATCACCACCTCGCCCATCGTCTCGGCGTCGCGCGGCACGTCGTTCTCGTCGGCGTCGACCACGCGCACCAGGTCGGCGGTCGGATAGCCCTGGCCCTGCCGAGCACGCAGCCGCGCCTTGTCCGCCGGCGCCGCGTCGTTCCAGGCGGGCAGCCATGTCGCGACGGTGATCGGCCCGTACGTCTCGGTCAGGCCGTAGACGTGGATGGCCCGGAAGTTGAGCTCGGCCATGCGCGCGAACAGCGTCGGCGACGGGGGCGCGGCGGCCACGAGCGCCGTCACCGCCGGCTCCACGCGGTGCGCGGCCGGGTGATCGACGACCGACAGCTGCACGGTCGGGGCGCCGCAGTAGTGCGTCACTCCCTCGTCGTCGATCAGCCGCCATACCTCGCCGGCGTCCACCTTGCGCATCGTCACGTGAGTGGCGCCGACCGCCGTCACGGCCCACGGGAAGCACCAGCCGTTGCAGTGGAACATGGGCAGCGTCCACAGGTACGCCGACTCGGGCGAGAGGCCGGCCACGACGCACTCGGACAGCGCGTTCAGGTACGCGCCGCGGTGCGTGTACTGCACGCCCTTCGGCCGGCCGGTGGTGCCCGACGTGTAGTTGATCGAGATCGGCTCCTCCTCGTCGGCGAGCCACGACTCCGGGTCGTCCGCCGCGGCGGCGGCGAGGAACGCCTCGTACGGGCAGCCGTTCGTGCCCGTGTCGTCGCACCGCACCACGACCAGGTGGGCGACATCGTCGGGCGCGACCAGCGACACGAGCTCGTGGTCGACGAGCAGCACGCGCGCGCCCGAGTGCCGCAGGATGTACCCGATCTCGTCGCTCGCGAGGCGCGTGTTGATGGCGACCAGCTGCAGGCCCGCCGCCGGCACGCCGAAGTGCGCCTCGAGGATCATCGGTGCGTTCGGCGACAGTACCGCGACCCGGTCGTCCTTCGCGAGGCCCAGGCCACGCAGCGCGTTCGCGAGCCGCCACGACCGGTCGGCGATCTCGGCCCACGTGTACCGCCGCCCGTCGTCGGCGTGCACCAGCCCGACCTTGGGGCCATACACGTACGCCGCCCGGCGCAGGAAGTCGACGGGCGTCAGTTCGGTGCGCCAGACCTTCATCGCTTCATCCTCGCCAGCGCCTCCGCCTCGATGACCGCCATGCGGCACCCTACCGTAATGCTGAATGTCCACCGATGGGGGCCTGACGACGGCCCGGCGACCCTCTGCCTGCACGGCGTCACGGGCCACGGCCAGCGGTTCGCACGCCTCGCGACCGACTGCCTGAAGGACCGCCGCGTGCTCGCTCCCGACCTGCGCGGCCACGGCCGCTCGCCGTGGACGCCGCCCTGGACGGCCGAGCAGCACATCGGCGACCTCATCGACGTGCTCGAGGCGGAGGGCGTCGAGATGGTCGATATCGTCGGCCACTCGTTCGGTGGGCTCGTCGCGACGCACCTCGCGTCGGCCATCGGCGAGCACGTCGGCCGCGTCGTGCTGCTCGACCCGGCGATCGAGATCGACCCGGAGACGGCGCTCGAGGCGGCCGAGGACTCGCGCAATCCGCCATCGTGGGCGTCGATCGACGAGGCCAGGGCCGCGCGTCGCGAGCAGCGCACGCCGGCCGGGTACCCGGGCTCGGATCAGGACGTCGACGACCACGCGCAGCAGGGCGAGGATGGCCGCTTCCGGTTCCGCTACCTGGCCAGTGCCGCGGTCACGGCGTGGAGCGAGATGGCCGGTCCGGTGGTCGACCTGCGCGAGTGGGAGGGACGCCTGCATCTGGTCACCGCCGCGCAGGCGCCGTACGTCACCGACTCGACGCGCGAGTGGCTGAGCGGCGACCTCGGCGACCGCTTCACCGAGACCGTGATCGACTCCAGCCACATGCTCTACTGGGACGCCTACGAGCAGACGGCTGTCGAGGTCGCCGCATTTCTGTCCTGACGTCACGCCTGCCCAGGATCGACCGGGTCCTGGTCGCCCTGCTGGCGACGGTCGCCTTCTGGGCGCTGAACGTGATCGTGGTGAAGTGGGCGGTGGGTACGAGCGGGCAGTGGGATCCGCTCGCGTACTCGTTCATCCGGCTCACCATCGGCGGCGCGCTGCTGATGGTGTTCGTGTGGGCGCGTGAGGGGTCGATCATGGTCGGCCGGCGCGACGTGCCGCTGATCCTCTTCTCGGCGCTCGTCGGCATCGTCATCAACCAGGTCGGCTTCATGTACGCGGCCACGTACGCCACGGCGACCACGATCTCGCTGATCCTCGCCACCATCCCGGCGTTCGCCGCCATCACCGCCTCGGTGCTCGGCCACGAGCGGATCGGCGGCCGGCACTGGCTCGGCATCGGCGTCGCCGCGGTCGGCACGACGCTGGTGCTGCGGGCAGGCCCGGGCGAGCTCGACATCACCGGCCTGCGCGGCGACCTGCTGGCACTGCTGGCCGCGGCCTCGTGGGGCGTCTACTCCGCGCTCGTGCGGCCGCTGCTCGACCGGTACTCGCCGAACCGCATCTCGACCGTCGTGGTCTGCGCGGCGTTGCCGATGCTCGCCGTCGTGAGCTTCCCGCAGGTGCTGCGGCAGGACTACGGCTCGGTCACGCTGGGCGGCTGGGGCGCGCTCACCTTCAGCGTGTTCTTCTCGCTCGTGATCACCAACATGCTGTGGTTCGGTGCCATCCAGGCCGGCGGTGCGGCGCGCGCCACCGCGGTGCTGCCGATCCAGCCGTTCCTCGGCGCGCTGTTCGCGTTCATCCTGCTCGGCGAGACGGTCACCTGGCTGCAGATCGCCGGCGGGCTGATCGTCGTCGTCGGCATCTGGCTGACGCGACGGCGCACGCTCGTCCTCGCCGACTAGCGAGAGCCCGTCAGCCGACGACCGCGCGGACGATGTGCAGCGTTGCCTGCGTGGCGTACGCCAGATCGTCGGTGTGAATGCGCTCGTCGACGTTGTGGAAGCCCTGCTCGTGCACGTCGACCGGCGTGGTGCGGTACGGCCAGAAGCCGTGGGCGACGGTGCCCCACGCCTCGCGTAGATAGTGGGAGTCGGCGAAGCCGGACGAGATCATGGGCAGCAGGATCGCGCCCGGGTCGGCGTCGTCGAGAAACCCCTGGCAGGCCCGGTAGAGCGGCGTGCCGATCTCGGACGATGCGCCGCCGGTGAGCGCGTCGAGCCACTGCAGCTCGTACGGCAGGTCGTCGCCGAGCGCCTCGCGCAGCTCGCGCTCCAGGTCGGCCTCGGTGGTGCCGGGCAGCACCCGGCAGTCGACCTCGCAGGTGGCGCGCGCGGGCATGACGTTGCGCGCGCTGGAGCCCAGCAGGCGGGTCGGGGCCATGGTGGTGGAGAACAGCGGCTCGAGCGTCGCGCGCAGCGACTCGTGCAGCGTCGATGCGCGCGCGATGCGCTCCTCCAGGTCGCCGTCGGGCCCGACCAGCACGTCGAGCATGCGTGCCGTCGTCGGCAGCACGTGGCGCCGGGGCTCGTAGGCGGCGACCCGGCGCACCAGTTCGGCCAGCCGTGGCACGGCGTTCGCGCCCGACCTGGGCCGCGAGGCGTGCCCGGCGATGCCGAGCGCGGTGACGCCGACCGGCAGCGTCGCCTTCTGGCCGCACTCGATCGACACGACGACGCGGCCATCGGCCAGCACCAGCCGGTCGCCGCCGCCCTCGTCGATGGCGTAGTCGACCCGCAGGTCGGGCCGGGCGCCGACCAGCCAGCGCATGCCGACGTTCTCGACGCCGTCCTCCTCGTCGGCCTGCGCGATGAACAGCAGGTCGCCCTTCGGCTTGAAGCCCGAGCGCGCGAGGATGGCCATCGCCACGGCGCGGGTGGCCGTCTGGTTCTTCATGTCGACGGCGCCGCGTCCCCACAGCCAGCCGTCGTCGTCGACGTGCCCGGCGAACGGCGGGTGCGTCCAGTTCGGCTCGTCGGCGGGCACCACGTCGGTGTGGCCGCACAGCGCCAGCGACGGACCGTCGCCGGTGCCGCGGATGCGCGCGATCAGGTTCGGGCGGCCGACCATGCGCGAGGCGAGCTCGCACTCGATGCCCGCCGCCTCGAGATAGGTCATCAGCAGGTGGGCCGCGGGGGCCTCGTTGCCCGGCGGGTTGCCGGTGTCGATGCGAATCAGGTCGGCGGTGAGCTCCGTCGCCTCACGGCGGATCGCGGCGTCGTCCATCCGGGTAGCCTAAGGCCCTTGATGGAACGCTGGCGCGAGGAGGAGATCGGACGCTCGCACCGCGGTGCGCCGATCCGCGTCTTCCTGCCGGCCCGGCCGGAGGCGCTGCTGGTCGCCGGCGTGCACGGCGAGGAGCCGGAGACGGTGTGGCTCGCGCGACGGCTGCTGGAGCGCATCGACGGCGACGAGGCGACGATGGCGATCGTCGCCTGCGCCAACCCCGACGGCACGGCCGACTCGATCCGCCAGAACGCCGCCGGCGTCGACCTGAACCGCAACTACCCGGCGGCCAGCTGGCTGCCCGACGACTCGTACACCTACCCGCCGGGCACGGCGTGGGAGGCGCGGAACCGCGAGAACCGCAGCTTGCGGTCGGGACCGGGACCGGCGCCGGGATCCGAGCCCGAGACGCGGGCGGTGCTCGACCTGATCGAGCGGCTCGGGCCGTCGCTGATCCTCGACCTGCACGCGCCGCTCGAGCTGGTGCTGCCGACGGCCGACGCGCCGCTGGAGACGGTGGAGGAGCTCGCGCGCCGGGCGCGGCTGCCGATCACGATGGAGCTCGGCAGCCGGACACCCGGCGCGCTGCGGGACTGGTGTGCCGATCGCGGTCTGCCCGCGATCACCTACGAGGTCGAGCACGCCGGGCTGCCCGCGCTGGGTGCGCGGCACCTCCCGGCCCTGGAGTGGCTCGTCAGAGGGCCGCGATCCAGTCGCCAACCACCTGGTTGAACTTCTCCGGCTCCTCCCACATCGGGCAGTGGCCGGACTCCTCGAAGATCACCATCTCGGCGCCCTTCTGGCGCTCCTTCAGCCACTCGCCGACGGCGACCGAGATGAGCTGCTCGTCGGCGCCCCACGTCTGCAGGGTGGGCAGCTCGTAGCTGCCCACGACGTCGCGGTAGTCCTGCACCGACTGGTCGAGGACGCAGAGCGTGCCGCAGTTCGGGCCGATCTTGCAGACCTCGTCGAGCAGGAAGGTCATGTCCGCCTCGTTCGGCTTGTGCTTGACCATCAACGGGATGAGGTGTTCCATCGTGCCGCGGAAGTCGGCCTGCGCGCCCGCCAGGAGCCCGTGCAGGTCGTCCATCGTGAACGCGCCGATCGGGAAGTCGTCGCGCACCAGGTCGGACGGGCCCTGCGAGATGTTGACGTGCCCGCCCATCCAGTCGGCGCCGAACTGGCGGATCAGCTCCCAGATGGTGAGCGTGCCCATCGACCAGCCCGCGAGCACCGGCTGCGAGAGCCCGAGCGTGTCGACGAAGTGCTTCACGTCCTTCGCGTACTGGGCGACGGTGTTGTTGCCCTCCGACGCCGGCGAGTCGCCGTGGCTGCGCAGATCGACGCGCATGACGCGGAAGCGCTCGGCGAGCGCGTCGAAGTTGCGGTCGAAGTAGCGGCGCGTCATGCACATGCCGTGAATCAGCAGCACGTCGCGGCCCGAACCCTTGTCGTCGTAGGCCAGTTGGGTGCCGTCGGGAAGTTCGTGGAAGCTCGTCATGGGTGGCGAGTCTACGCCGTCCCGGCGGCTGGTGCCGGCGCCCGCCGACGCAGCACCCAGAGGGAGGCGACGCCGAAGGCGGTGATCGCCAGGTAGCCGGCGGCCGGGACGTCCTGCTCGGCCAGGACGCCGACCACGATCGGCGCCACGACGCTGGCCAGCGCCCACACGCTGTTGAGCGCGCCCATCGCCACGCCCTGCCCGATGCCGGCCCGGTTGGCGGCCTCCGAGCAGAGCGGGTAGACGGTCGTCCAGATCAGGGTGCCGAAACCGAGCGTCGCGATCACGCCGAGGGCGTACGGCCACGTGTCGAGGCCGAGCGCGAGGTACGCGGCCAGCAGAGCGACGATCAGCACGCCGGCGCGCGCGTTGGCCCGCTTGTCGATCTGGTCGAGCCGGCGGCCCACGAAGACGGCGACGCCGACCGACACCGCGGCGCCGCCCGTCCAGATCCAGCCGATGCCCGCGGACGACAGGCCGAGGCCGGACAGGTGGATGGGCGCGAGCACCTGCTGCGCGCCCATCGCGCCGGCCGCGAACGCGATGCCGGCGAACGCGTGCAGCAGACCCGGCTCGCGCAGGCCGATGCGCAGTGCGGTGACGACCGAGGTCTGCTCGATCGCCGTGTGGCCGCCGCGGTTCGGCTCGAGCAGGGCCCAGACGCCGAGCAGCAGGACGGCTCCGCCGAACGCGAGCATCGTCGGCTTGAGGCCGAACGCGGTGACGACCGGCCCGCCGATCAGCGGCCCGACCAGTGACGCGGCCGTCGCGGTCGCGTTGACGATCGCGAGCGTGCGGCCGCGGTACGTGGCGGGTACCGAGGCGACCAGCCAGGCGAGCCCCGCCGTCCAGGACACGGCCGAGAAGAGGCCGTTCACGGTGCGCAGCGCGAGCAGCTCCTCGAAGGTCGACGCGAAGGCGTACAGGGGCGCGGTGGCCGCGAACAGCAGCGTCGCGCCGATGGTCAGCCGCCGCGCGCCGAGGCGGTCCGCCAGGCGTCCGGCGGGCAGCGACAGGAACAGCACGGCCACGCCGTAGGAGCCGAGGACGATGCCCGACTGGGTGTGCGTGAGACCGAGGTCGCGCTCCCAGACGGGGATCAGCGGAATGGCCGTCAGCCACATCGCGAGGTCGAAGAACGCGAGCGTCGCGATCAGCGCGGCGAGGCGGATCTCAGGCGGACGCACGGGCGCAAGGATACGGGCGGCACGCGGCGAACTGCGATGCATGCAACTCGGTATGGTCGGCCTCGGCCGGATGGGCGCGAACATGGTGCGCCGCGTAATGGGCGACGGCCACGAGTGCGTCGTGTACAACCGCAGCCCCGAGCCGGTGCAGGCGCTCGTCCAGCACGGCGCGACCGGTTCCGAGTCGCTCGCCGACCTCGTCTCGAAGCTCGCCGCGCCGCGGCACGTCTGGGTGATGGTGCCCGCCGGCGGGGCAACGGAGTCCACGGTGACGGAGCTCGGCGGCCTGCTATCGAAGGGCGACTGCATCATCGACGGCGGCAACTCGTACTACAAGGACGACGTCCGCCGGTCGGAGCTGCTGGCCGAGAAGGGCATCAACTACCTCGACGTCGGCACCTCCGGTGGCATCTGGGGCCTCGAGCGCGGCTACTGCCTGATGATCGGCGGCCCCCGCGAGGTCGTCCAGCGGATGGACACGATCTTCGCGTCGCTGGCGCCCGGCCGGGGCACGATCGAGGCGACGCGCGGCCGCGAGCACAAGAGCGGCACCGCGGAGAACGGCTACCTGCACTGCGGGCCGTCCGGCGCGGGGCACTTCGTGAAGATGATCCACAACGGCATCGAGTACGGCCTCATGCAGGCCTACGCCGAGGGCTTCGACATCTTCCGCAACGCGACCTCCGAGGCGCTGCCGGCCAACATGCGGTACGACCTGGCGCTGGACGACATCGCCGAGCTGTGGCGCCGCGGGTCGGTCGTGTCGTCGTGGCTGCTCGATCTGACGGCCATCGCCCTGGCGGAGGATCCGCAGCTGGACGGCTACAGCGGGTACGTGCAGGACTCCGGCGAGGGCCGCTGGACGGTGCTGGCCGCGATCGAGGAGTCAGTGCCGGCCGACGTGCTCACGGCGTCGCTCTACACGCGCTTCCGCTCACGGCAGGACCACACCTTCGCGGAGAAGGTGCTGTCGGCGATGCGGGCGGGCTTCGGTGGGCACAAGGAGACGCCCAGCGCGTAGCCCGAGCTAGTCGGCGTAGCCCGGGTTCTCCCGGTCGAGGCGGCGCTTCACGGCGTCGAACAGGTGCGCCGCGTTCTCCGACTCCTTCGCCCACTGCCCGGCCGTGATCGTGGCGACGTCCTCGGGGACGCGGATCAGGTTCTGCCCGGTGGACTGCGCGAGCACCTGCTGTTCGGCGGCGCGCTCCAGGAAGTAGAGCTTGTGCCACGCGTCGGCCACGTCGCGGCCGATCACGAGCACGCCGTGGTTCTCCATGATCACGATGTTGATGTCGTCGCCCACGGCGTTGCCGATGCGCAGACCCTCCTCGGCGGCGTCGGCGAGGCCGCCGTACTCGAGGCTGACCACGTGGCCGTGGAAGTACATCGAGTTCTGCGAGATGCGCGTGTCGAAGCCGCCGGTCGTCAGGGAGATGGCCGTCGCGTAGGGCATGTGCGTGTGCAGCACGCAGCGGGCCGTCGCGCGCGACTGGTGGACGCCGCGGTGGATCATGAACGCGCTCGTCTCCCAGTCGCCCTCGCCGTCGACGACGTTGCCGTCGAGGTCGATGGTGAGGATGTCGGACGCGCGCAGCTCGGACCAGTGCGGGCCGTAGCGGTTCAGCAGGAAGCGGTCGTCACGACCGGGCACGGCGAGCGAGAAGTGGTTGTCGATGCCCTCGTTGTAGCCGTGCATCGCGGCCGCGCGGAAGGCGGCGGCGAGGTCGACCTTCGCCTGGGTGATGACGTCGATATCGGTCGAAATGGTAGCCATGTCCCGACTGTAGCAGCGCGCCGCTGTCGCGCTGCAACGGGCCCCGCGAGCCCCGCGGGCGCCGGGGGCGTGGCTACCGGCCGAGGATGAACGGCTTGACCAGCAGCGTGCGCCGGGCGCGGCGACCGGTGCGGTCCTCGTGCCGGTCGGCCGAGCCGAGGATGCCGACGATCATGCGGCTGGCGATGAAGCGCAGCGGCTCGGGCTCCCACTTGCGTCCGGCGTGCCCGACCCACGGCAGCTTCGTGAGATCGCTGGGGCGCTCCAGGATCAGGTCGGCGAGCGTGCGGCCCGAGACGTTGGCGGCGACGACGCCGTGCCCGGCGTAGCCGCCGGCCCACGCAAAGCCCGCCGCCCGGTCGTGCACCACCGACATGCACCAGTCGCGCGGCACGCCGAGCGGCCCGCCCCAGTGGTGGGTGATGGCGGCGCGACCGGCCGGCCCGAAGTGCCGGTGGATCGACGAGACCAGCCGCGCGCGCACCTCGTCGCGGCGCTCGTAGTCCTCGCGGATCGGCTCGCCCAGCTTGTACGGCGCGCCGCGGCCGCCGATGGCGATGCGGTCGTCGATGGTGCGCTGCGCGTAGAAGAACAGGTGGTGCTGGTCGGAGATCGTCTCGCGGCCCGACCAGCCGAGCTCCTCCCACATGGCCGGACTGAGCGGCTCGGTCGCGACCATGAGCGAGTACAGCGGCAGGAACCGGCGCCCTTCGCCCGGCTGCTCGGTCGTGTACGCCTCGGTCGCACGCACCACCGTGTCGGCCGTGATCGTGCCGTGCGTGGTGACGATGCGGCGCGGGCCGATCTCGACCGCGGGCGTGCGCTCGTGGATGACGACGCCGTGGCGCTCGCAGGCGTCGGCCAGGCCGCGCACGAGGCGGGCGGGATCGATGCGGGCGTTGTGCGGGGAGAACGACGCACCCAGGGCGCCCTGCAGCCGCACCCGCTGGCGCAGCTCGTCCAGGTCGAGCATGCAGATGTCGTCCTCGCGCAGGCCGCGCTGGCGCTTGTCCTCGACGCTGCCGCGCAGCCGCTCGAGCTGGGGCAGCGAGAAGGCGACCCTCAGCTGGCCGGAGTGCACGAAGCCGCAGTCGATCTCCTCGGTCGCGGCGACGCGCCCGATCTCGGTGACCGTGCGGAACGTCTCGCGCTCGGCCTCCAGCACCGCGGCGTCGCCGCTCGCCCGCGCGTACACCGAGGGCTTGGCGGAGATGAACGCCGACACCCAGCCGCCGTTGCGGCCGGACGGGCCGAAGCCCGCGATCTCGCGCTCGACCACCACCACGCGCAGGTCGGGTTGGAGCGTCTTCAGGTAGTAGGCCGTCCACAGGCCGGTGAACCCGGCGCCGACGATGCAGACGTCGCACTGGATGTCGCCTGGCAGCGGCGGGCGCGGCTCGAGCGAGCCGGGGAGACCTTCGAGCCACAGGCTGCGAGCGCGGTACCGCGCTTCGAGGTCGTTCACGGCGGCCAGTGTACTGGCGGCCGGGCCTGCGTGGCAGGGCCGGGTAGGCTTGCGGCGATGGCCGGCGTCAGACGGGTCCTGCGGTGGTTGGGCATCGTGCTGGGGTTGCTGGTCGCCGCAGCGGTCGTGACGGCGTTCGTTCCGCTGTCCCGGGACGGCCTCGAGATATCGGCTCCGGCGCCGCTGACGACACCCGCGGCGGCCCGCGCCGCGATCGTCGCACAGGCCGCGGCCGAGCAGGGCGTCAAGTCGCAGTGCCACTCGCGGCTGTTCGAACCGGTGGCCGAGCCGAAGGGCGTGATCGTGCTCCTACACGGGCTCGGGACGTGTCCGGCGCAGATGGCTGCGTTGGCGGCGGCGCTGGCCGGCGACGGCTACATCGTCTACGTGCCGCTGCTCCCGGAGCACGGCCAGATCGGCGGCGGCGGCGGGTCGCTGAACGGCCTGACGGCCGAGCGGTACCGCGCGTTCGGCGACCGCACCGTCGACATCGCGCGCGGGTTCGGCCTGCCGGTGTCGGTGCTCGGCATCTCGGCGGGCGGCAACGTGGCCGCGTGGATCGGTCAGCATCGATCCGACGTCGACGTGGCGGTGGTGCTGTCGCCGGCGCTCGGGTTCGGCCGACTGCCGAGCTTCGTCACCACCGGCGCGATGGACCTGTTCGGGCGGCTCCCATCGATCGCCTTCGCGTCGGGCACGAAGCTGCCGCACACGTACGGCGGGTACGCGACGCGTCCCGTCGCGGAGACGTTCAACTTCGGCCGGTCGCTGATCGAGAACGCCGGCCGGGCACCGGCGGCGGCACGGCGGGTCGTCGTGGTGATGAACGAGAACGACGACAGCATGTCCAGCGACCTGACGCTGGCGCTCGCGGGCCGCATGCAGGCCGAGGTGCAGGCCATGCCGGCGGCGCTGCACATTCCCGGCGACGCCATCGATCCGCAGCAGCCCGGCGCGCGCATCGACGCGTCGTACCCGCTGCTCGTGCGACTCGTCGAGGACCTCGCGGTCTAGCGGCCGGCGAGCGCTGCCGCGATCGCGCGGCTGGCGCCGATGGCGACCGCGTCGGCCACCTCGTGGTCGGGCGTCGGCCACGACGACTGCTTCGCGACGACGACGCGCCGAGCAGGATCGGCGTAGAGCAGCTGTCCGAAGATGCCGATGCCGACGGCCACGCCCGGCTCGGTGCGCGGCTGGTAGAAGCAGCTGCGGTACGCGCCGCCGGGCAGGAAGTCGGCGAAGTCGCCGGCCGCCCACTGCGCGGGGTCGCCGCCGGTGCGCAGGTCGCGCACGTGGGAGGCCGGCACGACGCCGGCGCCGTCATCGACGACCAGCTGGCCGAGCCGCGCGAGGTCGCGCGGGACGACGCAGATGCCGCCGGCCGCGCGCATCGCCCCGAGCCGGTCGACGGTCACGTCGGCGTCGGACTCCGCGCCCATCGGCGCCCACACGTGGCGCGAGAGCGCGTCGGCGTACGGCAGGCCGCTGGCCCGCTCGCACACCCAGCCGAGCATGTCGGTGTTCGGCGAGACGTAGTGGAAACGCTCGCCGTGGGGCGCGCGCTTCTGGATGGTGCAGAGGTAGGCGTGCAGCCCCTCGCTGACGCCCTCCGACGGGTACCAGCCGGTCGACTGCCGGTAGGCGAGCACGTCGGGACCCGGCGAGTAGTCCTCCACGAACGCCGTCGCCGTCGTCATGTCGAGCAGGTGTCGTACGGTCGCGTCGCCGAATGCGGAGCCTACCGACTCGGGCAGGTAGGTGGCGACCGCCGCCTCGGTGTCGAGCAGGCCGGCGCCCTCGAGCGCTCCGGCCAGCAGCGCGGTGATCGACTTCGAGATGCTCATGACGATGTGCGTCTCGCGCGCATCGACACCCTCTCGCAGCCACTCGAACGCGACGGCGCCGTCGTGAAGGACGACCAGCGCGTCGGTGAAGCTCTCGGCGAGATACGGGCCGAGCGTGCGAGTGACGCCGTCGATGCCCGCGAACTCCAGGTCGAGCAGCCCGTCGACCGGCGCGGCGCCGAGCGCTCGCACGACGTTGCCGCGGCGGATGCACGCCGTCGGGATCAGCTCGCGCACGTGCCGGAAAGACCATCGGTTCGCGGGCGGCGTGAGCCAGTTCGCGTGCGTCGCCGGTTGCATGGCGGGAGACTGTAACCGGTCGAGGACGACGTCGGGGGGCGGCTCCGTGGAGCCACCCCCCCCGAACGATCAGAGCGGCTGGGCTAGACGGCCGGGGTAACGGCCAGGCTCAGCACGGCGACCCTCTTGAGCGTCAGCGCGCCGGTCTCGACCTTGGCTCTGGCGGCCACGAAGGCTCCGTTGGCGACGCTGGTGCGGAGCATCTTGCCGACCGGGATGACCAGCGTGATGCCACCGACCTTGAGCGAACCGGCCGTGTCGGCGGTGGCCGGGGTCAGGTCGGAGATGCGGCCGGCGACGGACGCCGACTCGCTCTTCGAGACGCCACGGAACGTGCGGTGGTGGCCGTGGTGGCGCGAGACGCGGCTGATCTTCTTCAGCGTGATGACGCCGTCGGCGACAGCTGCCGAGCCGGTCGCCTTGACGACCTTGCCCGCCATGACCTTCGACGACAGCGTGAAGCCGGCCGGGAAGGCGAACGTCAGCGTGGCGACCGTGACGGAGCCGTCACCGAGGGTGACGGGGCCCTGGGCCCGCACGAACGCGGTCGGGCGGACCTTGACCGAGACCAGGACCTTCGTCCGGGCGACGCCGCGGCGCGCAGTCGGAGCCGCCGCCTTGACGAGCTTCGCACGGGCGCACACGTCGGCGCCGACGACGATGTCTGCGCCCAGCGCGACCGGCGTCGTGTTCGCGATCGTGACCTTCTTGATGCCGCCGGTGGCGAGCACGAGCGAGCCCGGGAGGTCGCTCGTCGCGTCGACGACGCCGCACACCGACACGACCCGCATGTGCCGCTTGCCGTGCGCGCCGGCGACCGGCGCGAGCGACAGCAGCGCGGCGAGCGCGCCGATGAACAGGATGGTGACTCTCTTCATACCAGGGACCTCCATAAAGGGCTGATTCCTGGACAGCCGGACACTCTGGGCTATCCCCCCGGGCTCAGAATGATCGAGCGGTCTCCAGCAAGGGGAGCTCCTAACAGACTTCTTACAGCTAGCTCCGAAATTTCGGCTGAAACCTCCCTCAGATGGGTGGCTGTGGCTCAGCCGCCGCTGATGGCGGCGATCACATCGACCCGCGACGCGTCGTCCAGCGCCGTCGCCAGTTCGGCGCGCTGGCGATCGACGTACACGTTGATGTGGCGGCGGAGGTGTGGGCCGGGCTCGCACAGCCGATCGCGCAGGCCGGGCCAGCGCTCGTCCAGGCGGTCGATCGCGTCGGCCACGGTGGTCGCCTCGACGCTGAGGTGGCGCGGCAGGCCGGCGAACAGCGGCGGCAGCGTGGCGGGGAGGTGGAGGTCGGCCATGGCTAGGCGATCACCGCCACCTCGACCGATGCGACGCCGGGCAGGTAGCTCGCGATCTCGTTCCACGACTCGCCCTCGTCGGCGCTCGCGAAGACCTGGCCGGTGCTGGTGCCGAAGTACACGCCCGGCACGTCGAGGGTGTCGATCGCCATGCCCTCACGCAGCACGCCGAGGTGGGCGTTGCGGTGCGGGAGCCCGCGGTCGAGGCGCCTCCAGGTCGACCCGGCGTCGCTGGTGCGCCACACCGACGCGTGGCCGTCGGGCATGCAGCGGTGGTGGCCGGGGTCGAGCGGGATCACGTAGAAGCCGTCGCGGTCGTGCGGGTGGGCGGCGGCCGCGAACCCGAAGTCGGCCGGCAGCCCCTCGGTGATCTCCGTCCACGAGCGCCCGGCGTCGTCGCTGCGATGCATGCCGCAGTGGTTCTGCTGGTAGAGGCGCTGGCGATCCGGCGCCATCACCAGCTTGTGCACGCAGAAGCCGACCTCGTCGTACTCGCGCGGCCACTCGGCCCGCAACCCTTCGTTGCGGGGCGTCCAGGTGGCGCCGTCGTCGGTGGTCTCGAAGATGCCGAAGCCCTGGACGACGACGTAGAACCGCGCGGGGTCGTCGGGGTGCGCGAGGATGCCCGGCATGCCGAGGTGGCCGGGTGGCTGGTTCGACGGTTCGTTCCAGTCGTCGCGACCGGGCTGCGCGTCGAGCGTGCTGAGCAGCGACCAGGTGGCACCGGCGTCGCGGCTCTCGAAGATGCCGGCCGCCTCGCCGCCGGCGAGCACGCGCCCGTGCGCGGCGGCGAGGCCGGAGATCTTGGACAGCATCAGCCCGTCAGCGCCGTACGCGAGTCCCTCGCTGGACAGCTGCCAGCTCTCGCCGAGGTCGGCGGAGCGCCAGATGCCCGCGCCGTGCCACTCGCTGGCCGCGGCGGCGTAGATGTCGCCCGACACGGTGTCGTGCACCGCGTGGTAGATCGGCCAGCCCTCGCAGAAGGGCCCGCGCACCTCCCAGTCCCGCCGCGCCTCGTCGCTCTCGAGCAGGAAGCAACCCTTACGCGTGCCGACCATGAGCACGATCCGTGGCATCGCCCTCACCACCTCCTTCGTCGAGTCTAGAGAAGGACGCACTGCCGGTGGAGGACTCATCGGTGCGATCGTTCGGGCGTGGCGTCGATGATCCATCTCGACGAGCTCGCACTCGGGCTGCCGGAGACCACGAAGGAGGTCTCCGCCGACGGCCGCCCCTCCTACCTGATGGCCGGCGAGATGCTCTGTCTGCCATCGCAGCCAGCGCAAGGATGCGGTCGATGGGGTACCGGCGAGCGCGTGGACGACGTGCTGCTGGTTCGCGTGCAGGGGCTCGAGGTGAAGGAGGTCCTCCTCGCGGCCGAGCGTGGCGTCTTCTTCACGACGCCGCACTTCCGTGGCTATCCCGCGATCCTCGTCCGCATCACGGGGCTCGCCGACCCGAGCCGCGATGAGCAGAGCGTCCTGATCGAGGACGCGTGGCTGACAAGGGTCC
Organism: Gaiellales bacterium; assembly: GCA_046598415.1. Classification (GTDB taxonomy): domain Bacteria; phylum Actinomycetota; class Thermoleophilia; order Gaiellales; family F1-60-MAGs149; genus VFJZ01. The sequence continues at coordinate 73,216 of JBKJIG010000006.1, forward strand.
CGAAGCGCCTCGCGAAGGCGTGGCAGGCCGCCCAGGCCACGGACGCCTGAGAGCGCCGAGCCGACCGCTGAAGCCTCCTCCAAGCGAGTCCCTCCCGGGGTCAGACCCCAGAAACGCCATTTTCGGGGTCTGACCCCGAAAATGCGTTTTCGGGGGACAGGCCTGGCGCACGGGACACGCGCCGAAGGCGCACGGATCGCGCGCTGCGCGTGGATCTGCGCGGAATCGGGGACGGTTGGTGCGCGTTTGGCGTGAAGTTGATTGTCTGACCAACGTCAGACAATCTCCGCGAAATCGTTGCTCCGCCGGTTACTCCGCAGCGATCAACAGGGTCGTCAGCGCATCCGCGAGCCACGCCTCGTACCGCTCGCGCGTCCAGCCGCGGACGCCGGTGAGGAGCGTGTGGAGCTCGGGGCTCACCAATGCCCAGATCGTCTCGGCGGCGGCGTCCTCGTCGATGCGGAGGCTGCCGTTGCGGGCGAGCTGCGCGGCCAGCGTCGTCAGGTTCTGCAGGCGGGCACCATGCGCCCGCTCGTACAGCGCGGCCAACGCCGGCTCGCCCGCGGCCGCACCGGAGAGCACGACGAGCAGCGGCCCGACGCGCTCCAGCCGGGTGGTGATGTCGGTGACGAACAGGTGGATCTGCTCGCGCTGGTCGGTGGCCGCCGCGACCGCCCTCGGGCCGGACTGCCCGAGGATCGCCGTGTCGTCGGGACCTCGCGCCGCGCCCCGGACGAGCGTCTCGAGCAGGGCTACCTTGGAGCCGAACGTCGCGTACACCGTCTCGGCCGCGGTGCCGGCGTCGGCGGAGATGGCCGCGATGGTCGTGCCCGCGAAGCCGTGTTCGATGAAGCGCTGCCGGGCCGCGTCGAGGATCCGCCGCCGCGTTTGCTCCGCGCCCTCGCGGCGGCGCTCCGACCGGTAGGGACGGCGCGGCTTGAGGGGCTCCGGCATTTCGATAGAGTATCACTAAGTTAAATACAGTAGTGCCCCGACGAAAAGAGGAACCCATGACCGAATCCGATCACCCAGCGTCCGCCGAGACCGTCGTCCGGCGCCTCATCGAGGAGGGCTTCTCGCAGGGCAGGCTCGAGGTGGCCGACGAGCTCGTCGCGGACGAGGTGCTCGAGCATCAGAACTTCGGGCCGGATCACGCCGACGGTGCGGACGGCGTCAAGGCCGTGATCTCTTCGCTCCGCCGCGCGTTCTCCGACTTCGAACTGACCATCGAGGATCTCGTGGTCGCGGGAGACGTGGTCTGGACGCGCAACGTCGCCACCGGCACGAACGACGGCTCGTTCATGGGCCGGCCGCCAACCGGCCTGCCGATCCGGATCGACGTGTTCGACGTCCTGCGGGTCGTCGACGGCAAGGTCGTCGAGCACTGGGGCGTCCCGGATCGCCTCGGCGTCCTGATGCAGCTGGGCGCGAAGCCATGACGATCGCGAGGCTCGCTCCTACGACCACACCCGAGCCACGCCGTACGCGTCGAGCAGCCGCTCGTTCGACACCAGCGTGAGTTGCTCGTCACGTGCCTGTGCCACGAGCATGCGATCGAATGGGTCGCTGTGGTGGGGTGGAAGGCGGCCCGCCGCGACGGCGTGGGTGGCGCTCATGCCGAGCAGGATGAAATGACTCGCCTCGGCCTGTTCGATCAGGTCGAGTGGCGCGGTGAGCTTCCCGAGCGCGCGCTTGATCTCGATCTCCCACATCGACGCGGCGCTCACGAACACTGGTTCCGCTGTCGCGATCGTCCGAGATACGCCGGGCGGCAACCGATCGTCGAGCCACCAGAGCAGCGCGTGGGTGTCGAGCAGGAGCACCGCTCAGGCGCCGAACGGCTCGGCGATCTCGGCCGGCAGCGGCGCGTCGAAGTCAGGTCCGATCTCGAGACGACCCTTCCATGCACCAGGTACGCGGCGCGGATCGGACCGCGCGCTCCCGACGCGTACGAGACGTACGGCGGGCTCGCCTGCCCGCGCGATCACGACCTCTTCGCCACGCTCCGCAGCCTCGATGAGGCGTGAGAGGTTCGACTTCGCCTCATGGACGTTAACCTGCATAGAACTAGGTTAGCTAACCAGCACTGGACGAGCAACTCCACCGACGGGGTAGCGTCGACGCCGATGCATCCGTAGTCTTGCCCGGTTGCGCCGGCCGGCCCCGACACGGTGTTCGGGGCGTCCGCATCCGACGGCGCGTCCTACGTGCTGCTCGGAGCCGGCGGCATCGCGCTGCTGGTGGCGTCCCTGGTGTGGCGCCGGCGTCCCTCGCGCCCGGTCTACGAGCTGGACGAGCAGGGAGCGGCGGCGCGGGTCGAGTAGCGCAGGCTCGACGCCGGGGCGTCAGCCGGTCGGGCCGGGCGGGATGGGGCCGGTCGGCGGATACGAGCCGTCGGCGTCGTGGTTCTCGTCGCCCATGATCGGCGGGTTGAAGACGCTGATCAGCCGCAGGTCGGTTGCCGCGCGCACGACGTGCCGGTCCTCGGGGCCGACGACGTAGATCGTGCCCGGCTCGAGGCGCCACCTCTGTCCCGTGGCGACCTCCTCGAGCTCGCCCGTGCCCTCGACGATGTAGTTCGCCTCCCAGTGGTGCTTGTACCAGAGGTGCGCCTCCTGTCCCGCTCCCTGGGAGACGTCGGAGAAGGCGAAGCCGACACCGTCGGCGGCGGTGAGGAACCGCGCGGTGCGGGCCGATCCACCCGCGATCACGATCTCGTGGCCCGCGTCACGGACCTCGGCCAGGGTTCGGACGAACATGGGCGGATCGTACGGTGTCTCGGCGCGGGAGTCGAGCCGCGCGGGAGCTGCGGGACGTGATCCCTGTGATCCGGGTGCAGCGGTCAGCGCCGCCCCGGCACTGTGAACGGGAGCCGGGTGACGTTGCCGCTGGCATCGGCCGCGACGAGCACGTGCCGCGTTCCGCGGCGGAGCTGCACGACCTGCGTTGCGCGTGTGGCGAGCGAGCGCCGGTCGAGGCGCACGGACCGGATGCCGGAGCCGTTGTCCGCCGCGGTGATGCGCACCCGTACGAGCGAGCCCCGCCGACTGATGACGCGCACCCGCAGTGCCGGCGCGCTCGTATCGACGAGCGCGTCGAACAGCGAGACGGCCGCGTTGCCGGCCTGGTCCTCCGTCCGCACCCGCACCGCGTAGCGTCCGTCGTGGAGCGAGACTCCGCCGTCGAGCAGCGGTGCGAACGGGGCGCCGGGACCGAGTGCGAAACTGATCGAGGCGACGCCGCTGAGGTCGTCGTCGGCTTCGACCATGAGGCGGGATCCACGAACGTTCGCCCGCGCCTGTGGCGGGCGGCCGTCGATGATGACCTCGAGGGATGCCGTGGCGCTGGTGCCGTCCGGCGTGGCGACGGTCAGGGACGCGACGTGCCGGCCCGGCTGCGCGAAGGCGTGCGTGGCGTCGGCTCCGGTGGCGACGTCGCCATCGTCGAAGGCCCAGCGATAGGTCGCGGTGGCGACGCCGGCGTTGTCGGCGTGGAAGGTGATCGGGACTCCCGGGCGGGCGAGCTGAGGCCGGGCCGATGCGGCCACGACCAGCACGCCGGTCAGCGGCAGCGAGACGGACACGACGCTCGAGCCGGGTGACGCATTGCCGGCCGCGTCCACCGCCACGATCGCGACCGTGTGGGTCGTCCCGGGCGAGAGGTCCCGCAGGGCGGCCGTCGGCGTCGCGACGTCCATCGCGGCGGCGCCATCGACGACGACGCGGTAGTGATCGAGGCCGGACGCGATGGAGAGCTCCGATTCGGCCGACCAGTCCGACCAGTTGCCGGCAGCATCGCTCGCAGCGACGGCATAGCGGTAGGTCGAGCCGCGATCGGCGACGGCGCCCCACGTGACGCGAATGCTCGTACCGGACGTCGGCTCGGCCGTGATGCCGACGGGGGTGGCGGGCGCGAGGGTGTCGGCCGCGCCTCCGTCGGTGGCTCCTGACAGTGCCGGACCGGCGAGCGGCGTTCCGTCCCGTCGCAGCGCGTAGCTGTCTGCATCCGCGACGGCCGGCCAGACGATGGCCAGCGGCCAGCCGCTGCCGGTCGGGCCCGCAGGCGCGGTCGGTGGCGTGCGATCCGGTGTCGTCACGGACGCTCCCGACGGCAGGGAGGCGTTCCCGGCGGCGTCGTACGCCACGGCCTGGTAGGCGTAGCTGCTGCCGTCCGCGACGTCCGCGTCGACCTGGTCGGAGGGCGCACCGTCGAGCACCACCCGTCCGGGCCGGGTGACGCGAACCCGTACGACGTCGGGCGCAGCGGTCAGTCGCAGCAGGACCGCGCCGCAGCGACAGCTGCGCGGGACCGTCACGTCGGCCGTCGCCGTCAGTACCGGCGGATCGGGTGGGACGGCATCGACCACCCACGAACGCCGGGCGGGGTCCGGGGCCTGGTTGCCTGCGCTATCGGTCGCCCGCACCTCGAATGCGTGCGGGCCGCTCTCCAGCCCGGCGACGTGCAGGGGTGTCGTGCAGGTCGCCCAGGCGCCGCCGTCCAGGCTGCACTCGAATGTCGAGCCGGGCTCGGAGGCGGAGAACGAGAAGTCAACCGTCGGCCCGGTCAGGTCGGCGGTCGCCGCGAGGATGGTGTCCGGGGGCGTGGTGTCCAGCACGATCACCCGTGCCGCCGAACGAGCGCTGACGTTTCCGGCGGCATCGACGGCCGCGATGGTATAGGCGTATGCGCCGTCCGCCGTCAGTGCGGTGTCGGCGAAGGCCAGCGCTGACGTCGTCGCGATGACGACGGCGTCGCGGTACACGAGGTAGTGGTGGACGCCGCTGCCGGCGTCGTTGACGGCCGTCCAGCTGACGGTCACGGTGCTGTTGGTCGTCGCGGGACCGGCGGGGCGGGCAGGGGTCGCGGGCGGGGTCGCGTCGACGAGCACCGTCCGAGCCTCGCTCGTCGCCCCGGTGTTGCCGGCGGCGTCGGCGGCGCGGACGGTGTAGACGTGGGTGCCCTCGCCGACGGACGAGTCGGTGAAGGTGGTGCCGCTCGCCGTTCCGACCAGGGAGTCGTCGCGGAAGACGTCGTACCGGACGACGCCGATCGCGTCGGTCGCCGGCGCCCAGCTCAGGGCCGGCGCGGTGGCGGTCGGCGACGTCGCGGTGATCGTGCCGGGGGCGCTCGGCGCGGTGCCGTCGTAGGCGACGGCGCGGCTGCCACTGGGACTGCCGAGGTTGCCGGCCGGGTCGACGGCGCGCACGACGTAGAGATGCGTGCCGTCACTGAGCGTCGGATCGGTGTCGGTCCACGGCGAGGCGGCGATGCCGATGTCCACGCCGTCGCGGACGACCACGTAGTGATCGATGCCGTTCGCATCGGTGCCGCCCGACCAGCTGAGCACCGGTCGCACGCGGGTGGGAGACGTCGCGGACGGCGTCGCGGGTGCTGTCGGCGCCGTCGTGTCGTAGACGGTCGAGAGGGCGCCGGAAGCGGCGCTGACGTTGCCGGCGGCATCCACCGCCTGCACGACGTAGCGATACGTTCCGGCAGTCGAGACGCTCGAGTCGGTGAAGGTCGCCGTCGCCGTCGATCCGACCAGCGTCGCGCCTCGATAGATGCGGTACACGCTGACGCCGCTGCCGGCATCGGTGGAGGCCCCCCAGGAGAACGCGGGCTTGAAGCGCGTCTGCGGCGGGCCGGTCGGCGTGGACGGAACGCTTGGCGCGGTCGTGTCGTACATCACGGTGACGGGGGCGCCGGTGCCACTGCTGTTGCCGGCACCGTCGACCGCGCGCAGGGCGTAACCGTGGACACCCTCGACCGACGCGCCATCGACCCAGCTCTGACCGCGAACACTGGCGACGACGATCCCGTCGCGGAGCACCTGGTAGACGTCGACACCGTTCGCATCGAACGCGGCCACCCACGCCAGCGCGACCGGCGACGAGGTCGGGCTCGCGGCCGTCGGCGCCAGTGGCGTGCCGGGCGGGGTGGTGTCGTAGATGATCGTGCGAGGCGGAGAGAGGGCGCTCTCATTCCCGCTCGCATCGACGGCGCTGACGGTGTAGGTGTACCGGCCCTCCGCCACCCCGGTGTCCGAGTAGGCAGGATTGGCCGTGGTGGCTACGAGCGCGGCGGCCCGGTACACGCGGTACGCCGCCGTGGCGGGAACCGGCGTCCAGCTGAGCGCCGGCGCGAGCGCCGTCGGGGTCTGGCCGACGACGCCGGTCGGCGCCCCCGGGGGCGTCGTGTCGACCTGGACCGCGAATGGCGTCGCGTCCGCGCCGACGTTGCCGGCGCCGTCGATCGCGTGCACGGTGTAGGTGTAGGTGCCATCCTCGCTGACGTCAGCGTCGCTGTAGCCGGTCGTGCTCGTCCGGCCGATCTCGATGCCGTTCCGGAACACGACGTAGGTCGCGACGTCGCTTCCCGCGTCGACCACCGGCGACCATGCGAGATCGGGGGCGGTCGACGTCGGCGAGGTGGCTCCGAGTCCGGTCGGTGCGGCCGGCGGCGTCCGGTCGACGCGAACGGTCTGCGCGGTGCTCGCCGTCCCCTCGTCGCCCGACGCGAGGAGTGTCGTCACGCTGTACAGGTGATCGCCGTCCGGCAGGGCCGCGTTGTCGACGTAGTTCCCGGTCGGGGTGGTCGCGATCGCGATGCCGTCGCGATAGACGCGGAACCGGTCGACGCTGACGCCGACCGGAGCCGTCCAGGTGAGCGTCGGAGCGATGCGTGTCACGTCATCAGCGGCGGCCAGGTCGCCGACCGGAAGGTCGGGCGAGATCCGGATCGTGACGCTCCGGCGATCCGTGTGGGCGTCGTCGTCGCGCACGGTCAGCGTCACCTGGTATGTCCCCGCCGTGGCGTACGCGTGCCCGGTCGTTGCGCCCGAGCCGGAGGTGCCATCTCCGAAGCTCCACGACCAGCTAGCGAGCCCGTGCGCATCGCTCGACGCGGTCCCGTCCAGCGTCACCGGTCGCCCGGCAAACGCTTCGCCGGGAGCGGCCAGGCGGGCAATCGGCGGGTCGTCGACCCGGATCGTCCGCACCAGGCGGTCCGTGAGGCCGGCATCGTCCTCGATCTCGAGCGCGACCTCGTAGGTGCCCGCCGCCGCGAACGCGTGCGCGACCCGCGATCCGGATGCGGTCGAGCCATCACCGAATGTCCAGCGGTAGGCGACGATCAGCCCCGCGTCGCTGGACTGCGATCCGTTGAAGGAGACGGTCTCGGCCGGAAGGGGCGCGCCGGCGGGGACGTCGAACGCGGCGATCGGCCGGGGGTCGCCGGAGACGTCGACGATGTGCGTGATCACACTCTCGTGGCCGTAGGGGTCGCCGACGCGCAGCGTGACGGCGTACGCTCCGTCGGCGTCGTAGGCGTGCTGCGCCTGCTCGCCCGTCACGAGCTCGCCGCCGCCGAAGTCCCACACGAACGTGCGATCCGCCGGCCCGTCGGAGTCCGAGGCATCGAACGTCATCGCGTGGTTGGCGAAGCCGCGGGGCGGCGAGAAGCGCGCCACCGGTACCTGCTCGACCAGCACCGGGCGGGTGTCGGTCGCCTCGTTGCCGGCGACGTCCCGGACGGTCAACGTGATCTGGTACGTGCCGCCGGAGACGTACGTGTGCGTCGCGGTGCAGCCGGCGTCGTCGTCGCCGTCTCCCCACTCCCACGAGCAGGACAGCGCCCCTGCACGGTCGTTCGTGCTGCCCGTCGCGTCGACGGAGAACGTCTCGTCCGACCAGACCCGGGCCGGGGCGAGGAACGTCGGTGTCGGCGCGCCATCCTCCTCGGCGAAGAACACGCGTGTCATCGGCTGGCTGCTGTTGCCGGCCGCGTCCGTGGCGATGAGCGTCACGGCGTGCTCTCCGGGCGTCACCAGCGTGAGCGACAGGGTGTTCGATGTCCCGCTCTTCGCGACGGCGCCATCGACGGTCCAGACGTACGAGACGGCCGCCGAATCGTCGTTCTTCACACTTGCCGTGAGTGGCATCGTGTCGCCGACGATGGCGCGCGTGGAGCCGCTGGTGGTGAAGTTGACGATCGGCGGCAGGTCTGCGCGGACAACGACGCCGTGCGTCACGGGCGGGGACGCGAGACCGAAGGGGTCGGTCGCCACCAGCGAGATGACATGGTCGCCCGGATCGGCGAAGCTGCGCACGAGGCTCTTCGACGTGCCCGACTGCACCATCGCCCCGTCGACGCTCCAGGCGTACGTCAGCGCGCCGCCGTCATCCGTCTTCGTGCTCGACGCCGACAGCGTGACGGCCTGTCCCGGCAGCAGCCACATCCCCGGCGAGAGCGACGCGTACGCCAGCGGCGCGACGTTCTCGTCAACCGGTACGAGGCGCGTCACCGACGAGATGTTGCCCTTGGGATCGCGGACGTCGATGCTCACGATCCGATCGCCCGGCGTCGTGTAGGTGCGCTTCAGCGTCGTCGACGTCCCGCTCTGGAGAACGATTCCGTCCTCGGAGAACGTGTAGTTGACGGTGCCCGCATCGTCGTTCTTGCTCAATGCCGCGGACAGCGTGACCACCTGTCCCGTCATCGGCGTCCCTCCCGGCGTCACGGACAGATACGCGTAGGGGAACAGGTTCGGGTCGACGTGCACCGCCTGTGTTCGGCTCGCGACGTTGCCCGTGTTATCGGTCACGGTGAGCTTGACCACGTAGTCGCCGGCCGCTGCGAACGTGTAGACGGGCGCCGTCGCGGTGCTCGTCCCGCCGTCGCCGAACGTCCAGGCGTACAGCAGGCCCGTGGCGTTGTCGCGGACGTAGCCCGACGTGGTGAACGTGACCGCGGTGGAGCCGGCGATGGGCCGCGCGGTGTTCTGCTTGAAGTCGACCAGCGGCACGACGTCGACGACGCTGCCGCCGACGACCAGCTCGTGCACCACGGTCGCGCTCTTGCCCAGATCGTCCGTGGCGCGCAGCGACACGATGTAGGTGCCGTCAGCGGCCCACGCCTTCACCGGGGTGGTTGCGGTGGACGTCGTCCCGTCACCGAAGTCCCACAGGTACGTGAGGCCGCTGGCGTCATCGATCGACCCGTTGGTCAGGGTGACGTTCGCACCCGTTGCCGGATGCGACGAGGACGGACCGAAGGCCGCGCGCGGCGCCTGATCCGGCGCGACCATGACGCTCCGCGTGCTCGTGGCCGTGTGGCCCGTGTCGTCCGTGACGGTGAGTGAGACAGTGTAGGTGCCGGCGCGGGCGTACGTCTTCGCCGGGCTCTGCTTCGTCGAGCTCGTCCCGTCACCGAAGTCCCAGGCCCACGTCGAGATCTTCGTCTCGTCCCAGCCGCCGCCCGTGAACGTGAGCGAGTGGCCGGCGAAGGGCCGCGCGGTGGAGAGCGCGATGTCCGCGCGCGGAACCCGATCGGCGGTCACTAGGAAATGCATCGTCGCGGTCGTACTGGCGCCCGAGTCGTCGGTGGCGACCAGCGTCACATCGATCGGCCCCGGCGTGGCGTAGATCTTGTTCGTCACGTTCTGCGTCGCGGCGGTGGTGCCGTCGTCGAGATCCCACGCCCAGGACACGATCTTGGAGTCGTCCCAGCCGCTGCCCGTCAACGTCAGTGCGTGGCCGGTGGTCGGACGACCGGTCGAGGAGAGGATGGCCACCGAGGGGGCGGCGTTGGGCCGGACGGTGATGGTCTTCGCCATCGACGTGGTCTGCCCGGCGTCGTCGATGGCCGTCGCGATCACGTCGTAGGCACCGGGGGCGAGGAAGCTGTGAGCGGAGGTGCAACTCGACATCGTGGTGCCGTCGCCGAAGTCCCACACGCAGGTGGGTGTGACGGGGCCGTCGTCGGCGACTCCGGCCGTGAAGGTGACCGCGGCGTCCGTCACGACCTTCGACGTCGAGGGCGACCAGTTGACGCGGGGCGGACGGTCCGGCGAGACGAGGACCGATCGGGTCACGGTGTCCGTCGAACCGGCGGCGTCCGTGACCGAGAGCAGCACGTCGTAGCGTCCCGCGTCGGCGTAGACGTGGGTGGGCGCCGGATCCGTGGAGGAGGAGCCGTCGCCGAAGTCCCACCGGTAGGTCAGGTCCCACGGGAAGACCCCGATCGTCGCGTCGTCCCGTGACGCCGCCGCGCTGAAGGCGACGTCGTGATGCTGGAGCGGACGGGGCGTGAGCAGGGCGATCTCGGCGACCGGCGCGGCGTCCGGCGCCGGCCAGGCGGCGCGGGCGATGTCCGTCGTCTGGCCCAGCACGACGAACAGCAACACGGCGACGAGAACCGTGCGGCGACGTGACCGCATCCGGCCGCGCACGGCGATGCCGTGGGTCGGGTCGCCGCAAGGGCCGACATAGCGAGGGAGCAACACGGACTAAACTATTCGTGAAAACGAGGTGAATCTACGGTCCAGGGCCGCGAATTTACCCCGTCCGGGTGAGTATCTCGCGCGAAATGCCGGGTGATCGCGAACGGGCACCACGATCTACCGCCGGCTACCGGGCCGCAGGCCGCCGAGCCACTGCGACGTACGAGGCGGCGCAGGAATCGAACCTACCAAGCCGTGGGTTCCACGGCCCTGCCGGTTTTGAAGACCGGATCCCCCACCAGGGAGCTGCCACCCCGGCGAGAGGCTATCAGCGCGCGCGAGGCGCTACCGCTCGTTCGCGGGCGGCGGATCCCGTCGCCGACGCACCAGCAGACGCGACAGCTCGTCCAGCTCGTGCGGTGCGAACGCGCGGACGTCGACGCCGGCCTCGTCGAGGAGCAGCGCGATGTCGAGGCGGGCGATCACCCCGGCGAGGCGCTCGTCCGCTACCGGCTCGTCCGCCATCACTCGAAGTATCTCAGTGGAAGACGGGCTGGTACCGGATGCGGTGGGGCCGGGCAGCCCGCCGTCGGCGGCGTTCAGCCGGGCGGCGTCGGCCGGTAGATCGGGCCGCGTTCGAGGACGCGCTCGAGCTGCCCCTCGTGGGCGTAGTCGGGGTAGGTGTCGACGCGCACCTCCTCGCCGACCTGGCCGGGGTAGCCCAGGCGCCGCTGCACCGCGCGGTGCAGGTAGTAGCCGGCGATGACGGCGGTGACCAGCGCGTCGTGGGCCGGCGGGTCGTCAGCCGCGAGCAGCTGGACGTGTGCGAGCGGGTCGGCGTCGCCAGGCGTCTCGAGGGCGCGCCGGAGGTCGGGCGCGAGATCGGGCCGAGACGCAAGCACGACGTCGAGCTGGCGGCCGCCGATGTCGACGGCGCTGGGCGCGGGCATCTCGCCGGTCGCGGGGATGAGGACGTCCGCGATCCGCGTCAGGCGATCGCGCAGGTGCAGGTCGACCGCGGTCATGCAGGCACCCGCTGGTGGGCGCGGCGCTCGACCAGGCGATCGGCGAAGCGCAGGGCGAGCGAGCAGATGGTGTTGGTCGGGTTCACACCGCCGGCGGTCACGAAGACGCTGCCGTCGACGACGTAGAGGTTGTCGACGTCGTGCGCCCGGCCCCACTCGTCGACCACCGAGGTGGCCGGATCGGCGCCCATCCGCGCCGTGCCGAGCACGTGCCAGCCCGCGCTGCGCATCAGGGTCAGCGTGTCGACGCTCCGCGCGCCGGCTTCGAGCAGCGACTCACGGGCCCGCGCGGCGTGGAAGTCGAGCAGCCGCCGCGAGTTCTCCGATGCTCGGTACGTCACGCGCGGCGCCGGCGTGCCGGTCGCGTCGACGAGCACCGGGTCGAGCGTGACGCGGTTGCCGGGGTCGGGCAGGTCCTCGCCGAAGATGCCCCAGCTGAGGCAGTGGCCGAAGCGCTCGCGGACGCGCGCGTGATGCTCTGCGCCCCACACGGCGGCGCCCGCCCGCGCGGGCATGGCGGCGTTCATCGGTCCGCCGGTCGACGGCGCGAGGCTCCACTTCGCGCCGCGGACGAAGCCGCGGCGCTCGTCGGACTCGTAGAACTGCAGCGAGTGGATGCGCGAGCCGACGTTGCCGCGCCACGTCTCGAGCGGGTCGTCGAAGACGCCGGTCGCAACGGCGAACGGATGCATCATCAGCCGCCGCCCGACCAGGCCGCTGGTGTTCGCAAGGCCGTCCGGGAACGCCGCGCTCGCCGACAGCAGCAGCAGCCGCGCGGTGCCGATCGCGTTCGCGGCCAGCACCACGACGTCGGCATCCACGCGGTGCGTCGTACCGTCGGCGGCCACGTACTCGGCGCCGGTCAGAAGCCCGCCCGGTCCCAGCAGCAGCCGCGTCGCCGTCGCGCCCGTCAGCACGCGCGCGCCCTGCGCGATCGCCTGCGGCCAGTGGGTGACGTCGGTCGACGCCTTCGCGCCCTCCGGGCACCCCTGCATGCACGTGCCCCACTGCGCGCACGGATGGCGGCCGGCGTACGGCGCCGACAGCACCGCGCTCGGCGCGGGCCACCAGTGCCAGCCGAGCCGGTCGTGCGCCCGCACCACGTCCATCACGCCGCGCCCGAGCGGCAGCGGCGGCAGCGGCAGGTCGGCGCCTGGCGGATAGGCCGGATCCAACGCCAGCCCGGCGACGCCGACGTCGCGCGCGATCCGGTCGTAGGCGGGCTCGAGCTGCTCGTAGGAGAGGGGCCAGTCGTCGGCCACGCCGTCCAGCGTGCGGACGCGGAAGTCGGATGGCGTGAGGCGCGGCCAGTCGCCGGCGTAGAGCACGGTCGAGCCGCCGACGCCGTTGAACATGAGCGGCACGATGTCGGACGCCGAGACGTCGATCGGGTAGTCGGCCGGGCGCCCGCGGACGTTCGGATCGGGCGACCACTGCTTCAGCGCCTGCAGCTCCCAGTCGGGCTTCGGCCCCGGGTAGTCGGCGGGGTCGGGCCAGTCGCCCTGCTCGAGGCAGAGGACGTCCATGCCGGCCTCCGCGAGGCGGCGCCCGACGACTCCGCCGGCCGCGCCCGCCCCGACGATCAGGACGTCTACGCGAGGAACAGGAACTGGCTGCGCTCCCACTCGGTCACCTGGTCGTGCCAGTCGTCGCCCCCGTAGCCGGGGTTCGCGGCCCGGGCCTTCGCGATCTCGTGGCGCTTCAGGGCGACGAATGCCTGGACGAACTCCGGGTCGAGCGCGCTGCGCAGCGCCTCGTCGGCCTCGAACGCCGCCAGCGAGTCCTCCAGCGTCCGGGGCAGGGGGACGAGGTCGTCGCGGTGGTACGCGTTCGTCTGCAGCGGCGGCGGTGGCTCGACGCGGCGGGCGATGCCATCGAGCATCGCGACCAGCATCCCGGCCAGCGCGAGGTACGGATTCGAGGCCGCCGAGCCGAGCCGGTCCTCGATGTGGGTCGCGTCGCCGCGACCGGCCTTGACGCGGATCGCGACCGACCGGTTCTCGAAGCCCCACGTGACGCTGGCCGGCGCGTACGTGCCCTTGCGGTAGCGCTTGGCGCAGTTGACCGTCGGGCCGAGGAAGGCGTTCAGCGCCGCCGCGTGCTCGAGCAGGCCGCCGATCGCCCACCCGAACTCGGGCGTCAGCTCGCCCTGCGCGGCGTCCCAGAAGATATTGCGCCCCGCTTCGAAGAGGCTCATGTGCAGGTGGCTGCTCGACCCGCTGGCGTCGATGAACGGCTTCGTCATGAAGCTCGCGAGCAGGCCGTGCTGGACCGCGATCTCCTTCGCGTACGTCTTGTAGGTGAAGTTGTCGTCGCCGCCGGCGAGGCCTTCGACTGGCGAGAACGTGAGCTCGTACTGCGTCGGGCCCCATTCCTGGTTCAGCGTCCGCGGGCGCAGGCCGAGCGCCTGCAGGTGGCGGACGATCTCCGGCAGCACCGGCAGGCGCTGGTTCGTGAGCGTGGTCGTGATGTCCGTGCCGCCGAACGGCGGCAGCCGGGTGACGGCGTCGAGCACGAAGAACTCGTACTCGGCCTGCATCAGCGCCCTCAGGCCCTGCGCCGCGGCGCGGTCGACCACCCGGCGCAGCACGCGTCGCGGGCTGGCCTCGACCGGCCGGCCGTCGGAGTACTCCACGTCGCAGATCACCCGCGCCTGGCCGGCGACGTGCGGTAGCACGCGGAACGTCGCCAGATCCGGGCGCAGCACCAGGTCGGCGAACGTCAGGTCCTCGCCGAACCCGGTTCCGGTCGCGAGCCAGCACTGGTGGTCCCAGCAGTAGATGTCGCTCACCAGCGCCAGGCCGGTATCGACGAAGCCCCAGAAGTGGTCGGCCGTGACGGTCTTGCCGCGCGACACGCCGTTCAGGTCGGGCGTCTCGAAGCGCACCAGCTCGACGCCGTGCGTGCGGATCAGCTGCTCGACCTCGTCCCGACCGGGCGCCTTCATGGGGTGCAACTATGCCAGCCAGCGCGCGAGGTTCGCGGCCACGAAGGCGTCGTCGGAGAGCTCCGGGTAGAGGCGGTAGACGCGATCGATCTCCGCCGCCTGGCCGGGGCTCAGGTCCTCTGCCTCGTCGAGACACCAGCGACCCTCGAGGAGGCCCTGGCGCCGCAGCACCTCGTGGCAGCCGGCGATCACGCCTCCGAACGCGTTCGCAACGTCGAAGAACGCGGCGTTGCAGTCGGTCACCGCGCTGTCGAGCGCGAGCAGGTCGGCGGGCACGGCCGCCAGCTCGCGCGCGGCGTGGCAGCGCTCGAGGATCGCGACGGCCGTCCGCGTCCAGACCGACCAGTGGCCGAGCAGGCCCCCGACGAAGCGCAGCTCGCCGGCCTCGGTGCGAAACGGCACGGTCAGGTCGAGCACCAGGTGGTCGTCATTGCCGGTGTACAGCGAGATCCGGTCCTGGGCGCCCGCCGCCGCGACGCCATGGACGACGTCGAGCGTCCGGTAGCGGTCGAACGGCGCCACCTTGATCCCGACCACGTTGGAGATCGTCGCGAACTGCTGCCAGAACGCGCGCGAGAGGAGGACGCCGCCGACGGCCGGCTGCAGGTAGAAGCCGATCACCGGCAGCTCGTCGGCGAGGGCGCGGCAGTGCGCGAGCATCTCCTCCTCGCTCGCGCCGCGGAACGCCGCGAGGCTGACGAGCGCCGCGTGGTAGCCCAGGTCGCGCGCGACCCGGGCCTCGGCCACCGCCTGCCCGGTGCGCCCGGCGACGCCGGCGACGAGAAACAGCGGTCGCGTCGTCCAGGCCCGCGCCGTCTCGGCCGCGAGCTCGAGCACGGGGCGGTAGAGCCCGACGTCGCGAATCGCGAACTGCGTCGTGTGGACGCCGACGGCGAGACCGCCGGCGCCGGCGTCCAGGTAGTAACGCGTCAGCGCGCGCTGACGGCGCTCGTCGAGGTGCCGGCCGGCATCGAGCGCGAGCGGGTGCGCCGGGATGACGGTGCCGGCGCGGAACGTCGCGAGCGCGTCGGCCGGGATCTCCTGCCAGCGCATCAGCCGAGCTCCGGCCCGGCGATGGCGTGGACGAGGGCCGGGTTGCCGGCGATCGAGTCGCGGCCGAGCGCCATCCGCACGTACGGCCGCTCCGGCGTGAAGCCGCGGCCGGCGAGGTGGGCGGCGACGGCCGTCGCTCGTTCCGGGACGTCGATGATGGCCGTGCCGGTGAGGGTGTCGAGGCCCGCGGCGAGCAGGGTCACCGCGGTGGTCGCGTCGCGTGCGACGAGCGGGCCGATCTGCGATCCGGTGCGGCCGGCGCGTGACAGCAGGTGCCCGTCGGCGCGCGCACCGCGCGCGACCGGTGCGGGGCGCGCGGCGAGGTCGGCGAGAATCGCGCTGCGGTCGGCGCCGAACGCCTCCTGATCGAGCTCGAGATCGGCCGCCGGTGCCGTCTCGGACGTGCCGCCGCCGCCCGGCCCGCGCCACCGCATCAGGTTCGCGACGGGCCGGAACCCCATCGGACCGTAGACGCCGGCACCGGCCGGTGTCGCGTCCAGCACGGCGACCAACCCGGCCTCCGTCAGCGCCCCGGTGGCCCGCTCGACCAGCCGCGTCGCGAGGCCGAGCCGCCGGTACGGCGTGTGCACGAGCACCATGCTCACCCAGCCGAGCACGGGTGGGTAGGGGAGTGCGATCGCCGTCGCCACGACCCTCCCGGCGTCCCGCACCGCGAAGCCGTTGCCGAGCCGGAGCATGAGCCGCCAGTCCGCGGCGACCTGATTCCAGCCGGCCTCGGCGGCGAGGGCGATCGCGTCGTCGAGGTCGTCCAAGCCGAGGATCTCGATCGGCGCGGCGCGCGCATCAGAAGGAGCCATCCCGCACCTCGAAGCCGGTCGGCTTGGAGAGCGTCGGCATGCCCCGCGCGAGCCAGTCCGCCTGCCAGGCGACGAGCGTCGAGACCGGCACGGCGGGCGTCCCGAACAGCGCGGTGGCGCGGCCGGCGTCGCTCAGCAGCGCGGTCGGAGCCTCCTCGCCGACGATCGTCGCCGTCGTGCCGAACTGCTCGGCGAAGGCGTGTGCGACCTCGCGGATCGACGTCGTCTCGGGGCCGGTCACGTTGAGCGGCTCGGTCGGCGTCGTGCAGTGCCGCAGGCAGCGCAGGGCGATGGCGTTCGCGTCGCCCTGCCAGATCACGTTGACGTGACCCATCGTCACGTCGACCGGCTCGCCGTCGCGGACCTTCCGCGCGACGTCGTGCAGCACGCCGTAGCGCAGATCGATCGCGTAGTTGAGCCGGTAGATCAGGCCCGGCGTGCCGCGTGTCTCGGAGTACCAGCGCAGCACGCGCTCGCGGCCGATGCAGCTCGCGGCGTAGTCGCCGGGCGCCGGCAGCAGCGACTCGTCCTCGGTGGCGCCGCCCGATTCGACGGGGAGGAACGGGTAGACGTTGCCGGTCGAGAACGCGACGATCCGGCTCTGCGGCATCGCCTCGGCGACGAACATCGGGAGGATCGTGTTCGTCGCCCACGTGCGCGACGGCGCGTCGCTGGTACCGAACTTGTGACCGGCCATCAGGATCACGTTGCGGACGGCGGGAAGGCTCGCGATGGCGGTTCGGTCGAGCAGGTCGGCGCGGATCGGCTCGATGCCCTCCGCCACCAGCGCCGCGGCGACCGCCGGATCGCTGAAGCGTGCGACGGCGATGATCCGCTTGTCAGGTGCCGCACGGCGCGCCATCCGCGCCAGCGTCGGCCCCATCTTGCCGCCGACGCCGAGCAGCATCAGGTCGCCGTCGACCGCCGCCAGGTCGGCGACCACCTCGTGGGTCGGTCGCGACAGCCGCTCCTCCAGGTCCGCGACGTCGCGGGGCGGTGCGGAGCTCGTCTCGGCGGTCGGCATGGGCTGTCGAGTCTACCGGACGCCCCGAGCCGCCTCGCGGGCCGGTAGGATCGCCTCCGTGAACGCACCTCGAGTCGCCGTCGACGTGCCCGTGGCCGACCGGCTGGTCGCGCCGGCGCTGCTGGTGGTCGACATGCAGAACGACTTCGTCCGCGCCGGCGCTCCGCTGGAGGTGCCCGACGCGCGGACGACGATCGACACGATCCGGCAGTTGCTGGCCGCGTTCCGCGACCGGCGCCTGCCCGTGCTCTACACGCGGTTCTTCTCGCTCCGGGACGACAACCTCGCCTGGCTGTGGTCGCCGGAGTGCCACCCGGAGACGCGCGCGTGCTGGCCGGAGCACGAGCGGACGTATGACGACGTGGCCGGTGAGCGACCGTGCGGCGACGTCATCGACGAGCTCGCGCCCGAGCCCGGCGAGCCGGTCGTCGACAAGCTCGGCTACGGCTCCTTCCACGGCACCGACCTCGACGTGCGCCTGCGCGCGCTCGGCGTCCGCTCGCTCGTGATCGCGGGCACCGTCACCCAGATCTGCGTGGAGGAGACGGCTCGCGAGGCGTACCACCACGGCTATGCGACGACGGTCGTCTCGGACGCCGTGTCGAGCTTCGCGCCCGACCTGCACGCCGCGACCCTGCGCAACTTCGCGATGAAGTTCGGCTGGGTCACGGGTGCGGACGAGGTGATCACGGCGCTGGCCCCTGGGAGACCTGTTCCCCGCCCTCGACGGATCTAGCGGACGACGGGCTTGTACCGGATGCGGTGCGGCTGGTCGGCGTCGGCGCCGAGGCGCTTGTGGCGGCTCTCCTCGTACTCCTCGTAGCCGCCCTCGAACCACACCACCTGCGAGTCGCCCTCGAACGCCAGGATGTGCGTCGCGACGCGGTCGAGGAACCACCGGTCATGTGAGATCACGACGGCGCAGCCGGCGAAGTCGAGCAGTGCGTCCTCGAGCGCGCGGAGCGTGTCGACGTCGAGGTCGTTGGTCGGCTCGTCCAGCAGCAGCAGGTTGCCGCCGGACTTGATCACCTTCGCGAGGTGCACGCGGTTCCGCTCGCCGCCCGACAGCTGGCCGACGAGCTTCTGCTGGTCGGAGCCGCGGAAGTTGAACCACGAGCAGTACGCGCGCGAGTTGATCTCCTTCTTGCCGAGCTCGACCAGGTCGCGGCCGCCGGAGATCTCCTTCCAGACGGAGTTCTTCGGGTCGAGCTCCGCGCGGCTCTGGTCGACGTAGGCGACCTGCACGCTCTCGCCCAGCTCGAGGTCGCCCGCGTCGGGCGTCTCCTGGCCGGCGATCATGCGAAACAGCGTCGTCTTGCCGGCGCCGTTGGCGCCGATGATGCCGACGATGCCGCCCGGCGGTAGCGAGAAGCTCAGGTCCTCGACCAGGAGCCGATCGCCGAACGCCTTCCGGACGTGGTCGGCGTCGACCACCTTCGAGCCGAGCCGCGGCCCCGCCGGGATGTGGATCTCGACGCTGTCGAGGCGCAGGCCCTGCTCCTCGGCGAGCAGCTTCTCGTACGCGGTCAGGCGCGCCTTCGACTTCGCGTGGCGCGCGGTGGGCGACATGCGCACCCACTCCAGCTCGCGCTGCAGGGTGCGGCGGCGGGCGCTCGACTGCTTCTCCTCGACGCCGAGGCGGGCCTCCTTCTGCTCGAGCCAGCTCGAGTAGTTGCCCTGGAACGGAATGCCCTTGCCGCGGTCGAGCTCGAGGATCCAGCCGGCGACGTTGTCGAGGAAGTAGCGATCATGGGTGATCGCGACGACGGTGCCGGTGAACGAGTGCAGAAAGCGCTCCAGCCAGGCCACCGACTCGGCGTCGAGGTGGTTGGTCGGCTCGTCCAGCAGCAGCATGTCCGGTTGCGACAGCAGCAGCCGCGCCAGCGCCACGCGCCGTCGCTCGCCGCCGGACAGCGTCGTGACATCCTGGTCGCCGGGCGGGCAGCGGAGCGCGTCCATGGCGGTGTCGAGCATGCGGTCGAGGTTCCAGCCGTCGATGCGGTCGATCTGGTCCTGCACCTCGCCCTGCTCGGCCAGCAACGTGTTCATCTCGTCGTCCGACATCGGCTCGGCGAACTTCATGGACAGCTCGGTGAAGCGGTCCATGAGGTCGCGGATGTGTCCGACGCCATCCTCGACGTTGCCGCGGACATCCTTGGTCTCGTCCAGCTCCGGCTCCTGCTGGAGGTAGCCGATGCGCAGGTTCGGCGCCGGCTCGGCGATGCCGTTCGAGACCTCCTCGACGCCCGCCATGATGCGCAGCAGCGTCGACTTGCCCGCGCCGTTGAGTCCCAGCACGCCGATCTTGGCGCCGGGAAGGAAGGACAGCGAGATGTCCTTCAGGACCTGCTTGTCGGACCCGAAGAACTTGTTCGCCTTGTACATCGTGTACACGTATTCAGCCACTGCGAGTCAGGGTATCGGCCCACGTCGACATGGGCGCCGTGCGCCGCGCCGCGCGGCCGGGTTGCGGCGCACGGGTCTCGCGAGAGATGATCCGCGGCATGGCGACGCGCCCCACCCTCCACGGCATGGCCGACGTGCGCGCGTTCTTCCGCACCAACCCGACGCCGATCCACTTCGTCGGGCCGACAGCGTTCAACCTGCTCGGCCTCGACCGGTGGGTGCGGAGCCTCTACTACGTCAACTACTACGACTCGTTCCAGAACCACCACCCGCGCGTGTTCGTACCGCACGAGCGCCCGTACCGCGCGTTCGAGTCGGCCGAGGAGATCTGCAACTACCTGCTCGGCCACAAGGAGGTCGTCGCCTTCTTCGACCAGCAGGGGCCGGGTGGCAAGGCGGCGTTCGTGATGTTCGACGAGGAGACCGAACGCCTCGCGGCCGAGGTCGGGCTCGAGATCATCCACCCGCCGTCGGCCCTGCGGAAGCGGCTCGACTCGAAGATCATCACGACGCAGATCGGCAACGACGCGGGCGTGCCGAGCGTGCCGAACGTGCTCGGCCGGGCCGGCTCCTACGAGCAGCTGCTCGCGCTCGCGGCGGCCAACGGAATCGGCGACGATCTGGTGGTGCAGACCCCGTACGGCGACTCCGGGCGAACGACGTTCTTCGTCCGCACCGCCGACGACTTCGCGAAGGACCGCGAGGCGCTGGTGACGCAGGAGCTGAAGGTGATGCGGCGCATCCGCCCGTTCGAGGTGTGCGTCGAGGGCGTCATCACGCGGCACGGCACCATCGTCGGTCCGTACGTCGGCTCGACCGTCGGCCACCCCGAGCTGACGCCGTACAAGGGCGGCTGGTGCGGCAACGACCTGTTCCCCGACGTCCTCGACGAGCAGCAGCGGGCGGAGGCCAGTGCCATGGTGCGACGGCTCGGCGACCGGCTCGCGAAGGAGGGGTATCGCGGCTTCTTCGAGGTCGACTTCCTCGTCGATCGCGACACCGGCGGCATCTACCTCGGCGAGCTGAATCCGCGCGTGTCCGGACTGTCGCCGATCACTCACGTGACGCTCGGGGCCTACGCGGACGCGCCGCTGTTCCTCTTTCACCTGCTCGAGTACCTCGACGTCGACTACGAGATCGACGTGGACGAGATCAACGCGCGCTGGGCGCGCCTCGGCGCCGACGATGTCTGGTCGCAGCTGATCGTCAAGGAGATCGTCGACCGCGTCGAGCTGCTCACCGCCACGCCCGAGACCGGCATCTACCGGCTCGAGGGCGAGCGGATGGTGCGCGTGCGGCCCGCCAACGACTGGCACAACCTGCTCGGCGAGGACGAGATCTTCTACCTCCGCGTGCCGGCGCCCGGCGACTACCGCTACAAGGGCGCCGACCTCGGCGTGATCGTGGCGCGCGGCCGTATGCAGGGCGACGACCTCGAGCTGACGCCGCGCTGCGGGCGGTGGGTGAACGCGCTGCGCGCCTCGTTCACGGGCGTTCCGGTCGACCCCGAGCCGACCTACGAGCCGCCCACGCAGTTCAAGGCGTGACGACGTTGCCGGTCACGTTCCGCGCCGTCTCGGAGGGCGCGGCGGACGACGCGTTCGCGGAGCGGTTCGCCGTCGTCTGGCCCGCGTACCAGGCCTGGTTCCTGCAGGACGGCGACGCGGCGCGGCCGTCGTACGTGGCGGCGCGGACGGCGCTGCGGGAGCACCTGCCGGAACTGGTGCCGACGTGGGAGCGGCTCTGCCGGCTGGCCGGCGGCGGCGACGCGGCGTCGCGCGTGCTCGCGCACTGGTGCCCGCCGCCGCACCTCTCGGGCTGCACCCAGGCGGTGGTGCGGCGCGGCGCCCCGATCCTCGTCCGCAACTACGACTACGACGCGAGCAGCTTCGACGCGACCATCCTCCTCACCGACTACGCCGGGCGCCGCGTGCTCGGCACCGGCGACTGCCTGTGGGGGCTGCTCGACGGCCTCAACGACGATGGCCTGGCGGCGACGCTCACGTTCGGCGGATCGCGCGAGGTGGGTGTCGGTTTCGGCATCTCGATCGTGCTGCGCTACCTGCTCGAGACGTGCGCGACGGTGGCCGAGGCGCTCGCGGTGCTCGACCGCGTGCCGGTGCACATGGCGTACAACGTGACCGTCCTCGACGGGACGGGCGAGGCGGCGACGGCCTTCATCGGCCCGGGTCGCCCGCCGCGGCACGTCGATCCGCCGGTGGTCACGAACCACCAGGAGCACCGGGCGACGGAGCAGTTCGCGAAGCTCTCGCACTCGCGCGACCGCGAGGTGGCGGTGCGGGCGGTGCTGGAGGCGGACGGCGACGAGGAGCGCGCGATCCGGGCCTTCCTCGACCCGCCGACGTACAACCGCCACTTCGACCACTCGTTCGGCACCCTCTACACGGCGGTGATGCGGCCGGCGGAGCGCTGCATCGACTACCGGTGGCCTTCGTCGCAGTGGCGCCAGTCGTTCGCCGCCTTCGAGCCGGTCGAGCGAACGGTGGAGCTGCACGCCTAAAGCGTTACCAGGCGAAGCGTGACGAGCGAGAAGCGCGTCGTGCCCGACCCCGCACGGACCCGCACGAAGCGCGCGCTCCGTCCGCCTTCCGCGCGAAAGCGTTCTGGGGTCAGACCCCAGAACGGCCCGAAACGGGGTCTGACCCCGCGCATCAGAGCGCCACGAGAACGCACGGGAGTGTGACGCGCTAGTTCGGCGTCAGGGCGTAGACGCCGCCGTCGCCGGAGGCGACGAGGAGGTTGCCGGCGCCGTCCTGTCCGAAGCTGACCGGCGACGGGACGTCGACCTTCGCGTCCAGCACCCGGTCGCCCTGGATGGCCCAGTACTCGCCCGAGCAGTAGTCGCCGAACAGGTACAGAAGATCGCCCTGCTGGATGCCACCGGTGACCGAGCAGCCGCCGTTGTCGTGCGAGTACTCGAACACCGGCCCGATGTAGCCCTTCGGCTTGGCGCCGCCGTCGGCGAACTCGTGCGTGCCCTCGAGCAGGCGCCACCCGAAATTCGCATCGGGCGGCAGCGGGAACGGCGCGCGGTCGATCTCCTCCCACGCGTTCTGTCCGACGTCGCCGATCAGGATCTGCTTGCCGTCGGGCGAGAACGAGAAGCGCCACGGGTTGCGGAGGCCGATCGCGGCGATCTTCGGCTCCGGATCACCGCCGTCGACGTCGATCGAGAGGAGCTTGCCGAGCATCGTGCCGCGGTCCTGTGCGCGGTTCTCGGGATCGCCGCCCGAACCGCCGTCGCCCATGCCGACGTACAGCTTGCCGTCCGGCCCGAACACGACGTTGCCACCGTTGTGGTTCCCATACGGCTGATCGATCTGGAGCCACGTCTTCACCGGCGCGCTGCCGCCCTCGTGGAACTCCACCACGCGCGTGTTGCCCCCGGCGTTGGTGAAGTTCACGAAATAGCGGCCGTTCGTCCCGAAGTCGGGATGGAACGCGAGGCCCAGCAGGCCCTGCTCGTTGCCGGTCGAGACGGGCTCGGGCAGCGACAGGAACGGCGTGTCGGTGCCGACCACCATGATGCGGCCCGCGTGCTGCTCGACGACGAAGACCCGGTCGTCGTTCGGCGGCGACCCGACCCAGACGGGGCGGTCGTACGTGCCCAGCTGCCGCGCCTGGAACGTGATCGAGTCGCCGCTCGCATCGAGGAGCCCCGTCGATGCCGGGGCGGTCGTCTCGGCGGCCGTGGTGGCCGCCGCCGACGTCGCGGGCGCCGTGGACGTCGCCGCGACCGGCGCCGTCGGCGCCCCTGTCGAGGCCGTGCCGCCGCCGCTGTCGCCACACGCGGCTACGAGTATCGCCACGGCCAGCAGCGCGAC
>JBKJIG010000072.1:0-16559 GCA_046598415.1 Gaiellales bacterium
GTCGAAGTACGCGTCCCAGGCCGGGTTTGCGACGTGCTCTGCGACGTGCAGGATGTCGGCGCCGTGGGCGCGCTCGTCGCCGCTCCAGACGGCGGCGTGCCCGGGCCGGTGACCCGGCGCGGACTCGAACCGCAGGTGCGGCGCGAACTCGACGCCCGCCGCGACCGGCTCGAGCACGCCGTCGCGTTCCAGCGCCGCGACCAGTCCGGTGCCGAGGCACGGATCGGTCCGCGCCCGCCACCAGTCGATCGCCTCGTCGAGGATCACGACGCGACCGAACGCCGCCTGCACGTCATCGGGCCACGTGCCCGACAGCGCGCCGCCGGCGTGGTCGCCATCCAGATGCGTCAGCACCAGCGTGTCGACGTCACCGACCGTCAGCGCGTGCTCGGCGAGCGCGGCGCGCAGCAGCGCGGTGCCCTCGAGGTCGGGGTCGTACCCGCCCGACCCGCAGTCGATCAGCACGGTCGTGCCGTTGCCGCGCAGCAGCAGTCCCGTCACCGGCACCGTCACCGTGTCGTCGGGGAGGAGCTTGCCCGGCTCGAACGACAGCTCGCCGAGATCGAGCAGGTCGATCCGGTAGCCGGTGGCGTCGGGAAGCCTCATGCGGCGAGCCGCCCCGGCAGGTGCGCGCGGTGCGCCGCGGCGAGCTCGGCGTAGAGACGCTCGGCCCGCGGCAGCGTGCGCACCAGCGGGTTCGCGGCCAGTGCGCGGATGGCGTCGCGGCGATCGCCCGACCACGCCGCCTCGGCGGCGAGGAACTCGTACTCGCCGAGCGCCTCGATCAGCCCCAGCACGTGGCGCGGCAGCGGCGGCGCGGGCTGCGGCTCGATCCAGCCGTTGATCGTGCGCCCGTAGACCTCGACCACGAGGTCTTCCGGCAGCCCGGGCAGCACGCCACCGCGGTTCGGCACGTTGACGGGGTGGATCTCGTCCTTGCCGTTGAACACGGCGTCCATGACATCGATCGCGAGCTCCAGCTCGTGGATGCCGCCGCGCGACCGGGCCGGATCGAGATGCGGCTCGGCGACGGTGACCTGCTCCGCGTAGTGATCCCAGTACCCCGGGGCCCACGACAGGATGTCCTCGGCGCGCGTGGTCGGCTTGGCGCGCAGCTCGGCCAGCACCTCGTCCTCGAAGTAGTAGTACTTGAAGTAGTCGGCCGGGACGGCTCCCATGGTCACGGCCAGCTGCGCGAGGCGCTCGACCGACCGCGGCAGTGCGGGGCCCTGCAGGCGCTCGGCGATGACCTCGATGAAGTCGCGGCCGTCGTAGGTGGCGTCGTACGACCAGCAGCCGTGGTTGAGGCCGACCATGTGGCCCTTCACCAGTTCCTCATCCAGCCCGAGGTCGCGCGCCAGCTCGCGCGGGAAGATGATCGGGCCCTCGCACAGCGACACCAGCGGGATGTCGCTGTTGCGCGTCCACGCCTGCGCCACGATGTTGACGGGGTTGGTGTAGTTGAAGACCTTCGCGTGCGGCGCCACCTCGGCCAGCTCGGCGGCCACCTGCTGCAGCACGTTGATCGAGCGCAGCGCCATGAAGAACCCGCCCGGCCCCTGCGTCTCCTGGCCGATCACGCCCTGCGAGAGGGGGATCCGCTCGTCGTGCACGCGCGCCTCGAAGCCGCCCGGCCGGAAGCTCGACAGGACGGCGTCGACGTCGGTCAGGCCGGCGCGCCGGTCGGTGGTCGCGGTGATGGTGATGTCGAGCCCGCGGACGTTCGCCATGCGCTCGGCGAGGCGGCGGATGAGGTCGAGCCGGTCGGCGTTCAGGTCGATCAGCACGACCTCGGAGCCGTTGAAGTCCTCGCCCGTGTGGAGGAAGGACGCCATGGTGCCGGCGGCGCGGGTGGAGCCGCCGCCCAGGTAAGCGATCTTGATGCGGGCCATCTATTCCTTGATCGCCCCCGCCAGCATGCCGCGGATGAAGTGCCGCTGGAGGGAGATGTAGACGATGATGATGGGCAGCGCGACGAGCACCGCGGCCGCCGCGACGGCGGTCGGGTCGCCGGCTCGCGCGGTGCCGGCGAAGAAGGAGAGGCCCAGCGGGGCGGTCTGCCGCGCCGGGTCCTGGATCAGCACGAGGGCGAGCAGGAACTCGTTCCACGTGTAGACGAACACGAGCGCGCACATGGTCGTGATCGCGGGCCGGGCCTGTGGGAGAAGCACCCGCCACAGCACCCCCCAGCTGGACGCGCCGTCGATGCGCGCCGCCTCGATCAGCGACCGCGGCGACGAGCGGAAGAAGGCGCGCATCCAGAACGTGCCGAATGAGACCGACTGCCCGATCTGGGGCAGGATCAGCGCCCAGTACGTGTTCAGCAGGCCGACGCTCTGGAAGTCGTAGTAGAGCGGGATCACGGTCGCCTCGTACGGGAAGATGATCCCGAGCAGCAGCAGCGAGAACACCCAGCGGTCGCCGCGGAACGACATCGTGCCGAACGCGTAGCCCGTGCCGACCGAGAGCACGGCCGAGACGGCGGTGACGGTCGCGGCGACGATGAAGCTCGACTTGAAGCCGGTTGAGAAGTCGCCCAGGTCCCACGCCACCGAGAAGCTGTGCAGGTCGAAGCTGTTGGGCAGAGCGAAGCCCGTCACCAGGTCCTCCTTGCGGTGGAACGCGAGGAAGATGATCGACAGGATCGGATAGATGACCGCGATCGTGAACGCCGCCAGGACGGCGTAGGTGATGGTGCGCTCGTAGGCCGACGCGCGCATCAGTCGGTGCCGCGATCGGCGAGCAGGTTGACCGCGATCGCCACCACGAAGATGACGACGGCGAGGGTGACGGCGATCGCGCACGCGTAGCCGACGTCGTTGTACTTGAACGCGTTCAGGTACATCAGCAGCGCGGGCACGTAGGTCTCGTCGCCGGGGCCGCCCTTGGTGGCGTTGTAGACGATGTCGAAGGAGCGCAGCGCGTTGATGGTCGTCAGGACGAACGCGACGACCAGCTCGTAGCGCAGTCCCGGCAGCGTCACGGTCAGGAACTCGCGCACGGCGCCGGCGCCGTCGACACGGGCGGCGTCGTACAGCGAGGTGGGAATCTTCTGGACGCCGGCGACGAACAGCACCATGCAGAGGCCGAACGTCACCCATGTGCCGATCGAGCCGACCGCGCGCAGCGCCCAGCCGAACTCGCCCAGCCAGCCGCGCGCCCAGTCGTCGGGCGCGACGAGCTTCAGCGCCGCGTTGAACGGGCCGTCCGCGGCGTAGAACCACACGAACGCCTGGGCGATGACGACGCCGGCGATGGTCTGCGGCAGAAACAGCACGGTGCGGTAGAACGTGAAGCCGCGCACCGTGAAGCGGGTCAGAAATCCGGTCAGTGTCAGACCCAGGAAGACCGGGATCACCGAGTAGTAGATGATCAGCTTCAGCGCGTGCCCGAACGCGGTGCGGACGTCGGGGTCGGACAGCGCCTGCGAGTAGTTGTCGAGGCCGACGAACTTGCCGACCGTCAGGCCGTCCCACTGGTACAGGGACAGCCAGGCGGCGTGCAGGAGCGGGAAGAACGTGAACAGGACGAAGAACGCGAGGCCCGGCAGGATGTAGAACCACGCCACGTTGCGCGGCTCGCCCGGCGCCCGGCCCGTACGACGGCGCCGCGGCGCGCCGCCCCGGGAGACATGGCTCCCGGGGCGGGCGGTCGGATCGAGCTCGACGGGTTCGGCGCTCAACCGGCCTTCAGCTCGGCGTCGAACTTCGTCCAGTCAGCCTGGATCGCCTTGGCCGCGTCCTCGGGGGACGTCTTACCGGCCATGGCCTCCTGGTAGTACTTGGCGAGCGTGTCGTACATCGACGGCGACGCCCAGTCGGCGTACAGCGTCAGGCCGCCGTCCGAGACGAGCTGCTGCCACGACGCGGTGACCTCGCCCAGGAACGGATCGTCGGCCGGCGGCGTCGTGCCCGCGATGGCCGGGATCTGGAGCGCCTTGTACATCAGGTCGACTGCCTCGGGCGAGGAGTGGATGTAGTTCAGCCACGCCGCGGCGACGTCCGGGTACTTGGTCTTCGCCGAGATGTGCCACGGGCCGGACGTCGCGCCGACGCCCACGTGCTTGCCCGACTCGCCGGGCGGCATGTTGATCATGCCGGCGTCGGTGCCGAGGCCCGCCTTGATGATGGCGGTCTCCCAGTTGCCGCCGACGAAGAACAGGCCCTTGCCCTTGGCGAACTCCGCCGCGGCCTGGTCGTAGCCGACCGCGTTGTAGTCCTTGTTGAAGTAGCCGTTCTTGCCCCACTCGGCCAGCTTCGTCAGGGCCTGGATGTTCTGCGGCGTCTCGAAGGTCGCGCCGTCCGCGTGGTAGATCCAGTCACGGAGCGGCTGGGCGTCGCCGTACGCGCCCTGCAGGCCGCCGATGAAGTGGATCGTGCCGTAGCCCTCCTTGTTGCCGAACTCGAAGATCGGGTCGTCGCCGAGCTTCGCCTTCGCGTCGGCGAGCATCGTGTCGAACTCGGCGAACGTCGCCGGGATCGTCAGGCCGAGGTCGGCCAGCTTCTTCTTGTTCACGTAGACGCCGACGTTCTGGCCGGTCTGCGCGATGCCCCAGGTCGGGCCCTGGCCGAAGGTCTTGCCGTCTTCGGTCCACTGGAAGATCTGGTTCGTGTCCTGGCCCCACCACTTGTCCCAGCCGTACGCCTTGACGTACGGATCGAGCGGGATGATCAGCTTCGCCTTCACCTCGGCGGCGTCGATCTGGTAGCCCTGGTTGCCCTCGGTGATGTCCGGCCCCTTATCCGACGCGAGCGCGCGGTTGACGGTGTCGACGAGGCTGTTGAAGTCCTTGAAGTCGATGTTGATCTTGACGTTCGGGTACTTCGCCATGAACTGCTTGGTCAGCTCTTGGATGACGGGCATGAGCCCCGGATCCTGGTTGTCGTACGACCAGACGTTCAGCTCGATCGGCCCGAGCGACTCGAAGCCGTCGATCTGAACGGTGGGTTCGGCCGCAGCCGTCGACTCCGCCGGGGCGGCCGTCGTGTCCGACCCGGCCGGGGCGGCCGTCGTCGCACTCGTGTCCGACCCGGGCGTACCGCCGCAGGCGGCCACCACGAGCGCCACCAGCAGCGCGAGCAGCGCTGCCATTGTCCCTCTCCTCATACCCATTCCTCCTCCTCCGTTTACCGACGGCGGACGAGCGTGGCGCGGAAGCGGTACCGGTCAGACCGGTAGTGCGTCCGGGCCAGCTCGACGAGCCGGTCGCTGGGATCGTACGCTGCCGTTTCCGCGACGAGGACTGGCTCGCCCCGCCGGATTCCGAGCAGCGCGCCCTCCCGCTCCGGTGCGGGCAGGGCCTCGACGGTGTAGGCGGCCCGCACGGGCGGGAAGCCAGATTGCTCGAGCAGGTCGTACAGCGATGCGGACGCGAAGTCCATCGTCAGCGCGCCCGGCATCCGCGCGAGCGGGAACCGGGTGGCGTCGACCGCGACGGGCATTTCGTCCAGCAGCCGGAGGCGTTCGAGCTCGACCAGATCGGCGCCCGGCGCCACGCCGAACCCCTCCGCCTCCTCGATGGTGGCCGGCCGGCTCTCGAGCCGCAGCACCCGCGCTGTGGCCTGCAGGCCGTGTCGCCCGCCGAGCTCGGTGAACGAGAGCAGCTCGTTCGGCGGCTCGACCAGCGGCCCCGTGGCGACGAACGACCCACGGCCGGCGGACGCCTCGACGAGGCCGTCCGTGGCCAGCTCTCCGAGCGCCCGCCGCACGGTCGCTCGCGAGACGCCGAGGCGCTCCGTGAGATCACGTTCGGACGGCAACCGGTCGCCGGGCCCCAGGCTGCCGCTCGCGATCTCGTCCGCGATCAGCCGGTAGACGCGCAGGTAGAGCGGTTGCGGCGACTCGCCGAGTGCCACCATCGGCGGCGAGTATGACCTGTATGGCCCCTGCCTGCAAGTGGTCCGGTGTGGTACTGTCGCCGACGTGTCGACCACCTGGCGTGAGACCGAGCTCTGGCGCGACCTGACCGAGGTTCCGGAGGCGCTCCGGCAGACGCTGGAGAATGCCGACGGCTTCGACGCCGCCGCCGCTGCGCTGCGCGGCGCAACCCGAGTGATCGCAACCGGCAACGGTGCAGCCTACTACGTGGCGCAGGCCCTCTGGCTGGCCTCGCTCGACGGCGCCGGCGGCCCGCCGGTGGTGGCCGTTCCCGGCGGCCTGGTGGCCGGCGGCCGCTTCAACTGGCGGCCGGGCGACCGGCTGCTCGCCATCTCGTCCTCCGGCGAGTTCCGCGACGTCATCGACGCGGTCGAGCAGGGCGCGCCGCGGCCGGTGGCCTGCGTGACGGCCAAGCCCGGCTCGTCGCTCGGCAAGCTCGCCGACGGCCGCGCCGTCCAGACCGTGCTCAACCAGCGCGCGCTGACGCACACGCAGGCCTTCTGCGGCGGCGTCGCGACGGCACTCGCGGTGTGGGCGCGCGTCACCGGCGACGACGGTCTCTCGGCCGCGCTGGCCGGCGCGCCGGCCGCCGTCGAGCGCGCCATCGCCGCGACCGAACGGTTCATGGAGCAGAACGCCGCGCACCCGGTGCCGAGCGCCGCGGTCGTGTTCGGCTCCGGTCCGGCCTGGGCGGCGGCGCTCGAGGGCGCGCTGTTCCTGAAGGAGGTGGCGATGGTGCCGACCGAGGGCTGCGAGACCCGCGAGGGCGCCACCACCGCCATGTTCGCGCTCGGCGTGGGCCATCTCGTCCTCAGCCTCGCGACGCGCGACGATCCGCTGCTGGACGAGGCGGAGCGGCTCTGCGCCACGCGCGGCGCGACCGTCATCCGGCTGCCCGGCGGCGACGAGGCCGACCGCCGCATCGCGCCCATGACCGCGCTGCCGGCCATCACCGCGTTCGCCGCCGCCCTCGCCATCACCGGCGGCCACGACGCCGACCATCCCAGCTGGGAGGCCGCGTACTACCAGACGGCGCGCCGCCAGTGAGTGTGGGCGTGGGCGTGATCGGGCTCGGCTCCGTCTTCTGGGGGCCGTACATGTCGCTGCTCTCCACGCTCGGCCACAGCGGCGAGGCGCACTCCGCGGCCATCTACGACCCCGATCCCGACAAGCGCCGTGCGGCCGGCAGCCGTCTCGACCTCGACCCGGCGCTGGACGGCCCCGAGGCCGTGATCGGCCACCCCGACGTCGACCTCGTGCTGATCCTGACGTCGATGAACGAGCACGGGCCGCTGGCGCGCGCCGCGCTCGAGGCCGGCAAGCACGTGCTGGTCGAGAAGCCGATGGCCACCTCCCTGACCGAGGCCGCCGATCTCGTCGAGCTGGCCGCGAGCTCGCCCGGCCACCTGCTGCCGGCGCCGCACATCCTGCTCTCCCCCACCTACCGCGCGATCCGCGGGCGGGTGCAGGCGGGCGAGATCGGCTCGGTCGTCTCGGCCCGCGCCCGGTACGGATGGTCGGGGCCCGACTGGGCGGCGTGGTTCTACCGCAAGGGCGGCGGCGCGCTGTTCGACCTCGGCGTCTACAACGTCGTGGCGCTGTGCGGCATCTTCGGCCCGGCCCGGCGCGTCACGGCGATGACCGGCGTCGCAATCCCGCACCGCGACATCGCGGGCGAGGTCGTGCAGGTCGAGGCCGAGGACAACGCGCACGTGCTGATCGACTTCGGCGACGGCCGGCTGGCGGTCGTCACCACCGGCTTCACGATGCAGAAGTACCGCTCGCCCGCCGTCGAGCTGTACGGCACGACGGGCGTGCTGCAGCTGCTCGGCGACGACTGGGCGCCGGAGGGCTACGAGCTGTGGCGCAACGGGCACGGCGCGTGGGAGATCCACGCCGAGTCCGATCCCACCTGGCCGTGGACCGACGGCCTGCGCCATCTCGTGCAGTGCATCGCCGACGGCCGCGAACCGGTGATCCGCCCCGAGCACGGCTACCACGCGCTCGAGATCATGCTCGCCGCCCAGGCCGCCGGCGACGACGGCCGCGCGCGCGACATCACGAGCCCGTTCCCCGCCCCCGACTACGCGTCGCTGCCGGCCGCGGTCGATGACCACCGCCGAATCCACGACCCGAGGTCAACCCTGTGACGACCTACAGCCCGAGCCCCCGCCCGACGTTCGACGGCCCGACCGCGATCCCGTTCGACTCCGTCACCCGCCACGTCTGGGGCGACGCCGAGGCGGGCGAGGTGGCCGACTGGATCTACGCCTCGACGGGAAAGATCCACTGCCTGGTCTTCGGGCTGCCGGTGAACGGCGCGTTCCGTCACTCGCGCGAGTTCCTGACCGTGTTCGGCGCCGACGAGTGGCTGTGCGTGCTCGAGGGCACGCTCGCGATCTCCAACCCCGAGACGGGCGAGGTGGAGCGCATTCCGGCGGGCGGCAGCGTCTTCTTCCGCAAGGACACGTGGCACCACGCGTTCGCGTGCGAC
The DNA here is from genome assembly GCA_046598415.1 of Gaiellales bacterium. Lineage (GTDB taxonomy): Bacteria > Actinomycetota > Thermoleophilia > Gaiellales > F1-60-MAGs149 > VFJZ01. Next base: position 8,372 of record JBKJIG010000072.1, read on the forward strand.
GGCCGGCCGCTGAAGGTGGTCGAGTTCTTCTCGCCACCGCCGTCGACCGGCTCCTCGGGCGCTTACGCGCGCACGCGGCCGTACCTGGAGGAGTCGCGCTACGCCGACGACGCGCTGCTCGGCAACCTGGTGCCGGGGGCGCCGCGCCCGCGCACGCTCCATCCCGTGCGCGAGGCCGACCTGGTGTGGCGCCGCGACCTCGGCGCGCTGGTCGGGCTGGCGTGCTCGACCGAGCACCTGACGGCGGGCCACGTGGAGGTGCAGGCGGGTGAGACGGCCGTCGTCCACACGCACGGCGGCGACGAGGTGCTGTACGTGACGGCCGGCGTGCTGCACGTGCGGGCCTGGCACGGCGACGAGACGCGCGTGTTCGAGCTGCGGCGCGACGACGCCTGCTACGTGCCGGCCGGCACGCGCCACGAGTACCGCAACTACGGCGCCGAGACCGTGCATGCGGTGTTCGGCGTGGCACCCTCCTACGCGTGAGGGTCCTCGGCATCGACGTCGGCGGCACCAAGCTGGCGGCCGGCATCGTCGATGTCGCAACCGGTGAAGTGACCGAGCGCCGCGTGTGGCCAACCGCGCCGGGGCGCGGTGCCGATGCGGTGCTGGCCGACCTCGTGCGCTGCGCCGCGGAGCTCGCGCCCGACCGCATCGGCCTCGGCGTCTGCGAGCTGGTCGACCTGGCCGGCCGCACGACCAGCGCGTACACGATCGACTGGCGCGACCGCCACCTCGCCGCCGCGTTCGCGGTGCCGTGCACGGTCGAGTCCGACGTCCGGGCGGCGGCGCTGGCCGAGTCGCGCTTCGGGGCGGGGCGCGGCCGCTCGAGCTTCCTCTACGTGACGATCTCGACCGGCATCTCGCACTGCCTCGTGATCGACGGCAAGCCGTGGGCGGGTGCGCGGGGCAACGCGATCGTGACCGGCAACCCGCCCGCCGAGCTGGTGGCGTCGGGCCGCGGTCTGCAGGAGGCGGCGGGGCGCGACAGCGCGCAGGACGTGCTGTGTGACCCGGCCTGCGCGCCGATCCTCCAGCGCGCCGCGGCCGAACTGGCCGGAGCGATCGCCGCGGTGGTCGACGCGGTCGACCCGGAGGCGATCGTGCTGGGCGGCGGCCTCGGCCTGGAACGCGGCTACAGCGGCCTGTGGGAGCCAGCCATGCGCGCCCGCCTGTTCAGCCGCGACACGGCGCAGCTCGACATCGTCGAGGCCGAACTCGGCTCCGGTGCGGGCATCGTCGGTGCCGCGCTCGCGGCGGTCTAGACACCGGGTTCGCCCGAGTGCGGACCTAGGGCCGTTCGCCGAACTTCTGGGCTGCCGCGCGCGCCTCGGGACGGCGGAAGGCCTCGACGGTCGCCTCGGTTTCCAGCTCCAGGGCCTTCAGCAGCTGCTGCTGCAGCTCCTCGTTGACCATGCGCTTCAGACGGCGCACGCTCCAGCTGTTCTTCTGCGTGATCTCGGTCGCCCACGCCAGCGCGGCGTCGACCATCTCGGTGCGGGGCACGACGCGGTTCACCAGGCCGAGGGCCTCCAGGTCGGCGGCGCTCTGGCGCTCGCCCAGCAGCAGCAGCTCCATCGCCCGCTGGTGGCCGACCGCGAGCGGCAGCAGGTGCGTGACGGCGCCGGTCACGTACTGGCCGATCGCCATCTCGGGGAAGAACGCGACCAGGTCGTCGGCCGCGACCACGAGGTCGCAGTTCAGCAGCCACTCGAAGCCACCGCCGACGGCGTAGCCGTGCAGCGCGCCGACGACCGGCTTGCCGTTCAGCATCAGATCGCGCGTGATCTGCTGGATCGCCTCGATGTGGGCGCGCGGATCCTTCGCCTGGTCGGCGAACTCCTTCAGGTCGTCGCCGGCGCAGAACGCGCGGCCGGCGCCGGTGAGCACGATCGCGCCGATCTCGGGATCGGCGTTCGCGTCGACCAGCGCTCCGTGCAGATCGGCCAGCAGCGCACCGGAGATGGCGTTCAGGCGGTCGGGACGGTCGAGCGTGACGATGGCGACGGCGGCGCGGCGCTGGAGGTTGGCGTACGTCATGGGTGTCGCTCCACGTAGCTGGTCTTGTGCGCCGTGCGGCCGAGGGCCTCGTAGGCGACGATGGTGGCTTCGGCGCCGGCGCCGATGGCGCGCTTCAGATGCTCGTCGAGCACCGCCTTCGCCTCGGTTCGGCGGCTCTCCGGCAGGCCCTCTGCGGCCTCGGCGCGCAGCTCGATGCGGTGGTACGGGCCCGGACCGCGCAGGTCGATCCGCAGGTGCCCGGAGAGCAGCTCGGGCAGACCCGCGACGACGGCCCGGACGGCGGTCGGGAAGACGTTCACGCCGCGCACGTTGAACATGTCGTCGGTGCGGCCGGCGATGCGGAACCGCCAGGCGGTGCGGCCGCAGGCGCAGGGCCCGGTGCCGGTGACCGTGACGGTGTCGCGGCAGCGGTAGCGCACCAGCGGCTGGCAGTCGCGCGCGAGGTGCGTGCACACCAGCTCGCCCGACGAGCCCTCGGCGATCGGCAGCCGCTCGAGCGTGCTCGGATCGATGATCTCGGCGAACACGACGTCGCTCGCGTGAAAGTGCAGGTCGGTCGTCTCCTCGCACTGCGAGCCGAGGATCGACAGCACCTCCGACAGGCCGAAGTTGGCGTTGCGCACCGCAAAGCCCCACGTGTCCTCGAGGCCGCGCCGGAAGTCGGCGTTGTCGAGCCCCGCCTCGCCGCCGAACAGCGCAATGCGCAGGCCGAGATCGCGCGGCTGCAGGTCGGTCTCCTCGCGCAGCACCTTCGCGAGCAGCGCCGGATACGACGGCGTGCACGAGATGGCGTTCACGCCGAGCTCGCGGATCACCTCGACCAGGCCGCGCGTGTTCCCCACGCCGAATGGCACGACGGTGGCGCCGGCCGCCTCCAGGATCAGGTGGTCCGTGACCCCGCCCGTCCACATCTGGTAGTTGAGGCAGTGCACGACGCGGTCGGTGGGGAGCAGCCCGGCGGCCCGCATGCCGCGCGCTCCGACGTCGGCGGTGATGGCTGCGTCGCGCGCCGTGTAGCCGAGGTTCATGCCGCTGCCCGACATGCCGCTCGTGCGATGCAGACGAATCACGTCGCCGAGATCGGCCGCGACGTAGTCGCCGAACGGCGGCTCGGCGAGCTGGCTCGCGCGCAGCTGCTCCTTGTCGGTGAAACCGACGCCGCGCAGGGAGTCCAGCGAGACCCGGTCGGGCAGCCGGCCGCGGTAGAAGGCGGAGCGCCCGCGCAGGTAGGCCCACTGGTGCTGCAGCCGCTCCTCCTGCAGCGCTGCGAGCGCGCGCTGGTCCAGCGTCTCGATGGCGGCGTCCAGCACGACGGAAGTCTGCCTGAAGGCGCCTACCGGCCGGGCCGGGCGAGCACCACCTGGACGTCGCGCAGGATGCGCTCGCGGAAGCCCGCCTCGCAGAACGCCAGGTAGTAGTCCCAGATGCGCACGAACCGCTCGTCGTAGCCGAGCGCCCGTACCTCCTCGATGCGGCCGTGGAACGTCGCGCGCCACAGGCGCAGCGTCTCGGCGTAGTGCGGCCCGATCTCCTCCAGGCCCTGCACGTGCAGCCGCGACGAGCGCCGCATCGCGCGGAGCATCACCTCGAGCGAGGGCAGATGGCCGCCGGGGAAGATGTACGCCTGGATGAAGTCGCGCGTGCGGCGGTACGTCGCGTAGCGCTGCTCGGGCAGGGCGATCGTCTGCACCAGCGCCCGCCCACCGGGCTCGAGCACGCGGTCGAGCGTCTGGAAGTACGGCTCGAACAGCGACTCGCCGATGGCCTCGAACATCTCGATCGAGACGACGTGGGTGTACGTGCCCGCGACGTCGCGGAAGTCGCAGTACTCGATCGAGATGCGGTCCTCGAGACCGGCCTCCCGCACCCGCACGACGGCCTCGTCGTGCTGCTCGCGCGAGATGGTGATGCCGGTGACGTGGCAGCCGCGCTCGCGGGCGGCGTGCAGCGCGAAGCCGCCCCAGCCGCAGCCGATCTCGAGCACGCGGTCGCCCGGTGCGAGGTCGAGGCGGTCGCAGATGCGCCGGTACTTGGCCTGCTGCGCGTCGGCGAGGCTCTGTCCGTCGTGCTCGAAGATCGCGCACGAGTAGGTCAGCGAGTCGTCGAGGAACAGCTTGTAGAGGTCGTTGCCGAGGTCGTAGTGGTAGTGGATCTTGCGTTCGGCGCGGCGCATCGTATTGGGCAGGCCGAGGCGCGGGCGCTTGCTCGTGATGCGCGTGATCGTCTTCAACGGGTCGCGCTCGCGGGCCACCTCGATGTTGCGTCCCAGCAGCGCGATCAGTCCCGGCAGGTCGGGCGTGTGGAAGTCGCCGGCCACGTAGGCCTCGCCGAACCCGACGCGGCCGCGCAGCGCCAGCCGGCGGAAGAAGTCGTCGCGCACGATCTCGAGCCGCTGCCAGTCCCGCGTTTGCGGGTCGCCGAAGCGGTGCACGCTGCCGCCGGGCAGCACGACCTCGAGGCCGCCGAGCGACATCAGGCCGAGCCCCTTCAGGATCACGCGCTCGGCGACCGCGGCGAGCGGTCCGGCCGACGGGCGCGGCAGCTCGCGCAGCGCGGTGGTGCGGCGCGCGGCGAGTGTCATCGGGCCGACCCCCGGCCCGGAGTGAACGAGGGCTTGCGGAACACGGGGACTCCTTTCAGCCAGAGGCGGACGGCCTGCCAGTGGATCAGGCCGGTGACACGGCCGGAGAGCAGCGGGTTGCGGGCGAGCATGCGCAGGAGGGCGAGATCGGTGAGGGGCCGGCCGCGGGCGGTCAGGGTCGCGATGAAGAGGCGGCCGCCGTCCTGCTCGACGTCGATGCGCGCGTGGAGGCGCTCGCCCGGCTCGGAGAGGAAGAAGCGGTACGTCTGATCCATGCCCAGGAACGGCGACACGTGCAGCTCCTTCGGATGCACGTGGCTGCGCAGGCGCGTGCCGGCCACCTCGTTGCCCGGCTCGAGCAGGTACGGCCGCCGCTCGCCGAACGTGTTGTTGACCTCCGCGACGACCATCTCGGTCTGCCCGTCGGCGCCCGCCAGATACCAGAACGAGATGGGGTTGAAGACGTAGCCGGCCAACCGCAGGCTGGTGACGAGGCGGATCGGGCCGACCGGCGGCTCGTGGCCGCGCGAGCGCACGAAGGCGCGGATCGCGTCGGCCAGCGGACGGTCGCCGTCCAGGTAGTCGGCGTCGCGGATCGTGACCGGCCGGCGGCGTCCGTAGCCGACCAGCTGCAGACGGTTCAGCTCGTCCAGGCGGTCGACGTCGAGCCCGAAGTACGCCACGCGATAGCGGAAGACGTTCTCGGCGGGCGTGCGCCGGGCGTGCATGACGGTGCCGGTGTAGAGGACGTGCGGCGTCATGCGGCGATCGCCTCGGCCGCGCGCTGCCCGGAGGCCAGGCCGTCCTCGTGGAAGCCGAAACCCTGCCACGCGCCGGCGAACGCCGTGCGGTTCGGCCCGTTCAGCGTCGGCAGCTCGGCTTGCGCCGCGAGGCTGGTGAACGTGTACTGGGGGTGCGTGTAATCGAAGCGGGCGAGCACCCGGGCCTCGTCGATCTCGCGGCCACGGTTGAGCGTCACGCAGTACTCCTCGTCTTCCGTCAAACGCTGCAGGCGGTTCATGGAGTACGTCATCGTGGGGCGCGAGCCCTCCGGCGCGCAGGTCGCGAGCTGGTAGTTCCAGGCCGCCCGCACGGCCCGCGACCGGGGCAGGAACCGCTCGTCGGTGTGCAGCACCGTCTCGTTCACGGTGAACGCGAAGGCGCCCAGCAGCCGGCGCTCGGCGGCGGTCGGCGCGGCCAGCAGCGCGAGGGCCTCGTCGGCGTGGGTGGCGACGACCACGCGGTCGAAGCGGCGCGGCTCGCCGTCGCCGGTGCGCACCGTGACGCCGTCGGCGTCGCGCTCGATGCTGCGCACGCCGTCCAGGTGCAGCTGCCCGCCGAACCGGTCGAGCAGCGCCCGCACGTACTCGCCGCTGCCACCGGTAACCGTCCGCCAGCGGAAGTGCCGGAGGCCGAGCACGCCGTGGTTGGAGAGGAACGAGACGGCGTAGCGGGCGGGGAAGTCGAGCGCGGCGTCCGGCGGCGTCGACCAGATGGCGGCGCAGAGCGGCACGAGGTAGTGGTGCGCGAACCGGTCGGAGTACCGCTCCGACGCGACGAACCGGGCCAGCGTCGACCCGGCGTGCTCGTCGCGGGCGATCACCGCCTCGGCGGTGCGCTGGAACCGCAGGATCTCGGGCAGCAGCCGTCCGGCGAGGTGCGGCCGGCGGCTCGAGAACTCCAGGCCGCAGCCGGCGCAGGACACGGCCAGCGACATCTCGGAGTCCTGCGTGGCAACGCCCAGCTCGGCGAACAGCCGCAGGAGCCGCGGATAGTTGATGGCGTTGTGCACGATGAAGCCCGTGTCGACCGCGAGACGGCTCTCGCCATCACGCACGTGGATGGTATTCGTGTGGCCGCCGACGCGCGACTCGCGCTCGAAGAGCTCGACCTCGTGCGACCCGTCGAGGGCATGGGCGGCACCCAGGCCGGCGATGCCGGTGCCAACTACCGCGATGCGCATGCGGGATCGTATGGGGTCATCGCGCCGGTCAACGAACCATCATTCGCAGGACGGCGAACTCCGGATCGAAAACCGGACGAAGAGAGGAGGGTGGATTGAGCATCGTGGAAGAGAGCACCGGCCCGGTCGGGACCGTGCGGGAGCGGACGTCGTGGCCGAGTCGGATCATCACGTTCGCGGCCGTCGCGGGCCCTCCCCTCGGCCTGCTGCTCGCGATGGGCCTCCTCTGGGGCGTCGCCGCCGGGCCCGTCGACCTGGCGCTGTTCTTCGCCATGTACGTCATCTGCGGCCTCGGCATCTCGCTCGGCTTCCACCGCTACTTCACGCACCGCTCGTTCCAGGCGCGGCCGTGGTTCAAGGTCACGCTCGCGATCCTCGGCTCGATGACGCTGCAGGGCCCCGTCACGCAATGGGTGACCGACCACCGCAAGCACCACGCGCTGTCCGACCAGCCGGGCGACCCGCACTCGCCACACACGCACGACGGCGACACCTGGATCTCGAACGTCTTCGGCATGTGGCACGCGCACGTCGGCTGGCTGTTCCGGACCAAGGGCATGGAGCGCGGCGACCACTACGGCCGCGACCTGCTCGAAGATCCCACGATCCGCCTCATCGACCGCCTCTACTTCGTCTGGGTCGCGATCACCTTCGCCATCCCGTTCGTGATCGGATGGGCTGTCGGCGGCGGCTCGGTCGGGCTCGGCCTCCAGGCGATGGTCTGGGGCGCGGTGCTGCGGATCTTCCTGTTCCAGCACGCGACGTGGGCCGTCAACTCGGTCTGCCACCGGTTCGGCTCGCGCGACTTCAAGACGCGCGACGAGAGCCGCAACAACCTCGCCGTCGCGATGCTGACGTTCGGCGAGGGCTGGCACAACAACCATCACGCCTTCCCGGCCAGCGCCCGCCACGGCCTGCTGCCGCGTCAGTTCGACCTCACTGCGGGCGTCGTGAAGGTGCTCGAGCGGTGGCACGTGATCTGGGACGTGAAGCTGCCCGACGCCTCGGCGCTCGAGCGCCGGCGCGATCCCGCCGCCTGACCCCGACCCCGCAACTGGAGCGTTCGCTCGCGCGAGGCGCGTAGAATGCGACCCGCTCGACCTTTCTTCCGGAGGCACGTAGTTGGCAGCGATGAGACAGCGCACGAAGCGCGCGACGGGTAAGCCCAAGAAGCGCAAGCGGATCCAGATCGCCGATTCGGAGATCCGCTACACGAACATCGAGGTGCTCAAGCGCTTCCTGTCCGAGCGCGGCAAGATCCGCTCGCGCGCCATGACCGGCCTGTCGCGACGCCAGCAGGCGCTCGCCGCACGCGAGGTCAAGCGGGCCCGCGAGCTCGCGCTGCTGCCGTACATCATGGAGAAGGAAGGCGGCGACAAGCCGCGTCGTGGTGGCCCTCGTGGCGACCGTGGCGATCGCGGCGACCGCTAGGTCCTCCCCGCCCGGCCCGCCGCTGCCGGGGTTTACTCCGCCAGCAGGTCGGCGATCTTCAGCCGGATCATCTTCACGACCTCGTCGAGGGCGATCGCCATCTCGAGCTCCGGCTCGTGGGTGAGTCGCCGCTCGTACGCGGCCAGCTGCGCGTCCGGCGAGCGCTGGTGGGTGCAGAGCACGAACGGGAA
>JBKJIG010000102.1:0-140827 GCA_046598415.1 Gaiellales bacterium
TTCACCGGCGCGCGGAACTGGAGCGTCTGGCCGAGGTAGATCGAGCCGGGGCCGGGCAGCACCATGCCGACCATCGTCGAGAAGAAGCCGCCGGTGAGCATGCCGTGGGCGATGCGCTCGCCGAACATGGTCGTCGCGGCGAATGCGTCGTCGTAGTGCATCGGGTTGCGGTCGCCGGTCGCGGCACCGAAGTGCTCGAGCACCTCGTCGGTGACCTGGAACGTCTGCTCTGCGGAGTCGCCAACGCTGATCGCCATGCGGAGAGCCTACCGGAGCCTCGGGTGCATCCGTACCTCGAACCGAAGTACTACCGGCTCAAAGGCGACGGGCGGCACACGCAAGGTGACGAACCGCGCGCCCTTCGTGTCCTGTCGTGCGATCCGCGTGCCTTCCGCGCGAAAACGTTCCGGGGTCAGACCCCAGATCGGGCCGTTTCGGGGTCTGACCCCGCGCATGAAAGTCACACGGATACGCGCGGAAGTGTCGCTGCGGCGGGGTTCAAACTCCCCCCTTGGGGTGATCGGAAGAGGGGTCTTTATGCTCGACAACATATATGAGGAAACCCCGAGGGTGGCATCGCGGCCCTCACTGTCTGGTCTGCCGGCGCGGCGGACCGACCTGGAGCGGGACGGCTCGCCGGATGCGGCGGGCTCAGGCGGGCGAAGCGGATCGGGCGAGCGCCTCGGCCAGGCGCTCGTCCAGCGAACCACCGGAGACGGGGCCGTGCTCGGCCAGGCGGGCGGCACCGTGCCGGCCGTGCGCCGTGCGGACGGCGTGGGTCACGAACCAGTCGTCGTGGGGCGCTTCCGGGCCTGCCGCCGTCGCGGCGACAGCGGCGGCCAGCTCGTCGATGCCGGCACCCGTGCGGGCACTGACGGCGTGCAACGGGACGGTCTCACCCGGCCGCGCCAGCCCGATTGCGCCCTGCAGGTCAGCGAGCGTGCGGTGCGCCAGGTCGGCGACGTCGCACTTCGTCACGACGATCGCGTCGGGCGCCTCCATCAGCCCGGCCTTCAGATGCTGAACGCTGTCGCCCGCCAGCGGCTGCAGCAGCAGATACGTGGCGTCGGCGACGTGGCGGATGTCGTCCTCCGACTGCCCCACCCCGAGCGTCTCGACGAGCACCAGGTCGAACAGCCGCCGCAGCACGCGCACCACCGGATAGGTGGTCGGTGCGAGGCCGCCCGACTCGGCCTGCGAAGCCTGCGACCGGATGAACACCCGGCCCTCGGGCACGCGGATGCGCGTGCGGTCGCCCAGCAGCGCGCCGCCGGTGGCGGCGCTGGACGGGTCGACGGCGACGATCGCGATGCGCCGGCCGGAGCCGGCCGCGAGCGCCGAGGCGAGTGCGCCGAGCAAGGTCGACTTGCCGACGCCGGGCGCGCCGGTGAACCCGACGACGGGTGCCAGCGAGTTGGACTCGATCGCCGCGAGCGGTCCGGCGCGCTCGGCCACGGCAGCCGGGTCGTCCCGTTCCACGAGCGTGACGAGCCGCGCGACCTCACGCATCGATCAGGTCGACGACGCGATCCATCACGCCGACGAGGTCGTAGTCGCGCGGCGTGAAGACGGCGCCGACGCCCATCGCGGTCAGCGCCGCCGCGTCGTCGGGTGGGACGATGCCGCCGACGACCACCGGGATGTCGCCGGCGCCCTCCGCCGCCAGCGTGTCGAGCAGCTGGCGCGTGATCTCCAGGTGCGAGCCGGACAGAATCGAGATGCCGACAACGCTCGCGTCCTCCTCGGCGGCCTGCCGGGCGATCTCGGCGGCCGAGAGCCGGATGCCCGAGTAGACGACGTCGAACCCGCAGTGCCGCGCGGCGATCGCGACCATCTCGGCGCCGTTCGAGTGACCGTCGAGGCCGGGCTTGCCGACCACCATGCGCGGCCGCCGTCCACGACGCCGGGTGAGGTCCTCGACGCGGCCGCGCAGCGCCTCGACCGCAGCCGACTCGAGCTGCAGATGCTGGCCGTCGACCCCGGTCGCGGGCCGGTACTCGCCGAACACCGATCGCAGCGCGCCCGCCCACTCGCCGGTGGTGACCCCGGCCTTCGCACAGGCGACGGACGCCGGCACGAGGTTGACGCCCGAGCGCGCGTCGTCGCGCAGCCGAGCCAGGGCTTCGAACGCCCGCTCGCCGTCACGTTCGTCCTTCGTCCGCGCGAGGCGCGCGAGGGTGCCGCCGGCGTCGGCCTCCATCCGGAAGATGCCGCCGTCCGAACCGCCCACGAGCGGCGACGCGATCCCCTCCTCGTAGCGGTTGCGTCCCACGACCGCCTGCTCGCCGCGCGCGATGCGGCCGAAGCGCGCGGTCTGGCTCGCCACGAGCGCCGACTTCATCAGCCCCGACTCGAGCGCCGCCACGGTGCCGCCGGCAGCGGCGATGCGGGCCAGCTCGACCTCGACCCCCGCGATCAGCTCGTCCTGCAGTGCCCGGACGACGGTCGAGCCCTCGAACAGGTCGGGGTAGTCGAGCACGTCGGTCTCCAGCGCCATGATCTGCTGCAGGCGCAGCGACCACTGCTGGTCCCACGGTCGCGGCAGCGACAGCGCCTCGTTCCACGCCGGCAGCTGCAGCGCACGGCAGCGCGCGTCGCGCGACAGCAGCACACCCAGCATCTCGATCGCGATGCGCCACGCGTTGTTCTCCGGCTGCTCCTCGGTGAGCCCGAGCGAGTTGACCTGGACGCCATACCGGAAGCGGCGCAGCTTCGGATCCTCGACGCCGTACCGCTCGAGGCACGTGTGATCCCACAACTCGGCGAAGGCGCGCATCTTGCACAGCTCCTCCACGAACCGCAGGCCCGCGTTGCAGAAGAACGAGACGCGGCCGACGGCCTGCTCGAACTCGGCCTTCGTCAGCGTGTCGCGCCCGCGCAGCTCGTCCAGGACGAGCGTCGCCGTCGAGAGCGCGTAGGCGACCTCCTGCACCGGCGTGGCGCCGGCCTCCTGCAGGTGGTAGGAGCACACGTTGGCGGGGTTGAACCGCGGCACCTCGCGGACGGCGTGCTCGTACATGTCGGCGATCAGACGCACGGACGGCCCGGGCGGGAAGATGTACGTGCCGCGCGACAGGTACTCCTTGACGATGTCGTTCTGCGTCGTGCCCTGCAGGAAGTGCAGCGGCACGCCCTGCTCCTCGGCCAGCGCCAGGTACAGCGCGTACAGCCACATGGCGGTCGCGTTGATGGTCATCGACGTGTTCATGCGATCGAGCGGGATGCCGTCGAACAGTGCGCGCATGTCGTCGAGCGAGTTGATCGGCACGCCGACCTTGCCGACCTCGGGCGCGGCGATCTCCTCGTCGGAGGAGTGGCCGCACTGCGTCGGCAGGTCGAACGCGATCGAGAGGCCCGTCTGGCCGCGCGCGAGGTTCGCGCGGAACAGCTCGTTCGACGCCTCGACCGATGTGTGGCCCGCGTACGTGCGGAAGATCCAGGGCCGATCCGGCTCGGCGAGCCGGATCATCCGCTGACGCCGAGCCCGGGCTCCTCGGCGCCGACCAGCACGACCATCTTCCCCAGGTGCGCGTTCTCCCGCATCATCTGGTGCGGTATCGGGCACTCGTCGAACGGGAACGTCCGCATCAGCACCGGCATCACCTTGCGCTCGATGATGAGCTGGTTCGCGCGCGTCGCCTGGTAGGCGTTCGCGAAGTGCGAGCCGATGATCGACTTCTGGCGCATCCACAGGTACCGCACGTCGAAGTTGAGCGAGAAACCCGACGTCGCGCCACAGATGACGACCTTGCCGAACGTCTTGCAGACGAACACCGAGGTGGGGAACGTGGCCGCGCCGACGTGCTCGAACACGATGTCGACGTCACGTCCGCCGGTGGCGGCGCGGATGGTCTTGCCGAACCGCTTCATCTCGGCGATGTTCGACTCGCCCGAGTCGCGGTCGACGAGGTCGAACTCGCGCCGGTCGATCACCGCGGCCGCGCCAAGACGCTTGCAGAGCTCGATCTTGTCCTCCGAGGAGACGACCGCGACGGCGTTCGCTCCGTAGAGGCGGCACAGCTGCAGCGCCATCGAGCCGAGCCCGCCGCCGGCGCCCCACACGAGCACGTTGTCGCCGGCCTGCACGCCGGCCTGGTCGACGAGCATGCGGTACGCGGTGAAGTACACGAGCGCGTAGGAGGCGGCCTCCTCCCACGACAGGTGCTTCGGCTTCGGCACGAGCTGCTGGGCCTGCACGCGCGTGTAGTCGGCGAACGAGCCCCAGTTGGTCTCGTAGCCCCAGATCTTCTGGTCGGCGCACGCCATCGGGTCGAGGCCGTTGCACTCCGGGCACTCGCCGCACGACTGGTTGCAGTGCACGACGACCTCGTCGCCGGCCTTCCAGCGCTTCACGCCCGGCCCGACCGCCGCGACGATGCCGGAGGCGTCGGAGCCGCCGATGTGGAAATCGTCGCCCGTATACCGGAAGATGGATACCGGCTTCCCCATCGCCGCCCAAACGAGGTTGTAGTTCACACCCGCCGCCATCACCCGCACGAGCACCTCGCCCGGCCCGGGTTCCGGTACCTCGACGGTCTCGAGCTGCATGGCGTCGATCGGCTCGCCGATGCGCTCGGGCCGGATCACCCAGGCCCGCATGGCGGCCGGGACGGCCTCGCCCGTGGGGTCGTCGACGATGCGCAGCGCCGGAGTCTCCATCGCGACAGCGTACGCCAACCAACGCGTCGGCGGCACGGTTACGGGCCACGGCGCGCGCCGGCGGCGGGTGGCCGAACGAGATATATGCCATCTGTCCTATGCATGGTAGACCGCCCGGAAAGTGGACGATTTGACACCCCGATGGCATGATGTCTAGACTCTGTGCCATGCAAGAAGGAGGCGCTCGATGAGATTCTCGCTGTTCGCGCACGTCGAGCGCTACGACGGGTCGACCCCCTGGCCGCAGCTCTACGGCGAGCTGACGGAGCTCGTGCAGACTGCCGAGGACGGCGGTTTCGCGGCCTTCTGGACCGGCGAGCACTACGGCATGGAGTTCACCGTCGGGCCGAACCCGCTGACGCTGCTGACGCACCTCGCGGCGCAGACGCGCGACATCCGGCTCGTCACCGGCAACCTGGTGGCGCCCTTCTGGCACCCGGTGCGGCTGGCGTCGGAGGCGGCGCTCGCCGACGTGCTGACGAACGGCCGCATCGAGCTCGGCATTGCGCGCGGTGCGTACCAGTTCGAGTTCGACCGGCTGATGGACGGCATGAACGCGATGCAGGGCGGCAGCCACCTGCGCGAGCTGGTGCCGCTGCTGCAGCAGCTGTGGGCCGGCGACGTGGCGCACGAGGGCGAGAACTGGTCGTTCCCCGCCACCACGAGCGTGCCGAAGCCCCTGCACCCCGGCGGTCCGCGCATCTGGATCGCGGCCCGTGACCCCGCCTCGCACGACTTTGCGGTCGCGAACGGCTGCGACGTCTGCTGCACGCCGCTCGCGAAGGACGACAGCGAGGTCGAGGACCTGGTCGCGAAGTTCGAGACGGCCTGCGCAGCGCACCCCGAGGTGCCACGGCCGCGGCTGATGATGCTGCGCCATGCCTACGTCGCCGAGACCGAGGACCAGGTGCCCGACGCGGCGCGAGCCGTGAAGGACTGGTACGCGTACTTCGAGCACTGGATCCGCAACGACGGTTCGGCCAGGCTCGGCCACACCGACAAGCTCAGCGACTCCGACCTGGAGGCGAAGCCCGTCTACGACCTCGAGACGGTGGCCGCGAACAACCTCGTCGGCACGCCGGACACGCTGATCCGGCGGTTGCAACGCTACCGCGAGCTGGGCATCGACGAGGTCGGCCTGTGGCTCGACAACGGGCGCTCGCACGCCGCCAAGAAGGCGACGCTGGAGCTGTTCATCCGCGAGGTGCTGCCGGCGTTCCGGTAGGGGCCTTGCGCCGCGCCGCGCGGATCTCGCGGACGCCCTTCACGGCCAGCTGACCGCAGGCGGCATCGATGTCCCGGCCCCGCGACTGGCGCAGCGAGTGGTCGACCTTGCGGCGCTCGAGCATGTGCCGGAAGCCAGCCACGCGGGACGGCTCCGAGGCGCGATAGTCGGCCGAGGTCGGGTTGTAGACGATCAGGTTCACGTGGAAACCGCCTGGCGCGGTCGCGTGCAGCAGGCGGGCCAACTCGTCGGCCTGCGCGGGCGAGTCGTTGACGCCGTGCAGCAGCAGGTACTCGATGAAGACGCGCCGGTGCGTGGCTTCGCGGTAGCGTTTGCAGGACTCCATCACGGCCTCGACCGGGTACCGCTTGTTGACGGGCATCAGCGTCGCTCGGACGTCGTCGTTCGCGGCATGGAGCGAAATCGCGAGCTTCACCTGCAGCGGCTCGGCCGCCAGCCGGTCGATGCCCGGCACCCAGCCGGCCGTCGAGATCGCGATCGACCGGGCGCCGAGGCCGAAGCCGTTCGGGTCGTTCGCCAGACGGCAGAAGCCGAGCACCTCGTCATAGTTGTGGAACGGCTCGCCCATGCCCATCAGGACGACGTTCGAGATGCGGCCCCCGTCGCGGCGCGCCTCGCGCGCGGCCCACAGCAGCTGCTCGAAGATCTCGCCGCCGTTGAGGTTCCGACCGAGGCCCATCGCGCCCGTGGCGCAGAAGGTGCACGCCAGGGCACAGCCCGACTGCGACGAGACGCAGACCGCGCGCCGGTCGCCGTGGCGCATCAGCACCGTCTCGATCGGGAACCCGTCGGCGGTGCGGAACCGGGCCTTCACCGTCTTGTCGGCCGAGCGCTGCTGGTCGTCGAGCGTCAGGTCGGCGAACGGCAGTTCGCTGGCGAGGCGCGCGCGGACGGGCTTGGACAGCGTCGTGACCTCGTCCCACGACGCAGCCAGGTCGCGCGTCACACCCTGCCGGACCTGCTCTCTCCGGTAGGATGGCTCGCCCCAGTCCGCGAGCAGCGCGATTGCCTGTTCCAGCTGCACGAAAGCAAGGGTATCCATGATTCTCGACCCGGTCGTCGCCGAGTACCTCGAGGCCCTGTACCCGGCCTCCGATCCGATCCTCGCCGAGATGGAGCGCCAGGGCGCAGCGGAGGGCGTGCCGATCGTGCAGCGTGACGGCGGCCTCACGCTCGCGGTGCTGGCCCGCGCCGCCGGGGCGCGCCGCGTGATCGAGTGCGGCACGGCGATCGGCGTGTCGACGCTGCACCTGGCACGGGCCGTCGGCGAGGGCGGGCGCGTCGTCTCGTTCGACGTCGACCCCGACCGCCAGGCGACCGCCCGCGGCTACCTCGAGCGCGCCGGCGTCGCCGACCGCGTCGATCTGCGCCTGCAGCCGGCGCTGGACGGGCTGAAGGGCCTCGACGGCGTCTACGACCTCGCCTTCCTCGACGCCATCAAGTCGGAGTACGCGGCGTACGCCGAGCTGGTGCTGCCGCTGCTGCGGCCGGGCGGGCTGCTGGTGATCGACAACTCGCTGATGTCGGGCGACGTCGCCGCCGGCCAGCGGATGTCGGGCGGCTGGGCCCAGCGCGACATCGACGCGCTGCGCGAGCTGAACGCGGCGCTCACCGCGCGGGCCGACCTGTCCACCGTCGTGCTGCCCGTGGCCGATGGCATGACGGTCGCCGTCAAGGCGTAGCGGCTCACGCCTCCCCAGCGAGCGAACGGCCGATCTCGACCGTCACGTCGACCAGCGCCTGCACGTCCTCCTCGGTGGTGCGGAAGTTGACGATGCACGGCCGCAGGCATGCGCGCCCGTCGATCGCCGCCGACGAGACGTAGACGCGCGAGTCGTTCTGGAGCGCCTCGACCAGCGCCAGGTTGTGCGCGTCGAGGTCGGCCACGCCCGGCGGCACGTGCCGGAACGGGACGGTCGAGAGCTGCGGCTCGGCTACCACCAGCTCCAGCTCGGGATGCGCGCGGATGATCTCGGCCAGTCGCCGGGCGAGCGCGATGTTGTCGGCGATCGCCTCGCGAAACGCCGCCGCGCCGTGGACGCGGAAGGCGAGCCACAGCTTCAGCGCGCGGAACGGCCGCGAGTACTCGAGCGTGCGGTCGACGGCGTTCAGGTCGTCGTCGGCGTGCAGCATGTACGCCTCGTCGTGCACGAACGCGCGCTCCAGCGCCGCCCGGTCGCGCACCAGCACGACGCCGCAGGCCTTGGGCAGGTAGAGCCACTTGTGCGCGTCGACCGACACCGAGTCGGCGCGGTCGAGACCGTCGAACATCCCGGCGGCGGCCGGGGCGGCGGCGGCCGGCAGGCCGTAGGCGCCGTCGACGTGGAGCCAGACGCCGCGTTCGGCGCAGATGTCGGCCAGCTCGCCGATCGGATCGACCGCTCCCGTCAGCGTCGTGCCGGCCGTCGCGACCACGGCCACGGGTGTGATGCCGGCGGCGACGTCGGCGTCGATGGCGGCAGCGGCCTCGGCGGCGATCATCCGCCGCCGGTCGTCGATCGGGATCGACCGCACGTTGCCCGCGCCGACGCCGAGCACCTCGCCCGCACGCTGCACGCTGTAGTGCGCCTCGGCCGAGCAGTAGAGGGCGGCCGGACGGCCGGCGAGGCCCGTCTCGCGGACGCCGGGCAGCGCGGACTCGCGCGCCGCCACGAGCGCCGTCAGGTTCGAGATCATGCCGCCGCTGGTGAACGCGCCACCGGTGGACGGGTAGCCGACGAACCGGCCCACCCAGTCGAGCGCCTGTCGCTCCACGAGGTCGGCGACGCCGGCATGGGTGGCCAGGTTGACGTCGTACGCCGAGGCCAGCGCGTCGGCCAGGACCGCGACCTCGAGGCCCGACGAGCCGACGAACGCGAAGTACCGCGGCCGCGCCGGCGCGAGGCTCTCGTCCAGCACCTGGGCCGCGTCGTCGAGCGCCTCCAGCACCGGCGTCGGGTCGTCGGGCAACCCGCCCGCGAGCACGCGCCCGAGCGCGTCACCGAGGCTCGGCTGACCGTCGCGGGCGTGGTCGAACGACGACCACGCCTGCTCGATGTGATCGGCGGCGCGGCGCAGCGCTGCGCTGCGGGGGGCGTCGAGCGGAAGTCCGGACACGCCGACAGCGTAGAGACTCGATGCACATCGTCCGCACACCCCGCCGAAGCGGCCGGGGGCTCCACCGCAAGGCTTCAGTCCCGGTTGCATGGATTCGACGCGTCCCGTATCGTTCGTTCCACGTGCCGGCCCCGGCACGGAAGGAACCGTCTCGTGAAGCAGCACACGCCCACTCCGATGCTCGCAGCCCCCGCGGCTGCCGGTTCGGGCGTGCGCGCGGCCACCATGCCGCGCCTGCAGCTCGCCTGACGCAAGAGCCGGCACCTGCCTTCTCGTCCGGCCCGTGAAGGGCCACCGCCGTCCTCCTCCGACCCCTTCCGTGCCATGTCTGCCACCCCACACGCACACAGCCACCGCCCGCAGGTCCGCCGCATCGCGGCGGCTCGCGCGATCTCGATCGCCGGCGGCGAGGCTGCGTACGTCGCCATCGTCGCGACGATGCTCGACCGCACCGGCTCCGCCGTCTGGGTGAGCGCCGCACTGCTGGCGTGGATCGGCGTCGGCGGCCTGGCAGCGCCGATCGCGGGCTCGCTCGGCGACCGATTCGACCGCCGGGGCGTGATGGTCGTCTCCGACCTCGCGGGCGCCGCGTCGTTCGCCGCGATCGCGTTCATCCACACACCGGGCGCGCTGCTGGCGCTGACCGTCGTCGCCGCACTCGCGGAGGCGCCGTTCTATCCCGCCGCGAGCGCCGCGATCCCGAACCTGACTCCGCTGTCGGACCTGACGTGGGCGAACGGCCTGGTCGCCTCCGGGCGGATGTTCGGCGGGCTCGTCGGCCCGGTCACGGGCGGCCTCCTGTACGGCACGGTCGGACCGGGGGCCGCGTTCACGGTCAACGCGCTCACCTTCCTCGCATCGGCGGCGCTGATCTTCACGGTGCGCGGCCAGTTCTCGGAGGCGCGGACCGGCGCGTTGCGCGGCGGTGTGCTGGCCGGCTTCAGGTTCGTCGCCACCTCGCCATTCCTGCGCTCGCTCGCGATCGGGTGGTTCCTGTTCCTGATCGGCATCGGCCTGATGCTGGTGTCGGAGCTGCCGATGGCACGCCTGCTCGGGGCGGGCTCGCTGGGCTACGGGATCATGGTATCCGGCTGGGCGGCCGGATCGCTGGTCGGCTCGCTCATCGCACGGCGCGTCGTGGCGCGCCGCGGCGAGCTATCGGCGTTGATCTGGGGAGCCGGCTCGGCGGCCATCGCGCTGGGCGCCATCGGCGCCGCCCCGTGGCTGGCGTCGGCGGCCGCGCTGCTGGCGGTGGCCGGCTTCCTGAACTCGATCTCGGCCGTCGCCGAGGAGACCATCGTGCAACGGTCGACGCCCGACTCGGTACGCAGCCGCGTGATGGCGGCGCAGGAGGCGATCTGGATCGCGGCGCTCGGCATCGGCCTCGGCGCCGGCGGCCTCGTGCTCGGCCTGGTCGGGCCGCGCGTCACGTACGTCATCGCCGGCGCGCTCGGCCTGGCGGGCTCACTGGTGTTGGCGTGGCTGCTCCGGCGCACGCCGTCGCCGGTTGCCGCGGACGCGTGAGTCGGATTCTGCGCTGCGGAGTGAAAGTGCTGAAAGGACTTGGTACGTTCGGCACAACATGGCGCCACGGCCCAGAGACCCGATCCGGGCGAATCCCACCTTGGCGCAGGTTGCGCGCCTCGCCGACGTCTCCATCGCCACTGCCTCACGGGTGGTGACGGGCGCCGTCCCGGTGTCGGCCGACCGCCGCGCCCGGGTGGAACGCGCCGTCGCCGAGCTCGACTACGTTCCGGACGAGCGCGCCCGCGATCTGCGCCGGGCAACCACCCGGACGGTCGGCATCGTGGTGCCCTCACTGTCCAGCCCGCTGCACGGCGAGGTGTTCAGGCTCGTCCACCGCGCGCTCCAGCGCGGCGGCTCGACGGTGCTGGCGTTCGAGTCGGACGACGATCGCGCCTTCGAGCGCGCGGCCATCGAGGTGCTCGTGCGGTCGCATGCGCGGGCCGTGGTGGTGGCCGCCGCCGCCGGCCTCGCACCCGACGCCATGCAGCTGTTGCGCCGCCGCGACATCCGCGTCGTGTTCTTCGGCGACCGCCCGCCCGACCCGCGGCAGGCCTGCGTCTGCGTCGACGACCATGGCGGGTCGCGGCTGCTGACCGAGCACCTGCTGCAGCTGGGCCACCGCCGTATCGGGCTACTGTGCGGAGCCCTCGACGGGTCGAGCAGCCTCGACCGGCGCGCCGGCCACCTGGCAGCGCTCGAGGCGGCAGGCGTCGAGAGCGACCCCGGCCTCGTCACCGCCGACGACTGGACGCTACCCGGCGGTCGCGCTGCCGCCGCCCTGCTGCTCGACCTGCCCGACCCGCCCACGGCCATCCTGGCCGCCCATCCGGTGCTCGCCGCCGGTGCGCTGCTGGAACTGCGCGCCCGGGGCCTGCAGATTCCCGGCGACGTCTCACTGGCGTCGTTCTTCGAGTCGGATCACATCCGCTACGTCGCACCGTCGATCACGTGCCTCACCGGAGTCGGCGAAGGCATGGCCGGTGCAATCGTCGACGCCCTCACGCGCCGCGACGAAGGTCGCATCGACGTGCCGGTGATACCCGCGCTGCGCGCCTCGACGGCGCCGCCCCGGCTCAGCCGGTAAGGCCCGCGAAGCCGGGCTGGTTCTCGGCCCCGACCGCGACGATGGCGTCGGGCTCCGGCACCGGGCCCGACCCCTCGGCGCCGCCGCCGGCCGACCGCACCAACGCCACCTCGTCCAGGCCGCTGGCCTGCGAGATGTCGGACACCGACTCCAGCTCGGCACCCTCGGGCGCGGTCGAGGGCGGCGCAGCCGGGACCTGGGGCGTGGTCAGCGCCGTCGCCGGCATCGCGCTCCCGACGCCCGGCGTCGCCTGCTCCCAGGCCGACACGTAGGCGATCGGCGGCACCGCCCAGCCGCCGTCGGCGTGCATCTCGAAGTGCAGATGAAACGGCGTGCCCTTGGCGTCGCCGGTGTCGCCCATGTACGCGATCACGTCGCCGGCCTTCACCTTCGCCCCGTCCTGGGCGAGGTCGCTGTAGGCCGACAGGTGCGCGTAGTAGAAGTAGTTGCCCTGGCCGTCGTCGAGCCACAGGCGCCAGCCGCCGATCCGGTTCCACCCGACGCGAAACAGCGTGCCGTCGTGGACGGCGACCAGCGGCGTGCCGTTGGCCGAGAACAGGTCGATGCCCTGGTGGAACCCGGTCTCGGCCCGGGGCCCACCGAAGTCGTCGGAGTAGCGCGCGCCGCCGACCACCGGGAACACGTACTGACCGCTCAGCAGCTCGGCCTTCGTCTCGGCCCGGACCGGCGGCGTGCGGGTGAACCCGCCCGGCGGCGGCTGCTGCGTACGCGACGTGTCGCGGCCGCCGCCGTTGCCCGTCTCGACCGGCGTCACCGTGGTGGCCGCGGCCGGCGTCGAGATGGCCGTGACGGTCGTCGTGGCGACCTTCTTCGCGACCACCGGTGGCTTCGGCGCCGCGGCGCCGCCCTCGGCGTAGCCGACGAGGATCTCGGAGCCGGCCGGAAGGCCGGCGGCCGCCTTCGACAGGCGCAGGTGCAGCGCCACGGTGAACGTGCGGCGACCGCCCGGCGACCGGATCGCCTCGACCGTCTCCGAGACCGTGAGCGTGCCGACGCCCGGCAGGTCGATGACATCGTTGGTGGCCGCGTTGACGGCGATGCCGCCCACCCGGAGGCCGGAGACGCGGGCGCGGATGCTCGACTTCGCGTCACCGTTCTTCGCGTCTGCGCCGGCGGCGACGCGCAGCGAGGCGGCGCTCACCAGGCCGCCGAGCAGCGACACCGCGCCGGCGGTGACCGTCGTGTGCGCCGTCGCCGCGGTGCCCGACGCTGCGGCCTCGACCGCCGTCGTCGACCCCGTCACGCGCACGGCGGCGCCGTCGCCGAACGCGAAGTCTCCCCCGCCCGTGGCCGATCCCGTGCGGGTGCGCAGCGACCCGAGCGCGACCGGATCGGCGCCGGGACGAATCACCTGCACGACCATCGCGACGGCCTTGGCGCGGGCCTTTTTCGCAGGGGCCTTGGCCGCGGGCGCGGCGACAGCCGTCGCGGCCAGTGCCACCGCGGCGAGGATTGGGAGCAGGGCGCGACGCATGCCGTCTCACTCGATGGTACCCCAATACGCCCGCGAGGAAGAGGAGATCAGCCTATCCTTCCGGGGCGACCGGAAGGAGTCCGAATGAGCGAGGCGATCGAAGCGCTGCTGTCGGAGACCCGGCGGTTCCCCCCACCGGCGGAGTTCGCGGCCCGTGCGCGGATCTCGTCACCCGAGATCTACGCCGAGGCCGATGCCGACTTCCGTGCCTTCTGGCACGGGCACGCGCTGCGCGAGATCACCTGGTTCAAGGAGCCGGCCGAGGTACTCGACGACTCGAACCCGCCCTTCTACAAGTGGTTCGCCGACGGCGAGCTGAACGTCTCGTACAACTGTCTCGATCGGCACATCCAGAACGGCGGCGGCGACAAGACGGCGCTGATCTGGATCGGCGAGCCGGGCGAGGAGCGCCGCATCTCCTACCTGGAGCTGCGGGATGAGGTGGCGCAGTGCGCCAACGCGCTGAAGGCGCTGGGCGTGGAGCGCGGCGATCGGGTCGCGATCTACATGGGCATGGTGCCGGAGCTGCCGATCGCGATGCTGGCGTGCACGCGCATCGGCGCGGCGCACTCGGTGGTGTTCGGCGGGTTCTCCTCGACGGCCCTCGCCGACCGCATCGACGACGCGGCGTGCAAGGTGCTGATCACCTGCGACGGCGCGTGGCGGCGCGGCCAGGTCGTGCCGCTGAAGGACATGGCGGACGAGGCGGTCGGGGGCTGCGCCTCGATCGACCACGTGCTGGTGGTGCGCCGGACGGAGAACGAGGTGGCGTGGACCGAGGGGCGCGACGTCTGGTGGCACGACGCGGTGGCCGAGGCCTCCGCCGAGTGCGAGCCCGAGTCGATGGGCGCCGAGGACGTGCTCTACCTGCTCTACACGAGCGGCACGACGGCCAAGCCGAAGGGCATCTGCCACACGACGGCCGGCTACCTGCTCGGCGCGATGATGACCCACCAGTGGGTGTTCGACATCCGCCCCGACGACGTGTACTGGTGCGCAGCCGACTGCGGCTGGGTGACCGGCCACTCGTACATCGTCTACGGGCCGCTCGCGAACCACACCACCGGCGTCATGTACGAGGGCACGCCCGAGCACCCCTCGTGGTCGCGGCACTGGGAGATCATCGAGCGCCACAAGGTCAGCATCTACTACACGGCGCCGACCGCCATCCGCGCGTTCGTGAAGGCCGGCGACGAGCATGTCGCGAAGCACGACCTGTCGAGCCTGCGGCTGCTCGGATCGGTCGGCGAGCCGATCAACCCCGAGGCGTGGATGTGGTACCACGAGCGCATCGGCGGCGCCCGCTGCCCGATCGTCGACACGTGGTGGCAGACCGAGACGGGCGCGATCATGATCTCGCCACTGCCGGGCATCACGACCACGAAGCCCGGCTCGGCCACGCATCCGCTGCCGGGCATCGCTGCGATGATCGTCGACGAGCAGGGCGCCGAGGTGCCGCGCGGCGGCGGTGGCTACCTGGTCCTGAAGCGCCCGTGGCCGGCGATGCTGCGCACGCTCTGGGGCGACGACGACCGGTTCGTGCAGACGTACTGGAACCGGTTCGGCCGCGACGTGTACGTCACGGGCGACGGTGCGAAGACCGACGCCGACGGCGACTTCTGGCTGATGGGCCGCGTCGACGACGTGATCAACGTCGCCGGCCACCGCATGTCGACGACCGAGATCGAGTCGAGCCTCGTGCAGCACCCCGCGGTCGCCGAGGCCGCCGCGATCGGTGCCCACGACGCGATCAAGGGCGAACAGATCTGCGCGTTCGTGATCACCCGTGACGGCGTCGAGCAGACCGAGGAGCTCCGGCGCGAGCTGGTGGCGCACGTCGCGACGCAGATCGGCAAGTTCGCGCGGCCCGGGATGCTGCTGTTCACGACCGACCTGCCGAAGACGCGCTCGGGCAAGATCATGCGGCGGCTGCTGAAGGACGTGGCGGAAGGCCGCCAGATCGGCGACGCCACCACGCTCCGAGACCCGTCGATCGTGCAGTCGATCAAGGAGCAGGCCGACCAGCAGCTCGGGCGCTGAGCGGGAGGCGCCTGGTACCGAGTAGATGGTGCGCCCACCGGTCGTCTTCGACTCGATCAGCCCTGCCTCGCGCAGCTGCCGGACGTGGATCGAGACGGTCGGCTGCGACAGGTTGTTCAGGCGGGCGAGCTCGGTGACGGACAGCGGGTCGCAGCCAGCTGCGACAGCAGCGCCACGCGGGTCGGGTCGGTCCGGACATTGCGGCGGGCGGCGACGCGCATCGCCCCCCGCAACACCGCGGAACGCCATCGCGGCCGCCTCCGTCTGCGCCTGCTCGGCCCCCGTGCCGCTCGGCGGCGCGCGCAGCCCGGCGGACGGCACGTAGACTGGCCGCTTGGACTTCCTCGCGGCTCTCAGGGGCGACCCCACTCGTGCGGCGATCGTGCTCGATATCGACGGCACCCTCGCCCCGATCGCGCCACATCCAGACCGGGCCAGCGTCCCGGCAGCGACCCTCCAGCTGCTCGGGACGCTGACTGGTCAGTACGCGCTCGTCGGCTGCGTGTCGGGTCGCGCCGCCACCGACGCGGAGCGCCTCGTCCCCGTCGCCGGCCTCGTGATCTCCGGCAACCACGGCCTCGAGACCCTCAGCGACGGCCGCGTGCACGTGGCGCCCGATGCCGCCGTGTGGCTGCAGGAGATCCACCGCCTCGGCCGCGAGCTCGTGCCCGTCGCGGCACTCGCGGGCGCGTGGGTCGAGGACAAGGGCGCGACGCTCTCCCTCCACTACCGCGAGGCGCCCGACCCCGATGCCGCGCAGGCGGCTCTGGAGCGCGACGCCGTACCGGCCGTGCGCGCCGCCGGACTGGTCGCGCGGTTCGGCCGGATGACGCTCGAGGTGCTGCCGCCGATCCCGGTCGACAAGGGCTCGGCCGTGCGCCGGCTGCTGCGGCACCGCCGCATCGCGACGAGCCTGTACGCTGGCGACGACACGACCGACATGGACGCATTCGCCGTGGTCGACATCGCGGTCGCGGTGCGCTCGGCCGAGATGCCGCCGGGGCTGGTCGAGGCCGCGACCTACGCGGTCGACGGCACCGACGGCGTGGCCGAGCTGCTGCGCCAGCTGGTGGTCTAGCGGAGGCCGAGGTGCTGCTTCAGCGCGCGCGTCTGGCGCCGCGCCACCTCGAGCACCGAGCCGTCGGCGAGGCGCACGCCCGAGCGTCCCGGCGCCACCGTCTCGAGCGCGACGACCCGCCGCAGATTCACGAGATACGAGCGGTGGATGCGGAAGAAGATGGTCGCCGGCAGGGCGTCCTCGAGCTCGCGCATCGACTTCGTCGACAGCAGCCGCTCACCGTCGGCGTGGATCCAGCAGTAGTCGCCGTCGGCCTCCGCGTAGAGCACGCCGTCGGCGTCGAGCAGCAGCGTCTCGCCCTTGCGCGTGACCGGCACCTTCTGCAGCTCGGGTCCGGCCGTCCGGCGCGGGTCGCCGCCGGCGCGCAGCGCCAGCACCCGCTGCAGCGAGCGCGCCAGGCGCTCCTCCGACACGGGCTTCAGCAGGTAGTCGATAGCGTCGACCGTGAAGGCCTGGATGGCGTGGTCGTCGTGCGCCGTCACGAACACGACGGCCGGGCTGCGGGGCCACGAGGACAGCTCGCGGGCCGCGTCCATGCCGGTCAGGTCGGGCATGTTGATGTCGAGGAAGACGACGTCGTAGGCGACCCGCGAGGCGAGCGCGAGCGCCTCGCGCACCGAGGCGGCCTCGCCCACGACCTCCACGCCGCCGAGGCCCTCGAGCAGGAACCGGAGCTCGGCGCGCGCGGGCGCCTCGTCGTCCACGATGAGGGCGAGGAGGGTCACCGTTCGGGCGGAAGGACTGGGATCAGCACCGAGACCACCGTACCGAACAGGGGCGACGACACGATCCGGAGACGCCCCTCCTCGCCGTAGAGCGCCGTCAGCCGCTGGTCGACCGAGGCCAGGCCGAGCCCGGCGGCGCCCGATCCGACTCCCGCCTCGAGCACACGCTCCGCGATCTGCGGCGGGATGCCGCGGCCGTTATCGCGCACCGATACACGGAGCCGGCCGAACCGGACGACGGCGCTGATGGTGACGCGCAGCGGCCGATCGGTCTTGCCGTGCTTGATCGCGTTCTCGACCAGCGGCTGCACCAGGAACGGCGGCACGCGGGCGGTCATCGCCGCGGGCGCGATGCGCCGCTCGATCTCGAGCGACTCGCCGAAGCGCGCCTCCTCCAGGGCCAGGTAGGCATCGACGTGGCCGAGCTCGTCGGCGAAGTCGACGAACGCGCCCGGCCGGCGCAGCGACGAACGGCAGTAGTCGGCGAACGCCAGAACCAGGCGGCGGGCGTCGTCCGGCCGGGTGCGGCAGAAGGCGGCGATGGTGTTGAGCGCGTTGAAGAGGAAGTGCGGCTCGATCTGCGCTTGCAGTGCCGCCAGCTCGGCGCTCGCCGCGGCGTTGGCGTGCACATCCAGCTCGCCCACCTGCAGCTCGGTCGACAGCAGATCGGAGAGGCTCTGGGCGATCGCCCGGTCGCGGTCAGACACGTTCAGCGCGCCCTCCGAGAAGAGGATGACCGAGCCGACGACGCCGGCCCGGGTGGCGAGCGGCGCGACGACGGCCGAGCGCAACGGGCAGTCGCGGCCGTCGCAGCCGTGGCCCCAGCCGACGGGCAGCCGGGCGACGCGGCGGGCGGCCATCGCGGCCACCGCGCCGGGCGGCGCACCGGTGCCGGCGCCGTGGTGATCGGACGCCAGGCCGGCGTGGGCGAGCACGGTCGAGCGGTCGGTGACGGCCACCGCGCCGTAGCCGAGGCGCGACTGCGTCACGTGCGCGACCATCAGCGCCGCGGTCTCGGTGAGCCCGCCGCGAAGCGGCATCCGCAACGCCTCGACGATCTCGAGGATCTTCGCGGCCGGTGCCTGGCCGAGCGGCACGACGGCGCCGAACGCGTGGCGCACGAGGCCGAGCCAGGTGACCAACCCGAGGGTCGTGACGGCCACGATCGGCACCAGCAGGAAGAGCGACAGACCGAGCTCCTGGACGACCCGCAGCGACACGTAGACGAGCGCCGCCTGCAGCAGTGCCAAGGTGGCCGCGGCGAGCAGCGAGCCGCGGACGTCGGCCCACCGTCGGCCCACGCGGGCGGCGGCGATGCGCCGGCCCGTGGAAACCCACGTGAAGGTTGCCTCTCGGCGCCGGTCGTCGCCCGCTCCGCTGCCGGTGGACGCGGACATCGACGTCAATCGTACCCGGCGACGGCCATAATCTCGTACCCTGTGTGCCGACCCTCGATCCGGGCCGGCACCTGGTGGCGACGCGCGAGTACACGACCTATGACGGGATTTCCCGTGCAGCGCGGCGGCAAGCACTCCGCCGACGTCGCCGCATACGCTTTTCGGCGTTGATGGCGGGAGTCCTCCTGCCCGCGACGCTCGGCGTCCACGCGCTCACCACGAACGGCGATGTCATGTCCGGCACGACGGTCTCCGGCGTCGATGTCGGCGGCCTGACCCCCACCGAGGCGCGGGCGCGGATCGTCCACGACCTGGGCGACCGCCTGTCCGCACCCGTCATGGTGCGCGTCGGCGACACGACGGCCGACGTCGTGCCGTCCGAACTCGGCATCCGGCTGGACGCGGCCGCGACGGTCGACCGCGCGTTCGGCGCCGGCCGCGTCGAGGCGCGACTGCTGCCGTACCTGTGGTCCGAGAGCGTCGACCCGGTGCTGGTCTACCCGGACAAGCTGACGCTGCCGAAGCGGCTCGCGACACTCCAGCAGAGGCCGCGCAACGCCAAGCCGGTCGTGCAGGACGACGGCACCGTCGGCGTCGTGCCGGCCGAGGACGGCCTGGTGTACGACGACGCCGCGACACTGCGGGCCATCGCGCTCGCCGCCCTGCAGCGCGACGGCGCCATCACGGTCACGCCCGTCGTCTCGAAGCCCGACATCCCGACGACGGCGGCCGAGAGCACCGCCGCCGACGCCAAGCTGCTCCTCGCCAAGACGATCTCGCTGACGTACAAGGGCGACACGATCGGGACGATCACGCCGCAGGAGCTTGCGCCGCTGCTGAAGGTCAAGCGCGTCGGCACGGCCTTCGCGCTCAGCATCGCGCCGGCCGGGCTGCGCAACGCGCTCGCCAAGGACGCTGCCGACATCTCGCGGCCGGCGGTGAGCGCGCACTGGAAGATCGCCGGCGCCAAGGCGCGCGTCGTCAAGCACAGGAACGGCCGCGGCATCGACGGCGCGAAGACCGGCGACGCGATGCTGGCGGCGGTGCTGACCGGCGGCAGCCACACCGCGGCCGTCACGCTCGGGCCCGTGACGCCGTCGCTGACGACGGGCGCCGCCCGCGCGCTCGGCATCCGCGAGAAGATCTCCTCCGTCACGACCGACCTCGGCGTCTCGTCGGCGAACCGGGTCTACAACGTGAAGCTGATGGCCAAGTTCCTGGACGGACAGGTGATCAAGCCCGGCCAGACCTTCTCGTTCAACAAGCGCGTGGGTCCGCGCACGCCCGAGCGCGGGTTCAAGGAAGGTCAGGCCATCGTCGGCGGGCTGCTGCTGCCGTCTATCGGCGGCGGTGTCTGCCAGGTTGCGACCACCGTCTTCGACGCGGCCTTCTACGCGGCGCTGCCGATCAAGTCGCGCGTCAACCACGCCTGGTACATCTCGCACTACGCAATGGGCATGGACGCCACCGTGGCCGACGGCGGGCCCGACCTTCTGTTCAAGAACGACTCGAAGTACGGGGTCCTGATCCGCGCCTCGGCCAGCGCCTCGACGATGACCGTCACGCTCTACTCGACCGACCGCGGGCTGCGGGTCGAGAAGGTCGCCGGCAAGCCGCACAGCCAGACCACGCCGAAGGCGCGCTACATCCTGGACCCGGCCCTGGAGGGCGCCGAGAAGTCGCAGCGCACGGCCGGGCAGGGCGGCTTCTCGATCTCGGTCGATCGCATCATCCGCAAGAACGGCAAGGTCATCGCCCGCAGCACGTTCGTGTCGAACTACATCGCCGAGTCGCAGCTGTTCGTGGTCGGCCGCCAATTCGTGCCGGCGGACGGCGCGGCGGTCGAGACCGCGCCGCCCGAGTTCACGTTCTAAGGTTTGGAGGCCCCGTCGAGGCGCGCGGGCGGAGCGTCGGCTCCACCAGCCGGTGACGGTCGCCGACCGTGCCGCCGAGCGCGGCGATGAGGAAGCCGGTCGCCGAGCGCGCGACGGACTCCGCACCCCAGTCGGTGGTCGTCAGCGGCGGCTGCAGCAGGCGTGAGATCGGGTGGTCGTCGAACCCGGCGACCGACACGTCCTGCGGGATCCGCAGCCCGAGCTCGGCGCACGCCACGTAGACGCCGTAGGCGATCGAGTCGGAGAGGCAGAACAGCGCGCTGGGCCGGTTCGGGCTCGACAGCAGCTCGACGGCGAGCGGCCGCGAGCCGTTCAGCGAGTAAGCACACGGCACGATCTCGCACTCGATGCCGAGCGCGCGCGTGGCCCGCTCGACGGCGCGCTCGGCGCGTCGTCCCGGCGAGGTCTCGGCCGCCCACGACAGCACCGCGACCCGGCGGTGGCCGAGCTCGTGCAAGTGCCGGAGCGTGTCCTCGACGCCGCGGTCGTTGTCGAACACGACCTCGCCGACCGTGGGCACGCCTGGCAGCGCGTCGCCGATGGTGACGACGGGCACGCGCTCGGCGATGGCGGCCCAGTCGCCGCTGGGCGGGCCGATCGGCGACACGATGATGCCGTCGACGCGCTGGTCGACCAGGCGCCGGGCCAGCTCCAGCTCGAGGCCGGGCGTGCCGTCGGCGTCGGCCACCAGGGTGTGGCGATCGGCGGCGCGCAGCTCGCGCTGCACCGCGCGCGACAGCTCCTGCGTGAAGAAGTCGGAGAGACTGCCGACCAGCAGGGCAACCATGCCGGTCGAGCCGCCGCGCAGCGCGCGGGCGATCGGATCAGCCTCGTAGCCCATCTCGGCGGCGGCCTCCTGGACGCGCACCTGCGTCTCGGCCGACACCTGGATGCCGCGCAGCGCATAGGAGACCGCAGCCGGCGACAGACCCGTCTTCTCGGCGAGCTGGCGGATCGTTGCTCGCTTGGGGCGCGGCGGCACGGCTCCTGCAGGGTAGTCCGGCCTTCAGTCCCGCGCCGGGGGAATTGACAACGGACGGTGAACAGCGTTGAATGTGAATCGGTTCAGTGAATCGTTACAGGAGCGCTGCCGTGACCGAGACAGAGCTGCACGGACTCGTCTGCCGCCTCGCCGAGGAGGGTGCCTGGCGCGCGCTCGTCCACGAGGATCCGGCGAACCGCCGGTTCGAGCAGCTCCTGCGTGACGACGACGTCGACGTGTGGGTGCTGTCGTGGATGCAGTTCCACGACACTGGCTACCACGATCATGATGCGTCGTGCGGTGCTGTCGCGGTGGTTGAGGGCGAGGTCGTCGAGGAGCGCCTGACGATCGGCGGCGCGCCGCTGCGCCGGACCCACCGGAAGGGCGAGACGTTCTCGTTCGACCCGTCACTCGTGCACCGGATGCACAACGAGACGCCGCGGCTGTGCGTGTCGATCCACGCCTACTCGCCGCCGCTCACGCGCCTCGGCGCGTACGTGATCGAGGAGGACGGCACCCTGCGCCGTCTGACGCAGACGGGCGACTCCGAGCTCGCCCCCCTCACCGCCTGACCCTACCCGCTCCTCCGTGCCCGCCACGTGCCGGACCGTGCCGCCGGCCGTACGGTCCGCGCCATGTCGCCCGATCCGTGCGCCTTCGGCGCGGAACCGTTCTGGGGTCAGACCCCAGGACGCCCCGTTTCGGGGTCAGGCCCCGCGCATGGAAGGCGCACGGAAGCTCGCCGAAGGCGCGCGGCTACGGGCTCGGTGAGAGCCGGGCCTCGAGAACGGCAGCGCGTTCGGTGACGGCGGTCACGACGCCCCGGCGATGAACGTCACGTCTGCTGCCAGACGCCTTACGGCTTGAGGCGCTTGCGGAAATCTGCGTAGGAGAGCGTGTTCAGGATGGTGGCCGGCGTCGCCCACGCGCGCCGAGCCGTGGCGACGCCGTAGCGCATGAAGTCGAGCGTCGACATGCGATGCGCGTCGGTCGAGACGACGATGCCGACGCCCGCCTCGATCGCCAGGCGAGCAGCCGGCGGCGCCAGGTCGAGACGGCGCGGGTTGGCGTTGATCTCGAGGAACGTGCCGTGCTCGAGACATGCGGCGATCACGGCCTCGAGGTCGAAGTCGTACGGCTCGCGCGTCCCGAGCTGCCGACCCGACGGATGACCGATCACGTCGACGTGCGGGCTCGCCGCCGCCGCCACCAGACGCGCCGTCATGCGGTCGCGGTCGAGGCGTTGGCTCTGATGCACCGACGCAACCACCCAGTCGAGCGACTCGAGCACGTCGTCGGGATAGCAGAGCGTCGCGTCGCTCATCACGTCGACCTCGACGCCCGCCAGCAGGTGGAAGCCCTTCGGCAACGTGGCGGCGTGCTCGCGGATGCGCTCCGCGTGCGCCAGGCACTCCGCCGGCTCGAGCCCGATGCCCATGCCGACACCGTGCGAGTGGTCGGTGATCGCCAGGTACTCGTAGCCGCGCTCCATCGCCGCAGCGGCCATCTCGGCGATCGAATCGTGCCCGTCCGACGCCGTCGTGTGCGCGTGCAGGTCGCCGCGGATGTCGCCCAGCTCGACAAGGCGCGGGAACGCACCCTGGCGAGCCAGCTCCAGCTCGCCGGTGTTCTCGCGCGCCTCCGGCGGTATCTGCGAGTAGCCGAGGAACGTGTACACGTCGGCCTCGTCGGCCATGCGATGCACGGTGCCGCTCTCGATCTCGGTGATGCCCCACTCCGAGATCGACAGACCGCGGGACGCCGCCTCCTCGCGCATCGCGACGTTGTGGGCCTTCGAGCCCGTGAAGTGCTGCAGCAGGTTGCCGTACGACGCCGGTGGCACGACGCGGAGGTCGACGGCGATGCCATCGTGCGTGACGATCGACGCCTTGGTGTCCCCGCGCGCGGTCACCTCGGCCACCGCGGGAAGGCCGGCGAACGCCTCGAGCAGCACCGGCGGCGCGTCGGAGGCCGCGATCAGGTCGATGTCACCGACGGTCTCGCGGCGCCGCCGCAGCGACCCCGCCTCGCTCGCCGCCACGCAGTCGGGCAGCTCGCGCAGACCGGCGAGCAGCTCCTCCGCCCGGCCCAGGGCACGGTCGAGCAGGATGGCGCCCTTGCGGGCTCCACCACCGGCGGCGATGGCTGCGAGGATCTTCTCCTCGGCCTTCGCGCCCAGGCCCGCCACGTCGCGGACGCGCTCGGTCTCGCAGGCGACGCGCAGCTCCTCGATGGTCGTGACAGCGAGCGCGTCGAACAGCTTGCGGGTCGTCTTCGCACCGACGCCGGGCAGTCGCATGATGTCGACGAGGCCGGCCGGGTACTTCGCCTCCAGCTTGACGAGTGCGTTCAGCGAGCCGGTCTCGCGCAGCTCGGTGACCTTGGCGGCGATCGTGTCGCCGACGTCGGGCAGCTCGGTCAGGCGGCCCTCCTCGGAGAGTCGCATCGCCGACTCGCCCGTCTGCCGGATGCGCGCGGCGGCCTTGCGGTACGCGAGCACGCGGTAGATGACGGCGCCGTCCAGCTCGTACAGGTCGCCGAGGAGATCGATGAGGTCGGCGAGATCGGCATTGCGGAGCGCCACGATCGACAATGATAGGGGCGTGGCGGGCGCCGTCCTCTGTCTCCCGACGTATGACGAACGGGAGAATCTTGCGCGGATGGTCGACGCGCTCGAGACCGTGCGGGCTGCCGAGCCCGATCTCGACGTGCTGGTGATCGACGACGGGTCCCCCGACGGCACGGGCGAGATCGCCGACCAGCTCGCCGCCACACGGCCGTGGCTGCACGTGCTGCACCGCCAGGCGAAGGAGGGGCTCGGCCGCGCCTACCTGGACGGGTTCCGCTGGGCGCTGCAGCGCGGCTACGAGCAGATCCTCGAGATGGACTGCGACTTCTCGCACGACCCGGCGCGCGTGCCCGCGCTGCGCGACGCGGTGCGCGGCGGCGCCGACCTCGCACTCGGGTCGCGCTACATCCCGGGCGGCGGCGTGTCCGACTGGGGCCTCGCGCGGCGCATCATCTCGCGCGGCGGCTGCCTGTACGCGCGCCTGCTGCTCGCGGTGCCGGTGCACGACCTGACAGGCGGGTTCAAATGCTTCGACCGGCGCGTGCTCGAGGCGATCGCCCTCGACGACGTGAGCGCCGAGGGGTACGCCTTCCAGATCGAGATGACGTACCGCGCACACCTGCTCGGCTGCAAGATCGTGGAGGTGCCGATCGTGTTCAGCGACCGGGTCGCGGGCGGCTCGAAGATGTCCCGCCGCATCGTCGCCGAGGCGGCGTGGCGCGTCCCGCAGCTGCGATTTCGTGCGCTCCGCGGGACCATTCCGCGGAATCCATAAGGAAAAACTCCTTGCGCACGGTATCTTGTGTCGATGCGCGCGCGGTGGTGGATCACGATCGGGGCCGGCGTGGCGGTGGCGGCTGCGGGCGGCGGCTACACGGCCTACGCGTACGAGACGCAGACCGACTTCGGCAAGACCGAGCCGGCCGCAGGCGCGATCGTCGCCTCCGGCGCCCCCACGATCACCGTCAAGACTGACGCCTCGGCGCTGTCCGACGTGCGCTTGATGGTCGACGGCGCCGACCTCTCGGCCCGCGTGACGGCGGCCGGCGGCGGGCTCGCGATCGAGAAGCTGGAGCTGCCCGACGGCGACCACACGGTGCTGGTCGAGGGCCGCACCGGTGGCCTGTTCGGCGGCTCGCGCACCGCGACGTGGACGTTCACGACCGACACGAAGGCGCCCGAGATGCTGGTGATCGCGCCCAACAAGACGTGGTCGCACGGGGCCGATGTGTTCGGGCGCTCCGAGCCCGGCGCGACCGCCCGCGTCGAGTGGGAGGGCGGCTCGGCCGAGCAGGTCGTGCCGCAGGACGGGCTGTTCCGGATCGTTCCGGAGATTCCCGCCGGCGATCACCTGATCACGGTCGCGATCCGCGACGCGGCCGGCAACACCACCAGCTCGCGCCGCCACCTGCGCTTCGATAACGAGGCGCCCGTGCTGCCCGAGCCCACCTGGGCGGCGGTCGAGAAGACCACCAGCTCGCCCGTCCTCGAGGGCCAGGCCTCCGACAACCTGAAGCTGAAGCTCGAGATCGCCATCAACGGCGAGACCGTGAAGCCGACGCTGACGCCGACCGGCTTCAAGATCGAGACCCACCGCCTCGCGCAGGGCCTGCAGACGATCGACGTCCGCGCCAGCGACCGCGCCGGGAACGCGGTCTCGTACACGAAGCAGCTGCTGGTCGATTCGACCGAGAAGCTGAAGCCGAACATGACGCTGCGCCCCGGCGCCGTCGGTCGCGACGTGCTGTCTCTGACGCGCCGTCTGCGCCTCGAGGGCGCGTGGAAACGCAAGACGCTGGCGCGCACCTACGACAACCGCGTGATCGCCGCCGTGAAGCGGTACCAGAAGAAGAACGGCATGGTCCAGGACGGCATCGCCCGTCCCGCCCTGCTGACCGCGACCCAGGGCAAGATCGTCATCGACAAGGCGAAGTTCCGGCTCCGCGCCTACCGCGACGGCAAGCTGGTGCTGACGTTCCCGGTCGCGATCGGCCAGGCGGCCTACCCGTCGCCGACCGGGACGTTCGTCGTCACCGAGAAGCTCAAGAACCCGACGTGGATCCCGCCGAACTCGCCGTGGGCGAAGGGCCTCGAGCCGATCCCGCCCGGCTCGGGCAATCCGCTCGGCACTCGCTGGATCGGCACCTCGGCGCCGGCCGTCGGCATCCACGGCACGCCGTCGGCGAACTCCATCGGCACCGCCGCCTCCCACGGCTGCATCCGCATGCACATCAAGGACGTCGAGAAGCTGTTCGAGTACGTCGACGTCGGCGAGAGCGTCGTCTTCAAGACCTGAGGTCTCAGCCGGCCAGGTGGTCGAAGCCCGTCAGGGCGGGGTCGGCGCCCGCGCCGGTGAACTGCACGCCGACGGGCCCCTCGAGGATGCGGCCGATCCGCGTCAGCGGCACCGGCGACCCCTCCAGCGCCGCCTCGGACAGCGCCACCAGCAGCTCGTAGTCCTCGCCGCCCCGGGCGGCGAACACCCCAGGCTCCACGCCGGCGGCGACGGCCACCGCGGCGACGCCGGCCTGCAGCGGCAGCGCGTCGAGATCGACCTCCACCCGCACGTTGCCGGCCTCGGCCAGCCGGCGGGCGTCGGACGCCACACCATCGGAGACGTCCAGCATCGCGTGGACGGAGGCGGCGAGCGCGCGCCCGGCGGCGAGCCGCGGCACCGGCCGGCGGTGCCGGCGCGTCAGATCGGCCAGCTCCGGCGCGTCCGCCGCGTCGCCCTCGAGCAGCAACCGGCCCGCCTCCGAGCCCCCCAGGCTGCCCGTCACCGCCAGCACGTCGCCGACACGTGCCCCGGCGCGCGTGACGGGACCGTCCGCGCGACCGAACACCGTCACGGCCAGCACCAGCGCGGCAGCGCGCGAGACGTCGCCACCCACGACCGGGCAGCCGCTGGCGAGGGCGCACTCGGCGACGCCGCCGTAGACCGCGACCACGTCGTCCGCCGTCCAACCCGGCCCGAGCGCCAGACCGACCACCGCACCGAGTGGCTCGGCGCCCATCGCCGCGAGGTCGGAGACGGCGACCGCGAGCGCCTTCCAGCCCAGGTCGGCCAGGCCCGTGGTCGCGCGCCGGAAGTGCACGTCCTCGACGGTCAGGTCGGTCGATACGACGAGGTCGGGCGCGAGCACCGCCGCGTCGTCGCCGATGCCTGTTGTCACACCCGCGCCTAGAGGACCGAGAACGGCCGCCAGTCGCGCGATCAGGTCGAACTCGCCCACCTCGTGGCAATGGTACGCTGGCGCGCGGTGAACGGCGCACGCCACAACCACGGATTCCTGTTTACGCGGCCGGGAGGCTGACGGACGGCGCTGCCGTCTGGAGGGCTTCCCGGCGCACCACCGGCCCCGGGCCCGTCGTGTCCCCGGGGCGATGAACCCGAAACCAGGATCCCACCATGGCCTACGTGCACCGCCCTCGCATCGCATACCCCGGCGCGGCCGGCTCCTATACCCAGGAGGCGTCGGCCGTCCTGTATCCCGACGCCGACCTCTACTCGGCCGGCTCGTTCGACGACGTGTTCGAACATGTGCGCAGCGGCGAGGCGGCCGCGGGCGTGCTGCCGATCGAGAACTCGCTCGCGGGCCTCGTGGTGGAGACGTGGGACCTGCTCTCGGAAGGTGAGCTGCCCATCGGCGGCGAGGCCGTCATGCACATCCCGCACTGCCTCGCAGTCGTGCCGGGCGCGACGCTGGACGGCATCGAGACGATCCACTCGCACCCGGTCGCCCTGCAACAGTGCCGGCGGTTCCTGAACGGCCGCTACGACCGCATCGCCACGTCCACGACTTCCGACGCCGTGATGGCCGTCGCCGCAGCCGGCGATCCGGCGCACGCCGCGATCGCGTCGCCCGGCGCGGCCGGGCGCTACGGCCTCGAGATCCTGCTCGAGGAGATCTCGGACCACCCGGAGAACTTCACCCGGTTCGTCGCCATCTCGCGCGGCCCGATGCGGCCGTTCGTGCCGGGCCTGCCCTGGCGGACGGCGCTGCGGGTGGTCACCAATCACCGCCCCGGCGCGCTGCACGAGGCGATCGAGCCGCTGCGCTACCACGGCGTGAACATGGTCTCGCTGCACTCCCGCCCGATCCCCGGGGAGCCCTGGCGGTACCAGTTCTCACTCGACATCGACGGGCATCGCGACGAGGAGACGGTGGAGCGTGCGCTCGCCGACGTGGAGCGCCGCTCGGCCCGCGTGGTCGTGATGGGCGTCTATCCGATGACGGCGCGGCCGGGGCCTTGAAGGCTCCACCTCGGACACCAGCAGCAGCGCCGCCGAGATGATCAGCACCACGGCCGTCGACAGGTAGAGCAACGCGGACGCGACGCTCGCGGCCAGTGCCACCAGCGCGATCGAGACGACCGGCGCCTTCATGCCGAGCACGATCAGCCGGGGCGGCTCCCTCGAGCCCACCCCGCTACCGTTGAGCAGCATGCGGAGGCCGTGGGATGACGTGCTCGCGCTCGGCCGGCCTCCCAACGAGGAGCGGCTCGCGCACGTGGAGGAGCTGCCCGCGCGGCCGCCATCGCCGGTGCCGTTTCCCGACGATCTCGACCCACGGCTGTGGTCGGCGCTGGTCGGCGGCGGCATCACCGAGCTGTACTCGCACCAGCGCGAGGTCTGGGACCGGTCGCGCACGGGTGCGCACGTCGGCGTCGTCACGGGCACGGCCAGCGGGAAGACGCTCGCCTACGCCCTGCCGGTGATCGCCGCGCTGCTGGAGGATCCCCATGCCCGCGCGCTCTACCTGTCGCCCACGAAGGCGCTCGCGCAGGATCAGGCCCGGACCCTGAAGTCGCTGCACCTGGGACGCGCCCTGCGCCCGGCGCTGTACGACGGCGACACCGACCAGCCCGCCCGCGCGATGGCCCGCCGGCACGCGAACCTGCTGCTCACGAATCCCGACATGCTGCATGTCGGCATCTGCCCGCACGCCGACCGGTGGGGCGACGTGCTGGCGAACCTCACGCACGTCGTGATCGACGAGGCGCACGTCTACCGGGGCGTGTTCGGCTCGCACGTCGCGAACGTGATCCGCCGGCTGCGCCGCGTCTGCGCCGCGGTCGGCTCGTCGCCGCAGTTCCTGCTCGCATCCGCGACGGTGGCGAACCCGGCCGAGATGATGACCGAACTGGTCGGCGATCTGGTGGAGGTCGTGAGCGGCGACGGCGCCGCGCGGCCGGAGCGCACCGTCGCGCTGTGGAACCCGACGCTGCTCGACCCCGAGACGGGCGAGCGCGCGTCGGCGCTGGCCGAGGCGGCGGCGATGATCGCCGAGCTGGTGGCCCGCGACCTGCGCGTGATCTGCTTCGGCCGGTCGCGACGCATGGTCGAGGTGGTGCACCGGGTGGCGCGCGAGATCATCGCGGTGCGGGCGCCGCACCTGCGCGACGCGATCGCGCCGTACCGCGCCGGCTACACGGCCGGGCAGCGCCGCGAGCTCGAGCGGCGGCTCTCGGCCGGCGAGCTGCGGGCGGTCGTCGCCACCAACGCGCTCGAGCTCGGCATCGACATCGGGATGCTCGACTGCGCAATCTCGATCGGGTTCCCCGGCACCGTCGCGAGCCTGCGCCAGCAGTGGGGCCGGGCCGGTCGCAGCGGCGCCGGCCTGGCGGTGCTGGTCGCGTCGGCCGACGCACTCGACCAGTACTTCATCCGGCACCCGGCGATGCTGACGGGCCGCCCGGTGGAGGCCGCGATCCTCGACCACGCGAGCCCCGAGATCAGGCGGCTGCACCTGGCGTGCGCCGCCTACGAGGGGCCGATCACCGAGGCTGACGACGCCATCCTCGGCGGCGGCGCCTACGCCGAGGCGCTGCGGATGGCCGAGCAAGGCGACCTGCGCGTGACCGCCGCGGGCGTCACCTGGGGCCGCGGCGAGTTCCCGGCCGGGCACGTCGCGCTGCGCTCGTCGTCGGGTGCGATCATCACGATCGTCGACACCGACACCGGCCAGGTGCTCGGCACCGTCGAGCAGGAGCGCGCCTACCGCACCGTCCACGAGGGCGCCATCTACCTGCACCTCGGCGAGTCGTTCCTCGTCTCCGAGCTCGACCTGGTCGAGCGCCTCGCGCGCGTCCAGCCGTTCGCCGAGGAGTGGTACACGCAGGTCAAGAGCTCGACCATGACCGACATCACGCGCGCCCTCACGTCGGCCGCCGCTCTGGGCGTCGACCTGTCGTTCGGCGAGGTGTCGGTGACGGAGCAGGTACTCGCCTACCAGCGGCGCGGCCTGCCGCGGCACGAGGTGATCGACACCAACGAGCTCGACCTGCCGCCGAGCACGTTCCACACGCAGGCGCTGTGGTTCTGCGTGCCGGACTCGCTGCTGCACGGCATCGACGACGTGCTCGGGGCGCTGCACGCCGCCGAGCACGCGCTCATCTCGGTGCTGCCGCTGCACGCGATGTGCGACCGCTGGGACATCGGCGGGCTCTCGACGAACCTGCATCCGGGCACCGGCCGGCCGACCATCTTCGTCTACGACGGGCACCCCGGCGGCATCGGGATCACGCGGCGCGGCTACGACGACTTCGCGGCGCTGGTGCGCGACGCCCACGACGTGATCCGCGACTGCCCGTGCACGGACGGGTGCCCGAGCTGCGTGCAGTCGCCCAAGTGCGGCAACCTCAACGAACCGCTCTCCAAGCACGGCGCGCTGGCGCTGCTGGAGCGGATGCTCGCCGCCTGATAGCATCGCTCCCGGAGGTCGCCATGCGCGTAAAGGGGAAGTCCGGTGCAATGCCGGCACGGTCCCGCCGCTGTATGGGGCACCGCCACGCCGTCGGGTGAGAACCCGCCCACTGGTTTCGACCGGGAAGGGAGGCATGGCGGCCGGCACCGCGCCGGACGCACGCCCCGAGTCAGAACACCCGCCTCCGCAACGAGTCCCAAGTCCCCCTCGAGGAGAAGGAGGCACCTATGAGGCCCAGCAGGGCAATCGTGGCGACCCTCGCCCTACTGGCGGTCGCCGCACCGGCGTCCGCCGCCACCCCGACGATCCGCGTCGAGACTGTCACGCGCGAGCTCGTCCCGCCGGTCGCGAACGGCTCCGTCCGCTCGTACGTCGACACCGCCGGCGCAGCGCACGTGCTCGCGCCGCGCACCGCGCTCGGCCAGATGGTGGCGCTCGGCGCGCGCCGCGACGTCCCGGTCACCGTCCAGTTCTTCGCATCGTTCAGCTCGGGTCTGCTGCAACGGTTCGGCAGCGGGCAGTCCGCCACCGGCGGCTGGCAGTTCACCGTCAACGGCGTGCCGTCCCAGGTCGGCGCCGACACCGCCGTCGTGCCGCGTGGCGCGGAGGTCGTGTGGTGGCTGATCGACGACTTCGGCACGCAGGGCTCCTTCCTGCCGCTCGACCTCGACCTCGTGTCGAAGAGGGCGAACGGCGACGTCCGCTTTCGCGTCACGAGGTTCGACACCGCCACCGGCAAGGTGATCGGCGCCAGGGGCGCCAGGCTACGCGTCAACGGGCGCAACCACACCGTCCCGGCCAGCGGCTTCGTGACGGTGCACGTGATGCCCGGCAAGCGCTTCCGGGCCCGTGCGACGCAGCCGTCGGCGATCCGCTCCGAACAGGTCAGCGGCAAGGCGTGAGATTCGGGCGAGCCATTGCGTGGCTCGCGCTCCCGGTGCTCGTCGCAGGTTGCGGCGAGCACCGGGTGCATCCTCCCGTGACCGCTCCGGCGGCGCCGGCGGCGGCGCTGGTGATCTCGGAGGAGTTCGGCACCACCGTGATCCGTGAGGCGCGCGTCGCACCGGGCCAGTCGGTGCTCGCCGCCCTGCAGGGCGTCGCGAAGGTGTCGACCCGGTACGGCGGCCGGTTCGTGCAGTCGATCGACGACCGATCGGGATCGCTCGCCGACGGTGAGGACTGGCTGTACTTCGTGAACGGCGTCGAGGCCGACGCGGGCGCGGCGGATTGGACGCTCCGCGCAGGCGACACCGCGTGGTGGGATTTTCGGCGCTGGCGCGCGTACGCGCACGTGCCGGCGGTCGTGGGATCGTGGCCCGAGCCGTTCGTGCACGGCGCCCGGACGGCACCGGCGAGCGTGACGGCCGACCCGCCGCTGGCCGCGGCGCTGCAGGCAGCCGGCGCGAAGGTCGGCACCGGCGCGTCCGCGTTCCGGGTGCTGGTCGGTGCCGAGACCGACCTGCGCACGCGTGACGCCGACTGGGCCCGGGCGGCCGCGGACCCGCGCGCCGCCGGCCTCACGGCGTGGATCGAGGACGGCGCCGTGCGCCGCTGGGACGCGGCCGCCGGCAAGGACGTGGCCGTGGCCGAGGCCCGGGCGGTGGCCGCCGCCACTGCCACCACCGACGGCGGCATCGTGTTCGCGGTGACCGGCGTGGACGCGGCCGCTGCCACCGCCGCCGCCACGGCGATCGCGGCCGACGCCGCGCTGCTCGACCATCGCTACGCCGTGGTGTTCGACGCAGCCGGCGCCCCCATCGCGTACGGCGGCGGCGGATGAGCTCGCTCGCACCCCTGTCGATCGGGCTCGTCGCAGTCGGCGTCTCGATCGCGGTCTTCGCCTCCGACGACCCATCCGTGATCGCCGCGTGCCTGCTCACCTCGACCCTCTTGCTGGCCCGGTCGCCCGGTCCGCGGCGGCTGTTCGCGATCATCGGGCTCACCACCGGTCTCGCCGTCGCGATCCTCAACCCGTTCGTCTCGACGCAGGGCGACCTGATCCTCATCAACGGCCCGACATCGGTGTTCCTCGATCTGCAGGTCACCCTCGAGGAGCTGCTCTACGGCCTCGCCGCCGGTGCCCGCCTGGCCGCCGTGACGCTGCTGATGGGCGCCTTTCTGGCGCTGGTCGACCGCGACCGCCTGGCTGCCCGCGCGGCGCTGGTGGCGCCCCGGTCGGCGCTCACCGTGGCGCTGGCCGCGCGTCTCTTGCCCGCGCTGCGCCGCGATGCGGTGACCCTGCACGAGGCCGCCCGGCTGCGCGGCTGGCGCACCGGCGGCCCGCGCCGCGAGGCGCTGCGCACCTGGGGCGGCCTGCTGGAACCGATGTGCGCAGCCGCTCTCGAGCGCGGCGGCGACCACGCCGAGGCGATGGCGGCCCGCGGCTACGGGGCCGGCCGCGCCACCGCGATGCCGGAGCGCTCGCTGACGCTGCGCGAGCGCACGCTCACCGTGGTCGGCGCCGGCACGGTCGCGATCGGCGTCTGGACGATCTTCGGTGCGGGCGACTTCCGCTGGTACCCGACGCTCGGCACGTCTGCGACGGCCGCCCTGATGGCCGCCGGACTGATGGCGCTGCTCGGCATCGCGGCCGCCGTGCTGGTCGGGAGGCAGCGGTGATCGCGTCGGCCGAAGGTCTCAGCTACCGGTACCCGGACGCAGCGACCGACGTGCTCGATGGCGTCGCACTGCAGCTGCGGCGCGGTGAGATCGTGCTGCTGGCCGGACCCTCGGGCGGCGGCAAGACGACGCTGCTGCGGGCGTTCGCCGGCCTCGTGCCGCACTTCCACGGCGGCCGCTTCGCCGGCCACGTCCACGTTGACGGCCTCGACACCCGCACCGCCACCCCGGCGGCCGTCGCCCGCCGCGCCGGCATCGCCTTCCAGGACCCGGAGGCCCAGGTGGTGTACCGCGCCGTCCTGCGCGACGTGGCCTTCGGGCTCTCCAACCACGGCGTGCCGGCCGCCGAGCTCGAGCCGCGCTCGCTGCAGGCGCTCGGGCGCGTCGGCGCGCTGGGCCTGGCCGCTCGCACGGTCGACACGCTCTCGGGCGGCGAGCTGCAGCGCGTGGCGCTGGCCGGCGTGCTCGCTCCCGCGCCGCCGGTGCTGCTGCTCGACGAGCCGACCGCGCAGCTCGACGACGAGGCCGCCGCGTCGTTCATGACGCTGATCCGGGTCCTCGCCGACGCCGGCACCGCCGTGCTGATCGCCGAGCACCGCCGCGACCGGGTCGACGCCGTCGCCGA
The DNA here is from genome assembly GCA_046598415.1 of Gaiellales bacterium. GTDB lineage: Bacteria > Actinomycetota > Thermoleophilia > Gaiellales > F1-60-MAGs149 > VFJZ01. The sequence goes on from JBKJIG010000102.1 coordinate 33,745, forward strand.
CCGCGTGGTCGAGGTCGGCGGCGACGCAGCGGAGGTCCTGCCGCCGCAGACAGCCGGCGCCACGGGCGAGGTGGTGCTCGCCGCGCGCGGCCTCGACGGCGGCCGTGGCGACGTGCCGGTGCTGCACGGCATCGACCTCGAGGTCCGGGCCGGCGCCGTGGTGGCGCTGCACGGCGCCAACGGCACCGGCAAGACGACCCTGCTGCGCCTGCTCGCGGGCCTCGACCGGCCCCGCGCCGGGACGGTCGAGCTGCACGGCAGCGACGTGACGGCCCAGCCGGCCGAGGACCGCTACCCGGCGCTGGCGCTCGTGCCGCAGGATCCCGGCCGCTTCCTGCTGTGCGACAACGTGCGCGCCGAGGTCGGCTCCGGCGCGCCCCACGGCGCGATCGACGAGGTGCTCGCGGCGCTCGACGTGGTGGCACTGGGCGACCGGCATCCGCGCGACCTCTCTGCCGGCGAGCGCGAGCGGGTGGCGATCGCCGCGGCGCTCGCCGCCGACCCCGCCGTGCTGCTGCTGGACGAGCCCACGCGCGGCATGGATCCGGCGCGCCGGGCGGCACTGGCCCGGCTGATCAGGGCGCGGGCCGCCACCGGCCGCGCGGTCCTGCTCGCGACGCACGACCGGCGGTTCGCGGCCGCGTGCGGCGCCGAGGTGCGCGAGCTGGTCGGCGGCCGGCTGGGCGGCGCCCCGTGACCGCGGCCGAGCTGACAATCCTGATCGGGGCCTTCCTGGTGCTCGTGGGGCTGATCGCGTGGGAGCGATCCGCGGGCGGCGGCCGCGAGGTGGCACTGGTGGCCACGCTCGGTGCGGCGGCCGCGGCCGGCCGCGTGCTGTTCGCGGCGATCCCGTCGGCCCAGCCGGTGACCACCATCTGCGCCTGCGCCGGCATCAGCCTCGGGCCGCGCGCCGGCGCCGCCGTCGGCGCCACCGCCGCCCTGGTCTCGAACGCGTTCCTGGGACAGGGCCCGTGGACGCCCTGGCAGATGCTCTCGTGGGGCCTCGTCGGCGCGTCGGCCGGATTCCTGCGCCCGTTCCTCGTCAACCGCGTGCCGCTGGTCGCCTTCGGCGTCATCTGGGGCTTCGCGTTCGGCGCGATCATGGACATCTACCAGCTCGCCTCGTTCGGCCCGGTCTTCACGTGGCAGGCCTTCGTCGCCACGCACGCCCGCGGCATCCCGTTCGACGTCACCCATGCCGTCACGAACGCCATCCTGCTCGGCATCGCCGGGCCCGGCCTGATCCGGCTCCTGCGCCGGCACGGCCGCCGCCTGCACGTCGAGCTCGTCCCCGACCCCACACCGCCATGAGAAACCTGACCCTCACCCTCCTGCTCCTCGCCCTCCTCGCCGCCATCCCCTCCGTCGCGACGGCGGCCACACCGGTCTCCCGTGCCGCCGACTATCTGGTCGCGCGCCAGACCTCCGACGGCTGCCTCGGCGACCGCACCGGTACCGGCTGGGCCGCAGTCGCGCTGCGTGCAGCCAACCGCCGAGCGGCCGCGAAGCGGGCGGCCACCTGCATGGCGCGGCAATCTCGGCAGCTGAAGACCGCGACCGACCGCGAGCTCGGAATCATGGCGGCGGGCGCCGGCGGCCTGAACCCGCGCAGGTTCGGCGGCCGCGACCTGATCGCGCTGCTCGAGCGCAGCCGGCACGGCGGCTACTACGGCCGCAGCACCCTCACCAACTCGTCCATCTTCGGCGTGCTCGCGCTCAAGACCGCGAAGCGGCCGATCCCGAAGGCAGTCGTGCGGCAGATCCTGCGCGACCAGGCGCCGGGCGGCGGCTTCGACTACTTCCCCGGGGGGCAGCAGGCGGACATGACGGCGGCCGGTATCCAGGCTCTGCGGGCCGCGGGGTACTCGTGCCGCACGAGGGCGATCCGCCGCGCCCTGACGGCGCTCGAACGGTTCCGCTCCGGCGACGGCTACGCGCTGGGCATCGGCCAGCGGCCGAACGCGCAGTCGACGGCCTGGGCGATCCAGGCGAAGCTGACGTGCGGCCGGGCCACCAGCCGGTCGCTGACGTGGCTGCGCGCACTCCAGACCGGCGACGGATCGGTGCGCTACGGCCCGTACGAGGTGGGCCGGATCTGGGTCACCGGCCAGGCGCTGCCGGCACTCGCGAAGCGGCACTGGCCGATTCGCTGACCCCGCTCAGTCGGCCTCGGCCACGCCCCACACGCCCATGGCGCGGTACTTGGCGCGCCGGGTCCGGCGACGTTCGCGCACCGGCTCGGCCTCGATCTCGGCCAGGGCGGTACGGATCGACTCGTCCAGCAGCCGGGCCGCGCGGTCGTGGTCCTTGTGGGCGCCGCCGGACGGCTCCGGGACGATCACGTCGATGACGCCCAGGTCGAGGCAGGCGCGCGCCGTGGGCCGGAACGCGTAGGCGGCCTTGCGGGCCTGGCCGGCGTCCTTCCACAGGATCGCCGCGCAGCCCTCCGGTGAGATGACGCTGTAGATGGCGTTCTCCTGCATCAGGATGCGGTCGCCGACGGCGATGGCGAGCGCACCGCCGGAGCCGCCCTCACCGATCACCGAGCACACCACGGGCACGCTGACCCGGGCCAGCGACAGGATGGAGCGCGCGATCGTGCCGGCCTGGCCGGCCTGTTCGGCGCCGACGCCGGGGTACGCGCCGGGCGTATCGACGAAGGTCAGGATCGGGTAGCCGAGACGGTCGGCGAGCTCGATGGCGCGAATGGCCTTGCGGTAACCCTCGGGCCGCGCCATACCGAAGTTGCGGTGCGTGCGCTCGGCCAGGTCGCGGCCCTTCTGGTGGCCGACGAACACCACCGGCCGGCCGTGGTACGTGGCGATGCCGGCCACGATCGCAGGGTCGTCGCCGGCCGTGCGGTCGCCGTGCAGCTCGTACGAGTCGCCGAACAGGCGCTTCGCGTAGTCGAGCGAGTACGGCCGGTCCTGGTGCCGCGCGTTCTGCACGACGTCCCAGACCTGCGACTCCTCGCCGCGCTCCTGGAAGCGGCGCCGGAGCCGGCGGATGTCCTCCGTGACCCTAACCATCCGAGCCGCGCCCAACCAGTCGCCGGAGCCAGCCGAACGCGCCCGCACCCTGCGGCTCCGGTGCCTCGACCGCCTCGCCGGGCTCCTCCGGCGCGGGTGCGAACAGCGCCAGCAGCCGCGTCACGGTGTCGGTCAGCTCGCCGCGCGGCACCACGGCGTCGATGTGCCCGAGTCGCAGCTGCGACTCGGCCAGGCCGAAGTCCTCCGGCAGCGTCTCGCGCGTCGTCTGCTGCACGACGCGTGGCCCGGCGAACGACATCAGCGCGCCCGGCTCGGCGATCGTGATGTCGCCCAGCGCCGCAAACGAGGCGATCACGCCGCCGGTGGTCGGGTGCCCGCAGATCGAGATGAACGGCAGCCGCGCGTCGCGGACGGCATCGACCGCCATGACGGTCTTCGCCATCTGCATGAGCGCGAGGATGTTCTCCTGCATGCGCGCTCCGCCCGACGCGGCGACGGAGACGAACGGCACGCCGTGGGCGACCGCGAGGTCGGCGGCCATGGCGAACTTCTCGCCGACGACGCTGCCCATGGAGCCGCCCAGGAAACTGAAGTCCATCACCGCCAGCACGGCCGAACGGCCGCCGATCATGGCGGTGCCGACCACGCTCGCGTCGCCGAGGCCGGTGGTCAGCTCGGCCGCGGCCAGCCGCTCGATGTACGGCTTCAGGTCGATGAAGGCCAGCGGGTCGGCCGAGCGCAGATCAGCGCCGACCTCGACGAACGTACCGGAGTCGGTCAGCTGAGAGATGCGCTCGCGGGCCGTGACGGCGAAGTGGTAGCCGCACTGACGACACACGCGCAGCGCCGCCGCGAGCTCGTCGTCGCGGTAGTGCGAGCGGCAGACCGGGCACGTGTTGGGGTGTCGGCCGGCCTTCTGGGGCTCCGGATCATCCGGGCCGCGCTCTATGTCGACCGAGATCTGGGCCACTGGGTGTTCGACGCACCGGGCACGTGCGTCGGTTGCAGAGTCTAGCGGTAGCGCTCTAAAACCAGGCAGGCGTTGTGTCCGCCGAAGCCGAAGCCGTTGGACAGCACCACGTCGGGGGTCGCCTCGCGGGCTTTGTTCGGCACGTAGTCGAGGTCGCACGACGGGTCGGGCGTGTGCAGGTTGATCGTCGGCGGCAGGAAGTTCTCCTGCAGCACCAGCGTGCAGATGACGGCCTCGGTGGCGCCCGCCGCGCCGAGCATGTGGCCCGTCATCGACTTCGTCGACGAGACGGGCACCTGGTATGCCTGCTCCTCGCCGAACACCAGCTTCAGCACCCGCGTCTCGGACGCATCGCCGACCGGTGTCGACGTGCCGTGTGCGTTCACGTAGCCCACCTCGGATGGCTCGCGGCCGGCGTCCGCGAGCGCCATGCGGATGGCGCGGGCCGGGTTCTGCCCCGTCGGATCCGGCTCGGTGACGTGCGCGGCGTCGGACGAGAGGCCGTACCCGGTGACCTCGGCCAGGATGGTGGCGTCGCGCGCCAGAGCGTGTTCGAGCTCCTCCAGCACCAGCACCGCGCCGCCCTCGCCGATCACGAGGCCATCGCGCTCGAGGTCGAACGGGCGGCTCGCCCCCGCCGGGTCGTCGTTGCGCGTCGACATGGCCCGCATGCCGTGGAAACCGCCGACGCCCATCGGGGTCACGGCCGCCTCGGCGCCGCCGGCCAGCATCACGTCCGCCATGCCCTGCCGGATGTACATGACGGCGTCGCCGATCGCCATCGAGCTGGCCGCGCAGGCGGTGCACGACGCGACCAGCGGGCCGCGCGTGCCGAGCTCGATCGACACGTAGGCTGCACCCATGTTGGGAATCAGCGCCGGCACCCAGAAGGGCGAGAACCGGTCGATGCCCTTCGCGAACAGGTGCTCGTGGGCGGTGTAGAGCGTGTTCAGCCCGCCGATACCCGACCCGATCGAGCAGCCGATGCGGTCGGCCTCCGGCGCGATGTCGAGCCGCGCGTGCTCCACCGCCTCGCGGGCGGCGAACACCGCGAAGTGCGAGTAGCGGTCGGTCCGGCGCGCCGTCTTCTTGTCGAGGACCTCGGCCGCGTCGAAGTTCTTCACCTCGCAGGCGATCTTGACGGGCGACCCCGACGCGTCGAACTGCGTGATCTCAGCCCCGCCGGGGCGGCCCTCGCGGAGGCCCCGGAGGAAGTCGGGCACGCCGGTGCCGACCGCGTTCACGGCGCCGATTCCGGTAACCACGACTCGCCGCCGTTCCACGTTACATCCCCATCCCGCCATCGACCGGCACGACCGCCCCGGTGATGTACGCGGCGTCGTCCGAGAGTAGGAACCGTACGACACGGGCGACGTCGTCAGGGTCGCCAAGCCGGGCCAGCGGCGTCTGGGCGAGGATTCCGGCGCGGGCGGCCTCCGGCAGGACGTCGGTCAGTTCGGTCGTGATGTAGCCGGGCGCGATGCAGTTGACGCGGATGCCGCGCGAGCCGACCTCCTTCGCGAGCGCCTTCGTGAGGGCGATCACTCCGCCCTTCGACGCCGCGTAGTTGGTCTGTCCCGCGTTGCCGTGCATGCCCACCACGCTCGACATCGTCACGATCGCGCCGCGCCGCTTGCGCAGCATCTTGCGGCTGGCCGCCTTGCAGACGTGGAAGGTGCCGCCGAGGTTCGTGTCGATGACGGCGCGCCAGTCGTCGTCGCCGATGCGCGACATGAGGTTGTCGCGCGTGATGCCGGCGTTGCAGACGACGTTCCAGAGATCGTCGCCGAACGCCTCCTCCGTCTGCTCGATGAGCCCGGTGGCCTGCTCGGGATCGGCCACGTCGCCCTGCAGCGCCACGGCGTCGCCGCCGGCCTCCTTGATCAGCCCGACCACCTCGTCGGCGGCGTCGGCGCGCGCGGCGTAGTTGACCGCCACGCGTGCGCCGGCGCGCGCCAGCTCGAGCGAGATGGCGCGACCGATGCCCCGCGATCCGCCGGTGACGAGGGTGACGCGTCCCGAGAGGTCAGGCACGAGCGGCCTCCAGCTTCTGCAGGCCGGCGGGGTTCGACACGGCGATGGCCTGCACCGACCGGTCGATGCGCTTGACGAGCCCGGACAGCACGCTGCCCGAGCCGATCTCGACGAACTGCGTGACGCCGCGGCCCACCAGCTCCTGCACCGCCTGGGTGAAGCGCACCGGCGCGGTCAGCTGCTGCACGAGAATCTCGGCCAGGTCGGAGCCGTGCGTCTCGACGCGGGTGGTGACCGTCGAGAAGAACGGCGTCACCGGGTCGTGGAAGGTGGCCGCCTCGAGCGCCGGCCGCAGCCGTCGCTCGGCTACGGCGGTGAGCGGCGAGTGGAACCCGCCCGAGACGTTGAGCCGCAGCGCGCGCCGCGCGCCGGCGGCCGTGGCGGCCTCGACCAGCGCGGCGACGCCCGCCTCGGTGCCCGACACGACGAGTTGCCCGGGGCAGTTGTAGTTGGCCGGCCACACGTCCCCGATGCCCGCGCACAGCTGCTCGACCTGCTCGTCGGGCAGGCCGATCACGGCGGCCATCGCGCCGGGCGTCTCGGTCGCCGCCTCGGCGGTCGCGAGGCCGCGCTCGCGCACCAGCACCATGGCGTCGTCGGCCGATAGCGCCTCGGCGGCGACCAGCGCCGCGTACTCGCCGACCGAGTGGCCGATCACGTAGTCGGCGGTGAACCCGGCCTCCCTGACGGCGGCCAGGCACGCGATCGACGTCGCCGTCAGCGCCGGCTGCGTCATCTCGGTCTGCGACAGCCGCTCGAGCGGGCCCTCGAAGCAGAGCCCGGCCACGTCGAAGCCGACGGCCGTCGAGGCCCGGTCGTACGCGGCGCGCGCGGCCGGCGAGGCGGCGGCGAACGCCGCGCCCATCCCGACCTCCTGCGCTCCCTGGCCGGGAAACAGAAATGCCACCTTCATGCGAGGTTCTCCCCCGGGCCGGCGCCGGCCCACTCGGTCAGGCACGAGCCCCACGTCAGACCGCCACCGAAGCCGACCATCAGCACGCGATCTCCCTTCTTCAGGCGCCCGTCGCTCCACGCTTCCTCCAGGCACAGCGGGATCGAGGCAGCGGAGGTGTTCCCGTAGCGCTCGAGGTTGACGAGCACGCGCGACGGGTCGGCGCCGAGGCGTTTCACGGCATTGTCGATGATCCGGACGTTCGCCTGGTGCGGCACGATCCAGTCGACGTCGTCGATGGCGGCGCCGCAGACGTCGAGCACGCGCTGCGTCGACTCGACCATGGCGGTCGTCGCGAACCGGAACACCGCGCCGCCGTCCATCTCGATCACGGGGTTGCCGCGCAGCGCGCCGACGATCAGGTCGCTGCCCCGCGAGCCGTCGGCGCCGAGCTCCAGGCCGAACACGGTCTCGGGCAGGGCGCCCGCCGACATCACGCAGGCGCCCGCGCCGTCTCCGAACAGGATGCAGGTGCCGCGGTCGTCCCAGTCGATGATCTTCGAGAGCGTCTCGGCCCCCACCACCAGCACGTGCTGCGCGAGGCCGCTCTCGATCTGCGCAACCGCATTCATGAGCGCGTAGACCCAGCCTGTGCAGGCCGCGGAGATGTCGTTGGCGGCCGCCGAGTGCGCGCCGAGCCCGTCGGCGATCACCGCGGCGATGGACGGGAAGTACGCGTCGGGCGAGCACGTCGCGGCGATCACGATATCGATGTCGGCCGGCGCCAAACCCGATCGGTCGAGCGCCTGCTGCGCCGCGGCGAGGCCGAGATCGGACGCCCAGACGTCGGCAGCGGCGACGCGGCGCTCGGCGATGCCGGTGCGCGCGCGGATCCACGCGTCGGAGGTGTCGATGCGCTGTGACAGCTCGTCGTTGGTGACGATGCGCTCGGGGACGGCCGCACCGATCGAGACGATGCCTGCGGTCGACTGCAGGGCACCGATCACGAGGGCGCCTCCGCGAGCAGCCCGAACGTCAGGGTCGCCTTGACGGCCGGCTCGCCATCGACGGCGATCGCCGCGCTGCACCGGCCGAGACGCATGCGCAGGCGCTCCATCACGATCGTCATGTCGAGCACGTCGCCCGGCCGCACGATGCGCGTGAACCGCGTGTCGTCGATGGCCGCGAAGACGCCGAATTTGCCCTGGTGATCCGGGTGCGTGAGCGCGCAGACGGCCGCCACCTGGGCGCACGCCTCGACCATGATCACGCCCGGCACGATCGGGTTGCCCGGGAAGTGTCCCGGCAGGAACCACTCCTCGCCGGTGATCGCGAGGCGCCCCACAGCGCGGACGCCGGGCTCGAGCTCGACGATCTCGTCCACGAAGCGGAACGGTGGCCGGTGCGGGATGATGGCCTCGATCTCGGCGGCGTTCATGCGTTCCTCCGCAGTCGGGCGGCGAGCAGCTTGCGGCGCCGGGGGGCGTGGCACTTGACGGTGCCGACGGGCAGCGACATCGCCTGGGCGACGTCCTCGTCACGGAGGTCGATGACGACCTTCAGCACGAGCGCGCTGCGCTCGTCCGGCGACAGCGGGTGCGAGTCGCGCAGCGCTCCGTCGACGCCGATCGGCCCGAGGTCGGGCTGGCAGGCATGGGCCAGGCCGGCCGCCGCGGCCGCGCCGTCGGCGAGGGTGTTGCGGTCGAGTCGATCGCGACCGCGGACACGCGCGGTCAGGTCGACGCTCACGTGACGGGTGCGGAGCATTCGGGCGGCTATTGTAGGCGACGTGGCGCGGCCGGGAAGCCCCCTCACCAGTGCGCACTTCGGCTGGCACGCGTCGCTGCTCCGCGAATGCGGCTCGACGCAGGACATCGTGCGCGCCGCCGCGGCCGAGGGTGCCGCGGAGGGATTCATCGCCGTCACCGACCACCAGACCGACGGCCGTGGGCGCCGCGGCCGGACGTGGGCTGACGAGCCCGGCACATCGTTGATGTTCTCGCTGCTGCTGCGCCCCGGCGCGTCGACCGAGGCCCTTGCGCCCCTGGCCCTCGTCGTCGGCGTCGGCATCGCCGAGGCGCTTCCGGTCGCGGCCCGGATCCGGTGGCCCAACGACATCGTGATCGGCGGTGCGAAGCTGGCCGGGATCCTGATGGAGCTCGAGACGCCGCCGGGCGGCGGCCGCTACGTCATCGTCGGCGTCGGTATCAACGCGAACACCGCGCCGGAGCGCCTGCCGGCCACCGACCGGCTGCCTGCCACGTCGCTGCTGATCGAGACCGGCGAGACGCAGGATCGCCTGACGCTGCTGCACGACGTGAGGGACGGCATCGAGGCCGCCTACGACACCTGGACGGAGCACGGCTTCGCGGCGCTGCGCGCCCGGTTCGCCGCGCTCGACGACCTGGCCGCCCGCGGCGTCGTCCTGCAGCTGGGGAACGGCACGCTGGCGGGTACCGCGGCGGGCGTCGACGACAGCGGCCGGCTGGTCGTGACGCTGGCCGACGGCAGCGACCGGCGACTCGATGCCGGCGAGGTCGTGCGCGTCGAGGAGCCCGCGTGATCGACGTCTTCCTCGCCGGGACGGCGCCCGGTGTCGGCAAGACGCGCGTCGCGGGTCTGTACGCGCAGGAGGCGATCGCACGTGGCCGCACCCCGGGCTTCCTGAAGGTCGCGCAGACCGGTCGCACCGACGACGCCATCGCGGTCGCCACGGCGGCGGCCGGAACCGTGTGCGCGACGGGCTACCGTTTCCTGGCGGCGCTGTCGCCGGGCATCGCCTCCCGCATCGAGCATGCGCCGGCACCGAGCGTCGAGCACCTGCTGGAGGTGGTTGACGAGCTGCGCAGCACCTCCGACGGCATCATCATCGAGGGTGGCGGGCTGCTGGAGCCGCTGAGCGAGACGACGACGTTCGCCGACCTGGCCGCCGCCGTGGGCCTGCCGCTGGTGATCGTCACGCGGCCGGACCGGGCCGCGCTGTCGGTCGTCGCGCTGACGATCGAGGCCGCCGCAGCGCGCGGCATCGAGGTGGCGGGCATCGCCATCAACGGCTGCGCGCACAAGCCCGACCTGGTGGAACGCACGACGCGGGCCGAGTTGGGCCGGATCGCACCGGTGCTCGGCTCGCTGCCGCTCGAGGCCGTCCCGGGCTGACGTGTATCGCTTCGACGTCGACGAGCACTCGCAGACGCTCGCGATCGCGCTGGTGCGCGAGCGCGTCACGGCCGAGGTCTGGCGCCCGGCGCGCGAGGCCGTCGGCGTCGTGTGCGGCGCCGGCGACGAGCAGGCTCGCGGGCGGGCGCAGGAGCTCGACCGCTGCGCTGACCGGTTCGCGCAGATCGCGGCCACCACGCCCGCCGCGCGGCCGAGCGCGCTCGACGCGTCCCTCACGGCCGGCAGCGCGATCATGGTCGATCTGTACGAGCTGGCCGGGCGCCTGCGCCGCGGCCCACGCGACGCCGCCGCGACGACGATCGCCGCCCGCATCCGCGACGCGCTCGACGTGCAGATCGCACGCGATCCGGCGGGCAAGTCGAACGAGTACCTGGCGATGCTCGAACGCGTCGACGGCGGCTACGAGCACCTGCCCGCGCGCAACCTGGCCCGCACGTATCCGGGCATGGCCGCGCTGCGCGAGTCGGTGGTCGCCGAGCTGGTGCACCTCGGTGCCCTCCGCGACCAGGTCGGCGAGGCGGCCGCGCCGACCACCGCCGCGCCCGACGCCGCCGTACCGCTCGCAGCCACCCCACCCGCACCCGCTGTGACACTCCGGCCGATCGCCGAGATCCTCGCCGCGCTCGACGGCCTGATCGGGCTGAAGACGGCGAAGGCGTACGTGAATTCGCTGACCAACCTGCTCACCGTCCGCCGCCGGCGGGCCGAGCGCAACATGCCGAACCCGCCGTTGTCGCACCACATGGTGTTCACCGGTCCGCCCGGTACGGGCAAGACCACCGTCGCCCGCCTGGTGGCGGAGATCTTCGGCTCGCTCGGGCTCCTCGCGAAGGGCCACCTGGTCGAGGTCACACGGTCCGACCTGGTGGCCGAGTACGTCGGCCAGACCGCGCCGCGCACGCAGGCCGTGGTCGACCGGGCCATCGGCGGCGTGCTGTTCATCGACGAGGCGTACACGCTGGCGCCGGAGCAGGCGGGCAACGACTTCGGACGCGAGGCGATCGAGGCGCTGCTGAAGCGCATGGAGGACGACCGCGAGAGGTTCGTCGTCATCGTCGCCGGCTACCCGGACGAGATGGCGCGGTTCATCGGCTCGAACCCGGGCCTCGCGAGCCGCTTCAACGAGACGGTCGACTTTCCCGACTACACATCGGACGAGCTGGTCGCGATCCTCCGGCAGATGGTCGAGAAGGGCGGCTACGCGCTGTCCGACGGCGCCCGGAAGCGGGCGCGCGAGGTGCTGAGCGCGCTGCACGATGCGCGCGACCGGTCGTTCGGCAACGCCCGCACAGCCCGCAACCTGTTCGAGGACGCAGTGCTCGCCCACGCCGACCGCGTGGCCGGCAAGGCCGACCTCACCGACCGCGAGCTGGAGCTGATCGAGACGTCCGACATCAACCGCGCGGCCGAGGCGGCGCTGCGCACGGAGGCCGCCCGGTGAGCGACCGCCCGACGCCCTGGACGGTGCTCGGCGTGGCGGAGGACGCCGATCTCGAGACGTGCGCGGCCGCGTTCCGGAGCCGGCTCACCGACGCCGGCCCGCATCTCGTCGGCGCGCACGCCGAAGACCGGTCGAGCGACGTGGCAACGTGGGCCGGGTTGGTCGAGGCCTGGCGAGCAGTGACCGCCGCCGCCCGCTGAGCTGCCACCGAACTCCGGCTCGCGCCGCCGGCCCCTACTTCGGCACGGTGAACCTGAACGCCTTCGGCATGGTGTTGCCGAGGCCATCCTTGCCGACGATCGTGAGGCTCCGCGCGGCGCCCATCAGCTTGCGCGAGAGGCGCAACTTGACGACGCCCGCCCTCACGTGGCGCGTGATCAGCACCTTGGAGCCACGCTTGACCTGCACGGTCGCGGCCTCCGACATGCGCATCGTGGCGACCACGTCGCGGAGGCGGTTGATCTTGCGGACGCCGACACGGCGGATCGTCGGGGCGTGCGTGTCGATGACGATCGGCACCTGGAAGTCGAGCGGGCCGCCGGCACCCGCCACGAGCAGCTGCACCGTGTAGACGCCGTCCGGCAGGCCGCGGCCGGTCCATCGATACGTGAAGGGCCCGGGCGCCTGGTCGTACAGCAACGCCAGGTTCTTGACGAGCGCCGACCGTCGGAACAACCGGATCTGGGCGTCGCCGGGCTCGGCGCGCGTAAACGACATCGCTGCGACGTCGACGACGCCATCGCCGTTCGGTGAGATTCCCGGCGAGACCGCGAACGCGCCGGCCTGGTGGCGAAGGTCGACGTTGGCGCTCGCCGTCTCCAGCGCCGCTCCGGGCAACTGCGACCGGACGACGTACTTGTAGTGCCCGCTCGGCACCACCGAACCGTCGGCGCGCCGGCCGTTCCAGGACAGCTGCTGCGGGCCGGCCGCAAGGGGCGCCGGCGCGCGCAGGATGACCACGCCATCCCCGGCCATCGTCATCACCAGCACCTGTACCGTGGCGGCCTTGACCTGGTTCCATACAACCTTGCCGATGGCGGCTCCGACCAGCGCCGGCGGGCCCGCCGCGACACCGGCGACCGCCGCGGTCGCCGTCGGACCGGACGCTCCGCCGCCGCCGGCCGTGACGCTGCCGTCGAACCCGCCCTCCGCCGCCCGGGCGGCGCCTGCCTCGATGCGCCAGCGCAGCAGGTCGGCGCGAGGCAGCCCGCCGCCGCCGAGCACGGCGCCGTTCCAGGTTGCGTCGACGGTCGCGCCCGTGCCCTCGAACCGGGCGACGGTGGCGCCGCCGGTCGTCACGACGAGCACGCGCCACGCCGACGACGTCGACAGCCGCGCCCGGAAGCGGATCGGCTTGAACGGCGACGTGATCGTCGGCGGCGTCACCGTCGGATCGAGCACCTTCAGGTTGCCGGCGCCCGCCACGGCCGCGCGGATCTGCCCCAGCTCGGAGTAGACGCCGTCGCCGGGGCAGTCGGTGGGGCCGGCGTCGCGATGAGCGAAGATGGCCGGGAACGACACCGTCCTGCCCTTGGCGAACCGTTCGTTGCCCTCCGACGTCAGCGTCACGCGCGACTTCGGGTCGATGTGGCCGACGTCGAGCCGCCAGGCGAGCAGCGTGTCGAGCGCTTGCACCTGCTTCGACGCCGGCCCGCTCCTCGAGAAGTTGCCGATCAGCGCGATGCCGATCGTGCCGGTGTTGAACCCGGCGGTGTGCGAGCCGACGACGTTCTTGTCGACGCCTCCGTAGCGGCCCTCGTACACCCGGCCCTGCGCGTCGACGAGGAAGTTGAACGCCAGGTCGGCCAGGCCGTTGCCGCGCGTCTGGTAGAGGTAGAGGCTGCGGATGATGCCGCCCACCTGCGCCGAGGCATAGCCGTTCGGCGTCGCCGTGTGGTGGATCACCGCGGCCAGCACGCGCGGGGCGATCACGGGTGCGCCGTTGCGGAGCTTCTCGTCGGCACCCCACCCGGCGCGCGGCACGATCGCCGGCTGGGCGGCGTTCGCGCGCGGCGCGGCGCGCAGGGCCGGGTCGGGACCGGGCTGCACGACGATCGCCCGCAGGTCGCGGACGCGGCCGCGAACGCGGATCTGGAGCCGCGCGGAGCTGCCGAACCACGCCGCCTCCGACATCCACGGCGCATTGCGCCTGCGCTCGTTCGCGTTGGCGAGGTCGGCGCGGTCGAGCGGCTGCCAGGCGCCGAAGCGGCCCTTCGCGTGGGCGCTGCGGACCTCGAGGCGCGCGTTGCGCGTGCCGCGCCAGTGCACGCCGGCGAGGGAGAATCCGCCCTTGACCCGGATCGACTTGAGGATCGTCCAGCGCGCGGCGGTCGTCGAGTTCGCGACACGGGCCGTCGGCGACGCTGCGGCCTGCAGCGGCACCTTGATGACGCGGACGGAGCCGGCCGCGTCCGCCGCGGCGGGCGCCACGAGAGCGACGAACACGGCCGCCGCCAGGGCGGCCAGGGAGTGGGGGCGCAGCGCAGACACCGTTGTCGGTGTGGTCCCAAGGAGGAGCCTCGGTCGAACCCTATGCGACTTTCGTCCCCGGCACCACCCATCCGCACCGTATACTGGCGGTACTTTTATGCACTGGAGCCGTCGGATCGGATCGGTGCTCGCCGCGGTGATCGCGACTGCCGCCATCGGCGTCCCGGCCTCCGCTGCGGCACCGGTCGTGCGCGAGGTGGTGCTCGATCGAGCCATCGATCCTGTCACGGCGCGATTCGTGATCGGCCAGATCGAGGCCGCCGAGCAGCGCGGCGACGCAGGCATCGTGATCCGCATCGACACGCCCGGCGGGCTCGACTCGTCGATGCGCGACATCATCAAGGCCGAGCTCGCCGCCAAGATCCCGGTGCTCACCTTCGTGGCACCCAACGGCGCCCGCTCGGCGTCGGCCGGCGTGTTCGTGATGATGGCCTCCGACCTGACGGCGATGGCGCCGACGACGAACCTCGGCTCGTCCACGCCCGTCGCCGCCGGGGCCGACATCCCTGACGGCGACCTCAAGCGGAAAATCGTCAACGACGCGGTGGCGCGGATCCGGGTGCTCGCGACGACCCACGGCCGGAACGCCGACTGGGCCGAGAAGGCGGTCCGCCAGGCGGCCAACATCAGCGCCGCCGAAGCGCTCGATCTGGGCGTCATCGAGATCGTCGCCACCGACACACCCGACCTGCTGCGGCAGGCCGAGGGGCGCACCGTGGAGCCGAAGGGGATCACGCTGTCGTTCCAGGGCGCGACGATCGAGACGCACACATTGCCGCTGCACCTGCAGATCCTGGACGTGCTGATTGATCCGAATCTGATCTCGATCATGTTCCTCGCCGGCCTCGCGCTGATCGCCTTCGAGGTCGCCAGCCCCGGTGCGATCTTCCCCGGCGCCGCGGGTGGCCTGCTCCTGGTGCTTTCCCTGTTCGGCATCTCGGTCCTGCCGTTCACCTGGCTCGGCCTGCTGCTGCTCCTGCTCGGGGCGGGGTTGTTGATCGCCGAGATCAACGTCGGGCATGGCGCGCTCGGGGCGGTGGGCGTGGTCGCATTCGCGGTCGGTGCGTTCCTGGTCTTCGATTCCGATCAGGAGGGCTTACGGATCTCGATCCCGCTCGTGGTCGGTACCGCGCTGGTACTCTTCGCCGGCTTCACGTTCATCATCTCGCGCACCATCAAGGTGCGAAAACTGCCCGTCGCGACCGGCCTCTCGACGCTTGTCGGGCGGCGCGCCGAGGTGCGTGAGGCGCTCGATCCCGAGGGTCTCGTGTTCGTCCACGGCGAGCTCTGGGCGGCCGTCTCCGACGGCGAGCCCGTGCCCGTCGGCTCCGGTGTGGTCATCGAACGCCTCGAGGGCTTCACACTCCACGTCCAACCCGCTCCGCTAGAGGAGGTGCGGTCGTGACCGCGCTCATTTCCGCCGTTGTCGTCGTCGCGTTGATCGTCGCGGTGCTGTTCGCTGCCCTGAAGGTCCTGCGCGAGTACGAGCGCGGGGTCGTGTTCCGCCTCGGGCGGCTGATCACCCAGCCGCGCGGCCCGGGCCTGATCTTCCTGATTCCGGTCATCGACCGGATGGTGCGCATCGACCTGCGGACGGTGACCCTCACCGTCCCGCCACAGGAGGTCATCACCCGCGACAACGTGCCGGTGCGCGTCAACGCCGTCGCCTACTTCCGCGTCGTCGACCCGACCGCCGCAGTGGTCGAGGTCGAGAAGTTCCTCGTCGCCACCAGCCAGATCGCCCAGACCACGCTGCGCTCGACGCTCGGCCAGCACATGCTCGACGAGCTGCTGTCCGAGCGCGACAAGATCAACACGATCCTGCAGCGGATCATCGACGACCAGACGGCGCCCTGGGGCGTGAAGGTCTCGAACGTCGAAGTCAAGGACGTCGAGATCCCCAGCTCGATGCAGCGCGCCATGGCGCGGCAGGCCGAGGCCGAGCGCGAACGACGCGCGAAGGTGATCGCCGCGGAGGGCGAGTTCCAGGCATCGCAGAAGCTCGCCGACGCCGCGCAGGTGCTCTCCGAGCACCCCGTGTCGGTGCAGTTGCGCTACCTCCAGACCATGCTCGAGATGTCGTCGGAACGCACCTCGACGGTCATCTTCCCGATCCCCATCGACCTGATCGCGCACCTCAAGGGCGCGTTGGGTGCGCCATGAGTCTTTACCCCGGCCGCCCCGCCGTGGTAGCGTCGCGGCCATGGTGACGAATGCCGACCTGCTGCAACCGGTGGATGTGCGCGACCACCTCCTCGGCCTGGAGCTGACGCTCGGGCAGGTCTGCCAGGTCGCCGGCATCTCCAAGATGCAGCTCGACTACTGGACGCAGAAGGCCGAGATCCCCACTCACGGACGCAAACAGCGCACCTACGACATGGGCTCGGTCGAGACCGTCCTGCTCATCAAACAGGCCAAGGATCGCGGCCTCTCCCTGAGCGCGGCGATCACCGCCGTCCAGGAGTTCCAGGCACGTCGCACCTCGAGCACCGCCCAGACCGCCACCGCCACCGCCTAGCGCGGCGAGCGGCGGCGCTACTCCTCGTCGGCTGCCGTGGTCGGGTCGTCGGCCAGCGCCTCGACCTCTGCCACGGCGGCGTCGGACGCGTCGCTGATCGCGCCGAGCGCGGCCTCCGGGTCGCCCTCGCCCGGATCGCGCACGATCGCGATGGCGGCGATGCGATCGTCGTCGTCGCGGAGCTTCTGGACGATGACGCCCTGCGTCGCGCGTCCGGTCTGCCGGATGTCGGCGATCGCCTGGCGCGTGACGGTGCCGCTGGCCGTGATGGTCATCAGCTCGTCGCCGTCGGCCACCGTGAGGGCGCCGACCAGGTTGCCGCGCTTCTCGATCGCCTGTCGGTCGAGCGTCAGCACGCCCATCGTGCCGCGCCCCTTGACGCGGTACTCGTCGACCGGGGTGCGCTTGCCGAAGCCCTGCTCGGTGACGACCAGCAGGCTGTCGCCCTCGCGCGGCACGCGCAGCGCGATCACCTCGTCCTCGCCGCGCAGGCGCATGCCGCGGACGCCGCTGGCGGAGCGGCCCATCGCGCGGACGTCGGCCTCGCTGAACGAAACGCAGTAGCCGTTGCGGCTGATCATCATGACCCGGTCGCCCTCGTCGGCCAGGCGCACGTCGACCAGCGCGTCGTCGTCGCGGATGATCAGCGCCGCGATGCCCTTCTCCTTGAGGTGCGTGTTGTACTGCAGGAGCGCGGTCTTCTTGACGACGCCGCGGCGCGTGCCGAACACGAGATAGGCGCCCTCGGTGAAGTCGCGGGTGCGGAAGACGGCCATCACGCGCTCGTCCTCCGCCACCGGCAGCAGGTTCTGCAGCGCCCGACCCTTGCCGTCGCGGCCCCCGTGGGGCAGCTGCCAGACCTTGCGGCGGTAGACCTTGCCGACCGACGTGAAGAACAGCAGGTAGTCGTGGGCCGATGCGACGAACAGGTGCTCGATCGGGTCGTCTTCCTTCAGCGACATGCCGCGGACCCCGACGCCGCCGCGGCCCTGCACGCGGTACTCGTCGAGCGACACGCGCTTGGCGTAGGAGTCTCGCGTGATGGCGATGACCATCGGCTCGTCGGCGATCAGCGCCTCGACGTCGATGTCGCCCTCGACGTCTTCGATCACCGTCCGGCGCTCGTCGGCGTGCTGGGCACGCACCTCGAGCAGCTCCTCGCGCACCAGGGCGTACACGCGGGCCTCGTCGCCGAGGATGCTGCGCAGCTCGGCGATGCGGGCCACGAGGCCGTCGTGCTCGGTGCGGATCTCGTCCTGGCCGAGGCTGGTGAGCCGCTGCAGCCGGAGGTCGAGGATGGCCTGCGCCTGCTCCTCGGAGAGGCCGAAGCGCTCCATCAGCCCGGTCCGCGCCGCCTCGGCGTCGGCGGAGGTGCGAATCAGCGCGATCACCTCGTCGAGGTGCTGCAGCGCGATCATGTAGCCCTTGAGGATGTGCGCGCGCGCCTCGGCCTTGCGCAGCTCGAGCTGCGTGCGGCGGGTGATGACGTCCTTCTGGTGCGCCAGGTAGTGCGTGATCAGCTCGACGAGGCCGAGCGTGCGCGGCACGCCGTCGACGAGGGCGACCATGTTGGCGCCGAACGTCGTCTGCAGCGCGGTGTGCTTGAACAGCTTGTTGAGGACGATGTTCGGGATCGCGTCGCGCCGCAGGTGCAGCTCGAGCCGCATCTGGCCGGCGAGCTTCCCCTTCTGGTTGAGATCGACGATGTCGGCGATCTCGGGCAGCACGCCCTCCTTCGCCAGCTCGGCGATGCGGGAGATGACGCCCTCGTCGCCGCCCTTGCGCACCATGAACGGCAGCTCGGTGACGACGATCGCGGTGCGGCCGTTGTCGAGCTCCTCGATCTCGGCTCGGGCGCGCACGCGGATGCGGCCGCGGCCCGTGACGTAGGCCTCGTGGATGCCGGAGCGGCCCATGATGATGCCGCCGGTCGGGAAGTCGGGCCCCGGCAGGTGCTCCATCAGGTCCTCGACCGTGGCGTCGGGGTTGTCGATCAGCGCCACGACCGCATCGATGGTCTCGCCCAGGTTGTGCGGCGGCACGTTCGTGGCCATGCCGACAGCGATGCCCGTCGACCCGTTCACGAGCAGGTTGGGGAACCGCGACGGCAGCACCAGCGGCATCTGCCGCGAGCCGTCGTAGTTGGGGCCGAACTCGACGATGGCCGGGTCGAGGTCGCGCAGCATCTCCTGCGCGAGCGACGTCAGCCGACACTCGGTGTACCGCATCGCAGCAGCGGCGTAGCCGTCGATGTTGCCGAAGTTGCCCTGGCCGTCGACGAGCGGGTACCGCGACGAGAAGGACTGGGCGAGCCGGACGAGCGTCTCGTAGATGGCCGAGTCGCCGTGCGGGTGGTAGCGGCCCATCGTGTCGCCGACCACGCTCGCGCACTTGACATAGGGGCGGTTCGGCGCCAGGCCGGCCTCGTACATCGAGTACAGCACGCGCCGGTGCACGGGCTTCAGGCCGTCGCGCACGTCGGGCAGCGCCCGCCCGACGATCACGCTCATCGCGTAGTCGAGGTACGACGCGCGCATCTCGTCGGAGAGTTCGCGCGGCTCGACGTGCCCGCGGCCGTCGAACTCGACGATGTCAGACATCGAGCGTCTTCACCTCGCGTGCGTTGGTCTCGATGAACTCGCGGCGCGGCTCGACCCGATCACCCATCAGGAGCGTGAAGAGCTCGTCGGCGGCCTGTGCGTCGTCCATCGTCACCTGCTGGAGCGTGCGCGTGCGCGGATCCATCGTGGTCTCCCAGAGCTGGGCGGGATTCATCTCGCCGAGGCCCTTGAAGCGGTTGATCTCGATGCCGTCCTTCGCCAGCGACAGGACCGCCTCGCGGAGGCCCTCGAACGTGCTCGTGAGGCGCTCCTTGCGGCCGGCGCGGATGGCGAACGGCCCCTCGCCGAGCAGGTCGGCGAGGCGGGTGTGGATGCGCTCCAGGCGCTCGAAGGCCTCGGCCTTGAACAGCGCCAACGGGATCGCGACGGTGTCGACCGTGCCGCTCTGCCGCTCGGTGACGCGCACCAGGGCCGAGCCGCGCTCCTCGTCGCGGGCGACGAGCTCGGCCGTGTGCGTGGCGTCGTCGCCCGAGCCGGCGGCGAGCGCCGCAGCGAGCGCATCGAGCGAGCCGATGCCGTGACCCACCAGGCCGTGGTCCTTCACGAAGTCGACAGCGGGCGCGCCATGCTCCGCCCGGAGGCGACCGAGCCAGCCCTCTACCTCGCGCAGCGCCCGCGAGATGATACGGAAGCGCTCGACGTCGATCTCGACCACGCCGGCGGCGCCGGTGACCTCGATGCCCTCGATCTTCTGCCCGATCACGAAGTCCTCGAGCTCGCCCTCGGTCTGCACGTACATCTGCGACCGGCCGGCCTTGACCTTGTACAGCGGCGGCTGCGCGATGTAGACGTAGCCCGCGTCGATGAGGCCCTGCATGTGCCGGAACAGGAAGGTCAGGATCAGCGTCCGGATGTGCGCGCCGTCGACGTCGGCGTCGGTCATCACGACCAGCCGGTGGTAGCGCGCCTTCTCGAGGTCGAAGTCCTCTCCCGTGGCGGTGCCGAGCGCCGTCACCATGGCCTGCACCTCGGTGTTGCCGAACACGCGGTCGATGCGCGCCTTCTCGACGTTCAGGATCTTGCCGCGCAGCGGCAGGATGGCCTGGAACTCGGAGTCGCGCCCGTCGACGGCCGAGCCGCCGGCGGAGTTGCCCTCGACCAGGAACAGCTCGGACTTGCTCGGGTCCTTGGAGCGGCAGTCGGCGAGCTTGCCCGGCAGCGAGGTGTTGCCGAACGCGCTCTTGCGGGCCGTGTCGCGCGCCTTGCGGGCGGCGAGGCGCGCCCGCGCGGCCTGCACGGCCTTCTGCACGATGATGCGACCCTCGGTGGGGTTCTCCTCGAGGAACTCGGCCAGCTTCTCGTTGGTGGCCTTCTGCACGACGCCGGCCATGAACGGGTTGCCGAGCTTCGTCTTCGTCTGGCCCTCGAACTGGGGCTCGCGCAGCTTCACCGACACGATCGCCGCGAGACCTTCGAGCACGTCGTCGCCGGAGAGGTTCTCGTCCTTCTCCTTGAGCACGCCCTGGTCGCGGGCGTAGCGGTTGAGCGTCGACGTGAGCGCGGCCTTGAAGCCGGTCAGGTGCGAGCCGCCCTCGTGCGTGTTGATGTTGTTGGCGAACGAGAAGACGGACGACGTGTAGCTGCCGTTCCACTGCATCGCGACCTCGACCGCGCCCTCCTCGAAGTCGGCGGTGAAGTGCACCACCTTCTCGTGAGCCGGCTCTTTCGCCTCGTTGATGTAGCGCACGTACTCGGCGATGCCGCCGTCGTACTTCCAGGTGTCGGTGCGCGTCTCGCCACGGTCGTCGAGCAGCGTGATCGAGAGACCGGCGGTGAGGAACGCCATCTCGCGGATGCGGTGGGCGAGCGTGTCGTAGTCGAACCGGCCCTCCTCGAAGATCTCGAGATCGGGCAGGAACGTGACCGTGGTGCCGCTCGTGCCCTCTTGGTCGCCGACCCGGCGCAGCTCGTGCTCGGGCAGGCCGCGGGCGAACCGCTGCTCGAAGACGCCGCCGTCGCGGGTGACGCGCACCAGCAGGCGTTCGGAGAGCGCGTTCACGACCGAGATGCCGACGCCGTGGAGGCCGCCGGAGACCTTGTAGCCGTCGCCGCCGAACTTGCCGCCGGCGTGGAGCTTCGTCATCACGACCTCGACCGCGGGCAGGCCGGTGCCCTCGACGATGCCCACCGGGATGCCGGCGCCGTCATCGACGACGGTCACCGACCCGTCCCGGTGCAGCGTCACCGAGATCGCGTCGCAGCGGCCGGCGAGGGCCTCGTCGACGCTGTTGTCGAGCACCTCCCAGACGAGGTGATGCAGGCCCCGCATGCCGGTCGAGCCGATGTACATGCCGGGACGGCGCCGGACCGCCTCGAGACCCTCGAGGACGGTAATGTCCTTTGCGCCGTACTCGGTGTCTGCCAATCGCCGCCCTTACCCTCGGGTTTCGCGCGTCGCAGGCCCGCTCTATGAGCGGATCCAGCCTGCCTGACGCCTGCCCTGGCATGGTAGCAAAGTGCGCGGCGTCAGACCGCCGCAACCCGCACCGTTACGCGGAATCCGGCAGATCGCTGGACTGCACGAGCGCACGTCTCAGTGCCGCTTCCACCGCATCGCGCAACGGACCGTCCTCGACCTGTGCCGCAAGGCGCTCGGCCGCCTCCACGGCGGCCCGCGGCGGCGGCGGCACGACGACCTCCGCAGCCGGCCGCGGGACCGGTCCCAGGCGGAACTTCAGCGGCGGCGCCGGCGCCCCGAGCGCGGCGGCGAGCTTCTCACGCAGCAGCGACTCGAGCATCTGCAGCTCGCTGGCCCAGAGCGACGAGGTGACGTGCACGACGAGGGCGCCGTCCTGGGTCATCCGGGCCGGCCACGCCTCACGCGCCACCGGCGCGCCGACCGCGGCCGGCCAGACGCGGAGGATCGGCAGCAGCGACTCCGCCCCGGACGACGGCGGCAGCATCGCTCCCAGCAGGTCCGCGACGCGCTTCACTCCTGCAGGGTAATCCCTCCGCCGCCCACGGCCAGGACCCGATCGGCCGGCTCGGGCAGGTGCGCCGCCTCGGTCGTCGTCACGATCGCCTGGCCAACGCCGCGGACGGCCCGCACCAGGCGGGCGCGCCGGTCGGCGTCGAGCTCGGACAGCACGTCGTCGAGCAGCAGCACCGGCGGGGCGCCACGCAGCTCGGTGATCAGACTCGCCTCGGCCAGCAGCAGGGCCAGCACGGCCGTGCGCTGCTCGCCCTGCGAGCCGAACGCGCGCAGCTCGCGGGAGTGCTCGTGCAGCACGATGTCGTCGAGATGCGGCCCGGTGCTGGTCGCGGCGCGCTGGATGTCACGGCCGCGCCGGTCGGCGATCGTGGCGGCGAGCTCATCGGCCGGCACCCGCGGCCGGTAGACCAGCGCGGCGCCGCTGCGGCCGCCGAGGACCTCGAGATGCTCGGCAAACGGGCCGGCCAGACGCGCGCAGAGCCGCGCCCGGGCCGCGATCAGCACGGCGCCGTGCAGTGCCAGCTGCTCGTCCCACGGGTCGAGGGCCTCAGGCGAGGCCGCGCCTGCCCGAATGCGGCGCAGCAAGGCGTTGCGCTGCGCCAACGCGTGGCCGTAGGCGAGCACGGCGGCGGCATGGCCCGGCTCGGCCCGCACGACCGCGCGATCGAGGTAGGCGCGGCGCACGGCCGGCGCGCGCTGCACGACGGCGAGCCGCTCCGGCAGGAACACGAGGCACTCGAACCGGCCGGCCAGTTCGTCCCGGGAGCGCAGCGTCCGCCCGTCGACACGGATCCGCCGTGGTTCACCGGGGGCGAGGGCGACTGAGATGTCGTGCTGCTGCCCGGCGCCGGCGACGACGGCCTCGAGGCGCAGGAACGGCGACCCCTCCCGCACGCATCGCGACTCGACGGTGGTGCGCGGCGAGTAGCCGCAGAGCGCCAGGTGCACGGCCTCGAGCAGACTCGTCTTGCCGGCGCCGTTCGGCCCCACGACCGCCGTCACGCCCTCCGCGAAGGAGGCGGACGCCGTCTCGTAGCAGCGAAATCCGGCGAGATCGATGCGCTCGACACGCACCCGAGCCTACCGCCCCACCCGGCCCGCTAAGACAGCCGGATCGGCATGATCAAGTACCAGAAGTCGTCGTCGGTGCCCGTGACGAGTGCCGGCCGCAGCGGGCTGATCAGGTGCAGCACGGCCTCGTCGCCGACGACCGCGTCGATGCCGTCACGCAGGAAGTCGGCGTTGAACCCGATCTCGAACGCGTCGCCGCCGAACGGCGCCGGGATCGTCTCGCGGGCCTCGCCGACATCGGGCGTCTGGGCGGAGATCGAAAGCTGGCCGTTCGAGAAGGCGACCCGTAGCGGTGTGTTGTGCCGGGCGAAGACGCCGACCCGCTTGACGACCTCGGCCAGCTCGTCCTTCGGCAGGCGGACGTCGTGCTCGAAGCCCTCGGGCCGCAGCGACCGGAAGTTCGGGAACTGGCCCTCGATGCGCCGCGCCGTCATCCACACGCCGTCGACGCCGAACGCGATCTGGTTCCGGTCGACCGAGACGGAGATGGGGCCGGAGCCGCCCGTCGCGAGCCGCGACACCTCGGCCAGCGCGCGGGCCGGGATGATCGCCTCGAGCGGCTCGGGAATGGCATCCTCGATCACCGTCTCCTTGACCGCCAGGCGGTAGGAGTCGGTGGCGGCCATCGTCAGCCGGCCGGTCTCGAAGTGCACGAGGACGCCGGTCAGCACCGGTCGCGACTCGTCGCGGGACGCGGCCTTGACGACGCGCTCGACGGTAGCGAGGAACGCGTCGCGGTCGAGATCGAAGACGCGCTCCGGGTCGATCTCCGGAAGCCGCGGGAAATCGTCGACGGGGTGCGTGTGCAGCTGGTACTCGCCGGAACCCGCCGTGATGCGCACCCGCCCGTCGGGGCCGTCGGAGGAGAGCGTGACCCGGTCGGCCTTGAGCGCGCGGACGACCTCCTGGGCGAGCCGCGCCGGGATGACGACCGCTCCGGCCTCCTCGACCTCGGCATCGAGCGGCACGCGCAGCGACAGCTCGAGGTCGGTGGCCGCGAGCTCGACGGGCTGCTCGGGATCGCCCGCGGTGATCCGGATGCCCGCCGCGACCTGGATCGAGGCGCGCGTCGATGTCGCGCGCGCAGCCGTCGAGAGACGGTCGGCGAGAAGGTCGGTGGAGCAGTGGATCTTCACTTCTTGGGATTCCTCCGATGTACTTGAAAGAACAGTGTACGTACCCTTGTCCTCGTAATAGGGGGTGTGGGTCCGTGGGATGACCCGCTGATTCGGGCACCCGGGCCGGGTTGCGGGTCGTCGCGTCGTGGGACGGTTGTCGGATGACTCCTGGACCCCTTGGGAGCGATCGATCGCGACACGTCGCTCACCGGTCGGACCGTGGGAGAACGACCGTCGCTCCACAGGTCGTCCCAAAGGGGGTGGGGAGAGAAATCAGACGCGCCGGATGCGCGCGGTGAGGTCCTGCACGAGGTTGTAGGCACGGCGATCCTCGCGGATCAGCCGGGCGATCTTGCCCTCGGCGTAATGGACCGTGGTGTGGTCGCGACCCCCGAACCGCTGCCCGATCTTCGGGAGCGAGAGGTCGGTCAGCTCGCGGCACAGGTACATCGCGAGCTGACGGGGGTAGACCACCTGCTGCGTCCGGCGGTCGCCGCGGAGGTCGGCGACGGAGACGTTGAAGGCGTCGGCGACGACCTTCGTGATCTCCTCGGCCGTGACCGGGCGCGCGCCTTCGGGAAACTGGTCGTGCAGGACGTCGCGCACGAGGTCGACGGTGACCGCGACGCCGTTCAGCGAGGCGAACGCGACGACGCGGGTGAAGGCGCCCTCGAGCTCGCGGATATTCGTCTGGATGCGCTCGGCGATCGCGGCCAGGACGTTGATGTCCGGCGCGCGGGTCCCGTCGCGCTCCGCCTTCTTGCGGAGGATCGCGATACGGGTCTCCAGATCGGGCGGCTGGACGTCGGTGATCAGGCCCCATTCGAAGCGCGACCGGAGCCGTTCCTCGAGGGCGTTGATCTCCTTCGGCGGCCGGTCGGAAGACAGGACGATCTGCCCGCCCGCCTCGTAGACGCTGTTGAAGGTGTGGAAAAACTCTTCCTGGATGCGCTCTTTGCCGGCGAAAAACTGGATGTCGTCGATCAGCAAGACGTCGTACGTGCGGTAGCGCGTCTTGAATTCATCGAGACGTTTGTCCTGCAAATGAGCGATGAAGTCGTTCATGAACGCTTCGCCGGTCAGGTACCGGGCGCGAAGCGTCGAGGTCTCGGTCGCCAGGTAGTGGGAGATCGCCTGCAGCAGGTGGGTTTTCCCCAGGCCCGTCGCGCCGTAGATGAAGAGCGGGTTGTAGGCCTGCGCCGGCGCCTCCGCCACCGCGAGCGCCGCGGCATGCGCGAACCGGTTGGACGAGCCGATCACGAAGTGGTCGAACGTGTACTTGCCGGTGAGCGGATGCGCGGCATCCGGGACGCGCACGCCGTGGGCCGCCGCGGGTGCGGCGGGTACCGGCGCGGGGCCCTGCCCGACGTCCGCCCGGTCACGCGCCGCAGCCGGCGCGTCGACCCGGAAACGGACGTCGAGCGGTGCACCGGCCGCGTCGCGTACGGCCGCGGCGACGAGCGCCGAGAAGTGGCCTTCGATCCACTGGCGCGCGAACTCGTTCGGGACGGAGACCTCGATCGACTCCGCGTCCATGCCGACCGGGGACACACCCGCGAACCACGTCGACCAGGTCGACTCGCTCAGCGTGTCCTTGAGTCGTGCGGAGACATCGCTCCACACGCCCGCCGCATCGTTGTCCGAACGCGTGTCCACGCGTGCAGAGACCTCCCACCTGTCGCTCGCCACCGACGATGCCGGAGCCACACCCCGACAGGGCGAGACAGTAGCAGCGGGCCTGAGGTCGCCGGAAGGGTGCTTAAAACTCCAAAGTATGCATTTTGCAGGAAAAAGACGTTATCCCACGAGTTCTCCACAGCTGGGGATAACCGTCTGGGCCCCTCTGGTTCTGCCGCTCTGCAGGCATTTAGCGCTTCGGCGGCGGCGACGTTTTCCCACGGTACCGAACGGGATGTTCCCCGTCGTTCGCGGGTGCCGCGTATACTGGTCGTCCCGGCCGTCTGACGCGGCCGTTTTGACCTGCAGACGGACCATGAAGCGCACCTTCCAGCCGAACACCCGTAAGCGCGCGAAGACCCACGGTTTCCGCAAGCGCATGTCGACCCGCGCCGGACGCGCGGTCGTCAAGCGTCGCCGCCTCCGGGGTCGCAAGAACCTCTCCGCCTAACCAGCCCTTGAACGCGCCGATCGCGCAGCGCCGGCGGCTCACCCGCTCGGCTGACTTCGACGTCGTCTACCGGCACGGACGATCGCGGTCCAGCCGCCACCTCGTGGTGTACGTGTTCGCGGGGGTCGGTGCAACCCCCGACGACGCGCGCCTGGGCATCACCGTGCCGCGCAAGGTCGGCGGCGCGGTCGTTCGCAACCGCCTGAAGCGCCAGCTCCGCGAGGCGATGACGGCCCTCGGACCCGATGCCGCCCGCGGCAGCGACGTCGTCGTCGTGGCGCGCGCCGGCCTCGGCGAGGCCGTCGAGACGCAGGGGTTCGCGTGGCTGGTCGAGGAGCTCCGGGCCCTCGTCGAGGCGCGAGGCGACGAGTCGTGAGCCGTCTCCTGCTCGGCGCCTATCGCTACGTCCTGCGGCCGCTGTGGCCCGGTGGTGCGCCGGCCGGCGTTCGTCACTGCCGGTTCCACCCCTCCTGCTCCGCGTACGCTGCCGAGGCGTTCCGCCGGCACGGGCCCGTCCGCGGCACCGGTCTCGCGATTTGGCGCGTGCTGCGCTGCAACCCCTGGAACCCTGGAGGGCATGACCCTGTGAAGCCCCGATGATGCCGCTCCTCTCGATCGTCACGACGCTCACGGCGCCGCTGCTGTGGCTCCTGGAGACGATCCACTCGGTGGGCCTCACCTGGGCGTGGTCGATCATCGTCGTGACGTTCATCGTTCGGCTCGCGCTCGTGCCGTTGACCGTCAAGCAGCAGCAGTCGATGCGGCGCATGACGGCGCTCCAGCCCGAGCTCAAGAAGCTTCAGGCGAAGTACAAGCACGACCGCCAGGTACTGAACGAGAAGATGATGGAGTTCTACCGGGAGAACAACACGAACCCGTTCGGGTCGTGTCTGCCGATCCTGGTGCAGATCCCGATCTTCATCGGCCTGTTCTACCTGCTGCGGAGCCCCGAGCGGTTCATCAAGCCGGGCGACGATCTGTCGTTTCTGTTCGCGTTCATCCCGGACATCACGACGCATCTGAAGGATCTGCCGACGACGACGCTGGCGATCCTGATGGTGATCTACGTCAGCTCGCAGGTCAGCTCGATGCTGCTGATGCCGTCGACGGCCGACCCGCGCATGAAGTACCTGTTCGCGGGCATGCCGATCCTGTTCGCGGTGTTCATCGTGAACCAGGCGTTCCCGGTCGGCCTGATGCTGTACTGGATCACGACCAACCTGTGGACGGTCGGGCAGGCGGCCGCGATCCGGCACATCTTCCCGCCGCCGGCGTTCGTCGAGATGCAGGCGCTCGCGAAGGAGAAGAAGAAGGGCGACCCACCGCCCGCCCCCAAACGCGAGGCCAAGCCGAAGCCCGATTCGACGGCGCCGACGCCGGAGGCCGCGAAGCCGAAGCCGAAGCCGAAGCCGCAGACGCCACGGGCCTCGCAGCCGCGCCGCACGCGGCGGCCGGTGAAGCCGGATCCCAAGCCGAGAGGTCAGACCGATGAGTGACGTGACGACGGTCGAGGGCACGGGTGAGACGGTCGGCGAGGCGAAGTGGTCGGCGTTGCGCGAGCTCGAGAAGCGGTTCCCCGGTCTCGATCGGCAGGCCGTCGAGTTCCAGGTCCTGAGCGAGGGCGAGCGCGGCTTGATGGGCATCGGTCGCGAGCCGGCGCGCGTCGTCGCCACCCTCGGCGCGACGCTGACGCCCGAGCAGCGCGCCGCCGTCACGGAGCGCCGCACCGAGGTGCCCGAGTCGCGCCCGGCGCGCCCCCGCCAGGCCCCCGTGTCCGCGCCCGTGCTGGGTGAGGAGTCGTCGAGCGACGAGGCGACCGAGGTGCGTGAGATCGTCGCCGCCGTCGCCAGCGGCCTCGGCCTGGGCGCCACGCTGCACGTCGGCGAGACCGACGAGGCCGTCACCGCCACGCTCTCCGGCGGCGAGCTGGGTGTCGTGATCGGCAAGCACGGCAAGACGATCGACGCCGTGCAGTACCTGGTGAACGCGATCCGGGCCCGCGAGGGCGACGCCAAGCCGGTCGTGATCGACGCGCAGAACTACCGCCGCCGCCGCGAGCTGGCGCTGGGAGAGACGGCCGAGCGCGCCGCGCGCGACGTTGTCCGCACCGGCCGGCCGGTGGCGCTCGATCCGATGACGAGCGTCGAGCGCAAGATCGTGCACCTGCTGCTCAAGGAGCGCGACGACGTCGAGACGTCCAGCGACGGCCGTGAGCCGTTCCGCCACATCGTCGTCAGCCCGTCGGGTACGGCCGAGGCGGCTGCAGACGCGCCGGAAGCCGACGCTGAGGCAGAGGCCGACTGAGTGTCCCGCTAGCGCAGGATGTGGGTCTCGACGAGCTCGGCGACCTCGCCGAGCCGTCCGGCGAATGCCGCCAGCTCGGTCTCCGACTTGACGACCAGCTCGATGCGGCAGCCGCCGCGCACCGGCGTCACCTTCGCGGTGACCCCGAACGCCCGGTAGGCGGCGTCGACGACCTCGTTGGTCGCCTCCTCGTCGACCCACGACTGCGCGATCGGCCGGCGCCCGGTGCGAGCAGCGCCGCCCCGGCGGGCGAGCGCCTCGGTCTGCCGCACCGACAGGCCCGCCGTGACCGCCCGGCGGGCCAGCGCGCGACGGCCGTCGACGTCGTCGATCTGCAGGATCGCGCGACCGTGGCCCTCGCTGAGGTCGCCGCTCGAGATCAGCTCCAGCACGTCGTCGGGCAGCTCGAGCAGGCGCAGGATGTTGGAGACGCCGCTGCGGCTGCGTCCGACGCGCTCGGCGATCTCGAGGACCGTCAGGCCGTAGCCGTCGGTCAGGGCGGCGTAGCCGCGCGCGATCTCGACCGCGTTCAGGTCTTCGCGGACGACGTTCTCGACGATGGCGAGCAACAGCGCGTCGCGATCGGGCGCGTTGCGCACCACGGCCGGGATGGTGGTGAGGCCGGCGGCGACGGCGGCCCGCCAGCGCCGCTCGCCGGCGATCAGCTCGTAGCGGCCGTCGGGCCGCTCGCGCACGACCACCGGCTGCACGACGCCGTCGGCGGCGATGGAGCGCGTCAGCGAGCCGAGCGCCTCGGGATCGATCGATCGTCGTGGCTGGCGCGGGTTGGGCTCGACGCGATCGACCGGCAGCTGCACGTACGGCTGCGTGGCGACCGATGGGTCGAGCATCGCGACGAGGCCGCGGCCGAGCCCGCGGGCGCCGGGGCTAGCCACGTTCGACCACCTCGAGCGCGACCCGGTAATACGCCTCGGCGCCGGTGGAGCGCGGGTCGTAGGTCGAGATCGGGCGGCCGTGCGACGGTGCCTCCGCGATGCGGACGTTGCGCGGGATGACGCTGGCGAACACCTTCGGTCCGAAGTGACTGCGCACCTCGCGGGCCACGTCGGCGGCGAGGCGGGTGCGGCCGTCGTGCATGGTCAGCAGCAGGCCGGTCAGCGACAGCTTCGGGTTTACCTTGGCGCGGATCAGCTCGACCGTCTCGAGCAGCTGGGCGAGGCCCTCGAGCGCGTAGTACTCGCACTGCACCGGCACGATCAGCCGGTTGGCGGCGGCCAGCGCGTTCAGCGTCAGCATGCCCAGCGACGGCGGGCAGTCGACCAGCACGTACGGGTACTCGTCGCCCACCTCGGCCAGCGCGGCGCCCAGGATGCGGTCGCGGTCCTCGCGATCCGGCAGTTCGACGGCGGCTGCGGCCAGGTCGGGGTGCGCCGGCGCCAGCGACAGGCCGGGCGTCGACGTCTCGACGATGATGTCCCGCATCGAGGCGCCGTGCAGCAGGTCGTACGTGGAGCGACCGCGCGGCGGGCGCAGACCCAGACCGGTGGTGGCGTTGGCCTGCGGGTCGAAGTCGACCAGCAGCACCCGGGCGCCCGCCTCGGCGATGCAGGCGGCGACGTTGATCGCGGTCGTGGTCTTGCCGACGCCGCCCTTCTGGTTCGCCAGTGCGTAGATGCGCGACATCGCTTCGCAGGGTACCGGCGCGGGCGGACGTCAGCCCGCGAGCGGGCGCTTGGCGGCCATTCCCGTGCGGCGCGGGAACCGCGCGGGCGTCGGCGTCGTCTTGGCCACCACCACGAACGAGCGCCGCTGGCCGGGGGCCGGCTCGATCAGCTCCAGCTCGCCGCCCACCTCGAGTGCCGCCCGCTCGATGGCGCCGCGGTCCGTCTCCCCCGCCCAGATCACGAGCCGGCCGCCGGCCTGCACCAGCGGCAGGCAGAGCTCGACGGCGACGGGCGGCGGCGCCAGCGCGCGGCAGACGGCGAGGCCGAACCGGTCGCGGTCCTCGCCACGGCCGAGGTCCTCGGCACGTTCGGCTCTGACGTCAACGTTGTGCGCGTCGAGTCCGGCGGCGATCACGGCCAGCGCGGCGGCCTTCTTCTGCACCGACTCGACGAGGGTCATCGTCCGGTCGGGCCGCACCAGCGCCAGCACCAGCCCCGGCACGCCGGTGCCCGAGCCGACGTCCACGATGTCGCCGGCCGTGGCATCGACCAGGTGCAGGCCGGCCAGTGCATCGGCCACGTGGCGCTCGTACGCCTGGTCGCGAGGCACGGCCGTGAGGCGCACCGGCGCGGCGGTGAGCAGGTCGCAGAAGCGCTCCAGCCGGGGGTCGGTCACACCTGCACCGAGTAACGCTCGCACATGTCGCGGAACCGGGCGGTGGCGTGCTCGTCGAAGTCGGCATCGAGGTGTCGGGCCAGAAACGGCGCGAGCTGCTCGCGCAGCGCCGGGCCGCGCACCATCCACTGGTAGTACTTGCGGCCCGAGTGGTCGTAGGGCCCGTACAGGCGTCCGATCGACACGTTCGCCACCAGCCATTCGAAGATCGCCTTGTGCCGGGTGTGCATGCGCAGCGTCACGTGCGGCTGCCGGCCGTCGCCGCCGAAATGGCCCTCGCCGACCAGCAGACCGACCAGCAAGCCAGCTTCGAACGAGTGGTCTTCGGGGAGCGTCGGCATGTTGTTTCACCGTAAGGTAACACGTGAAACAGGGGTCAGTTCTCGCTGGTATAGTGCGCCGCGGCGGGCGATTAGCTCAGTTGGTTAGAGCGCCTCTCTGATAAGGAGGAGGTCCCTGGTTCGAATCCAGGATCGCCCACTTGCGTGCCCGCTCCGGCCGCGCCGCCTACGATAGCGATGATGGAAGCAAGCGCACTGGTGACGGGTGGCGCGTCGGGCCTGGGAGCCGCCACGGCGGCCCGCCTGGCGGCCGAGGGACTGACGGTCACGCGTCTCGATCGTGCTGCCGGCGACGGGGTGTTCGCGGGCGACGTGACGCGGCCGGACGAGCTGACGGCGGCGATCGCGGCAGCGGCCGCAACTGCGCCGCTGCGCGTGTGCGTCACCTGCGCCGGCGTCGGCACGGTTGGTCGCGTGATCGGGCACGACGACGACGCGTTCCGCCGCACGATCGAGGTGAACCTGATCGGCACCTTCAACACGCTGCGTGCCGCCGCCACGGCGATGGCCGCCAACGAGCCGGATGCCGAGGGGCAGCGGGGCGTGATCGTGCTCACCGCATCGATCGCCGCATTCGAGGGTCAGATCGGTCAGATCGCCTACAGCGCGTCCAAGGGCGGCGTCGCGGGCATGGTCCTGCCCGCCGCCCGCGATCTGGCGCGGACCGGGATCCGCGTCGTCGGCATCGCGCCGGGGCTGTTCGACACGCCCCTGCTGGCCGGGTTGCCGGAGCCGGCCCGGGTGGCGCTCGGCGCGTCGGTGCCCAATCCGGCGCGGCTCGGCCGTCCGGACGAGTTCGCCGACCTGGTGTGGGCGATCGTGCGCAATCCGATGGTCAACGGCGAGACGATCCGCATCGACGGCGGCCTGCGGATGGCGCCCCGCTGATGGATCCACTGGGCCGGCTCCGCCCGCCCCGGCCCGGACGCCCGGCGTACCGTCAGATCGAGCTGCAGTTGCTCGACCTGATCGGCGAGGGGGCGCTCGCACCGGGCGACCGCGTGCCGGCCGAGCGCGACCTCGCCGCGCGCCTCGCGGTGTCACGGATGACGCTGCGCCAGGCGCTGGACGGTCTGGTGCGGCGGGGCCTGCTGGAGCGGCGCGGCGGCGCGGGCACGTTCGTGGCCGCTCGCAAGGTGGAGCAGGACCTGCGCGTGCTGCGCACCTACCCCGACGAGCTGCGCGGCCAGGGCGTCGACGCGCTGACCGCCGTGCTGCGTTTCGAGACGGTGCCGGCGCCGTCGCAGGTGGCGGCGGCGCTCGGCCTGGAGCGCGGCGCGCCCGTGCACCAGATCGAGCGGCTGCGCAGCGCCTCCGGGGCGCCGTTGCTGGCCGAGACCGCGTGGTTGCCGGCCGGGCTCCTGCCGGACCTCGAGACGGCACCCCTGGACGGGTCGCTGTGGGACGCGCTCGCCGCTGCCGGGCATCCCGTGGCCCGCGCGGTGGAGCGCCTCGAGCCGGTTGTGGCGGGCGCCCACGAGGCGCGGCAGCTCGCCGTCGAGCCCGGCGCGCCGCTGATGCTGGTCGAGCGCACGAGCTTCGACCGGGACGACGTCGCCGTGGAGCACGCCGTCGGCACCTTCCGCGGGGACCGGACGAGCTTCGTGGTCGAGGTCTCCGGCGCGCCGGATCCGACCGATCGGCCACACTAGCGCCGTGCGCGTCGCGATCACCGGCATCGGCGTCATCGGCCCTCACGGGGTCGGCACCGAACGCTTCTGGCAGGCCCTCTGCGAGGGCCGCTCCGGCATCCGCCGTCTGGAGACGCCTGCCCTGCAGGGCCTGGAGGCGACGGCCGGCGGCGAGATCCCCGACTTCGACCCCACGGCCTTCATGGAGAAGCGCGTCGCGCGGCGGATGGGCCGCTTCGCGCAGCTCGCCGTCGGCGCCTCGGTGCTCGCCCTGCAGGACGCCGACTTGGGCGCGCTCGAGCCCGAGCGCACGGGCATCACCGTGCACACGGGCGCCGGCGGGATCATCGAGGGCGATCGCGAGTTGCTTGCCCGCGCTGACGCACCGGGTCGGATCGGGCCGCTGTACGTGCCGCAACTGTCGGCCAACATGGGCGCGGCCAACGTCGCGATCCACCTCGGCGTCACCGGGCCGGTCACGGCGGGCGTCGGAGCGTGTGCGGCCGGCGCGATCGGCGTGGCTGAAGGCTTCCACCTGCTGCGCCGCGGCGAGGTCGACGTCGTGCTCGCCGGCGCCACCGACGCGGCCCTGACCGCCCCGCTCGTGGCATCGCTGTCGAATGCGGGCGCCCTGTCGACGGCGGCGGGCGATCCCGCCACGATCTCGCGCCCCTTCGACCTGCACCGCACGGGCTTCGTGCCCAGCGAGGGTGCGGCGATGCTGGTGCTCGAGCCGCTGGAGCGCGCGCTGGCGCGCGGAGCGACCGTGTACTGCGAGCTCGGCGGCGCGGCCATCGGGAGCGACGCCTTCCACATCACGTCGCCCGAGCCGACCGGCGCCGGAGCCGAGCGCGCGATGCGCCAGGCGCTCGTGAACGCGGGCATCGAGGCCGCCGACATCGACTGCATCGTGGCCCACGGCACCGGTACGAAGCTCAACGACGCCGCCGAGGCGGCCGCCATCCTGCGCGTCTTCGGCGGGCGCAGCGTGCCCGTGACGGCGCCCAAGTCGGTCGTCGGCCACACGCTCGGCGCCGCGGGTGCGTTCAGCGTCGCAGTCGGCGCGCTAGCCGTGCGCCACGGCCTGATCCCCCCCAGCATCAACTACGACACGCCCGACCCTGACTGCCCGCTCGACGTCGTCCACGGCAGGCCGCGCGAGGTGGCGGTGGGGGCGGCCATCATCAACGCCTTCGGGTTCGGCGGCCAGAACGCCGTCGTCGTGCTGCGGGACGCGCGCTGATGCCGGTTCCGGTCGTGGTCCTGGCCGAGCTCGACGACCGCGCCCGCGCCGCGCTCGGCAACCGGGCGGAAGGCCTGCGCGACGACGCCACCGCGGCCGTGCTGCCGGTGCTGGAGCGGATCCGCCGCAACGGCAACGCCGCCGTCCTCGAGTTCCTGCGCGACGTCGACGGCGTCGAGCTGACGGTCGACCAGCTGATCGTCGGCGAGGCCGCCATCGCGGCTGCGGCGGCCTCCGTGCCGGCCGACCTGGTCGGCGCCATGGCCCACACCGTGCGCAACCTCGAGCGCTACCACCGGGCGCAGCTGATCGAGGAGTTCGCGATCGAGGTCGAGCCCGGGGTGACCATCGGCGAGCGGTTCCCGGCCGTCCGCGCCGCCGGCTGCTACGTCCCGTTCGGCACGGCCATCTACCCGTCCAGCGCGCTGATGCTGACGACTCCTGCCCGCGTCGCCGGCGTCGAGCGGATCGTGCTGGCGAGCGGCGCCGACCCGTCCACGGGTGAGATCCCGCCCGCGGTGATCGCGGCCGCGGCGCTGGGCGGCGCCACCGAGATCTGGCGCCTGTCGGGCACCGCCGCGGTGGCCGCATGGGCGTACGGCACCGAGACCCTGCGTCCCGTCGACGTCATCGCCGGCCCCGGCGGCCCGTACGTCGCGGCCGCGAAGGATCTCGTCCGCCACCGCGTCGGGGTCGACTTCGAGGCCGGTCCCAGCGAGGTGTTCGTGCTCGCGCTCGACGACTTCGATCCCGATCTGGCCGCGGCCGACCTGATCTCCGAGGGCGAGCACGGCGACACGTCCTGCGGGCTCGTCGTCACCGCCGACCCCGAGCGCGCAGCGCAGGTCGCGGCACGGCTGGACGTGCGGCTCGCGGCCCTGCCGCCCGCGCGCCGCGACGCCGTGCTGATCCAGGCCGCCGAGGGTCGCAGCGCCATCGTGGTGGTGTCCGACAACGCCGCGGCGATCGCCTACTGCGAGCAGGTCGCGCCCGAGCACGTGATCGTCCACGCCACCGACGCTGACGCGGTCGCGCGCGAGCTGCGCTGCGCGGGCACCGTCTGCATCGGCGCCTTCACGCCGTCGCCGGCGGGCTCGTACGTGGCCGGCACCAACCACGTGCTGCCGACGGGCGGCACGGCACGGCACTCGGCCGGCCTGTCGGTCGAGCACTTCACGCGTCGGCAGTCGTTCGAGCGGATCACGCGCGACGGTCTGGAGCGCCTGCGGCCGTCGATCGAGGCGTGGGCCACGTATGAAGGGCTTCCCGGGCACCTGGCGGCGATCGATGCCCGCCTGCGCCCGGTATGATGCTCGCGCCGTGCAGCGGATGACGATCTACGGCGTGTCGTTCGATCTCGTCGGGAAGCAACCGATCGTCCTGCTCAAGACCGCGGACGGCAACCGGTTCCTCCCGATCTGGATCGGGCATCCGGAGGCGGCGGCGATCCTGCAGCGCCTCCAGGGTGACGACGTGCCGCGGCCGATGACGCACGACCTGTTCGTCAACATCCTCGGCGAGCTGCAGGCCGAGGTCGTGCAGATCGCGGTCACCGAGCTGCGCGACAACACCTTCTACGCCCGCATCACGCTGCGCCGCAACGGCACGACGCTCGAGATCGACTCGCGTCCCAGCGATGCGATCGCGCTCGCCGTCCGTTGCGAGGCGCCCATCTTCGCCGCGGACGACGTGATCGAGTCGAGCGCGATCGAGATGGAGGACGAGGAGGCGGCCGGCGCGGCCGATCCCGAGACCCAGATCGAGGAGTTCAAGGCCTTCCTCGACGACGTGCGGCCCGACGACTTCGCCGGCTGAGGCCGTCTACCAGCCCTGACCGCGCAGGCGGCGCACCTCGCCGAGCGTGAGCGACAGCACGGCCGCCACCACGTCGGGCACCGTCTCGTCGGCCATCGGCCCGTCGTTGACCTCCTGCAGCGACGCCACGATCGCGGCCTCGCGCGACGGGTCGGACAGGCTGTAGCCGTTCGCGGTCTTGTGGTCGTGCAGCCGCCGGACGGCGTCGATGCGGCGGTTCAGTGCCGCCAGCACGTCGCGGTCGGCCGCATCGATGGCCGCGCGCAGCTCGCGTACGACCGGATCGTCTCCCTGCCCTGGCATGGGGCGCAAGTGTAGGGCCTGCCTGGGATCTGACGTCTCACCCGGACGTTCGAGACCGATCAGCTGATCGCGATCGCCAGGACGAGGGCGACGGTGTTGTTCAGCGCGTGAGCGATCATCCCCGGGACGATCGAACGCGATCGCGAGCGGATCACCCCGAGCAGCAGGCCGTAGACCGCGAGGACGGGAAACGCCGCCGGCACGAAGTGGACGGCCCCGAAGACGACCGCGGTGGCGCCGATCGCGACGGGCTGGCCGAACCGTTCGAGGGCGCCCTGCACGAGCCCCCGGAAGTAGAGCTCCTCGGCAATCGGCCCGGCGACGCCGACACCCAGGAACGCCAGCACCACGCCGACCACTGCTGTGGCACCGCCGGGGAACGGGCGGGGGTCGAAACCCTGTTCGCGGACGCCGTGGAAGATCGGCTCGAGGGCCAGGCTCGCGACGAGTGCGACCGCGAATGTCGCGGCGACGGCAGCGGTCGTCCAGCCGACCGGCGTTCGCCGCAGCGCCAGGTTGGTCGACGGGTCGCCGTGACGACTGGCCACCACCATGGTTGCGCCGACGAGCGCGGCGTAGCTGCCGAGCACGACGACGCCGAAGCGGATGCTGTAGATACCGTCCGCGCCGCTCGGTGGCCGCAGGATCACGGTCAGCACCGCCAGGGCTGCGAACTGCGCCACGAACGGGGCCAGGACGAGCAGCCACGGGACACGGCGTTCAGGCGGCATGGTCGAGGTCGAGCAGCGCGGGGAGCTCGAGCAGGGTGGCGATGCGGGGGCGCCGCGTCGCGATGGTGCCGTCGCGCACCAGGTGAACGGCGTGCAGGTGGGCCGCGCGCGCCCCGTCGACGTCGCCGGCGGCGTCGTCGCCCACGTGCAGCATGCGATGGGGCCGGGTGTCCAGCAGCTCGCAGGCGCGCTCGAAGATGGCCGCGTCGGGCTTCGACGAGCCCACCTCCGCCGACGTCACCACCGCGTCGACGAACGACGCCAGGCCCAGCCGCCGCAGCACGTCGTGCAGCGACACGTCCCAGTTCGACACGACGCCGATCGCGAGGCCCGACGTGCGCAGCCGCTCCATCACGTCGGCGGTGTCGGGGTACACCTCGAAGGCGATGGCGTCGGTGAGGCACGGCAGCAGCGCGCCGGCGTCGAGCCCGACCTGGAGCGCATCGGCGAGCACGCCGGCGCACTCCAGGCGCACGGCCGCGAGCGCCTCGCGTGTGCCGGCGCGGTGGCTGATCGCGCGGTAGTGCCGGATCTCGGCCTGCATCGCCACGTGGGAGCGGTCGAGCGAGATGTCGACGCGGTGGTGGTGGCGCAGCGCGCGCTGCAGGCGCGGCACCGGATCGGCCAGCGTCAGGATGGTGCCCATCGCGTCGAACGTGACCGCGTCGAGGTCGCTGCGGCGGGGCGTCGTCACGTGGCCGGGTGCAGCACCGCGACCAGGGCGGCCAGCCGGGCGGGCAGGTCGGGCGATGGCGTGAACGTGGCCGGGTCGACGATCTCGAACCGCTTCTGGCTCACGGCCCCGACGTGCTTCAGCTCGTCCAGCCTGCGCAACGACGACAGGGTGCGCGGCGTGCCAGGCGTCACCAGCCAGACATCGGGCTTCTCCCGCGCGGCGGCAGCGAGGGTGGAGTACCCGACGACGGTCGAGTTGAGCCGCTGCACGAGACCGGCGAGGGCCCGCGCCGCCGTGCCCTCGACCAGCACCTTCGTCGGCGGCTCGCCCGCGGCGCGGGCGAGTGACGCCCGAACGCCATCGTCGACCGTTCGGGCCAGCTCCACACCCTCCGCCGGCTTGCCGGCGGCCAGCGCCAGGCGGGCGATCAGCTCGCCGGCCACGGTCGGGTCGGTCAGCGTCCAGCGCAGCACCGGGACGCCGGCGGGCGTCTCGACATCGGGTGCGAGCACCGCCATGCGCGGCAGAGGCGTGGCCGAGAGCCGCTTGGCGACGTCGTCGACGGGGACCAGCTCGACCGGCGCGCCGAGCGCCCGGAGGGTCGCGGCGGCGCCGGCGTCGGTGGTGATCGTCGGTCCGTCGCCGGGGCGCACACGCACGGTGCCGCCGGCGCCGTCGGGCACCGTCACGACTGCGTCGGGCACGACGGCGATCGGCTCGCTGCGGGCGCCGCAACCCGCGCCGAGGAGTGCGATCGCCGCCAGGGGAACGATGTACGAGCGGCGGACCATCGGCGCCCATGATAGTCCGGGGCAGGGGCGCGCCCGCCGACCGCGAAAGCGGGGGTTCGATGGAACCGGACCGCCTGATCACGATCGGGGTCGTCGTGGTGCTGGCCTTCGTCGCGTCCTGGCTCTCGGAGCGCTGGTTCCGGTCGCAGGAACGGCGGCTGGCCGAGACCTACCGCGGCGACTTCGCGAGCGCCAAGACGCGCTTTCGCCTGATCCGCCGCGTCGTCGTCGTCAGCGTCGTCCTGCTGGCTCTGTTGTCTACTCTGACAACGATTCCGGCAACGCAGGAACTGGCCCGCGCGCTGCTCGCATCGAGCGCCGTGGCCGCCGTCGCGGCGGGCTTCGCGCTGCGCACACCGCTCGGCAACGTCGCCGCCGGGCTCCAGATCGCCTTCACCCAGCCGTTCCGCCTCGGCGACCGCATCGAGGCGAACGCCTGCAGTGGTGTGGTCGAAGAGATCAAGCTGTCGTATACCGTGCTGCGGACGGACGATGGCCGGCGGGCCTATCTTCCGAACGAGCAACTGATCGCCACGCCCATCGTGAACGCGACCATCGAAGACCCCACCCGTGCGCAGACCGTCACCGTCCCGGTCGCGCCGGGCGCCGATCTCACGCGCGCTCGCGCCGTGCTGCAGGAGGTCGCGGATACCGTTCCCGGCCGCGTCGCCGCGCCGGCGCCGACGGTGCGCATCACCGACGTCACCTTCCAGTTCGCCACCTTCTCGGTGACCGCCTGGGTGGCCGACGGCGGCACCGCGTTCGAGGTCTCGTCCGAGCTGCGCGAGCGCGCCGTTACGGCGCTGCGGGACGAGGGGATGCTCGCCGGTGCCTGAGATGGAGGGACGCAAGGGCGCCTCGCGCCGCGGCCGGCGCTCGAAGCGCGGCCGCCGCACGCGCTCCGGCGCAGTCCTCAGCGCCGTCTTCGCGACGGTGCTCGTGCTATTCGTCAGCGTGGTCGTGGTCGCGGCCGTCGGCGCATCCAACTACTACGGCGGCCTCACGCACCTGGACGAGCTGCAGCAGGTGCCGCAGGGCCAGAACTCCGCCATCTACGCGCGCGACGGCAGCCGCCTGACCGTGATCGCGAGCGATAAGAATCGCCGCTACGTCTCGCTCGACCGCATCTCGGCGTGGCTGCCCGCCGCCACCATCGCGATCGAGGACCGGCGCTTCTACGAGCACCACGGCGTCGACTGGAAGGCCGTCGGCCGCGCCGCCGTGAAGAACCTCGAGGCCGGGCGCGTGGCCGAGGGCGGCTCGACGCTGACGCAGCAGCTGGTGCGGAACATCTACCCGCAGATCACCAACGAGGTGACGCTCAAGCGCAAACTCAACGAGGCACTGGTCGCGCGCGAGCTCGAGCAGCAGCACCCCAAGAAGTGGATCCTCGAGCAGTACCTGAACACCGTCCCGTACGGGCACAGCGCCTACGGCGCCGAGGCGGCCGCACAGATCTACTTCTCGAAGAGCGCCAGGGATCTGACGATCGCGCAGGCCGCGCTGCTGGCCGGCCTGCCGCAGGGCCCGAGCCGCTACGACCCGTTCGTGCACGCGAGGGCCGCCAAGGACCGCCGGGTCGAGGTGCTGCAGGCGATGCTCGACCAGGGCGTCATCACGCAAGACCAGTACGCTGCGGCGTCGGCCTCCAAGCTGGGCCTGAAGCGCGGCGACCTGTTCGGCCGCACGACCGAGCCGTACGTCGAGCAGTACGTGCGCTCGCAGCTCGAGAGCGACACCGAGTTCGGCTCGCAGGCCGTGCTCGGCGGCGGTCTGAAGGTGACCACGACCATCGACCCCGCCATGCAGAAGCTCGCGTACAACGCGATGCGCAACGTGCTGAAGCTGCCGCCCTGCCCGAAGGCGCCGAAGCCGTCGTGCGACCCGGCCGCGGCGCTCGTCTCGATCCGCCCCTCCACCGGCGAGATCGTCGCGATGACCTCCACGTCGAAGTTCAAGAACACGCAGTTCAACTTCGCGCAGGGCCAGCGCCAGCCCGGATCGACGTTCAAGCCGTTCACGCTCGCCGCGGCCATCGAGGCGGGCATCAACCCGGCCACAACCTACTACCAGTCCGCGCCGTTCACCATCGACAAGACCGACCAGTGGGGCCAGATCTACGGCCCGTGGAAGGTGCAAACGGCCGACAACGGCTACAAGGGGCGCATCTCGCTGGAGCGCGCAACGCTGGCGTCCGACAACACCGTCTACGCCCAGCTGGTCCTCGACGTGGGGCCGGAAGAGGTCAAGGCCGTCGCCCAGCGGATGGGCATCAACCAGTCGCCGCTGGAGGCCGTGCCGTCACTGACGCTCGGCTCGAACTCCGTCACGCCGCTCGAGATGGCGTCGGCCTACGCGTCGTTCGCGGCCGGCGGCGTCTACCGCAAGCCGCGCATCATCTCGAAGATCACGTTCGCCGGCTCGGACCGCGTCGTGAAGGTGAAGTCGAAGGGCAAGCGCGTGATGGCCGACGGCGTCGCCGCCGAAGTGACCCGCATCCTGGGCGAGAACATGCGCGCCGGCACGGGCACCCGCGCGCGGACGTCGGACGACCGCCCGCAGGCCGGCAAGACGGGCACCACCGACGACGTCAAGGACGCCTGGTTCTGCGGCTACACGCCCGACCTCGCGACCTGCGTGTGGATCGGCTACCCGATCTCCGAGAAGTACTCGCTGCGCGGCGTCGAGGGCGTCGGCACGGTCTTCGGCGGCACGCTGCCGGCCGCCATCTGGCGCGGCTTCATGGAGAAAGCCCTGGCCAAGATGCCGCCGCACGACTTCCCGGCGCCCAAGAACCCGCCGACGTTCATCGCGAACTTCCGCTCCGAGTTCACCGAGCGGGCCGTGGTCGTGGCGCCGCCGGTGACGCCGGACAAGCCCAAGAAGGGCGACAAGGGCCGTGACGGCGGGGCTGCCGGTGGCGGCGGGGCCGGCACCGGCACCGGCAACTAGCCAGCGAACGGGCGGGCGTCGCTCAGCCGGGCGGGATCGTGACCGTGACCGGCACCGTGATGGTCGCCGTCGTGGCGTCCGGGAAGGTGACGGTGGTCTCGGCGGTGGTGAATACCGTGCTGCCCGGGAACGGTGTGCCGCCCTCGGTGGTGGTCTCGAAGACCGTCGTGACCTGGCCCGGCAGCGTCTCGGTGACCGTCGACTCGAAGGTCGGGACGACCGGGAACGTGGCCGGCGTGGAGACCGTGCCGGGCAGCGTCAGCGTGTCCGTCGTGACGCTCGGCGCCGTGGTGCCCGTGTCGACCGTGACGGTGGTCGCGCCCTTGTCGCCATCGTCGTCGTGCGTCACGGCGAAGGCCGCGCCGACGCCGAGCAGCGCGATCACGGCGAGGCCGGTCGCGAGGGCGAAATCGCTGGTGGTGCGCGCGACCGCGCGTGTCATCGCCGGGCGGCTGGCGAGGACGACCGCACGGGTCTCGCTCGCGGGCTCCCCCGCCAGGTCGCGCAGGCGCATCGACGCGGCGGCGGCAGGGGGTGGCGGACGCAGCTCGTCGTCGGAGAGCAGCGACAGGATCAGGCCGTTCAGGGCCGGCTCGACGTCGGGCACGAGCTCGACGGGAGGCGTGGCGGGCGTGGCCGGCGCGCGGCCGCAGACGAACACGTAGAGCAGGCGGCCGAGCTGGCGGAGGTCGTCGGTCGGCGCGGCGTCGGTGACGGCGCCGCCGAGCGCTGCAGCCTGCAGCATCTTGGCACCGGCGCCGCCGAGGATGGCGCGGCCGGCGCTGTCGAGCACGATCGCCTCGCTGCCGATGGCGCCGTGCAGGAGGCGCGACGCGTGCAGCATGGCGATCGCGTCGGCGATGTCCGCGCCGACCAGCAGCGCCTGGCGACGCGGAACCGTGACGCCGGCGCCGAGACGCGCACCCTCGATGTGCTGTTCGACGACGATCGCGTCGAGCTCGGGATCGCCGCCGGGCTCCGTCCACGCCAGGATCGGCGACAGGCACGGGTGACGCACGGCCTGGTAGCGGGCGGCCAGCTCGCCGAACGCCCCCGGCACCGTGCCGGCACGGGCGAACCGCGCCACCTCGACCTGGGCGTCCGTGACCGTATCGACCGCGAGATCGCGGGGGACTCCACCGATGGGGGGGAGCGGTGCCGCGATCCGGTACCGACCCGCGAGTACGTCAGGCTGACCGCTCACCACGAGGACCTTCCGCGCTGTATAGCATGATCCTTCTGACCGGCATGGATCTCGACACCACTCAGACACTACTCGGGCTTCGCGAAGCGCGCGAACGTCTCTGCGCCGCGGGCGCGCGCCTGGACGCGGACGTCGTCGTCGTCGGCGAGGCCCTCGGACGCGTGCTCCGGGAACCCCACCACGCGCTCGTCGACCTGCCGGGCTGGGACAACTCCGCGCTCGACGGCTTCGCGCTGCGGGCCGTCGACAGCGACCGCGAACTGCCGGTTGCGTTCGCCGTCTCGGCCGGCGACGATCCGGCGCCGCTGCCGCCCGGTGCGGCCGTGTCGATCGCGACCGGCGGCGTGCTGCCGGAGGGCGCCGACGCGGTGGTCGCCGTCGAGGACGCGACCTCGGACGGCTCGCGCATGCGCGCCGGCTCGCCGCTCTCCGCAGGTGCCGGCGTGCGCCGCCGCGCCGCCGACATCACCCGCGGTGCGCTCGTCGTCGACGACGGCACGCTGCTGACGGCGATCGCCGTCTCGTCGCTGGCCGCCGCGGGGCTCGGCGTGGTGCGCTGCACCCGGCGGCCCCGCGTGATCGTGCTGACGACGGGCGACGAGCTGGTGGCGCCCGGGTCGCCGTTGCACCGCGGACAGGTGCACGACTCCAACTCGCTGCTGCTGGCGGGCACGCTGACGTCGTTCGGCTGCGACGTCGAACACGGTGGCCGCGTGCCCGACACCCGCGAGGAGACGGAGCGCCTGTTCGCC
Source organism: Gaiellales bacterium (assembly GCA_046598415.1). Taxonomy (GTDB): domain Bacteria; phylum Actinomycetota; class Thermoleophilia; order Gaiellales; family F1-60-MAGs149; genus VFJZ01. The sequence goes on from JBKJIG010000102.1 coordinate 77,171, forward strand.
GGCGCGCTGGAGGCCGACCTCGTCGTGTCGAGCGGCGGCGTCTCGGTCGGGCCGCGCGACCACGTCAAGCCGGCCCTCGCAGCGCTCGGCGTCGAGGAGCTGTTCTGGCGCGTGGCGGTCCAGCCGGGAAAGCCGGTGTGGGCAGGGCGCGCACCGACCGGCGCGATCGTCCTCGGGCTGCCCGGCAACCCGCTGTCGGCGCTCGTCGGCCTGCACCTGCTGATCCGGCCGCTGGTCCGCGTCCTGCTCGGCCTGGCAGCCCCGGGTGAGGTCTCGTTGCCGCTCGCGACCGCGGTGCGACGGCTGGGCCGTCGGACGCGGGCGCTGCCGGCGCGCGTCGAGGGCGGCCGCATCCATCCCCTCGCCGACGCGTCGCATCAGATCGCGCGGGCGGCGGCGGCCGACGGGCTCGTGCTCGTCGAGGCGGGAAGGGGCGACCTCGCCGCCGGTACCGAGGCGGCGTTCGTCGCGCTCTGACCGGCCGGATCCGCGTTAGACGGGTGTGGCCTTGGACGCGCCGGGAACGGTGATGGTGACGAGGTCGGCGAACACGACCCAGCGCTGCGAGGCCGAGTAGAGCGGGTGGCAGGCGGAGAGCACGAGCTGCTCGTGCCCGACCTGCCTGATGATCGACCAGTCGTTGCTCTTCACGATCTTGTGCGCGCGAACCTGGTAGACGAAGGTGCCGTACGGCATCTTCAGCGTGATCTTGTCGCCCTTCTCCAGGTTGTTGATGTTGCGGAACGGTGCGGAGAAGGTCGTTCGGTGGCCGGCCACGCCGATGGTGGAGCCGCTGCCGGGGAACGACGTGTTGCCGTAGCGGCCAGGCCCCTTCGTGAGCGAGCCCCAGCGGTCGGTGCCCTCGACGAGGATCGTCGAGAGGCCCATGCCCGGGATGTTGAGGCGACCGATCGGCGTGCCGAGATGCTTCTCGTACTGCTTGGCGAAGCGCTTCTGCAGGCGATAGACGGTCTCGACCGCCTTCTCCGCCTCCTTGTCAGCCTCGGTCACCACCGGCGCATCGGGTACGGCGGGCGTGTTCACGGAGGCCGCGACGGCCACCTGCTCCTGGCGCGCGAGGCTGACGTACTGCTGCTCCTCGGCCTGCAGCTTGGAACCGAGATTCCGCTGGCTGTAGATGGCGTAGAGGTCGGTGACCGGGTCGCGCCAGAACACCACCGCGCCGGCGTAGGCGATCAGAAGCACGCCAAGGAACATCAGGGCAGTGCCGGTCCTCCGACGAAATGCGCGCATCCCCCTCACCTTACGCGACGCGGCGTTGCGGAACGATGAACCTTGCGGCAAGAACCGATGCAGCTGCGAGGGTCACGGCGGCCCCGATGGAGGCGCCGATCGGCACGCGGCCGTCGCTGATCATGCGCACGGCCTCGCCGGCGTCGAGACCGGCCCCGCGGGTGACCAGGACCGCCGGCACGGCGAGCGGCGCCAGGATCACGAGCGCGCGCACCACGGCGCCGCCGCGCGTGACGCGCTCGAGCAGCACCCAGGCGTGCAACGCCGGCACCAGCAGCAGCCCGGCCGCCGGTAGCGCCGCGAGGGCCAGCGCCGCACCGGCGCTGCCGCACGCCAGCGCGGCCGTGAGCGCGACGACCGCGCGCACCGCCGGGTCGCCCGCGGGCACCCGCGGCGGAGCGGGCACGAAACGGCTCGCGCCGAGACCGGCCGCGCCGCCGGCGATCACGAGCAGGAACGCGCCGACGCCGACGCCGCTGCCCGCACCCGGAAACGGGTACGCCGCCGGGCTCGACGGCGCGGCGCCGGTCGCTCCTGCCAGCAGCGCGCCGAGCGCCGTGCCGGCCAGGGGGAGCGCGATGCGGGCGATGCGGAGCAGCTCGTCGCGGAGGGGCAGCCGCTCGCGCACCGCCCGCGCGGTCAGGTCGACGGCGACCAGGCCGGGCGGCACCAGCAGGGCCACGGCCAGCAGCGCGATCACCCAGCCCGACAGCACCCGTCCGCCGGCCCGGACGTAGCTGCCGCTCGGCCCGGCCGGTGCGGCGCCGGCATCGAGCGCGAGGACCAGGTCGTTGACGGCCTGCGACGTGCGCGAGAACCGCTTGGCGTCGAGCGACGTGTCGCTCGAGGTACGGGGATCCACGCCGATCGTGATGGCCGGGATGCTGCGGCTGATGAACGGCGCCTGCCCGCCCGGAGCGCGTGGCGGGGCGACGAGATCGGCCAGCTCGCTGAGGAAGCGCGGGCCGGCGATGGTACCGCCGCCGGCCGCCGCCAGCACCTGGTCGACGCCCTCGGCGAAGCCGGCGGCCGCCCGGTCGCGACCGTCGCCGCGGTCGGCGACGGGGATCGGGCCGGCAGACGCGATGCCCTGCACGGCGATCGCGGCGACGGGGTTCAGCGTGCGCGGCAGGCGCGCCACCAGCCGCCGGGCGCCGGCGTCGCCCGCGGCACCGCCGTCGACCGACGCGAGCACCAGCGTGCGGGCGTTGCGCTGGTCGCCGAACGCCGCCGCCAGCTCGACTACCACGGCGCTGCCGAGCGCGCTGTTGGCGGCGTCGGCCCCCGGCGGCACGTTGTCGCGGTGCGCGAGGACGATGATCGCCTCGTTCGAGTCGCCGCGCAGGACCGTGACGATGTTCCGCATCGTCACCCGGTCGCCGTTGCGGGCGGTGCCTCGGAAGGTGTCGATGGCCGGCGTCACGCCGGCGTCGGTGAACGCCTTCGCGACGACCTGCGCGGCCAGGTCCGCGGTCTCCGAGCCGGCCGTCCGGTCGGGCACGTCGGCGATGGTGCCGGCCAGCGTCAGAGCGCGATCGGCGTTGAACGTCGGAGGCGCGTCGGGCGCCAGATCAATGCCCGCAGGGGCGTGCAGACCCACCAGGGCGATCAGCAGCGCGACGGCCGGAACGACGAGTCCGGACACGTACAGCCGGGCGGAGACCAGCGTTGCGCGTCCCTGATGGCGGCGGCGCGGCTGACGCCTTCGCGCTGATCGATCGCGGGGGGCTCTGTCCACTCGACCGGCTGACGGTAGCATTCGGACGTGGCCGACCAGCCCGTGGTTCTCGTGATCGACGACGAGGACTCCATCCAGAAGCTCCTGAACGCCGCCCTCGAACGCGACGGGTACCGCATCGTCGGCGCCCGTGACGCCGCCGACGGGCTCCTGGCGTTCGAACGCGAGCAGCCGGACGTCATCCTCCTCGACGTGATGCTGCCCGACCTCTCGGGCCGCGAGGTGTGCCGGCGCATCCGCGCCACGTCGGCCGTGCCCATCATCATGCTGTCGGCGCTCGACGAGGAGGTCGACAAGGTCGTCGGCCTCGAGCTGGGTGCCGACGACTACATCACCAAGCCGTTCGGCATGCGCGAGCTGCGCAGCCGCGTACGGGCGGTGCTGCGGCGGTCGCAGCTGGCCGTGCCCACGCCGGAGACCGACGGTCAGCGTCTCGAGGTCGGCGACGTGCTGCTCGACCCGGCCCGGCGCGTCGTGGCCGTCGACGGCGCCACGGTCGACCTCACCTACGTCGAGTTCGAGCTGCTGCAGATGCTGATGTCGAGCCCGGGCCGGGTGTTCTCCCGCTCGCAGCTCCTGGACGGGGTCTGGGGCTCGTCCGACTTCCGCGAGCCGCGCACCGTCGACGTGCACGTGCGACACCTGCGCGAGAAGCTCGAACCGAAGCCGAGCGAGCCGCGGTACATCCAGACGGTGCGCGGCGTCGGCTATCGCTTCGCCGACTGATGCCGTCGGTCGCCGCGATCATCTTCCCGTTCCGGCGGCTCGCGATCTGGCTGTCGGTGCTGGTGCTCGCGGTCGCGGCCCTGGCCCTCGGCATCACCGCCCTGCTGGTCGTACCGTCGCTGCGCGACAACCTCGTCAACGCCCGAGTCGGTGAGATCGACCGCAGCGCGAAGGCCAACCTCGGGCTGTTCCTCTCCTCGGAGCTCCAGCCGGCCAGTGCCGTCTCGGCGTACGAGCAGCTGACCGGCAACCGCGTGGTGGTGCTCGCCACGCTGAACGATCGCGGCGACTTCCTCCAGGTCGCCGGGAACGTGCCCGACGTGACCTCCGACCCGCTCGCCCGGGAGGCACGCCTGCGGGGTCCGATGTCGCGGGCCGTCCGGTCGGGGAAGCGGTTCGCGGCCGAGACGGCCATCCCGATCGGCCCGACGTCGGGAACGAAGGGCCGCCAGATCGTCCTCCTCTTCATGTCGTCGCTCAACGACGTCGACCGGACGGTCGACACCGTGCAGCGCGACGTGCTGATCGCGGTCGCGATCGCGTTGCCGGCCAGCTGGCTGGTCGGGCTGCTGGCGGCGTTCGCCCTGGCCGCCCGCATCCGCCGGCTGGAGCGCGCGGCACGCCGCATCGCGGCCGGCAACCTCGCCACCCCGGTCACGGACGACGGCCGGGACGAGATCCACGAGCTGGCCCGGGCCTTCGACGAGATGCGCCGCCGGCTGGAACGCACCGACCGGTCGCGTCGCGAGTTCATCGCCAACGCCTCGCACGAGCTGCGCACGCCGCTCTTCGCGCTCGGCGGCTTCCTCGAGCTGCTCGAGGACGAGGAGGATCCTGCCGCGCGCCGCGAGTTCGTCGCCACCATGCATGGCCAGGTGTCGCGCCTGACGCGCCTCGCAACCGACCTGCTCGACCTGTCGCGCCTCGACGCCGGCGGCGTGCAGGTGGCGCGCGACGAGGTCGACCTCGCGGGCGTCGCGACGCTTGCGGCCCAGGACTTCGCGGCCACCGCCGAGCAGCTCGGCAGCTCGGTCACGGCAGCCGGTGCATCGTCCGCCGTCGCGATCGCCGACGAGGCGCGGGTCGCGCAGATCGCCCGCGTGCTGGTGGACAACGCGCTCCGTCACAACCCGCCGGGCGTCGCGGTGACGCTCACGGTGCAGGAGGCGGACGGCAACGTCGAGCTGGTCGTGGCCGACGACGGCCCGCCGATCGACGCGTCGACGGCCGAGCGCCTGTTCGACCGTTTCTTCCGCGGGCCGACCGGCGGCGAGGGCTCCGGACTCGGTCTCGCGATCGCCAACGAGCTCGCGCAGCGGATGGAGGGCGAGCTCGTCCTCGACCAGCGGAGCGGCCGTGGCGGCAAGGCCTTCCGGCTGACGCTCCCGGGTGCCCTGCACCTGGCGCCGACTATGCTGGGGGCATGAGCCGAGGCTGGATCGTGACGCTCGCGGCCGCCTTCGGCGCGGGCCTCGCGGGCGGTGGAGTCGCCGTACTGGCGGGCTCCGCGACCGACCGCACGACGACCGTGACGGTCGCCGCCGCGCCGGGCGGCTCGACCCCCGCTCCCGCCGTGACGGCTGCCGTCGCCCGCGTCTCTGTCGGCTCGTTCGACGCGCCGGCGATCTATCAGGCGGCCGCTGCGGGCGTGGTCACCATCAGCGCCGTCGTCGGGGGCGACGCGGTCGACGGCTCCGGCTTCGTGGTGTCGTCCGACGGTCACGTCATCACCAACGCGCACGTCGTCACCGACTCGCCCGACCACGGCACCGATTCGAGCGAGAAGGTCAAGGCGGGGCACGACTTCTTCGTGCACTTCCAGGACGGCAACACGCTGCCTGCCAAGCTGATCGGGTTCGACCTGTTCGACGACGTCGCGGTCCTGAAGATCGACCCCGCGCGCGAGTCGCTGACGGTGCTGCAGTTCGGCCGCGCCCGGCAGTTGAAGGTGGGTGACCCGCTGGCCGTGATCGGCTCGCCGTTCGGCGAGGCACAGGAGCAGTCGCTATCGGTCGGCGTCGTCGCGGCCCTGAACCGCGAGATCGATGCGCCCGCCACCGACTTCACGACGCCCGGCATCATCCAGACCGACGCCGCCATCAACCACGGCAACTCGGGCGGGCCGGTGCTCGATCGCGGCGGCCGCGTCGTCGGCGTCGCCTCGCAGATCCTCACCGACGGCACCGGCGACGCCTGGACGGGCATCGGCTTCGCCGTCCCGGCCGAGGCGGTGCAGCGCTCCTACAACGAGCTGATCGATCACGGCCGGGTCAGCTACGCCTGGCTCGGCGTCGCCACCCGGCCGCTCAGCCGCGAGCTGGCGCGCACGTTCAAGCTCCCGGTCGGCGAGGGCCTGCTCGTGAACGGCGTCACGGCGGGCGGCCCGGCAGCCGCCGCGGGGCTGACGGCGGGGTCCCGGACGGCCGAGTTCCAGGACGACGGCACGGTGCATCCGGACGGCGACATCCTCGTCTCGTTCAACGGCAATCAGGTGCGCACGCCGGCCGAGCTGGGCGCCATGGTGGCCCTGGCCGAGCCGGGCTCCGTCGTGTCCGTCGAGATCTTTCGCGCCGACAAGCGCCGCACCGTCCAGGTCACGCTGGGCAACCGCCCCGCGCGGCTCCCGGGGTAGGTTCGCTCCTGTAGGCTCCTCGGCCATGCAGGCCGCCCGCCGCCGACTGGTGATCGCCTCGAATCGAGGCCCGATCGTCTACGGCCGGAGCGACGGCGAGCGCACCGCCCGGCGCGGTGGCGGCGGCCTCGTGACGGCGCTCACCGGCCTCGTCGCGAGCCAGGACGTGACGTGGGTGGCGGCCGCCATCTCCGACGAGGACGACGCGGTCGCGGAGGAGCACGAGGGCAGCTTCGAGGAGACCGACCGGGCCGGCAACCCGTTCCAGCTGCGGCTCGTGCGGCTCGACCGGGCCGACTACGACCGCTACTACAACGTGTTCGCGAACCCGTTGCTGTGGTTCATCCAGCATGGCCTCTGGAACCGGCCCTACGCGCCCGAGATGAGCGCCGCGACGCGTGCCGCGTGGGAGTCGTACCGACGCGTGAACGAGGCGTTCGCGGCCGCGGTGGCCGACGAGTGCGGCGCCGCCGATGCGGTGCTGGTGCACGACTACCAGCTGTACCTCGTGCCGCGCATGCTGCGCAACGCCGGCGTCCGCGCGCCGCTGTCGCACTTCACGCACATCCCGTGGCCGGGCCCCGACGCGTGGCGCGTACTGACCGCCGACATGCGCACCGGCCTGCTCGAGGGCCTGCTCGGCGCCGACGTGATCGGCTTCCACACGAACCGCTCGGTGCGGGCGTTCCTCGCCACGGCCGAGGAGTACGTGGGCGAGGCCTTCGTCGACCACGTGCGGCCGCGGGTGACGCTCCGCGAGGCGGTCACCCACGTCCGGGCGTACCCGATCTCGGTCGACCCGGACGAGTTCCGGGCGCTGGCGGCGGAGGACGCCGTCACCGAGGCCGAGGCCCGCCTGGTGGCCGACCGGCCGGAGAAGCTGCTGCTGCGCGTCGACCGCACCGACCCGTCGAAGAACGTCGTCCGCGGCTTCCACGCGTTCGCGCGGTTCCTCGCCCGCCACCCCGAGTGGCACGGCCGGGTGAGGATGCTCGCGCTACTGGATCCGTCCAGGCAGGAGATACCCGATTATGCGGAGTACGTTGGAGCGATCCACCGTGCCGCGCGCGAGGTGAATGACCAGTTCTCCGACCCGGGCTGGACTCCCATCGATCTCCGGGTCTCCGACAACTTCGCCCAGGCGCTCGCCGCCTACAAGCAGTACGACGTCCTCCTCGTCAACGCCATCGTCGACGGAATGAACCTGATTGCGAAGGAAGCTCCCCTCGTGAACGAACGCGCAGGCGTGCTGGTCCTCTCCGAGAACGCCGGCGCGCACGAAGAGCTGGGGGCGTTCGCCCTGTCGGTCAACCCCTTCGATCTCGAGGGGACGGCGGACGCCATCGAGGAGGCGCTGACGATGCCCGATTCCGAACGACGACGTCGCGCCGAGGGCATTCGCGACCACGTCCGTGAACACGACGTGCGGGCCTGGATGACCGGCCAGCTGGCCGATCTCGACTCGATCGTAGAGGGGAGTGCGCGTTGAGCGACTCGATGCTGATCGTCGCCGCGCTGAACGGCACCCGCTCGCGACTGGAGTGCCCGCAGGTGCCGCTCACCGCCGAGGATCTCGCGACCGAGGCGAAGCGGGCGGTCGATGCGGGCGCGGGCCTGGTGCACGTGCACGCCCGCAAGAAGGACGGCCTGCCGGCGTTCGACCTGTTCATCGAGGACGTCGTGAAGGCGATCCGCGGCAAGGTCGACGTGCCGATCTCGATCTCGACGCAGCGCACCCGGGCGATCTCGCTCGGCACGGTCACCGCCATCTTCGACGTGCTGCGCGAGCTGCCCGACCTCGCGACCGTCGGCGTGCGCGCGCCCGAGCCCGACCAGCCCTCGCATCGCGAGGAGGCACGGCAGATCCTCGAGGCGTGCGAGAAGGCCGGCGTGCGGCCCGAGCCGGTCGTCATCGGCGTCGACTCGCTGGGCGACTTCGAGACGCTCTACAACGACTCGCTGCTGTCGAAGGCGCCGTACATCGTGGCCGAGCTGGGCCCGTCCGACGGCCGCGGCTCCGACCGTATGGCGGGCACGCCGCACAACGTGCTGCGGCTGGCCGATGCCTGTCGCGCGACCTTCTCGCGGTTCGATGTCGTCATGTCGGGGCAGGACGAGGCGAGCCCGCTCGCGCAGGCCGTCGCTGCCGCCGCCGGCCACCACGTGCGCTGCGGGTTCCAGGACGCCGCGACGATGCCAGACGGCGGCGAGGCCACGTCCAACGCGCAGCTGGTGGAGATGGCGGTCCGCCTCGCCGAGGCCGTCGGGCGCCACCCGATGGAGCCTGACGACGTGCGCGCCATGCTCCGCTGAGGCGTCCTCGCGCCGCCGCCGCGCTCGCTCCTGACGCTAACCGCCGTTCCGTGTCCCCCGTGTGCCGCTTCGCGCCCCCTCCCGCGCGGTCCGTGCCAACGCGCGCGCTTCGTGCCACTCCCGCGCAGAAGCGTTCCGGGGTCAGACCCCAGGAGGGCCGATTTCGGGGTCAGACCCCGCACATGGAAGGCGCACGCTGGCGCGCGGAACGCGCACCTTGGGGGTGGAGCCGATCGATCGCCGTCGTCGGGATAGACTGGAGTGTGGTATGCGCCGCGCCTTTCTCGTCGTCGTGCTGGCCGCCGTGATCAGCGGGGTAGCCGGGCTGGTCGTGGTCGGCCTGCTGCACCAGGACGACGTCACCGCGCCCTCCACGTCGCCGCTCGCGCCCGTCCGGCTGAAGGCGGGCACGCCCGCGCCGCCGATCCGGGGCGCCGCGCTGGACGGCTCCGGCAAGCTCGATCTGGCGACGTACAAGGGGCGCCCGGTGGTCGTCAACTTCTGGGCCTCGTGGTGCGGCCCGTGCCGCATCGAGGCGCCCGAACTGGTTGCCTTCTCGAAGGCCCACCCCGACGTGCAGATGCTGTCGGTGAACTCCGGCGACCCGTCGCGCAGCGCCGCAGTCGCGTTCGCGCGGACGGCGCAGTGGGTGTGGCCGAGCGTGTTCGACCCGTCGGCCGACATCCAGCGCGAGTGGGGCGTCGGCGGCCTGCCGGCCACGTTCCTCGTCGACGCCGAGGGCAAGCTCCGAGCCCGGAAGCTCGGCGGCACGACGACGGCCGAGCTCGACTCGCTGGTGGCGGGGCTGTGATCCTCGCGGCGATCTCGCTGTCGCCGGTCGGTCTGGCGACGGCGTTCGCAGCCGGTTTCGCGTCGTTCGTGGCGCCGTGCGTGCTGCCGCTTGTGCCCGCCTACCTGTCGTTCGTCTCGGGTGTGGGCTACGGCGACCTGCAGCAGAACACGCGGCGCGTGACGATGGCGACCGGGATGTTCGTGCTCGGCTTCACGATCGTCTTCTCGGCGTACGGCGCCGGCGTTGGCTGGGCCGGCTCGTTGCTGAACGACTACCGGCGATCGCTGGAACTGATCGGCGGGTTCCTGACGATCCTGATGGGCCTGGCCCTGATCGGGTTCGCCTCGAGGGTCTTCGGACGTGAGTACGGCATGCACTGGAAGCCCGGCAAGGCGTCGTTCACCGGCGCCCTGCTGACCGGCGCGGCCTTCGCGATCGGCTGGACGCCGTGCATCGGACCGGTCCTGTCGACGATCCTCACGTTCGCCGCCCAGTCCGGGCCGGCCGAGGGCGCCGCGTTGCTGATCGCCTACTCGCTCGGGCTCGGCGTCCCCTTCCTGATCGCCGGTCTCGCCACCTCGTCGACCCTCTCGGTGCTCGGCGTCTTCAAGCGGCACGGTGCGCTCGTGAACCGCATCGGCGGCGTCATCCTCGTCGGCGCCGGCATCCTGCTCGCGACCGGCGAGATGACCCGGATCACGGCGGAGCTCGGAGCAGATTGGAACTTCTGAGGTTTGACGGGCGTCTAGCCGGCCCGCGCCCGCGCGCGGCTCTCTTCGACTTCAACGGCACGATCTCGCTGGACGAGCCAATCCTCGACCGGCTCTTCCAGGAGGCGTTCGCCGGCATCGGCATCGAGCTCACGTCTGACGAGTACTACGCCGAGCTGTCGGGCCTGTCCGACCCCGAGATCGTGGTGCGCGCGCTCGAGCTGCACGGCCGCACGGCCGAGCCGGAGCTGTGCGACCGGCTGCTGCGCGCGAAGATCGACCGGTATAAGGCCGTCGTGCTGCAGGAGCCGACCGTGCCCCCGGACGTGCTCGACTTCGTGCACGCCGTGGCCGAGCGCGTGCCGGTCGCGATCGGCTCGGGCGCGGTGCGCGAGGAGATCGTCCATGTGCTCGGCCAGCACGGCCTGGGCGACCTGTTCGGCGCGCTCGTGTGCATCGATGACGTGGAGCACGGCAAGCCGGACCCCGAGACCTACCTGCGCTGCCTCGCGGCGCTGCGCAAGCGCGACCCGGAGCTGGGGCCGGAGGACTGCGTGGTGTTCGAGGACTCCCGGTTCGGCATCGCCTCGGCGCACGCCGCCGGCATGCGCTGCGTGGCCGTCCACAGCTCGGGCGAGCTGGTCGGGCTTGCGGCGGCCGATCTGGTCGTGCAAGGTCTCACCCGCGAGCTCGCGCTCGGGCTGTTCGGGACGGAGGCTGGATGACGATCGACGAGGTGATCGCCGGGGTGCCGGCATGGGCGGGCCGCGACGTGCGGGCAGAGTCGATCGAGGGTGGCCTGACGAACGCGAACTACCGCCTCACGGTCGGTGACGAGCAGTTCTGCGTCCGCATCCCCGGGCGCGACTCGTCGCTGCTCGCGGTCGACCGCCGCGAGGAGCACCTGAACACCCTGGCTGCGGCCGAGGCGGGCGTCGGTGCGCACGTGCGGCACACGGTCGGCGACGAGCCCGTGATGGTGCTCGAGTGGATCACCGGAGAGGTGCAGACCGAGGAGACGCTGCACCGCGAGGGCGCGGTCGAGCAGATCGCGGCGAGCGTCAAGCGGCTGCACGCCGGCCCGCGCTTCGGCAACGCGTTCGACATGTTCACGATTCAGCCGCGGTATCGCGCCATCTGCGCCGAGCACGGCTTCAAGATCCCCGACGACTACGACGACCACGCCGCGACCGTGCGGCGGATCGAGGTCGCGATGGCCGTCCAGGGCGCCGACCTGGTGCCCTGCAACAACGACCTGCTGGCCGCCAACTTCATCGCCACGCCCGAGGGCTTCCGGATCATCGACTACGAGTACGCGGGGATGAACGATCCCTGCTTCGAGCTCGGCAACACCGTTGCGGAGTCGAAGCTCGGGCACGAGCGCCTGGAGCGCCTGATCGAGCTCTACTTCGGGGCGCCGCTGCGCAGTCGCGTGGCGAGAGCGCACCTGTGGGCGGCGATGGCGAACTACGGCTGGACGCTGTGGGCGTGCATCCAGCGCGAGGTGTCGGACATCGACTTCGACTTCTGGGAATGGGGCGTCGACGACAAGTACGCCCGCGCCGTCGCCGCCTTCACCGGCCCCGAGCTGAGCGGCTGGCTGGACCACGTGCAGCGCGCAGACTGATCATCGCCTGCCGGCGGTGACTCGAGGCCGTCCAGACGTCGACCAGGTACGCGCTGCAGACGCCGTCGGAGAGCGAGGAGGTCGAAGCGCACCGCCACGGCGGGAGCCTACTCGCCGAACCCGCAGATGCCGAGGGTGCCGAGGTCGCACCGGTCGGGCTGCTGCGCCTCGGGCACGGCCCAGGCCGGCTTTGTCCGGACCGGCGCCGTCGCGGCCCGCACGCGCACCTTCGGCTTGGCCTGGCGACGCGGCCGCGAGGCCACCTGCACCGTCCGCACCCGCGGCACGACGCGCTGCACCGGCACCGCGGCGCGCGTCGGCGACGTCTTGACCACGATCACGACCGGCACCGCCGGCGGGTGCCCGGGCGCCGGCCGGGCGATCAGGCCCACACCCCCGGCCGTGATCGCGGCGACGATGGCGGCGCCCAGCTTGAACGCCACCAACGGCGCGGCGGGGGCCGGCGCGGCGCCGATGCCGAACGCGGTCGGCGGCGGGAACAGGGCGCGCAGGGCGCGGGCTCGCACGAGGGCCAGCCGACAGGCATCGCAGACCTCGAGGTGACGCACGACGGGGCCGTCGAACCGGGGCCGGCCGACACCCGCCGCATAGGTGGCGAGCGTGGCCGAGAGGCGCGCGCAATCGGCGCCGTCCACGGCTGCCGTCGCGGATGCGACGACGGCGCTGCGATGGTCGGCCAGCACGCGCTTGACCACGCGTTCCGACAGCTCGAGGCGCCGCGCGATCTGCGTCCGGCTCCAGCCCGCGGCGTCGAGCACCAGCACCGCCCGAGGCCGCTCCGGCAGCGCCGCGAGCGCCTGCGTGAACGCCCGCAGCGCGCGGCGGCGCTCGTGGTCCTCGGCCAGTCCCGGCGTGTCGCCCGCGGGCGGCGCCGGCGCCGGCGAGGTGCGGGGCGCCACCAGGTCGAGTGCCCGGCGCCGCACGGCCGTGGCGGCGTAGGCCATCGCACTGCGCTCGTCGGTTGGCAGATCCGCACCGGCAGCGAGGCGCGCCAGCACATCCTGGACGGCGTCCTCCGCGTCGGCGCCGGCGCCGGCCCGGCGCGCCGTCGCGATCAGCCACGGCCGGCGGACGGTGGCGAGCCGCTCCACCATCTGGTCCGGATCGAGGCGCATCACGCCACCGTAGAGCCGGGTCGCGGCCGGCGAATCGGCTGAGCGCCCTACCCCGCGCGGAGGAAGTCGAGCACGATCCGCGCCGACGGCGTCAGCGGTTCGGGCTCCTCGCCGGCCGGAAACGCGACGAGGCCGATCACCTCGGGCGGCAGCACCGTCAGCGGTCCGTCGTAGGACGCGCGGAACACGCACGTCATCTCGGTCTCGTCGGACAGCTCCATCAGGAACGTGCCGGCGTGCTCCAGCTCGGCGCCGACGATGCCGGCCTCCTCCCGCAGCTCACGCATGGCCGCGTCGCGGTACGACTCGCCCGCGGCCACGTGCCCCGCACACGCGAGGCACCACCAGCCCGGATTGGAGTCCTTGCCGAGGCCCCGTCGCTGGAAGATCGTGCCCGCCGGCGTCGCGACGCAGACGAACACGGACCGGTGGATGAGCGAACGGTCGGCGTGGCATTCGGCGCGGGTGCGGACGGCGATCTCGCGGTCGTCGGCGTCGACCACCTGGAAGCGCTCGGACTGGTCATCCGTCAGGACGGTCATGGCTACAGTGTGCCGCGTGAAGTGGGATGTGGCGGTGATAGGAGCGGGGTACGTCGGTCTCCCGCTGGCCGTCCGCTTCGCCGTCACCGGCACGCGCGTCGTGTGCGTCGACCCCGACCCGGCGAAGGTCGCGCAGATCATGACGGGCACGTCGTACGTCGGCGACGTGCCCGACGACGAGCTGGCGCCGCTGGTGCGCGACGGCCTGCTGGCCGCTTCCACCGAGTTCGACGTCGTGCGCGATGTCGGCTCCGTGATCATCTGCGTGCCGACGCCCCTGACGCAGAACCGCGAGCCCGATATGTCGTTCATCGGCTCGGCCGCCGCCAGCATCGCGACGCATCTGCAGCCCGGGCAGGTCGTGGTGCTCGAGTCGACCACCTATCCCGGCACCACCAGCGGCCTCCTGCGGACGATCCTGGAGACGACGTCGGGCCTGGTGGCGGGCGAGGACTTCCACCTCGCGATGTCGCCGGAGCGCATCGATCCGGGCCGCACCGACTTCACCATCCGGAATACGCCGAAGGTGGTCGGCGGCATCACGCCAGCGTGCACCGAGAAGGCGATGGCCGTTTACCGAGCGTGCTGCGACGAGCTGGTGCCGGTGTCCTCGCCCGATGCCGCCGAGCTCTCGAAGCTGCTCGAGAACATCTTCCGCTCCGTCAACATCGCGTTCATCAACGAGATGGCGATCATGTGCGACCGCATGGACATCGACATCTGGGAGGTGGTCGCGGCCGCCTCGACGAAGCCGTTCGGGTTCATGAAGTTCCTGCCCGGGCCCGGCCTCGGCGGCCACTGCCTGCCCCTCGACCCGTTCTACCTCGCCTGGCGGGCGCGCGAGTTCGACTACTACACCGAGTTCATCGAGCTGGCGGGCAAGGTGAACGAGAACATGCCGTACTTCTGCATGGCGAAGATCGCCCGCGCCCTGAACGGCGTCGAGCGCAGCGTGCGGGGCTCGCGCGTGCTCGTGCTCGGCCTCGCGTACAAGGCCGACATCGACGACGTGCGCGAGTCGCCGGCCGAGAAGATCATCGCGCTGCTCGAAGCCGACGGTGCGATCGCCTCCTACCACGACCCCCACGTCGCGGAGTACGGTGGGATGCGCTCCGTCGCGCTCGACGACGAGCGGCTGACGGACTGCGACTGCACCGTCATCGTGACCGCGCACCGATCGATCGACTACGACCGCGTGGTCGACCTGGCACCGCTGGTGGTCGACCTCCGCAACGCGACCGGCGACCGCGGGTCGGCGGCCGGCCATGTCCACAAGCTCTGACCCGATCCGCGTCGGCGTCGTCGGCCTCGGCTACTGGGGCCCGAACCTCGCGCGGAACCTGATCCGCGTCCCCGGCTGCGAGCTCGCCTGGTGCTGCGATCTGGACGAGGGCAACCGGGCCCGCTTCGCACCGCAGTTCCCGAGCGCGCGGTTCACCGACCGGCTCGACGACCTGCTCACCGACGACACGCTCGACGCGGTCGTGGTGGCCACGGGCTCGTCCACGCACCATCCGATCGGCTCGCGGGTGTTGGAGGCCTCGAAGCACCTGTTCGTCGAGAAGCCGCTGGCGCTGACCGTCGACCACGCCACGGAGCTGGTCGCGCTGGCCGCCCGCCACGGCCGGCAGCTGATGGTCGGGCACCTGCTGCGGTTCCACCCCGCGTTCGCGAAGGTGGAGGAGCTGGCCGGGGACGGCACGCTCGGCCGGGTGCTCTACCTGTACACGAACCGCCAGAACTTCGGCAAGGTGCGCCAGGACGAGAATGCGCTGTGGAGCCTCGCGCCGCACGACCTGTCGCTCATCCTGGCCCTCGCCGGCGAGCGGCCCAGCGAGGTGTCGGCGCGCGGCGAGTGCTACCTGCAGCCCGGCATCGAGGACGTCGTGTTCGGCTTCGTGCGCTTCCCCTCCGGTATGACCGCGCACCTGCACGTGTCGTGGCTCGACCCCCACAAGCGGCGCATGCTGACGGTCGTGGGCACCGAGGCGATGGCAGTATTTGACGACACGGACGCCGACCGCAAGGTGACCGTCTACGAGAAGCGGTCGTGGCCGGCGCGGTTCGAGACCTGGGGCGAGTTCCAGGCGTTGCAGTCCGGCGACACGCACATCCCGCGCATCTCGGGCGACGAGCCGTTGCAGCTGGAGATGCGCGCGTTCGTCGAGGCTGTGCGCACCGGTACGACGCCGGTCGCGTCCGGCGCCGAGGGTCTGGCGGTGGTCGAGACGCTGGCCGCCTTGCAGCGCTCGCTCGACGATGGCGGCCGGCCGGTGATGATCGATGGATGAGCCGATGCTCGGCGAGAACGTCGTCATCTACCCGGGCACGGTGATCGGCGCCGGCGTGCGCATCGGCGACAACGCCGTGGTCGGCAAGCAGCCGGCGCTCGGTCGCTCGTCCACTGCCCGCCGCGAGCCGCTGCCGCCACTGGTGATCGGCGACGGCGCCACGATCGCCACCGGTGCCGTGGTGTCGGCCGGCGTCACGCTTGGCGCCGGATCCGTCGTCGGCGACCTGGCGTCCATCCGCGAGCGCGTCACGGTGGGCGAGGGCAGCGTGGTGGGCCGCGGTGTGTGCGTCGAGAACGACACGGTCATCGGCGCCCGCTGTCGCATCCAGTCGAACGCCTACATCACGGCGTACTGCCTGCTCGAGGATGACGTCTTCGTCGCGCCGTGCGTCGTCACGACGAACGACAACTTCATGGGCCGCACCGAGGCCCGGTTGGCCCTGATGAAGGGCTGCACCCTGCGCCGCGGCTGCCGGATCGGCGGCGGCGTCACGCTGCTCCCCGGCATCGAGGTCGGGGAGGAGGCCTTCGTCGGCGCCGGCGCGGTGGTGCTGCACGACGTGCCCGCGCGGCAGCTCTGGGTCGGCAACCCGGCGCGCTACCTGCGCGACGTGCCGGTCGAGCAGCTCCTGGGCTAGGGCGCCGAGACGATCTTGGAGCTGGCGTCGGCTGCGTGGAGCCGCAGCCTCGTCGCGCCCTTGGTGGCGACGTCGATGACGACGCGGCCCTTCTTCGACTTCACCGTCTTGAGCCGCTTCCACGTGCCGTCGATCAGCCCCTCCAGGCCGACGTTGCCGTCGGGCGAGGTGCGGCCGAGCACGTGCACGCCCTTCGACGTGCGGGTGACGCGCTGCAGGTCGAGCAGCTTCAGCGAGAACCAGGTAGACCGCAAGGCACCGCGGGTGCGTGCCTCGGAGCCGCGGAGGATCGTCCTACCGCGGCTGCTCGTGAGCGTCAGCGTGCCGACGCGGCGCGACTTGTTGCGGGTGATCGCGATCGACCGTACGGGGCCGGTGCCGAACAGCTTGCCGGCGGCGGTGGCCGTGAACGTGCGGGGCACCCAGCGGTGGTACGTCGCGATCGCGTCGCCCGGGTCGTCGACCGCGACCAGGTACGGCACCGGCGAGCCGCTCCAGATGTCCTCGACGTTGGCGGTGCGGCCGCCGGAGGACGAGAAGAAGAACGCCGTTATCACCCGGTCCTTGTAGGTCAGCACCTGGTTGGCGGTGGCCGTCACGGCCGCGTCGGTGGCCGGCGTCTCGGCCACCAGGCCGCCGTACATCTGGCTGCGCGTGTCGGGATAGACGTCGAACTGGCCGCTGCCGAGACTGTTGGCGAGCGCGTACGAGCGGGCGGCGACGGCCTGCGCACCGAGCGCCTCGGCGTGCCACGAGGACGGCATCTCCCAGGCGATCACGCCGCGCACGTAGTCCTCGAGCGCGACGTCGTCGATGGCGCGGACGCTGCCGCCGAAGCGCCGCAACTCGATGGTGCCGCGGTACCTGCGCGTGGTGACGACCACCGGGTCGCCGCCGCCGATGCGCAGCACCTTGCCGCGCCCGCGCTCGACGCCGTCGCGGCCGACGAGCACGATCCGGCCGCCCGCGAGCGGCTTGGCGGTCATCCAGCCGTCGACCGGGATCGACTCCGCGCCGTCGATCTTCAGACGCGAGCCCGGGTCGGCGCGAACGGTGACTGCCGACGCCTCCCGCAGCAGCACGCGGATGGCCTGGCCCTTGCGCTCGGAACGCTTCGTGCCCCTGTAGTAGTGCGCCAGGATCTCGGTCGAGGTGGCGCCCTTGCGGGCCATGCCCTCGGCGCCGCTCTGGGACAGGCCCACGCCGTGGCCCCACCCTCGCCCCGTCAGTGTGATCAGCGGGGAGGCGGTCGCGGTCGGCGCGGCGCAGAGCACCACGGCCAGGGCGGCCAGCAACTTGCGCAAGTTCTGAGCTTAGCCGACGATCGCGGCCGGGTCGGGCCGCAGCGGGTGGAGCCACCGCGCGGCGGCGGCCTGCGACCGTTTCCGCACGCGGTGCCGAAACGGCCACGGAATGCGTGTCGTGCGCGCGCTTCGGCCGGTTGCGGCGCGGGTCGTGCGTGTCCGGTCCGTGCGTTCCGGGCGGGCCGACGGGCGGATGGCGTGCGTCCGCCCGGGTTCGCGGCGTTGCGTCGGCGGTGGGGGCTGCCGCGGATGGCCGTTCCCGCACGCGGTGCCGAAACGGCCACGGAATGCGTGTCTCCCGCGTGGTTCGGTCGGTGGTGGCACGGGTCGTGCGTGGTGGGTGCGCGTTCGGGCGACGCGGCTGCCGCCTGCGGGCTAGCCGACGATCGCGACCGGCGTCCCTCGATACCCGGGGAGGCAGCGCTCGACGTCGCCGCCCAGATGCCCGTCGATGATGCCCGCGTAGACGTCGCGGAAATCGACCGCGACGGGCACGTTGCCGTCGTAGCGCGCGCTGTCGGACAGGTGCCAGCCGTTCGAGACGGTCGAACGCGCAGGGTTGCCGACGGCGAGCACCAGTGAGCCCGCGCCGTGGTCGGTGCCGTTCGACGCGTTGTCCTGCACGCGGCGCCCGAACTCCGACCAGACCAGCGTCAGCACCCGGTCGGCGAGGCCCCGCGCCTCGAGATCGCGCTGGAAGGCCAGCAGGGAGTCGCCGACGTCGGCGAGGTCGTCGCCGTGCGAGCCGAGCTGGTTCTCGTGGCTGTCGAACTGCCCGGCGGCCTGCACCGTCGCGACGCGGATGCCGAGGCCGGCGCCGAGCATGCGGGCGACGTTGCGCAGCGACTCGCCGGTGCCCGTCTTCGGATACGGCAGCGGCGTCGCCGGTGGCTCGTGTGCGGCGAGCGGCTTCAGCGCGTGGTTGACGTAGACCGATTGGCGGACGACGTCCATCGCGCGCCGGCGGGCCTTCGACCGGGCCGGCCCCGCAGTGCGGCCGTAGGCGGAGACGAGCCGGTCCTGATCCCAGATGCCGTCCGACCAGTACGAGAAGCCCGACGGCGAGTAGACGGCTGCCGTCGGCGCGCGGCGCGTGCGCAGCAGGTCGTCGGCCGCCCACTGCACGGCCACGCCCTGCAGCGGGTTGGTGGCCGACCCGTACGCGTCCAGGTAGTTGCCGAGCCAGCCGGTGGTGGCGCCGTTCAGCAGCTGCCCGGTGCGCCAGTAGTAGACCGACTGGAAGTGCGAGTAGTCGGGCTTCGGGTAGTCGACGCCCAGGTACGCGCCCACCTTGGCCTCGTCGTGGAGCGTCTTCAGGCTCTGCAGCTGCGGGTGCCAGCCGAGGTCGGTCCGACCGGGCAGCGCCAGCGCCGAGCCGGGCGCGATCTTCAACCGCGGGCGGGCCGCCTCGTAGATGGATCGGTCCTGTCCGGCCAGCGGCAGCAGGGTGTTGAGACCGTCGTTGCCGCCGCCCAGGTACACGGTGACGATGATGTTCTGCGGGTTCGCGGCGGCCTCGGCGATCGACGTCTCGAGCAGCTCCCACGGTCGCATCCGCGTTGCTGCGGAAAGTGCCAGCACGGCGCCGATGCCGCCCTGCAGGAAGTCGCGGCGATTGCGAGACGAGCGGTAGAACGCGTCGCCGCCGTCGGCCAGCAGCTCCTCGGGGATCGGCATCCGCGCAACCACGCGGCGCGGCCGGAACAGCGCGAGGCGGGACGTGCGGTGATGGTCGTCGCAGCCGCTCATCAGCACACCTGCGCGTCGGGTCCGGCCAGCAGCAGCAGGCGCAGCACGCGCCGGCGCTCGGCCGCCGCGTGGTTGTCCCAGTCGCCGGCCGGCTTGATCTGGGCCGCCGTCGTCCGCAGGCTCTGGCGCGTGTGGGACGAGGTCCACGGCCGGTTGGCGGCCTTCACCGCCCAGGCGTAGGCGGCCGCAGGCCGCTCGTCGCGCTGCACCTTCCGGTCGTCGAACTTGACGCCCTTCTGGCCCAGCAGCCGGGCGGCGGCGTCGACGCGGGCCTTGCCCGACAGCGTCGTCAGCCACTCCTCGTTGGCCGGCCAGCCGGCCACGTTCGGCGGGTAGAAGGGCTGCTGGCCCATGTTCGACAGCAGCCACGTCCAGTCGTCGGTGTCGACGCGCGGGTGGATCGCGCGGAGCATCCCGGCGGCGTACACCGCGGGCGGCTTGACGAGATCGGGCTCCTCGAGGTTCGCGAAGAACGGGCGCGACGTGAGGATCATCCGCACCACCGGGCGCAGCTCGTGCCCGGAGCGCCGGTAGGCGAGCGCCAGCCGCCGCACCGTCGCGGCCGAGGGCGGCGTGGCGATGAAGTAGCCCCACAGCTTGCGCACCAGGAACGGCGCGTGAGCGGGGTGGCGCAGACAGAGGTCGACCATCTCGTCCGGGCCGAACCGGCCGCGGTGCCCGAACACGGTCTTGATGCCGTTGTCGTGGCGGTCGGGATCCCAGCGGTACTTGCGGCGGCTCCAGTCGTAGTCGAAGCCTGTGAACGTGCGGGCGGCCTCGCGGACGTCGCGCTCGGTGTAGTGGCCGACGCCGAGGGTGAACAGCTCCATCAGCTCGCGCGCGAAGTTCTCGTTCGGGTCCGACTTGTGCGAGCCGATCGTGTCGAGCCACCACTGCATGGCGTGGTCGCGGGCCATGGCGTGCGTGAGGCGCGAGAAGTTGCCGAGCGAGTGCTTGCGCAGCATGCGGTACTGGGCCAGCATCAGCCGCGCGTCGCCGACCTTGTCGTTGGACGTCGCGAAGTGGTCGTGGAGGTTGAACGCCATCCGCTCGGCCAGCGGCGCGGTCGTACGCACCATCCGGTCGAACCACCACAGGACGTCATGTCCGTAGCGGTCGTACGGCTGCAGGGCGTGCCCATCGATGCGCGCCGGCGTGCCGCGCAGACCAGTGCCGCCGCGGAGGAGCTTCTCGCGCGTTGCGGCCACGCCCGCGCGCCGCGCCCTGGCGCGGTCCGCCGCCGACGGACCGAACCCGGCGCGCCAGTACAGGCGGTCGATCTGCAGATCGATCCGGCGCGACCCCACGAACGCACCATGGTGGCGTCGTGCGATCTCTGCACGACGATCCTGCGGAAAGGTTCGCGAGGGTCGGGCTCGTGCCCCGAACGGCTACCCTGGGCCGATGTTCGAGACCACGACGCTCCCCAACGGCGTGCGCATCCTCACGGCCCGAATGGATGGCGCGCCGTCGGTCGCCGTCTTCGTCGGCCTCGCCGCGGGCTCCCGCTACGAGCAGCCATCCTCCGCCGGCATCGCGCACTTCGCCGAGCACATGTTCTTCAAGGGCACCGAGCGCCGACCCACGGCGCGCGACATCTCGGCGGAGATCGACGGCATCGGCGGCGAGTTCAACGCCTTCACCGGCAAGGAGCTGACGGCCTACTACGTCAAGTGCGCGGCCGACTCGACGCCCGTCGCCATCGACGTGCTGTCCGACATGCTGCTGCACTCGCGGTTCGACGCCGACGAGATCGAGCGCGAGAAGGGCGTGATCTCCGAGGAGATCAACATGTACCTCGACACGCCCCGCGACCTGATCGGCCAGGTGCACGACGACCTGCGGTTCGGCGACACGCCGCTGGGCCGGCCGATCATCGGTTTCAAGGAGACGGTGACGGCGGCCACGCACGAGACGTTCACCGACTACCTCGGTACCTGGTACCGGCCGGAGCGCATGGTGATCGGGCTCGGCGGTGCCGTCACCGATGCGATGGTGGACGACGTCGCGGCGCGGTTCGGCGGCCTCGAGGCCGTCCTGACGCCGGCGCCGGCAGTCACCGAGCTACCGCAGATCAGCGGCCCCACCGTGCGCATCGAACGCCGCGACTCCGACCAGGCGCACCTCATCCTGAGCGTCGGCGGCTATCCGGTCGGCCACTCCGACCGCTACGTGCTCTCGGTGCTGCAGGCCGTGCTCGGCGGCGGCATGTCGTCGCGCCTCTTCACCGAGGTGCGCGAGCGCCGCGGCCTCGCCTACTACGTGTTCGCCTCGCACGCGGGCTACACCGACACGGGCTCGCTGTACGTCCAGGCGGGCGTCGACACCAAGCGCATCGAGCTGGCGGTCGAGACGATCTGGAGCGAGCTGCGCCGGATGGCCGTCGAGCCCCTGCCCGCCGACGAGATCGCCAAGGCCAAGCGTTACATCACCGGTCGCACCGTGCTCGGCGTCGAGGACGCGCGCGGCATGATCCTGCACGGCCTGCGGCGGGCGCTGATCGAGGGCGCCCCGGTCGAGCTCGAGGAGATCTTCGCGGGCATCGAGGCCGTCACCGCCGAGGACGTCGCGCGCGTCGCCGGCGACCTGATCCGCCGCGACCGGGCCGCGCTCGCGGTGATCGGGCCGTTCGACGATTCCGACGGCCTGCGCGGGGCGATCGGCGAGGACTGAGGTTGCCGCTCGCCGTCACGCCACCCGTCTGGCTCGCCACGGGTGTCGAGCTTCGCGTTCCGATCACTGCCACGGCCGCCGGCGGCGCCGACCTGGTGCGGGTCTCGCCCGGTCCGGAGACCGTCGTTGCCCACGCCGACCTCGCAGCCGGTGCCGCCACCACGCTGGCGACGGTACCGCCGACTGACGGCAGCTACCGGTACCGGCTGGTGCTGCCCGGCGAGGCGCCGCGCACGCTGCCGCTGCGTGTGCGGCCGGTGCGGCTCGCGGCCATCGGCGACGTCGCGCCCGGCTCCGCCCTCGACCAGCTGCGCACCCACGGCCCGGCCTGGCACTGGTCGAACGTCGGCGCCTGGCTGCGCGGCCGGGACGTCGTGATCGCCAATCTCGAGACCGCGGTCGGCACGGGCGGCAAACCGTGGCCGGCCAAGAACTACCACTTCCTCTCGTCGCCGGCCACCATCCGGGCGATGGCCAGGTCGGGCGGCGTCGACGTCGTCACGGTCGCGAACAACCACGCCATCGACTACGGCCGCACGACGTTCGTGAGCGGCCTGCGCACGATCCGCAGGACCGGCATGCTGACCGCCGGCGGCGGATCCACGCTGGCGGGCGCCCTGAAGCCAGCCCTCATCGAGCGCGGCGGGCTCACGATCGCGGTGCTCGGGTTCGACGGCTACCCGCCGTTCGCCTACTGGGCGACGGCGAAGCGCCCGGGCCTGGCGCCCGCCACCACCGCGGCGATCACGAAGGCGGTGAGGGCGGCGCGGACGAAGGCCGACGTCGTGGTTGTCTACGTGCACTGGGGCACCGAGTTGCGCACCCGGCCCGGTTCCAGGCAGAAGACGCTCGCGCAGGCCGCGCTCGCCGCCGGCGCGGACGTCGTGCTGGGCGCCCACCCGCACGTGCTGCAGCCGATCGTGACCCACTCCAGCGGCCGGTTGGTGGCCTACAGCCTCGGCAACTTCGTGTTCAATCCGGGCTCCGTGGTGGCGACGCGGACGGCGGCGCTGGCGATCGACCTCGGCCACGACGGCGTGGTCGCCCACCGGCTGCGGCCCGCCCGAATCGTCGACTCGCGACCGCTCTGGCGCTGATCAGGATCCCCTCGACCCAGCCGATAGAGTCCCGTGCGATGGCTGCCCTCGACGACGCCCAACGCCTGCTCGGCCGTGCCCAGCGCGGCGTGCAGAAGCTGCTGCCGCCTGACGTCTTCCTCGCCGACGCGCACACGCATCTCGGCCTCGACGAGGACGGCATGCGGCTCGACCTGCCGACCATGCTCGAGCAGATGCGCGAATGGAACGTGCGGCGCGCGCTGGTGTTCCCGCTGCACGAGGCCGACCGCGCGCCGGCGTACCGCGCGCCCAACGACCGCGTCCTCGGCTGGGCGGCCGAGTCGGACGGCCTGCTGGTGCCGCTGGCCCGGCTCGATCTCGACCAGAGCCCGATCGACGAGGCCCGCCGGTGTCTGGCGCTCGGCGCCCGCGGCATCAAGCTGCACCCGCGGGCCCAGAAGTTCACCGTCGACGACGACCGGCTCGATCCGGTGTTCGCGCTCGCCGAGGAGCACCGCCTGCCGGTACTCATCCACGCCGGTCGCGGCATGCCGCCGATCGGCGAGCACCTGGCGAAGGTCGCCGCGCGCCACCCCGGCGCGATCCTGATCCTGGCCCATGCCGCGATCGTCGACCAGGAGCGGATCTGCGACCTCGTCGCCGGCCTCGCCAACGTCTTCTTCGACACGTCGACCTGGGGCCTGTCCGACCTGCTCAACCTGCTGTCGCGCGTCGCTCCGCAGCAGGTGCTGTGGGCGACCGACACGCCGTACGGCAACCACCTCGCCTCGCTCGCGCTGATCGGCGCGATCCTGGACGAGATCGGTGCCTCGGACGAGATCCGCCGCGGTATCTTCGGCGGCACGGTCGAGGGCATCATCAACGGCACGACGCCGGCCATGACCGACCCGATCGCGCCGCGCACCTGGGAGCTGCCCCACGCCGCCCAGCGCGTCTACACGTACCTGAGCGCCGCCGTCCCGCTGATCTGGATGCGGCTGCCCGACAACATCGGCGTGTCCGGTCTCGCGGCCGGCGCGTGCCGCGGCGAGGGCGACGTCGCCCTGCTCGAGGAGCTGGTCACGACTGCCTGCCGCGTGTGGGAGGATGTCCCGCCGGGAGCGCCCCGGGGCGATGTGTGGGACGTCGCCAAGCTGTTCCAGCTCTCCCAGATCGCCTGTTTCTGCCCCAATGCTGCCCGGAGGTCCTTTCTGTGCGAGTGACGCTGTCGGTCAACGGCGAGCGACACGAGCTCGAGCTCGCGCCGCTGGCCCGGCTCGCCGACGTGCTGCGCGACGAGCTCGGACTGGTCGGCACCAAGATCGGCTGCGGCGAGGGCGCCTGCGGTGCCTGCGCCGTGCTGCTCGACGGCCGGTCGGTCAACGCCTGTCTCATCTACGCCGCTGCGGCCGAGGGCCACGAGCTGGAGACCATCGAGGGCATCTCCCGCGCGGGGCTGACCCCGCTGCAGGAGGCGTTCGTGGCCTCCGACGCCGTGCAGTGCGGCTTCTGCACCTCGGGCCAGATCGTGACGGCGACCGCGCTGCTGCGCGACAATCCGGCACCCGATTCCGAGCAGGTGCGGCGCGCGATGAGCGGCAACATCTGCCGGTGCGGCTGCTACGTGAAGATCGAGCGCGCCATCCTCACCTTCGCCGGAGGCGACGCCTGATGCCGCGTCTCGTCAAGACCGTCACCGAGATGGAGGGCCGCTTCGAGGAGAAGTGGGTGCTCGTCGAGGAGGACGGCATCGTCTCGTGGGACCCCGCCGCCGAGCTGGCCGTGGTCGGCAAGCCTGCCGCGCGTCAGACCGGCCCGCAGCGCGTGTCCGGCATCGCGCGGTACACGGTCGACGTCGCGCTGCCCGGCATGCTCCACGCCGCCGTGCTGCGCTCGCCGGTGGCGCACGGCCGCGTCACGGCGCTGCAGATCGACGCGGCGCTGGCCGTCACCGGCGTTCGCGCCGTGCTCGGGCCCGAGACCGAGCTGAGCTTCAAGCAGCGCTCCGGCCCGCTGTACGGCGAGCCCGACTACGCGGGCGCGCCGATCGCGGTGGTCGCCGCCGACACGCTGGTCGCCGCCAAGGCGGGCGTCCGCGCGCTGGCGCTCGAGATCGACCCGCTGCCATTCGTCGTCGATATCCAGGCGGCCTTCCGCGACCAGCGCATCGACGGCGACCCGTTCGAGGACGCCCGCGGCGACGTCGACGCGGCGCTGGCCGCCGCCGAGGTCTCGGTCGAGCTCCAGGTCGAGACGCCCGGGCAGCTGCAGACCCCGATCGAGCCGCACGCCGCAGTCGCCTGGTGGAAGCCTGACGAGCTGATCTGCTGGATCGGGACGCAGGGCATCTTCGACGCCCGCGACGAGCTGACCCGGCGCTTCAACGTCCCGAAGGAGCGCGTCCGCGTGATCGCCGAGTACATCGGCGGCGGCTTCGGCGGCAAGCAGAACGCCGGCTTCGAGGCACTGATGGCTGTCGAGCTCTCGAAGCGCACCGGGCGTCCCGTCCGCCTCGTGCTCGACCGCCACGGCGAGCAGCTCGACGGCGGCGCCCGGCCCGCAACGCATCAGACGGTGCGCCTCGGTGCCGGCCGTGACGGCCTGCTGACGGCCATCGACGCCGAGGCGCTGGTGGAGTACGGGATGGCCGGCTGGCGCGCCGTCACCACGCCGGCGATGACGCTCTACCGGTGCGCCAACGCGCGCGGTATGGAGGCCAACGTGCGCCTCGACGTGCGGCGCGGCAACGCGTTCCGCGCGCCCGCCGTCATGGAGGGCATCACCGCGCTCGAGCAGGCCATGGACGAGCTGGCGATCGAGCTCGAGATCGACCCGCTCGACCTGCGCCGGCGCAACTTCACCGACCGCGACCAGTCGGCCGACCTGCCGTACACCTCGAACGCGGTGCTGTACTGCTACGACCGCGTCGCCGAGCTGGCCGGCTGGGCCGACCGCGACCAGCTGCACGTGCCGCAGGACGACGGGCTGCTGCGCGGCATGGGCTGCGCGACGCAGATCTGGTGGGGCGGTGGCGGGCCGCCCTCGCACGCCACCTGCCGCATCGGCGGCGACGGCGTGGCCGTCGTCACGATCGGCGTCCAGGACATCGGCACCGGCTCGCTGACGACGGCGCGCATGGTTGCCGCGGAGGAGCTCGGCCTGCCCCTCGACCGCGTGCTCGTGGTCGGCGGCGACACCGGCCCGAACATCTACGGCCCGGTCGCGGGCGGCTCGCAGACGACCCCGTCCGTGATGCCCGCCGTGCGCGGCGCCGCGGCCGCCGTCAAGCACAAGCTGCTCGCGCTCGCGGCCGACGTCTTCGAGGCCGCCGTCGACGATCTCGAGCTGGCCGACGGCCACTTCCGGACGAAGGACGGCGGGCTCGACCAGCCGTATACCGAGGTGACGATGAAGCTCGGCCAGGCGTCGATCGACGGCTCCGGCATGCGGGGTCCGAACCCGGACGGCTTCCGCGCCAACACGTTCGGATGTCAGATCGCGCAGGTCGCGGTCGACCCCGGCACGGGCGAGGTGTTCGTCGAGGGCATCTGGGCGGTGCACGACATCGGCCGTGTGATCAACCCGCTCGGCGCCTCCAGCCAGGTCGAGGGCGGCATCCTGCAGGGCATGGCCTACGGGCTGTCCGAGGAGCGCCTCTTCGACCGCACGACCGGCGTCCCGGTCAACGCGACCCTCGACGACTACAAGGTGCCGACGATGATGGACACGCCGCCGATCACGGTCGAGTTTGCGCCCGTGCCCGACGTGAAGCTGAACACCGTCGGCGCGAAGGGGCTCGGCGAGCCGCCGATCATCCCCACCGCAGCTGCGATCGCGAACGCGTTCCGGCACGCCACGGGCGTTCGTCCGGTGGCGCTTCCCCTGACGCCGGCGCGGGTCCTGGAGCTGCTCGCATGAGCACGAAACGTCGTGAGCGAAGCGAACGGCCTTGCGTGCGGTTGCGAATGCCGTGCAACACTCGGAACGAATGCACGGTATGAGCACGTATGCACGGCCCGGCAACCTCGGCGAGGCGCTGCACCTGCTGGCGCAGCCCGGTGCACGGCCGCTCGGCGGCGGCACCGACCTGGCCGGTCAGCTCGACCGTGGCCTCACGACCGCCGCCACCCTCGTCGACCTGCAGTCGCTCGGTCTCGGCGGCGTCACCGCCACGGAGTCGGGCGTCCGCATCGGCGGCACGACCACGCTGGCCGACGTCGCCGTCAGCAACGCGCTGGAGCCGTGGAGCGTGGTGCGCGAGGCGGCCGCCGCCGCCGCGTCCCCGATCCTGCGCAACCAGGGCACCGTCGGCGGCAATCTCTGCCAGCACACGCGCTGCTGGTACTACCGCGGTCTCGAGTGGAACTGCTGGCTCGGTGGCGGCGACACCTGTTACGCCCAGATCGGCGAGCACCGCAAGCACAACCTGCAGCCCGGCGACTGCATCTCGGCGCATCCCTCCGACCTCGCGCCGGCGCTGCTGGCGTGCCGCGCCACCGTGCACCTGCAATCGGCGTACGGTGAGCGCGAGCTCGAGCTGGCCGACCTGTACCGGCGGCCGACGGAGGAGAACCGGTCGTTGATCGACCTCGACGTCGGCGAGATCGTGACGGCGGTCGAGCTGTCGGCGACGCCCGACGCGTCCGCCTACCTGCGGCTCGGCGAACGGAAGGCCTTCTCGTTCCCGCTCGTCAGCGTCGCGGTGGCGCGCTTCGGCAGCGAGGTCGTGGTGGCGGCGGGCGGCGTCGCCAACATCCCGGTGCGGCTCGACCCGGACGATCCACTCGCGGACCTGCCGGGCAATCCCGAGAGCGCTTGGAAGCGCACCGTCGTGACGACGCTCGTCGCACGCGGTCTGGAGGCGATCAGGTCATGACGACATCGATGGGTACCGTGGTGCTCGCGGCCGGTGGCGCCACCCGGTTCGGATCTCCCAAGCTGCTCGCGCAGTGGTGGGGCCGCCCGCTGGTCGAGTGGGCGCTGCGAACCGCGCCCGAGGAGGGCCCCAAGATCGCCGTCGTCGGCAAGGAGACGGCGACGCTGCGCCCGCTGTTCGCGCACTACGGCTTCGCGATGGTGCGCAACCCGCGCCCGTCCGACGGCCTCGCCTCGTCGCTCGCGATCGCGCTCGCCCGGATGCCCGACGAGGTCGAGGCGGTCCTGGTGCTGCTCGGCGACGCCCCCGACATCCCGGCCAGTGTGATCGAACGCGTGCGCACCGCCTACCGGCGCGAGAACTGCGCGGTGGCGGCCGCCTACGACGATGTCCGCGGTCATCCGGTGGTGCTGCCGCGGGCCGTGTGGCCGCAGGTACCGCAGACCGGTGAGCGCGCCGGCGCGACCGTCGATGCCGTGCTGGTGGAATGCGGCGATCTCGCTGCCGGCAGCGCCGACGTCGACACCCCCGACGACCTGTTCGCCCTCGCGGCGCGGCGATCAAACGCCGAGTTCCTGGACGGCGTGGCGACCCTGAAGGAGCTCGACACGCGGCTCGGGCAGCCGGAGCCGTTCGTGCTCAAGTCCGTGGACGGCGCAAAGACGCGCCGCACCGGCGGCCGCAGCCTCGTGCCCGTCACGGTGCTGCGCGACCGGGCCCTCACGCGGGGCCGCATGATCTCGGTCATCGCGCGCGTCGACGACGCCTACGCGGCCATCGTCGGCTAGCCGGCAACGCGCCCCGAAACTCCGCAAAGCTCCTGCAACCGACCCGTAATGCGATCGGCTGATGTGTCGATACGGGAAGTGGAGAAGAAGGAGCGTCGGATGCGCGCACATGCGCATAGCCTGGCCGGTCTGTCGCGTATTCCCGAGGCCGTCGTCTGGCTCATCGAAGGTGAGATGGAGGACCGCAGGTCGCCCGAGGCGGCCGAGCTGCTCGGCGACCTGCCGCTGCTGGCGGCCCTTCGCGCCTCCTCGCTCGCCCGCCTGCGCCGCGCCATGGAGTCGTCGCGTCTGCAAGCCGAGGCGCGCCGTGGTGTCGAGCTCGTGCTGCGCGACGGCCGCACGCTCGACGCGACCATCCTCGCCGACGAGGAGGCGGTCGTGGTCGTGCTCCGCGATGTTTCCCGCTACACCGCGCAGATCGACGATCTGCGCCAGTTGGCGGAGCGAGATCCCCTCACCGGCCTGCTCAACCGCCGGGCATTCCTCGAGCGCGGCAAGACCGAGCTGGCGCGGGGCGCGAGCAACGGTCGACCGGTAGCGGTCGCCGTGGCCGACGTCGACCGCTTCGCGCAGCTCAACGACCTGCTCGGGCAGACCACCGGCGACGCGGTGCTGGCCGCCGTCGCCCGCCTGCTGTCGTCGAGCCGGCCGAGCGATCTGATCGGCCGCATCGGCGGTGACGAGTTCGGGCTGGTGCTGCCCGACACGGACGCCGCCGGAGCGGCCCTTCGCCTGAAGCGTGCGATCGGCGAGCTGCAATCGGCCGTCGTGGTCGAATCCACACCAGCGTCGTTCTCCGCCGGCGTGCATGTGCCGACGCCCGACGAGACCCTCGAGATGGCGCTCTACCGAGCCGACGAGGCCCTCGAGCAGGCGAGGCAATCGGGTGGTGGAAGGGTTCGCGCCACCTAGGCTGGAGCCACCGCCGGGTGCCGGCGACCGACGGCGCCTCCAGGCTGCATCGGAATAGCGCGGCGGGGCCGGGACGTTGTACAGCCTCGGATGACTCTCGTGCTCGACGCCCCCTGGTACGCTCGCTCCGTGCCTGACGCCCGCTCTCCCGAACGTGTCGAGTTCGAGGAGTCCGTCCTCGATCTCGCCGATGACGTGTGGCGGGTGGCGCGGCGCCTGGCGCGCGACGTGCCCGAGGCGGAGGACCTCGTGCAGGAGACCTACGTCCGGGCGATCCGGTCGTGGAAGAGCTACGAGCCCGGCACCAACCTGCGGGCCTGGCTGCTGCGGATCCTGCACAACTACGCCATCGACCAGGCGCGCCGCCGGCAGCGCGCCCCCGACGCCGAGCCGCTGGAAGAGGGCGACTACTACCTCTACAACCGGCTCGACCAGGGGCTGCGAGGCGGGCTGGCCGACATCGAACGCCTGATCGACGAGCTCTCGCAGGGCCCGGTCATGGACGCGCTCGCCGATCTGCCGCAGAATTTCAAGGAGGTCGTGGTGCTCGTCGACCTCGGCGACTTCTCCTACCAGGAGGCCGCCGACATCCTCGAGATCCCGATCGGCACCGTCATGAGCCGGCTGCACCGCGGCCGGCGCGCCCTCAAGAAGGCCCTCGCCGACGGGAGCGTGGCCGCATGAGCGGTTCCACCGCCGCCTGCGCCGAGGCCGAGCAGCGCCTCCAGGCCTACGTCGATCGCGCGCTGACGCCGGCGGAGGTCGCCGCCATCGAGGCCCACCTCGCTGTGTGCCCGCCGTGCGCCCGCTGCTACAAGCTCGAGACGCAGATGCGCGAGACCATGCGCCGCATCGGCGACGAGCCCTGCCCCGAATCGCTCAAGGTCCGCCTCCGGAACCTGTGCGCGGAGTGCGACTGCGAGTAACGTTCGCGGGTCCGTGACGCTTCCGCTGCAACCACCGATCGCGCCGCAGCTCGCCAAGTCCGCCACGGAGCTGCCGCTCGGTGATGGCTGGGTGTACGAGCAGAAGTGGGACGGCTTCCGGGTAATCGCGTTCGTCGACGGCGACGACGTCTACCTGCAGTCGCGGGGCTCGAAGCCGCTCGACCGGTACTTCCCCGAGATCTCGCTGCCGCCCGGCAGCTACGTGCTGGACGGCGAGATCGTGATCCTCGACGCCGATGGCCGCCCGGCGTTCGGCGCGCTGCAGCAGCGCATCCATCCCGCCGAGTCGCGCATCCGGCGGCTGTCGCGGGAGACGCCGGCGATGCTGCTGCCGTTCGATCTCCTGGCCGACGGCGACGAGTCGCTGCTCGCGCTGCCGTTCTCCGAGCGCCGCGAGCGCCTGGCGCAGCTGCTGGACGGGGCGCTGACGCCGACGACGGCGACGCCCGACCCGGCCGTGGCCGAGGTGTGGCTGGATACCACCGAGGGCGTGATCGCAAAGGAGCTCGCGGCGGCGTACAAGCCGGGCAAGCGTGCGGGCATGTGGAAGGTCAAGCGCATCCGCACCATCGACTGCGTGGTGATCGGCTACCGCGAGGGGAAGGAGCCCGAGACCGTCGGGTCGCTGATCCTGGCGCTCACCGGCGACGACGGGCAGCTGGTGCCGATGGGCCACTCGTCCGGCTTCTCGGCCAAGCAGAAGCGCGAGCTGCTCGACGTCGTGCGGCCGTACGAGACGGGTGATCGCGGCTCCGGCGAGGTCTCCCGGTGGACGCAGGGCCGAGAGCTGGAGTGGGTCGGCCTGCGACCCGAGTTGGTCGTGGAGGTGTCGTTCGACCACGCGTCGGGCGGTCGCATCCGGCACGGCGCGAGGCTGCACCGGTTCCGCGATGACAAGCGTCCCGACGAGTGCCTGCTGGCCGACTTCTCGGCCGCGGAGACTGCCACTTAGGCGCCCGCGTTAGTCTGTGTCCGGGCGAATCTGAGATTCGCCACGGACACTGCCGGACATGTCCCTCGCCGCCGAACTCGCCGCTCGCCTCCGCTCCCGCATCGATGCGGGCCAGCTGGCGCCGGGCGACCGCCTGCCGCCGGTGCGAGAGCTGGCCACGACCGAGCACGTCTCGGCGGCGGTCGCGGGCGAGGCCTACGCGATGCTGGCCCGCGAGAGCCGCGTCGTCTCGCGCGTGGGCCGCGGCACCTACGTCGCGCGGCCGCGTGAGGGAGACGACCTGTTGGTCGAGCTCGTCGCCAGTCGCCGCGGCCCCGCACCCTCGGCCATTCTCGACCTGCAGGAGCGGCTGGCAGGCGCCCAGCGCGCCGGTGCGATCAACCTCTCCGCCGGCCTGCCCGTCGTCGACGATCGCGTCGCGGCCGCCGTCTCGGCCGAGCTGGAGGCCGTCGTCCGCGAGGAGGGCGCCGCCCTGTTCGGCTACGGGCCGCCGCGCGGCGATCTCGGCCTGCGCGAGCTGGTCGCCGACGCGTGGCGCACCCGCGGCCTGCACGCCGACCCCGAGGCGATCCTCGTCACCACCTCGGGTCAGCAGGCGATCGACCTCGCCGTCCGGGCGCTGGTCGAGCCCGGCGACGTCGTGTTGTGCGAAACGCCCACGTACGCCGGCGCCGTCGACGCGCTGGTCGCCTCGCGGGCCCGCATCGTGCCGATCCCCGTCGACGCGCACGGCCTGCGCGTCGAGGCCGTGGCCGAGGCGATCCGGCTCGAGCGCCCCCGGCTGCTGTTCGCGAACCCCACCGGCAACAACGCCACCGGCACAGTGCTTTCCGACGAGCGCCGGGCGCGCCTGGCCGCGCTCAGCGCCGAGACGGGCCTCGTGATCATCGAGGACGACACCGGCGCCGAGCTGGTCCACGACGGGCCGGTGCCGGCGCCGATCGCCGCGTTCGATCCCGAGGCGCCGATCATCCTCGTCAAGAGCTACGCCAAGACCGTGCTGCCCGGCCTGCGGCTGGGCGTGATCCTGTCGCCGCCGCACCTCGACCGCCGTGTGCTGGCTGCGAAGCTGGTCGCCGACCGCTACACGTCGCCGCCGCTGGTGCGCGCGCTGGCCGGCTACCTGGCACGGCCCGAAGCGGCCGTCAACCTCGAGCGGACGCGGCTGCTGTACCACCACCGGCGCGACGCGTTTCTGCGCTCGCTCGAGCGCCGGCTCGGCGGCCGGGCCACGTGGCTGGCGCCCCGTGCGGGCTTCAACCTGTGGCTGCGCCTACCCGATCGCGTGTCGGAGGAGGAAATTTTCGCGCGCGGTGTCGAACGCGGCGTGATCGTCTCCCCGGGCCACACGTACGTGCCGCCCGGCGTGCCGACATCGCACCTGCGGCTGTCGTTCTCGACGATGACGCCCGCGCAGGCCGACCGCGGCGTTGCACGGCTGGCGCTCGCGCTGCGCGACGCGCTCGGCGGCGGCGGGCGCGACCGCTCGTTCGAGAGCGTCTGAGCCGATACGCTGGCGGCGTGCGTCGCCTGCCGTCGTTCGAGCGCCTCGTCGTGATCGTATGGGTCGCGCTGTACGTGAACTTCTGCTCGGGCGCGCTGGTGCGGGTGACGAACTCGGGCCTCGGCTGCCCCGACTGGCCCCTCTGCAACGGGCGCGCCACACCGCCGCTGGCCGGGCACGCGGTGATCGAGTTCTCGAACCGGCTGCTGGCGGGGACGGTCATCATCCTGACGCTGCTGCTCGCCTACCGCGGCTGGCACCACCCGAAGAAGCGCCTGGCGCTCGCGATCGCGATCGGGACGTTCGCGCAGGGCCCGCTGGGCGGCATCACGATCATGGTCGACCTGCACCCGATCGCCGTGGCCAGCCACTTCCTGCTCGCGATCATCGTGTTCTCGCTGGCGACCGTGTTGCTGGTCGACACCCGCTTCGCACCCGCCGGTCAGGGTGAGCGCCCGGGCTGGCTGCAGCCGGCGACGCTGGCGTTCCTGGCCCTCGGCCTGACCCTGATCGTCTCGGGCGCGATCGTCACCACCAGCAGCACGCATCCCGGCGCCGACGACGTGCCGCGCCTGTACGCGCTGCTCGACGTGGCCTACTGGCACGTGCGCATCGCGGTCCTCTACGTGAGTGCGCTGGCGGTGTTCCTCTACCTGCTATCGCGCATCGAGTTCACGTCACGTCGCGTGCCGCGGCTGGCGTGGGTGATCGTCGCCCTCACCGCCACACAGGTCGTGATCGGCGAGGTGCAGTGGCGCAACGAGCTGCCCTGGTATCTCGTCTGGGCCCACGTCATGACCGGGACCCTGCTGTGGAGCAGTCTCGTCGCTCTCGGCCGGACGTTGCTGCCGGCCGAGGCCGTCAGTCCTGCCAGGGCCCCCAGCCCGTCACCCGCTCGGGCGTGATGCGCAGGACGTAGCCGGCGGGCGGCGTGTCGGTGTCGGGGAACCGGCGCTCGTCGCCGAAGTAGACGTGCGCCAGCGCCTGCAGCAGCTTCGCACCGCCGCCCTCCTGCACGCGCCCCGTGCCGTAGACGACGAGGTGCTCGTCCACGTCCTGGGCGTTGCGGGTCGGCGACTGGAACGAGACGACCACGCGCGGATCGCGCCGGACGTTGCGCAGCTTGCGCTGGTCCGACAGGTGCGCGGAGACGATCTCGTCACCGTCCATGCCGGTCCAGATGCAGACGACGTTCGGCGAGCCGTCCTCGTTCAGCGTGACGATGTGGGCGAGGTTGCCCCCGGTGATGACCTGACGGGCGGCGTCGTTCAGGACGGGCACGATCGGGCTCCTCTGTTCAGTGCTTCCAGGCCATCCACGTCGCCGAGTTGAAGAAGCTCGCGACGAAGCTGCCGGGGGTGACGAGCTGGTCGCAGGCGGCGCGGATGTCGTCGGGCAGCTCCATGTCGCCGGCCGGCAGCAGACCGGTCAGCTGCTCGACCGACTTCGGGCCGATGATGGGCGCGGTGACGCCGGGCTGGTCCTTCGTCCACAGCGCCGCCAGCAGCGCCGGCTCGTAGCCCGCCGCGCGGGCCAGCGCCGCGAAGGCGTTGCCGGCCTCGATGCCGGCGGCGGTGACGCGCTCGGCGTAGATGCCGCCGCGCAGCGCCGCGCGCGAGTCGGCCTCGCGCCCGGTCTCCGACGCGTAGCGACCGGCCAGCATGCCCATCGCCAGCGGTGACCAGCAGAGCACGCCGACGCCGTGGCGCCGGCACATCGGCAACAGCTCGTTCTCGATCCGGCGGTCGAGCAGGTTGTACGGCGACTGCTCCGAGACGACGCGCACGACGCTTTTCAGCTCGGCCGTCATGATCGCCTCCATGACGTGCCATGCGGGCGAGGTCGACGTGCCGACGTAGCGCACCTTGCCGGCGCGCACCAGGTCGTCGAGCGCGCCCAGCGTCTCGTCCAGCGGCACGTCCAGGTCGGGGCGGTGCGACTGGTACAGGTCGATGTGGTCGAGCCGCAGCCGCCGCAGCGACTCCTCGCACGCGCGGATCAGGTGCACGCG
This sequence comes from Gaiellales bacterium, assembly GCA_046598415.1. GTDB lineage: Bacteria > Actinomycetota > Thermoleophilia > Gaiellales > F1-60-MAGs149 > VFJZ01. The sequence continues at coordinate 112,347 of JBKJIG010000102.1, forward strand.
CGAGTTGCCGCGGTCGTTCGGGCCCGGTCCGGTCGGGTAGTGGAACTTCGTCGCCACCAGCACGTCGTCGCGCCTGCCACGCAGGCGCAGGGCCTTACCGATGACGCGCTCCGCCTCGCCGGCGCGGTACGAGTTGGCCGTGTCGATCAGATTGATGCCGCCGTCGAGGGCGGCGTGGATCATCCGGATCGACTCGTCCTCGGAGGTCGGGTTGAGGATGTTGTCGGTGCCGAGCGCCAGCGCCGAGACGACCACCCCGCTGCGGCCCAGCCGGCGCGTCTGCATCAGCGCGCCGTGTAGCCCGCGTCGACCGGCACGATCGCGCCCGTCATGTAGCTGGCGGCGTCAGAGGCCAGGAACACGACGACCCGGGCGATCTCGTCCGGCTGCGCGACCCGCGCCATCGGGATGGCGCGCTCGGCCATCGCGGCCAGCTCGTCGTCGGTCATCGGCGTCTCCCGCCCGGCCGCCCGCAGCATGGGCGTGTCGACCTCGCCCGGCGCGACCGCGTTGACGCGAATGCCGTCGCGGGCGTGGTCGAGCGCCATCGCGCGGGTGAGGTTGTGGACGGCGCCCTTGGCGGCGCAGTACGCGGTGTGGCCCTGGCCGCCGGTGCCGCCCCAGATGGAGCCGAAGTTGACGATTGCGCCCGACCCGGCGGGCTTCATCACGCGCACCGCCGCGCGGCTCATGAAAAAGGTGCCGTCAACGTTGACGCGGAACTGCCTGTGCCACGACTCGTCGTCGGTGCCGAGGGCGTCGGCGCGCACGATGGTGCCCGCCGCGTTGACGAGCGCGTCAAGGCGCCCGTGCCGTTCGACGGTCTCTGCCACGGCGTGCTCGCAGAACGCCGAGTCGGTCACGTCGCCGGCCACCACCGTCGCGCCGATGCCGGCCGCGACGTTGGCCGCGCCAACCCCGTCGCGGTCGACGATCACGACGGGCGCCCCGGCTCCGGAGAGCAAACGCGCGCAGGCGGCCCCCATGCCGGAGGCGCCGCCGGTGACGATGACGATGCGGCCCTTCACGCAGGAGAGCATAGTTGGCCGCTACGAACGGATGCGTTCGCCCTGCGGGTCGTACAGCGGCTCGGCGCGCACCTCGGCGCCGACCCACTCGCCGAAGATGTCGACCTCGAGCCGGGTGCCGGGCTCGGCCGCCTCGGCGGGCACCCAGGCCCAGGCGATCGACGCGGCGACCGCGAAGCCGTAGCCTCCGGTCGTGACGCGGCCCAGCACCTCGCCGTCGACGCGCCGGACGGGCTCGGAGCCCAGCGCGATCGCGCGCGGCTCGTCCAGCACCAGGCACACGAGGCGCGTGGCCGGCTCGCCGGCGGCGCGGCTGGCGATGATGGCGGTGCGACCGATGAAGTCGATGCCCTTGTCCGGCTTCACGGCGAAGCCGAGCCCGGCCTCGTCGGGCGACGTGTCAGGCGTGATGTCGGTGGCCCAAGCGCGGTAGCCCTTCTCCAGCCGTAGCGCGTCGATGGCGCGGTAGCCGCAAGGCACCAGTCCATGCACCTGTCCGGCGTCGTAGAGGTCGTCCCACAGGCGCGCGCCGTACTCCGCCGGACAGTACAGCTCCCAGCCCAGCTCGCCCACGTACGTGACGCGCACGGCCACGCAGGGCACGTCGCCGACCGCGATCTCGAGCGCCGACATGTACGGGAAATCGGCGTGCGCGAGGGACGTTTTCGTCAGGCTCTGCAGGATGTCCCGGGCGCGAGGACCCCAGAGGCCGAAGCAGGCCCGGCTCGCCGTCACGTCGGTGACGTGCACCGAGCCGTCGCGCGGCGCGTGTCGCTCGATCCAGCGCCGGTCGTGCGTGCCGAACGCCGTGCCGGTGATGAGCAGGAACCGGTCCTCGGCCGTGCGGATCACCGACAGGTCGCACTCGATGCCGCCGTGATGGTTGAGCATCTGCGTGTAGGTGACGCGTCCGACCGGCCGCGCGACGTCGTTGGCGCAGAGCTGCTGCAGCAGTGCGAGCGCGCCGGGGCCGACGACCTCGATCTTGGCGAAGCTGGTCTCGTCGAACAGGCCCGCCGTCGTGCGGGTGGCGGCCGCCTCGGCGGCGATGGCCGGCGACCAGTTCTCGCCCGCCCAGCCGCGCGGACGCAGCGACTCGTCGCCTCCGGCGGCGTTCGACTCATACCAGTTCACGCGCTCCCAGCCGGACTTCTCGCCGAAGGCGGCGCCCAGCGCGGCGTGCCGCGCGTAGGCGGGCGAGACGCGCAGCGGCCGGCCGGCCTGGCGCTCCTCGCCCGGGTACTTGATGTCGTAGTACTTCGACAGCGCCTCGTAGGTGCGCGCGAGGGTGTACCGCTGCGAGGCGTACGTGGCGCCGAAGCGGCGGATGTCCAGCGCCCAGACCTCCCACTCGGGCTGGCCGTCGATGATCCATTCCGCCATCGTCTTGCCGATGCCGCCGGCGCCGGCCAGGCCGTGGGCGCAGAACCCCGCGGCGACCCAGAAGCCGGGGACCTCCGACTCTCCGAGGATGAATTCGGCGTCTGGCGTGAACGCCTCAGGGCCGTTGAAGAACTTCTTGATGGGAAGCGTCTCGAGCGTCGGAACGCGGTGGATCGCGTTCGTCATCAGCTCCTCCATCCGGTCCCAGTCCTCGTTCAGCAGCTGCGCCTCGAAGCCGGCCGGGATGCCGTCGAGCGCCCACGAGGCAGGGGTGCGCTCGTAGCCGCCCATCACGAGCCCGCCGACCTCGGTGCGGAAGTAGATGAGGTTGTCGGGGTCGCGCAGGGTCGGCAGCGGCGGCAGGGCGGGATCGGTCGGCTCGGTGACGACGTACTGGTGGCCGAACGGGATGATCGGGATGTCGACGCCGACCAGGCGGCCGACCTCGGGGGCGTACATGCCGGCGGCGTTGACGACGACCTCGCACTCGATGCGGCCCTTGTCGGTGACGACGGCGCAGACGCGGCCGTCCCGCTGCTCGATCGCGAGCACCTTCGTGCGCGTCTCGATGTCGGCGCCCAGGCGGCGGGCGGCGTCGGCGAGCGCGAACGTCAGCTGGCTCGGGTCGAGGTAGCCGTCGTAGGGCAGGTGGGCGGCGGCGAGCACGCCGTCGGTCGACATGAGCGGGAACTTCTCCTGCGCCTCGGCGGCGGAGATGATCTCCATCGGCAGGCCGAAGGTGTTGGCCCAGGCGTTCTGACGCTGGATCTCCTCCAGCCGGGCGGGCGAGGAGGCGAGCCGCAGGCCGCCCAACTGGTGCCAGCCGGGGTCCTTGCCGGTCTCGCGCTCCAGATCGCCGTACAGGCCGACGGAGTACATCATCATCCGCGTCAGCGACACGGACGAGCGCAGCTGCCCGACGAGTCCGGCGGAGTGCCAGGTCGAGCCGTGCGTGAGCTGGTATTGCTCGACCAGCACGGAGTCCGTCCAGCCGAGCTTCGCGAGGTGGTACAGGACCGAGCACCCTCCGACGCCGCCCCCGATCACCACAGCCCGAGCGCGTTCCCGCATGGTCGCCTCCTGGTCTATACCAAGCCGGAGTGTGCCAAACCCGTGCGCCTTCCGTGCGCCTTCCATGTGCGGGGTCAGACCCCGAAGCGACCCGTTCTGGGGTCTGACCCCGGAACGTTTCCGCGCGGAAGGCGCACGGATCGCGCGACGCGTCGGGGTCGGGGGGCGTTTCGGCGCGGCGCGTGCGCTGCGCGTGACCTGGCGTCAGCTAGCTTGGGACGCGAGTGCGATCGCAACCACGGCGGCGGCGAAGCCCAGGCCGATGCCGATCGCGCCGAGCTTCGCGAGCGGTGTCCGCAGGGCGAGGATGCCGAGGATCACCGCACCCAGCGCCGCCGACAGCGCGCTCAGCACCGCGATCGCGCGGTCGTTCGCGATCTCGCTGCCCGCCGCGAGGGCCGGGATCAGCGCGATGCCGCCGATCGCCGCCGACCACAGCGGCGCACCCGGGCTCTTGTAGTTGCGGCGCGCCAGGATGCGCGGCGTGGCGAACCGGTCGATCACCGGGCCGATCAGGATGCCGACCGGGCCGACCAGCAGCAGACCGGCCGTCGTCGTGATGACGAGGATCGCGCTCGCCATCGCCAGCGTGCGCCGGTCGAGACCTTCGATCATTGCGGCCGCTTCGGCACCAGCACGCGGCGGCGGAACTCGCAGACGACCTCGTCGCGCTGATTCCAGGCGATCGTCTCGACGTAGACGATGCCGCGATCGGGCTTCGAGCGCGACTCGGTCACCTCCAGCACGGTGGTCTTCGCGTAGATGGTGTCCCCGTGGAACGTCGGCTTCGCGTGCTTGAGCGACTCGATCTCGAGGTTCGCGATCGCCTTGCCGGAGACGTCGGGCACGCTCATGCCGAGCGCCAGCGAGTAGACGAGGTTCCCGACCACGACGTTCCTCTTGAACTGCGTCTCCGTCTCGGCGTAGTGCGCGTCGGTGTGCAGCGGGTGGTGGTTCATCGTGATCATGCAGAACAGGTGGTCGTCGGCCTCGGTGATCGTCTTGCCGGGCCAGTGCACGTAGACGTCGCCGACCTCGAAGTCCTCGAGGTAGCGGCCGAAGCGGGTGTCCCTGGCGTGAATCTCGCGGCCCATCGTCACCCCTTGTAGCGCGCGATCAGCCCGCGCGCGATGATCGTCTTCTGGATCTCGGACGTGCCCTCGCCGATCAGCAGCATCGGCGCGTCGCGGTACAGCCGCTCGATCTCGTACTCCTTCGAGTAGCCGTAGCCGCCGTGGATGCGGAAGGACTCCTCGACGACCTCCTTGCACATCTCGGAGGCGAAGTACTTGGCCATGCCGGTCTCGACGTCGGCGCGGCGGCCGGCATCCTTGGCGCGCGCGGCCTGTACGGTCAGCAGCCGCGCCGCCTCGATCTTCGTCGCCATCTCGGCCAGCTTGAACTGGATCGCCTGGTGGCGGTGCAGCGGCTTGCCGAACGTCTCGCGCTCGTGGGCGTAGCGGATGCCGAGCTCGTACGCGCGCCGCGCCACGCCGACGCCGCGGGCCGCGACGTTCGCGCGGCCGACCTCGACGCCGCTCATCATCTGCGCGAAGCCAAGGCCGATGCCCGCTTCGCCGCCCAGCACGGCGGTGGCGGGCACGCGGTGGTCTGCGAACACCAGCTCGGTCGTCTCGACGCCCTTGTAGCCGAGCTTGTGCAGCTGCGGCGGGATCGTGAGGCCGCCCTGCTCGGCCACGCCCGGCTCCTTCTCGACCATGAAGCAGGTCATGCCGGTGTGCGGCGGGTCGGCCGCCGGATCGGTCTTCACCAGCGTCGCGACGACGCTCGACCGCAGGCCGTTCGTGACCCACATCTTCTGGCCGTTGATGAGCCAGTCGTCGCCCTCGCGGACGGCGGTCGAGAGGATCGCCTGCACGTCGGAACCGCAGTGGGGCTCGGTCATCGAGAAGGCGCCGCGCACCGCGCCGGTCGCCATCTGTGGCAGCAGGCGCTCGCGCTGCTCGTCCGTGCCGCTCTGCAGCAGCATCGACGAGCAGATGAAGTGCGTGTTGATGATGCCGGAGACCGACATCCAGCCCCGCGAGATCTCCTCGATCGCGAGGCAGTACGTGGTCAGGTCGAGGCCCATGCCGCCGTACTGCTCGGGGATCGTGAAGCCGAAGATGCCGAGCTCGCGGAGCCCCTGCACGATCTCGTCCGGGAACCGGTCGGCCGCCTCGTACTCGGACGCGCGCGGGATGATCTCGCCCTCGACGAACTCGCGCACCGCCAGCAGGATGTCCTCCTGGTCGGAGGAGAGGCCGAGCGCGCGGAAGTCGGGCGCCGACATCAGGCCTCCGTGGGGGTGGGTGTCATGCCCGCCGCCCGGCCGGCGGCCTCGACCTGGAGCGCCATCTTGCGGCTCGCCTCGTCGATCATCTCGCCGTTGAACATGACCGCGCCGCGGCCCTCTTCCTCGGTGGCGACGCGGTAGGCCTCGAGGATCGCGACGGCGAGGTCGAACTGCTTCTGCTCGGGCGAGTAGATCTCGTTCGCGATCGCCACCTGGTCGGGATGCAGCGCCCACTTGCCGTCCATGCCGAGCAGCCGTGAGCGCCGCGCGACCTCGCGCATGCCGTCCAGGTCCCGGATCGCTGCGAACGGCCCGTCGATGGCCTGCAGGCCGTAGGCGCGCGCGGTGTTGACGATGCGCGCGTTGACGTAGTGCCACTGGTCGCCCGGGTAGTCGCGCTCGATCGCACCGACGGTGAGCTGCGGGATGCCGAGGTTGGCGGCGTAGTCGCCGGGGCCGAAGATGATCGTCTCGGCGCGCGGCGAGGCGGCGGCGATCTCCTCCATCTTGACCGTGCCGTGGCCGGTCTCGATCTGCAGCTCGAGGCCGATCCGGCCGACCTCGAGTCCGAGGTCGAGCTCGAGCTGCGTCAGCAGGTGCGCCACGAAGTGCACGTGCGAGGCGTCGTGCACCTTCGGGATCATGATGCAGTCCAGCTGCGCGCCGGCGCCCTCGACGATGTAGGTGATGTCGCGCCAGCACCAGCGCGTCGCGACGCCGTTGATGCGCACGACCTTCGTCTTCGCGGTCCACTCCTCGCACAACGCGTCGACGATGTTCTGGCGCGTCGCGTCGGTCTTCTCCGACTCCGCCACCGCGTCCTCGAGGTCGAGGAAGACCTGGTCGGCGGGCAGCGTGCGGGCCTTGGAGAGCATCTTCGGGCTCGAGCCCGGGACGGCGAGGCAGGATCGTCGGAGGCGCATTACGGGATCGTAGTCCGCCTCCGCGTGGTGCTGCGGCATGCCGCAGGGGCTGAGTCGTACGCTTCTCGGGTGGACCAGATGCGGCTCTTCCTGGCACGGCACGGCCACGCGACGAGCGGCCCCGACCATCGCTGGACGGCCGAGGACCCGCTGACGGCGCTCGGTCACCGCCAGGCGGACGAGCTCGGCCGGTACGTCGCGTCTCTGCGCCGACCGCCGACGCGGATCATCGCCTCGCCCGCCGTCCGCGCCCGGCAGACGGCCGCCGCCTGCGCCCGCGAGCTGCACCTCGACGTCTCGATCGACGACCGGCTGATCGAGTTCGGCTCGGGCGCGATCTCGCCGTTCACGCTGTCGGAGATGTTCGAGCAGATGCCGTACGACGAGATCTGGCACGCCGACGACTCGGCCTGGGACGGCGAGAGCGTCGGCACCTTCTGGAATCGCACGGCCGGCGCCGCGGAGGACGTGATCGCCGGCGGCGGGCTGCCGCTGGTCGTGTCGCACGGCGGCACGACCACCGCCATCCTGCGGCACCTGCTGCACGTCGGCCCCGGCGCGCCCGACGCGATCCACTTCTTCATGTCGAACGCCGGCCTCTCCGACGTGCGCCTGCGCGCCGACCGTATGGGCCGCCGCCGCTCGATGCTGATGCGCATGAACGACACCCATTATCTCTCCGACGTCACCGAGGTCTGAGCCTGGATCCGCTGCCGGCGGGGCGCCGGGCCGTGCTGCAGCGCGTCTGAGCTCCGTCAGACCTGGAACCGCGTGATCGCCGCGAGGTGCTTCTCGCGCAGCGCGTGGTCGACGACGCCGAGCCCCTCCTCCGGCGACATGCAGAGCACGCCGACCTTGCCGAGGTGCAGGTTCTCGGACACGTCGTCGGCCGCCCGGCCGGCCTCGGCCATGGGGTAGGTCTTCGAGAGGATCGGGTGCGTGCGCGCCTGGCGGACGAGCTCGTTGGCGCGCCACGCCTCGCTGTAGTTGGCGAGGTGCGAGCCGACGATCGACTTCGCGAACATCCACAGGTAGCGGTTGTCGAACTCGTGCAGGAAGCCCGACGTCGAGGCGCAGGTGACGATCTTGCCGCCACGCCGGGCGACGAACACCGAGGCGCCGAACGTGTCGCGGCCCGGGTGTTCGAAGACGATGTCGACGTCGCGGCCGCCGGTCAGCTGGCGGATGGTCTTGCCCAGCCGCAGCGCCTCCTTGGGGTTCTGCTTGCCCGTCTCCGGGTCCCAGAACTGGAAGCCGAGCTCCTTGCGGTCGATCACCAGGTCGGCGCCCATCGAGCGGCAGACAGCCGCCTTCTCCGGGCTCGAGACGACGCACAGCGGCGTGCCGCCGCCGTTCAGCACGTACTGCGTCGCGAAGCCGCCCAGACCGCCGCCGGCACCCCAGATCAGCACCACGTCGCCCTGCTGCATGCGGGCGCCGTTCGGACCGACGAGCATGCGGTAGGCGGTGCAGTTGGTGAGCGGCATCGAGGCCGCCTCCTCCCACGTCAGGTGCTCCGCCTTCGGCATCAGCTGGTCGGCCTTCGCCAGGCACACCTCGCCGAGGCCGCCGTAGTTGGACTCGAAGCCCCAGACGCGCTGGTCCGGGTCGAGGATGGTGTCGTCGTGGCCCTGCGGGTCCTCGAGCGCCACGTCGTTGGGGTGCACGACGACGCGGTCGCCGGGCTTCCACTTCGAGACGGCCGAGCCGGTGCGCAGCACGACGCCGGCGGCGTCGGAGCCGACCACGTGGAACGGCTGGTCGTGGCGCTTGCCCCAGTGGCCCCGCACCTTGGCGTAGCGGGACAGGAAGGCGAACGTCGGCACCGGCTCGAAGATGGCCGACCAGACGGTGTTGAAGTTGATCGACGACGCCATCGTCCCGATCAGCACCTCGTCGGGCGCGATCTCCGGCATCGGCACCTGCTCCACGTGCATCGCCGCCGAGGGGCGCTTCTCCGCCCGCGGCAGCTTGCCGAGCGTCTCCGCATCCTCGGCGTGCAGCGCGACGGCGGTGTAGGTAGCGGGCAACTCGATCGCCGCGAACTCCTCGCTCGACGCCCCCGCGTCGACCGCGCGCAGTACCGCCTTGGTCAGATCCGACGCCATCAGTGCTCCTTCGGTGCGATGCCGGTGATGATCGCCGATCGCGTGCGGATGGTGTTGCAGACCCTGCTAGCCTGGGCGCCAGATGGGGATGCGGCCAAACGGAGGCTCGTCGGCTGACACCGACGCGATCTTCACGCCGATCCGCACCGCAAACGCGTTCGAGCAGACCGTTGAGCGAATCGGGCGGGCGATCAAGATGGGCCTGCTACGGCCGTCGGAACGCTTGCCGTCGGAGCGGGACCTGGCGTTGCAGCTCGCGCTGTCGCGGTCGACCGTCCGCGAGGCGCTGCGCGTGCTGGCCGAGGCGGGCTACCTGGAGGCGCGGCGCGGCCGCGGCGGCGGCACGTTCGTCGCCGAGGTGCTGCCGCAGCTCGAGGCTCGCGACCCGCATGACGTGCTGCGCGAGCTCGGCGGCACCCTCGGCGGCACCCTCATACTGCGTCGCGTGCTCGAGGTCGGCTCGGCCGAGCTGGCCGCCGAGCACGCCACCCGCGCCGACGTCGAGCGGCTGGCCGAGCTGATCGACGAGGTGGCCGGGTTCGACGCCGGCGCCTACCCGTCGTACCGCGCGGTCGACTCGCGCCTGCACATCGCCATCGCCGCCATCTCGGGATCGCTGCAGCTGGTCGAGGCGATCACCCAGACGCACGGCGTCATCTCCGACATCATGAACGGCATGCCGCGCGCGAACGCGACCCTCGACAACTCGACCGCCCAGCACCATCGCCTGCTGGCGGCGATCGAGAGCCACGACCGCGATGCCGCCCGCGTCGTGATGCGCGAGCACGTCGAGGGCATCGAGCGCCTGATCGCGGGTCTGATCCCGGCTCCATGAGAGTCCTCGTCGCCCACTGCGAGATCGCCTACGCCGGCCGGCTCGAAACCCGCCTCTCGCCCGGTGATCGCGTCGTGCTGTTCAAGGACGACGGCTCGGTCTGCGTGCACGCGCTGAAGGGCGCGAAGCCGATCAACTACATGCCGGGCCCGACGATCGTCGAGGAGACCGACGACGTGATCCGCGTGCGGCGTCCCGCCAGCGGTGAGACGCTGACGATCCTGCTGCTCGGCACCCACGCCGACGACCGGCACGAGCTGGTGGACGAGGCCATCTTCGAGCGGCAGGGCCGCGAGAAGGAGATCCAGGCGCTGCTCGCTCGCGCGCTGCACGTGATCGAGCCCGGCCTGGTGCTGGTCGAGCGCGAGCGGCCCACCGACGTCGGCCCCGTCGACCTGTTCTGCCGCGACGCCAACGGGCTCGTCGCCCTGGTCGAGGTGAAGCGCGTCCGCGCGGTGGCCGCCGCGGTCGAGCAGGTCATCCGGTACCGGGAGCAGGTCGACCTGACGCCCTCGCTGGCGCCGGCCCGGGCGATCGTGGCAGCCCCCGACTTCGCGCCGCAGGCACGCGTGCTGGCGGAGGCGCGCGGAGTCGAGTGCGTGGTGTTCGATCCAGCGCTGCTGCGGGGCGCATCGGAGCCCGACCTCACGCTTTTCTGACGGAATCTCCCGTCCATGCGGGCCGTAGTCGCCACGAACGGGGGATGAGAGGTGCGCGGATTTCACCGATTCATTCACCCATGCAGCAGATGTCCACCCAGGCCGACCGCCGCCTCCTCGACGCCGTCATGAACGTCCGCACGCTGACGGCCGCCGAACCGGCGCTGTCGGCCCGCGACCGGCTCAAGGTCATCCTCGGCTACCGACTGTACCGCGCGCTCGTCACCAGCCTCGGCGGCTGAACGGGAACGGCCGGGCACGCGGCCCGGCCGTCGGTCAGGGGGAGTCGGCTGCGACCTCAGACGTCGAAAGTCGCGCCCGGCAGCGCCAGCTCCGTGGCCTCGAAGATGGCCCGCGCCGCTTCCAGCGACGCCGCCCGGTCCTCGGCCGCGAGGTGCGTGAGCACCAGCCGGCCGACCGCTGCATCACGGCCCAGGCCGGCCGTCTGCCGCGCCGTCATGTGCACGCCCTCGGGCGCGCCGGCCTGCACCGCGAACGTGGCCTCGGCCAGCAGCAGGTCGGCACCCTGCGCGTGCTGGACGAGGCCGGTGGTCAGCGACGCGTCCCCCGTGTAGACCATTGTCCGGTCGCCGTCCGCGATGCGCGTGGCGTACGAGTGGGCGGAGTGCCGGGTGCGCGAGAATCGCAGCGTCGCGCCGGCGACCTCCAGCGGCTCCGTGGTGCGGTACTCATGCACCGTCAAGGCCCGCTCCAGGCTCCCGATCGTGCTGCCGAACGCATCGAGGAGCTCGGCCAGCACCACGCGGCCGCCGGGCGGCGCGTAGAGCGTCGTCCCCGGCCACGCGAGCGGGCCGTAGCTGATGCCGAACATGACCGACCACAGGTCGCTGATGTGGTCGGGATCGAGGTGGCTGAGCACGATCGCGGTCGGCCCCGTGTCGCGCAGCGCCCGCAGGCGGCCGAGCACGCCGTTGCCGCAGTCGAGCAGCAGGCTGCCGCCGCTCGTCTCGACCAGGTAGCCCGACGACGCCTCTCCCGGGTTCGGCCAGGACGGCGAGGAACCGACGATTGTCAGACGCACCGGCTCACATGCCCATCGCGTGGTAGCCGGCGTCCACGTAGGCGATGGTGCCGGTCACGTTCTCGGCCTCGAGCAGGTACACCGCCGTCTTCGCCACGTCGGAGGCGTCGATGTTGCGCTTCAGCGGCGAGCGCTCGGCGACGATCTCCTCCATCGTCGTGAAGCCGGGGATCGATCGCGCCGCGAGCGTCCGCACGGGCCCCGCCGACACGGCGTTGATGCGGATGTTGGACGGGCCGAGGTCGGCCGCCAGGTAGCGCATCGACGCGTCCAGCGCGGCCTTCGCGACGCCCATCACGTTGTACTTCGGCACCGCCCGCTCGCCGCCGAGGTAGGTCATCGTCACGATCGAGCCGCCGCCGCGCGCGGCCATGATCGGCTCCGCGCGGCGCGCCATCGCCGTCAGCGAGTAGGCGGAGATGTCGAGCGCCAGCCAGAAGTCGTCGCGCGCCGTGTCGACGAACCGGCCCTGCAGGTCGTGTGCCTGCGCGTAGGCGACGGAGTGCACCATCAGATCCAGCCCGCCGAGGCCGTCCACGATCTCGCCGAACGCGCGATCCAGATCCGCGTCCGAGCGCACGTCGCACTCCACCACGAGATCGGATCCGATCGACGCGGCCAGCTCGGTCACGGACTTCTTGATCCGCTCGCCCTGATAGGTGAACGCCAGCTTCGCTCCGCGTGCGTGCAGCTCCTGGGCGATCGCCCAGGCGATGGAGCGGCGGTTCGCGACACCGGCCACGAGCGCGAGCTTTCCTTCGAGCACGATTCGCCGTCCTTGCGTCGTTGTCGCGGAGAATCTATCGCGGACGGTGCGGAGCCGGTCGCGGCGGGCATCGCCCGCTACTGTTGGAGCATGGGACGGGGGGCGATCGTTCTGGTGCTTGTCTTGGCGCTCGGTACGGCTCCGGCCGCGCAGGCGGCGATGCCATCGGTGACGTTCAAGCGCCAGACCTACGTGCGCAGCGCGGCCGGCGCGCGGATCACGTCGCTGCCCCGCGGCCGCGGCCTGCAGTTCGACGTGCGCTACGTCGTGCGCAACGTGCCGGCGCGGTGGACGAAGGCCAGCGCCCAGGTGTTCGTGACGCTCACGCACGGCACCGACGTGCTGCGCGTCCAGACCCGCCGGGCGGCGACCGAGACCGGTACGTGGCGCTGGGTCGTGAAGGGCGCCGGGGTGCGGATCCCGACGTCCTACCCCGCCGGCCGCTACACCGTCCGGGTGCGCATCGAGTTGCACCACGGCGGCATTCAGGTGGCCCGGGTCGCGCACGCCCGGCGCGCCACCGTCCGCTGACGGCAGCGCGCCGGGCGCCGGTGTCTCTCTAGCCTCTCGCCTCCGCGAGGGCGCGCTTGGCAAGCACGCCCGCCAGGTGGCGCTTGTACTCGGCCGAGCCGTCCAGGTCGTCGATCGGCGACGTTCCCTCGCCCGCCCGCGTGCCGGCCTGGTCGACCGGGCCGCCGGCGTTGACGACCTCCTCGAAGCCGGCTGCGCGCACCGGCCGTGAGCCGAGGCCCGTGATGGCGCAGGTGACCGTGCCACCGCGGATGGCGACCGCCGCGCCGACGATCGACCAGTCGATGGCGCGCCGGTGGAACTTGGCGTACGCGGACTGGCCGGCGTCGGTGGGCAGGCGGACGTCGACGATCAGCTCGTCCTCGGCCAGCGACGTCGTCAGGTAGTCGACGATCAGGTCGGCGGCCGCGATCGAGCGGGACCCCGCGGCGCTGCGGACCGTCACCGAGCCGCCGACGGCGAGCAGGGCGGTCGGCAGGTCGGCGTGCGGGTCGGCGTGGGCGAGCGAGCCGCCGATCGTGCCGCGGTTGCGGACGGCGGGCGAGCCGATGCCGGCCGCAGCCTGGGCGACGGCCCGGGCGCCGCGCCGGATCTCGGCCGAGTCGGCGATCTCCCGGTGCCGGGTCATGGCGCCGATCACGATCTCGCCGCCCTCCTGGCGGATACCGGTCAGCTCGTCCAGGCCCGACAGGTCGACGAGCGCGTCGGGCGAGGCGAGGCGGAGCCGCATCATCGGCACGAGCGACTGCCCGCCGGCGATCGGCTTGGCGCCGTCGCGGATGGCGGCCAGCGCCTCGTCGAGCGAGGCGGCCTTGGTGTAGCTGAGAGCGAGCGGGATCATGCCCCAGCCCCCTGGTTCGCGGTGCGGATGGCGTCCCAGACCCGGTGCGGCTGCATCGGCATCTCGAGGTGGCGGATGCCGAGCGACGACAGCGCGTCGACGGCGGCGTTGACGACCGCCGGGGTGGCGCCGATCGTCCCGGCCTCGCCGATGCCCTTGGCGCCGAGCGGGTTGACCGGCGACGGGGTGACGGTGCGATCGAGGGTGATCGACGGCAGGTCGGCGGCCGACGGCATCTGGTACTCGACCAGGGATGCCGTCACGAGCTGCCCGTCGTCGCCGTAGACCGTCTCCTCGAACAGCGCCTGGGCCATCGACTGGATGACGCCGCCGTGCACCTGCCCATCGACGATCATCGGGTTGATCACGTTGCCGCAGTCGTCGACCGCGACGTAGTTGACGATCTCGACCCGACCCGTCTCGGGGTCGACCTCGACCTCGCAGACGTGGGTGCCGAACGGGAACGTGAAGTTCGGCGGATCGTGGAAGGTGGTGGCCTCCATGCCGGGCTCGAGGCCGTCGGGCAGCGATGCCGCCACCCAGGCCGACGTGCCGAGCTCCTGGATGCTGCGGCCCGACTCGGGCGAGCCCTTGACGCTCCAGCGGCCGTCGTTCCACTCCAGGTCCTCGATCGAGCACTCGAGCTCGTGCGCCGCGATCTGGCGCGCCTTCTCCTTCACCTTCTGGATCGAGCGGTACAGCGCGGTGCCGGCGACGGCCAGCGAGCGGGAGCCGTACGTGCCGAGGCCGTACGGCGCGAATGCGGTGTCGCCGTGGATGACCTCGACGTCCTCGTACGGCACGCCCAGCTCGGTGGCGATGATCTGCGACCACGAGGTGGCGTGGCCCTGGCCGTGCGGCGAGGAGCCGGTGATGGCCGTGACCTTGCCGAACGGGTGCATGCGCACCGTGGACGACTCCCAGCCGGGTGCCGAGATGCCGATCGCCTTCGTGACGGCCGACGGGGCGAGCCCGCAGACCTCGACGTACGACGAGAGGCCGATGCCGCGGTACCGGCCGCGGCTGCGCGCCTCGTCCCGGCGCGCCTCGAAGGTCGAGTACTCGGACAGCTCGAGCGCGCGGTCGAGCGCGCCCGCGTAGTTGCCGGAGTCGTACGACAGCCCGACCGCGGTCGTGTGGGGGAACTCGTTGATGAAGTTCCGCCGGCGCACCTCGGCCGGGTCGAGGCCGAGCTCATCGGCGATCTCGTCCATCAACCGTTCGAGGCCGTGCGTGGCCTCGGGCCGGCCGGCGCCGCGGTAGGCGTCGGTGGGCGTGGTGTGCGTGAACGCCTGGTCGACGGTGAGCGACACGTGCGGGATCTCGTACGGGCCCGGCACCATGAACAGCGTCAGGTGCGAGATCGACGGTGTCAGCAGCTGCAGGTAGGCGCCGTTGTTCTGCACGGCGTAGAACTTCAGCGCGCTGATCTTGCCGGTGTCGTCGACGGCGGCCTCGTACGACTGCCACTGGTCGCGGCCGTGGGTGGTGGCGAGGATGTTCTCGCTGCGATCCTCGATCCACTTCACCGGTGCGCCGACGGCCTTGGAGGCCGCGCAGAGCAGGAACTCCTCGCGGTAGCAGTTCAGCTTCGAGCCGAACCCGCCGCCGACGTCGGGTGCGACCACGCGCACCTTCGACTCCGACGTCTCGTTGACGACCGCCACGAACGTTCGCACGAAATGCGGCACCTGCGTGGACGTGAACAGCGTCACCTCGCCGGTCGATGTGACCCAGTCGGCGACGCAGCCACGCGTCTCCATCGACATCGGCGTGATGCGCTGGTTGAAGTTGTGCGCCTTGACGATGCGCGCGCCCGCGGCGAACGCCTCGGCGAAGCCCTCGGTCTCGTGCGAGAGCGTGCAGCAGCGGTTGTCGTCATACTCGGAGTGCACCCGTGGCGCGTCGGCTTCGAGCGCCTTGCGGCCGTCGGTGACGGCCGGCTGCGGGTCGTAGTCGACGAGCACGGCATCGGCCGCGTCGCGGGCCGTGTAGCGGTCGGACGCGATCACCATCGCGACGGGCTCGCCGTGGTAGCGGACGCGACCCTCGGCCAGCAGCGGGTGACGGGGCTGGCGGGTGGTGCCGGTCGGGTTCGAGCCGCACGGGACGCCGCCCGCGAGGCCGAGCGTCTCGGCCGTGATCACCTTGACGACGCCCGGCATGCCCTCGGCGGCCGAGGTGTCGATGCCCGAGATGGTGGCGTGGCCGAACGGCGAGCGGACGAAGACGGCGTGGAGCATGCCCGGCAGCACGAGATCGTCGACGTAGCGGCCCTGGCCGCTGATGAACGCCGCGTCCTCCTTGCGCAGGACGCTCTCGCCGATGCCGCCCGAGGCGGGACGCGGAACGACAGTCGCCATGTCAGGCCCTCGCCATGTCGCCGGCCGCCTGCTGCACGGCGGAGACGATGTTCTGGTAGCCGGTGCAGCGGCAGAGGTTGCCCTCCAGCGCGTGGCGGATGTCGTCGTCCGACAGCTCGCCCTCGGCCTGCTCGATGATGCCGATCGACGCCATCATCATGCCCGGCGTGCAGAAGCCGCACTGCAGGCCGTGATGCTCGTGGAAGGCCTTCTGGATCGGGTGCAGCTGCCCGTTCGCCGCCAGGCCCTCGACGGTCCTGATCTCGGAGCCGTTCGCCTGGACGGCGAGCATCGAGCACGACAGCGCCGTCGTGCCGTCGATGTTCACCGTGCACGCGCCGCACGAGCTCGTGTCGCATCCGATATGCGTGCCGGTGAGTCCGAGATCCTCGCGCAGCACGTGCACGAGCAGCCGCCGCGGCTCCACCTCGAGGGTGTGCACCGCCCCGTTCACCGTCAGCGTGATCTGTTCACTCACCGACGCACCTCCTTGTCGCGGGTCCGTGGTTCCGCGGTGGTGAGGGTACACCCTGCGACAGAGCACCGCCAGCGTCGCTACCGTGTTTTCTGCATGGTCCTGCCGGCTCGCGTCACCGTCAGCGTCCCCGGCTCGTCGGCGAACCTCGGGCCCGGTTTCGACTGCCTCGGCGTGGCTCTGCCGCTGCGGCTCACGCTCGTCGCCACGCGCCGTCCCGGTCCGCTCACCGTGCGCCTCCACGGCGAGGGTGCCGACGAGCTGCCGGCCGACTCCTCGAATCTCGTCGTGGCCACCATCCTCGCCGGGGGCAGCGGCGACGGGCTCGATATCGAGATCACGAACGAGCTCCCCCTGGCGGCCGGCTGCGGCTCGTCGGCGGCGGCCATCGTGGCGGGCCTCGCGACCTTCGACGCGCTCGCCGGCCGCCCGGTCGAGCGCGAGGACATCACGCGCCGCGCCGTCGCCATCGAGGGCCACCCCGACAACATCGCGGCGGCCGTCTACGGCGGCTTCACGATCGCCGCCGGCGACCCGCCGCTGGTGCGCCGCATCGAGCCGCCGCGCGGTCTCGGCCTGGTACTCGCCGTGCCGCCCGAGCGCCTCGCGACCAGTGCGGCCCGGGCGGCGCTGGCCGAGCAGGCCCTGCGGGCCGACGCCGTCCACAACGTGCAACGCGTGGCCCTGCTCGTGTCGTCGCTCTACACCGGCAGCGTCGACGACCTGTCGGCGGCCCTGTCCGACAAGCTGCATCAGGACGCCCGCGCCCACCTGGTACCCACGTTCGCGCGGCTGTCGATGCTCGCCGACCGCATCGACGCGCTCGGCGTGACGCTGTCGGGCGCCGGCCCGAGCGTGCTCGTCTGGTGCCGCGCGGCCGATGTCGAGAGCTGCGCCGAGTGCGTCGCCCGCGAGGAGCCCGCCGTCGTCGTGCACGTGATGGCGCCCGAGCCGGACGGTCTCAGCGTCGTTAGTCAGTAACGGCGCGAACGCGCTGCAGCAGCCGGTCGATCGCCTCGAGGCCCTCGTCGCCGAGGTCGATCGAGAACTCGTTCACGTACAGCGCGACGTGCTGGTCGCAGACGTCGTCGGACAGCTCCTGGGCGTGCTCGCGCATCCACTCGCGGCTGGCCTCGGGATGCGCGAAGGCGTACTCGACCGAGGCGCGGACGGCACGCTCCACCTCGTGCGCCAGGCCGATGTCGAGGTCGTGGCGCGCGCAGATGGCGGCCAGTGGGATGGGCAGGCCGGTCGTCTCCTCCCACCACTCGCCCAGGTCGGCGACGCGGGTGAGGCCGTGGTCGGCGTAGGTGAAGCGGCTCTCGTGGATGACCAGCCCGGCATCGACCGCGCCGGTGGCGACGGCGTCGAGGATGCGGTCGTAGCGCAGCACCTCCACGGCGGACAGCTCGGGCGCCGCCAGGCGCAGCAGCAGGAAGGCCGTGGTGTCGCGTCCCGGGATGGCGAGGCTCGAGGCCGCCGCCTGCGCCAGCGTCTGCGACGTCCGCGCGACCACCAGCGGCCCGACGCCGCGGCCCAGGGCCGCGCCGCTGCGCAGCATCCGGTAGCCGTCGCCGACCGCCGGCAGCACGCCGAACGACAGCTTCGAGACGTCGTAGGTGCCGAGCCGGCCGTGCCGGTTCAGCTCCTCGATGTCCAGCAGCACCGGCTCGACGGCGAACGGCGCGTCCACCAGCCCGTGCACGAGCGCGTGGAACGCGAACGTATCGTTCGGGCAGGGCGAGAAGGCCAGCGTCAGGGTGCGCATTCAGGCGTCGCCGTAGGCCGCGGCGTCGACGATCCACGTGACGTCGCCGCGGCCCGGTGCCACGCGGGCGGCCGGCAGCTGGGCGCCTGCACGCAGCTGCCGCAGCGGGTCGCGCTTGCCGGCGCCGAGCACGAGGAAGATCACGTGCCGGGCCGCGTTCAGCGTCGGGAAGGTGAGCGTCATGCGGCGGGTGCCGTTCGCGGCCGTGGCCGGCGCGCAACGGCGCTCACCCTCGTCGCAGGCCTCGTCGCCGGGAAACAGGCTGGCGGTGTGGCCGTCGGTACCGAGACCGAGCAGCACCAGGTCGAGGTGCTGCGGCAGCAGCTGCGCGTACCGGTCGGCGGCGGCGTCCAGGTCGGCGTCATCGGCCTCCATCCGGTACACGGACTCGGGCTGGATGGGCACCAGGTCGAGCAGCGACCGCCGGCTCATCCCGTAGTTGGAGTCGGGATGGTTCGGCGCCACCGCGCGCTCGTCGCCGTAGTAGATCTCGAGCTCGTGCCAGTCGGTCCGGTCGCGGTAGTCGTCGGACGCGAGCAGGCCGTACAGCTCCTTCGGCGTGTTGCCTCCCGCCAGGGCGACGGTCTGTGGGGCCAACGCCGTGAACAGGTCGGCAGCGGCCCGGATCGCGAGCTCGGGCGTGGGGTACACCGCGAAACGCATGGTCTCGGGCATGGGCAGAGCTTAACCTCCTGGCTCCGCGATCGCGGCCAAGGCGGCGTGAAAAGCGTGGTCGTTGGTCAGGAACTCGAGCTCCTCGCCGACCAGCACCGGCGTCGGCGGCACGCGCAGTGCGGCGCGCCGGGTGGCGCGGTCGGGAGCGTCGATGACCGCCATACCCTCCTGCGGCCGGTCGACGGTGTAGCGCTGGCCGCCGCACTCGATCTCGACCCGGGTGAGCGAGCCGGAGCGCATGTCCTCGCGCTTCACCGGCGTCGTCTTGACGACGGCTGCGCAGCCGGTGCTGGCGACCAGCCACCCGCCCAGCAGGCGCGCCTGCGCGTCGGAGCCGCCCACGTAGTCGATCGAGACGCGCTCCAGCTGCTCGAGCGCCCCGCGGTGGTCGGGGTCGTCGAAGATCGAGGCGACGACCTCGCGCCAGCCGGTGATCTTCGTCCAGGCCAGGTCGGTCACGACCTCGCGGTCCTGCGCGATCAGGCCGGCGAGCCGGTCGAGCGTCGCGGGGAACCGCGTCGAGTCGGTGACGAGCCGCGTGGCCAGCGTGCGCAGCGCGCGGAAGACGGGGCGCTCGAAGTCGGGCGGCGCGACCCACATCAGGAACACCGGCAGGTCGGGCAGCAGCAGGCTCGCGGCCATACTGGCGAGGCCGTCGCCGGCGGCGGGCCCGTCAAGGCGCACCACCTCGCTGCAGACGATCGCCTGGCCGCCGTCCTGCATGGCCGAGCAGAAGACGCTCGCCTCGGCGTGCACCTCGGCGACCTCGGCCCGGCCGCAGGCGATCAGCGCACGGCTGGGCCGCGAGTGGCGCAGCCCGGCGATGGACGCGGCGATCTCGTCGGCGAGCGCGGGATCGTCGGCGTAGGCCACCAGGTCGACGATGTGCGTGCGCACGCCGGCCTGCTCGCCGGACTCCTCCGCCCGCAGCTGGGCCAGCTCGCGTTCGATCGACGCCGGGCTGACGGCGGTCACGGCCGCCGCCACCTGCGCCGGTCGCGCGCCACCAGTTCTTCGGCCGCCTCGGGACCCCACGTGCCGGCCTCGTACGGGTGCGGGCCGCCGCCCTGCTGCTTCCACGCGTCGAGCAGCGGCTGCACGATGCGCCACGACTCCTCCACCGCGTCCTGCCGGGGGAAGTTGGTGCCGTCACCGCGCATGGCGTCGAGCAGCAGCGTCTCGTACGCCTCCGCCGGCGGTGCCGAGAAGGCCGTGTCGTACTGGAAGTCCATGTTGACGGTGCGGATCTGGATGCGCTCCGACGGCACCTTGGCGCCGAACCGCAGCGAGATGCCCTCGTTCGGCTGGATGCGCAGCACCAGCACGTTCGGCTCGAGCTGCTCGGCCGCGGCGTAGGAGAACGGCAGGTGCGGCACGCGCTTGAACTGGATCGCGACCTCGGTGACGCGCTTCGGCAGCCGCTTGCCCGTGCGGAGGTAGATCGGCGTGTCGGCCCAGCGCCAGTTGTCGATGTGCAGCCGTGCCGCGATGTAGGTCTCGATGTCGGAGTCGGGCGCGACGCCCGTCTCGTCGCGGTAGCCGCCCACGGACTTGCCGTCGGCGTGGCCCGGCGCGTACTGGCCCCGCACCACGTCGGAGGGCCGCAGGGGCCGGCACGAGACCAGCGCCTTGCCGCGCTCGTCCCGCACCGCCTCGGCGGCGAACGACGCCGGCGGCTCCATCGCCACGAAGCTCAGCACCTGCAGCATGTGGTTCTGCACGATGTCGCGCAGGGCGCCGGCCTCCTCGTAGAACCGGCCCCGTCCCTCGACGCCGATCGACTCGGCCACCGTGATCTGGATGTGGTCGATGAAGTTTCGGTTCCAGACCGGCTCGAAGATGCCGTTCGCGAACCGGAACACGAGGATGTTCTGAACCGTTTCCTTGCCCAGGTAGTGGTCGATCCGGAAGATCTGGCGCTCCTTGAAGGCCCGGTGCACCTCGTCGTTCAGCGTCGCGGAGCTGGCCAGGTCCTCGCCGAACGGCTTCTCGATCACGACCCGGCGGAAGCGGGGGCCCGTCTCGTTGGCGAGTCCCGCGTCGCCGAGCCCGTCGACGATGACGGGGAACTGGCTGGGCGGCACCGACAGGTAGAACAGCACGCTGCCGGCGGTGCCGTGGCTGGCCTCGACCTCGGTCAGGCGCTGCTGCAGCTCGGTGTAGGTGTCGGCGCTGTCGAACGTGCCCGTGACCCAGTTCAGCAGCTCGGCGAAGCCCGCCCACTCGGCGTCCGTGACCGGCGTCCGCGAGAACTCCTCGCACTTCTTGCGCATCGCGGCCCGGTAGCCGTCGTCGCCGCCGGGGTCGGTGCGGCCGATGCCGATCATCGAGAAGCCGGCCGGCAGCAGGCGGCGCAGGTAGAGGTTGTAGAGCGCCGGCACCAGCTTGCGGCTGGCCAGGTCGCCGAGGCCGCCGAAGATGACGACGGCGCACGAGCCGGGCACGCGGTGCATGCGGAACTCGTCGCGGAGCGGGTTCTGATCCATCACGCGGTTCCGAGCGCGGAGCGCACCGTGGCGGCCACGTCGCGGAGCTCGATCCGGGCGACCGGCTGGCCCGTCGCCCGCAGGGCCTGCGCGTCGCCGCGGCTCTGCGCCTCGATCACCGTCCGGAAGCCGTAGGGGCGGCCCGGGATGTCGGCGTCGGAGTCCGACCCCGCCAGCACCTGCAGGTAGATGCCCTGCCGCGAGCCGCCCTTGTGCAGCTGACCGGTGGAGTGCAGGTAGCGCGGGCCGAAGCCCAGCTGCGTGGCCACACCGAGCGCGTCGCGCAGCTGCCGGCGCACCTCCTGCAGCGCCGCCTCGTGCTCTGCGGTGGGCGTCACGTACGCCTGGATCACGAGGAACGAGCGGCCCCGCTCGGCACCGCGCAGCGCCTCGGACAGGTCGCCGTCGGCAACCGACTCCAGCGCGCCGGTTCGGACGTAGCCGTCCAGCGCCGTGACGACGTAGTCCTTTGCGGCCTGCACGTTCGGCTGGTCGAAGGGATTGATGTGCAGCAGCGCGCCGCAGTAGGCGGTGGCGAGCTCCCAGGTGATCATCTGGGCGCCGATGTCGTCGAGGTCGTCGAGCTGGCAGCGCTCCACGTGGAAGCCGGCCCCCTCGAGCGCCGCGGCCGCCGCGTCGTGCGCGCCGTCGACCCGCAGGTAGGCGAACAGCCGGTCGCCGCCGTAAACCTCGGGCGCGCCGATCGGCTCGTCGGCCAGCGGCACGACGCCCGTGCCCTCCTTGCCGGTCGACTCGGCGATCAGCTGCTCGAGCCACAGGCCGAACGGGCCGACCGCGGCGTCGGCGATGATCGTCAGCTTGTCGCGACCGGCGGCGACGCTGTCGCCCAGCAGCGCACCGAGCTTGAGCGGCGCGTTGTCGGCAGGCCCGGCGCCGGGTCCGGACCGCTCCAGCACGGCCGCGGCGCGGTCGAGCAGCGGTGCGATCTCGACACCGGCGAGCGCGGCGGGCACCAGGCCGAAGTACGACAGCGCCGAGAACCGGCCGCCGATGTCGGGGCGGTTCAGGAAGGTGCGCCGGAAGCCGCGCTCCTCGGAGCGGGCCGCCAGCTTCGACCCCGGGTCGGTAATGGCGACGAACCGGGAGCCGTCCCGGCCGGCGGCGTGGAAGAAGTACTCCTCCATCACCTCGGGCTCCAGCGTGGAGCCCGACTTCGAGGCGATCACGAACAGCGAGCCGTCCACCGGCACGGCCAGCACGGCGTCGGGATCGGTGGTGTCCAGCACGTGCAGCCGGCCGCCGAACGCCTCGCCCAGCACCAGCGGCGCGAGGCTCGAGCCGCCCATGCCGCACAGCACCACGCGGTCGTAGCCGCGCATGGTCTCGGTCGCCCAGGTCTGGATCGAGTCGGCCTCGCGGCGCATCTCGCCCACCACCGGGATCCACCCGGTCCAACGCCCGATCTCGGCGGCGCGCTCCGGATCGTCGGTGTAGAGGCTGCCGTCGCCGGCGAACAGCTTGCGGACGGCGTCGCGGCCGACCAGCCCGTCGATGCCGTCAGCCACCTCGCACCGCCTTCACGGCCTCGACCACGGCCTCCGGGGAGATGCCGAGGTTGCGGGCCACCACCTGGCCGGGAGCCGAGGCGCCGAAGCGGTCGATGCCGATCGCGTGGCCGCGGTCGCCGATCCAGCGCTCCCAGCCTGCCGTCACGCCGGCCTCGATCGACACCCGGGCGGTGACGGACGGGGGCAGCACCTGCTCGCGGTAGGCGACGTCCTGCCGGGCGAACAGGTCCCACGACGGCATCGACACGACGCGCACGCCGATGCCCTCGGCCTGCAGGGTGTCGCGGGCGGCCAGGGCGTCGTGCACCTCGGAGCCCGTCGCGATCACGATCGCGTCGAGGTCGCCGTCGGCCTCCGCCAGCACGTAGGCGCCGCGGGCGGTGCCGCCGTCGGCCGTGGCGGCCAGCGTCGGCAGGCCCTGACGCGTCAGTTGCAGACCGGTCGGTCCGTCGGTCCGTTCGATGGCGGTGCGCCACGCCCACGCGGTCTCGTTCGCGTCGCAGGGGCGGAAGCAGACGAGGTTCGGGATCAGCCGCAGCGACATCACGTGTTCGACCGGCTGGTGCGTCGGGCCGTCCTCGCCCAGCCACACCGAGTCGTGCGTCCAGACGTAGTTGACCGGCATGCCCATGATCGCGGCGAGGCGCACGGCCGGTCGCATGTAGTCGGAGAAGACGAGGAACGTGGCGCCGAACCCGCGCAGGCCGCCGTGCGCGACGAGGCCGTTCAGCACCGAGCCCATGCCGTGCTCGCGGATGCCCCAGTGGAAGTTGCGGCCGCTGTAGTCGTCGGCGGTGACGCTGCCGTACGCCTTCATCAGCGTGCTGGTGGAGGGCGCCAGGTCGGCCGAGCCGCCGACCAGTTCCGGGACGGCCTCGGCCAGCGCCTGCAGCACCTTGCCGCCCGCCGCGCGGGTCGCCATCGGGCCGTCGTCCGGGGTGAACGAGGGGATGTGATCGGCGAAGTCGTCGGGGGGCGTGCCTGCCTGCGTGCGCTCGAACTCGGCGGCGAGGTCGGGGTGCGCCGCGCGATAGGCGTCGAACGCGTCCTGCCAGGCGGTGGACAGCGCCTTGCCCTCGGCGCGGCGGTCGCAGTGCTCGCGCACCTCGTCGGGCACCAGGAACTCGGCGTCCTCGGGCCAGCCGTAGGCGAGCTTCGTGAGGCGGATCTCGTCGGCGCCGAGCGGCTCGCCGTGGGCGCTGGCGGTGTCCTGCTTGTTCGGCGCGCCGGGCGCGATGTGGGTACGCAGGATGATCATGCTCGGCCGCGGGTCGGCGTGCGCCTCGACGATGGCGGCGCGCAGCGTGTCGAGCGTCCAGGTGTCGTCGTAGCGCAGCACGTGCCAGTCGTAGCCGCGGTAGCGCTCGGCCACGTCCTCGCTGAACGAGAGCGCGGTGTCGCCCTCGATCGAGATGTGGTTGTCGTCGTAGAAGCACGTCAGCCGGCCCACGCCGAGATGCCCGGCGATCGACGAGGCCTCGCCGGAGACGCCCTCCTGCAGGTCGCCGTCCGAGCAGATGCAGTACGTGTAGTGGTCGACGATCTCGTGTCCGGGGCGGTTGTAGCGGGCCGCCAGCATCCGCTCGGCCAGCGCCATGCCGACCGAGTTGCCGACACCCTGGCCGAGCGGGCCGGTGGTCGTCTCGACGCCGGGCGTGTGGTGCATCTCCGGGTGGCCCGGCGTCTTCGACTCCCACTGGCGAAACGCCTTCAGGTCGTCGAGCGACAGGTCGTAGCCGGACAGGTGCAGCGCGGCGTACTGGAGGATGCACGCGTGGCCCGCCGACAGCACGAACCGGTCGCGGTTCGGCCAGTGCGGGTCGCCCGGGTCGTGCCGCATCTGCTCCTCGTAGAGCAGGTAGGCAATGGGCGCGAGTGCCATGGCGGTACCGGGGTGCCCGGAGTTCGCCTTCTGCACGGCGTCCATGGCGAGCGTGCGGATGGTCGTGATCGACAGCTCTTCGACCGAGGGCATGTGAGGGGATCTCCGGTTCAGTGTCAGTGGTTGTGCTCGTGGAGCCTAGGCGCCGCGGTCCGTGGCTTCGGCGCTTCCGGGCAGCCCTTGCGGTGGATGCGCAACGGGCCCGAATGGTCGCGATCGACCTGGATCGTCGTGTGGTCGACCCCGAAGTCCGTTCGCAGCACCTCCTCGAGCCGGTGCAGCAGGGCGTGCTGGTCGGTTTCGGGCGCTGCGATGACGTGCACGGAGACGGCGTCGAAGCCGCTCGTGATCGTCCAGGCGTGGACGTCGTGCACCTCACGGACGCCCTCGACGGCGCACAGCGCACGGCCGATCGCGTCGGGGTCGAGGTTGGCGGGCGCGCGCTCCAGCAGGATCCGCACCGGCTCGGCGATCAGCCCGCGGGCCGACACGACGCACAGCGCCGCGACCAGCAGCGCGATCACCGGGTCGGCCTCGTTCCAGCCGAAGGCGGCGACCAGTACGCCCGCCACGACCACGCCGGCCGAGCCCGCGACGTCGGCGATGGTGTGCAGCAGGGCGCCGCGCAGGTTGAGGTCGTCGCGGCTCGCGCCGGAGCGCACCAACGCCACCACCGCGGCGCCGTTGACCGCCATGCCGGCGAGGCCGAACAGGATCACGCCCGGCGCCTGCACCTCCGGCGGGTCGCCGAGCCGACCGATCGCCTCGATCGCGATCAGCACGCCGAGGCCGAGCAGCGTGATGCCGTTCACGAGCGCCGCGAGGATCTCGACGCGGCCCCAGCCGAACGTGCGGCGGCCCGTCGCACCCCGCATCGAGAGGGACGCAGCGACCAGCGCGATGCCGACGGCGCCGCCGTCGGAGACGTTGTGCGCGGCGTCGGCCAGCAGGGCGACGGAGTCGAGCCAGAACGACCCGAGCACCTGCGCGAGCCCGAAGATGGTCGTCAGGATGAGCGTCAGCCGCAGCGAGCTGCGGCTCGCCGTGCGGTCGATGTGATCGTGGCCGTGGCCGACCGGTCAGCCCTCCAGCACGAGCAGCCGATCCAGCGCGGCGCGGGCGACGTCGAGCTCGGCGGGGCTCGGCTCGCGCGTCCCGACCACCCGCTGCAGGGCCGTCCCCGGCGCCCGGAAGGCGCGCGCCAACGGGTGCGCCGCGTTGCGCGACGCCCAGCCGAACAGCTCGACGGCGATGCCCATCGCCGCCAGCGAGGCACCGGCGCGGGCGGCGGCCTGGCGCGATCGGGGCGCGCGCGAGGCCAGCACGTTGCCGATCAGCGACAGCCCGACCAGCGGCGTCACGAGGTGCGAGCCGCAGCGGTCGTGCTCCTTGGCCTCGTCGACCGCCTCGCCGCCCGACTCGTACGCGCCGATGGTCTTGTGCTCGGCGCCGTGGTAGCGGGCGAGCGAGCCGGAGCGCAGCATCGCGAGCGCCGGCAGCACGGCCAGCACCGAGGCCAGCGCCTCGGCGGTGGCGGGCGAGACGCCACGCGCCTTGGCGCCTCTGGTGAGCGCCATCGTCGACACCGTCAGGGCGACGACGGTGGGGTTCTCGAACGCCATCTTCGCCTCGGGCAGCGACCGCTTGACCTGCGGCAGGATCGCGATCATCTCGGACAGGCGCAGGATGCCGCGCGCGATCGGCACGCGGGTGGCGAGGCCGGAGCGCACGCTCTTGCGGCCCGAGGCGATGCGGATATCGCCGTCGGGTGCCCGGACGGCGGCCGCCCAGTGCGTGGGGCCGTGGACGAACAGGCCGTTGCGGAGGGCCATGCCCCCGAGTCGGAGGGGCTCATCTGCCATGCGCTCACAGTAGCGCGCGCCTGCGAAGATCCCTCCATGGCCGATCTCTTCGACAACGCCGCGTCGGATGCGCTGCAGGCGTCCGCGCCGCTCGCCGACCGCGTTCGGCCGGCCGGCCTGGACGGGTTCGTCGGCCAGGCGCACCTGATCGGCCCGGGTACCGCGCTGCGGCGGGCGATCGAGGAGGACCGCGTCCCGTCCGCCATCTTCCACGGCGCGCCGGGCACGGGCAAGACGACGCTGGCGCGCATCATCGCCCACGCCACCGGCAGCGACTTCGAGGAGCTGTCGGCGGTGCAGGTCGGCAAGGCCGACGTGACGGCGGTGATCGGACGCGCGCGCGAACGCCTGGGCGGGCATGGCCGCCGGACGATCCTGTTCCTGGACGAGATCACCGCTTCAACAAGGCGCAGCAGGACATGCTGCTGCCGGTGGTCGAGTCGGGCCTGATCACGCTGATCGGCGCGACGACCGAGAACCCGTACTTCGAGATCAACTCGGCGCTGCTGTCGCGGTGCGCGCTGTTCGAGTTCGTGCCGCACTCCCCCGACGACCTGACGCAGCTGGTCGAGCGCGGCGCCGCCGACCTGCACGCCGCCCTGGCCGACGGCATGGCGGCGGCCATCGCCGAGGCGTCGGGTGGCGATGGCCGGGCGGCGCTCGCGATGCTCGAGCTGGCGTGGTCCACGGCGAAGTCGCGAGGCGTGCCGGTCGGTCCGGACGAGGTGACCGAGGCGGCGATGAAGCGGCCGGTGCGGTTCGACCGCGATGGCGACGTGCACTTCGACGTGGCGTCCGCGTTCATCAAGAGCATGCGCGGCTCCGATCCCGACGCGGCCATCTACTGGCTGGCGGTGATGATCGCCGGCGGCGAGGACCCGAAGTTCATCGCCCGACGCGTGATCGTCTTCGCCTCCGAGGACGTGGGCAACGCCGACCCGCGGGCGCTCGAGATGGCGATCGCCGCCGCGCGGGCGGTGGAGTTCGTCGGCCTACCCGAGGCCCGCATCAATCTCGCGCAGGCGGTCGCGTACGTGGCGCTGGCGCCGAAGTCGAACGCGTCGATCCGCGCCATCGACGCCGCCCTGGCCGAGGTGCGGCGCTCGGGCAACCTGACGCCGCCGAGCTCGATCCGCGACGGCCACTATCCGGGCGCCAAGGCGCTGGGCCGCGGTACGGGATACGTCTACCCGCACTCGCACGGCGGCTTCGAGCCCACGCAGCGCTACCTGCCCGACGAGCTGGGCGACACGCGGTTCTACGAGCCGACCGCGAACGGCTTCGAGGCGCGGCTCACCGACCTGCTCGACGACCTCCGCCGTCGCCGGGACGAAGCGTCGAGCGAGCTGTAGAGCCTACGAGCCTGCGAGACGGTTGATTGATGTCCGGGCGGACTGCAATCGGCTGCGGCGCCGGCGTGCAGGCCTGCTGCGGAAGACCCTGGCTCCGGCAGGAGCCTTCTGTTGCGGCCGGCATGCAGTCCCGCGTGCGGCGCAAAGACAAGCGAACGGGCGGTCGCGCGAGTGAAGCGGCTTCCTTGACGGCCCACGGTAGTGCCCTCCCACCTGGCGGAGAGTCGACGGCGACGACCCCTCCATTCCCGTGATCGAAGACGTGCTTCCGGACCCTCCGGGGCGGGAACTCCGGCCTTCCACATCGGAGTGAGGGAGCCGTTAGAGAATGCGCTTGCCCAACGCGGAGCACACGAGCTCCACCGCCAGTTGCGCCGACTGGTTCTGCACGTCGAGAATCGGGTTCACCTCGACCACCTGCAGCGACCCGAAGGCCGCATCGGCCAGGCGCTCCATCGCGAGATGGGCCTCGCGGTAGGAGATGCCGCCGCGCACCGGCGTGCCGACGCCCGGTGCCTCGGTGGGATCCATCACGTCCATGTCCAGCGAGACGTGCACCCAGGCCGCGGCGCGCAGCCGGTCGAGCGCGGCGTCGACGGCGGCCTC
>JBKJIG010000169.1:0-12420 GCA_046598415.1 Gaiellales bacterium
ATGTCGAACTTCGCCTTCAGCTTGTCCAGGGCGGGCGGGCAGGGGTTGAGCGGGGTGCCGTCGGGAGCGACCGTCGGGTCGGTTACCGGCGGCTCGGGGGCGGGGCCGTAGCACGACCGAAGAAGCGTGGCGAGACCGTTCCACGCCGGAATCCCACCGCGGATCACACCCCACCCGATCAGGCCTTGGCTATCGATCTGCGAGATGGCGCGGGCGTGCTCGTCCGGGTCGGCAATCGCCTGCGCGTAGCCGAGCATGTCGGCGTGCAGGTCGCGCCACCACCTGCGCATCACGCCTTCGACGGCGGTCTGCCGCGCAAGGAAGACCGGATGGCTTGCTTCCAGCTCCTCTCGGCAGTGGTTGTGGAAGCAGGCTTCGTTCGGGGCGCAGAAGGTGACCCAGTGCTGAATCTTCGCCTCGACCTCGGCCGCGAGGGTGATTTGCGAATCGGCGATCGCCTGCCCCGTGGCTAGCGCGGCGGTGTACGCCTGGCGCAACGGCACCTTCTGCATCTCGATGAACTCGTCCGTCGCGCGACTCCGCGAGGTGGGGAGCTGATGCCGCTTCGGCTGCTGGAGCTTGATCGTGAGCCGGTTGTAGTCGTCTGTCGCCTTGGTGAAGCGGGCGTTCGCCTCGTTGTCGAGGTTGGCGTAGTACTGGACGAATCCCTCAGCCTTCTGTGGCAGCGCCGGGTAGCCGATTGGCGGATACACGCCGGCCGGCGCTGCGGCAGCGGCGAAGTCGCTCGGCCGCGCCGTGCGCGCCCCGACGCAGGCGAGCCGCTCCTCGTCCCGCTCCAGCGGCCGCTTGGCCGCCTCGCGGAACTCGCAGATCGCCTCCTCGGTGCGGCCGAGGCACAGCAGCGCCATCGCGCGGTTCTCACGCGCCTCGACCAGCCACGGGCTCAGCTTCAGGGCGCGGCGGCCGGCTGCGGCTGCGGCCGTGAACTGCCCGGTCCGAAACAGCGCGGCGGCGCGGTTCGTCTCGAGGACGGCGAGGGTCGGCACGCCGAACATCGCGAGCCGGCGCTGCGGTAGCTTCTGGGCCTTCGCGAGCAGCGCCAGCGCCTCGTTCGGCTTGCTGGCGTCGATCAGCAACGCAGCGGCATTGATGAGCAACAGCGGGTCGCGCGGCTTCCGCTGGGCCGCGATCAGCAGCGCGCCGAGGGCGCCCTTGCCACCGCCGGCCATGATGCCGGCGGCTGCGAGCCGCTCGGCGCCGACGGCCGTGCGGGTGAGCTTGTTCTTGCGCAGCTTCGTGGCGCGCGAGCCCTTCAGGCCGGCGGCCTTCCGCGAGGTCGCCAGCGCCGTCTTGAGGCCGACCTTCTTCGCCTTGACGCGGCCGGGCGGGAAGCTCGGCGGCGGCTTGAAGCCCGGCGGTAGCGCGGGGGCACAGGACAGCGCCCGCGCCGACTGCAGCAGTGTCCGGTAGGTCGCGTCGGGCAGCATCGGCCGCGAGTTGCGGAACGAGACCATGCTGGTGGTGCCGGTCACGGCGAGGGCGGGAGCGGCAGCCAGGCCGGCGGTGGCCAGCGCGAACACGGCGCAGCTGACCGCGGCCACGGACGATCGCGTCACAGGAGCGTTCCTTCCGTCAAGGGACCTGGGCCCGTCGGAGTTTGTCAGTCGAAAGGCGGGATTACCACCGGCGGCTGATCAGCGCGGCCGCGGCAGGGTCAGGAGCATCTGCACGCCCTGTTCCTCGTCGCGGACGAACCCGCAGGCGGCGTAGAAGGCGATCGCGCCGGGATTGTCGGCCAGCACCCAGGTCTCGGCGATGCGCTCGCGCTCCATCCAGGACCGCATCGCCTCGATCAGCGCCCGGCCGGCGCCGTGGCGGCGGGCGTCGTGACGGACGCCGATCTCGAACAGCAGCAGCTCTCGCGGCGACTCGCTGCGACGCCGCAGGACGTAGCAGAGGTTGAAGCCGACGATCGCGCCGTCGAGCTCCGCGACCCAGTGCAGCACGGCCGAGTCGGCCAGGTACGCCGCCGCGTCGGCGGGCTCCGGCGGCGTCGACGTGCCGCTGCGCCCCTCGAGGTCGAAGGCCTCCTCCTGCTCGCTGAGCAGCCGCAGCACCGGCTCGTCGCCGGGCCCCAGGAGCCGGATGCTGATCGTCATGGGCGGCCACGATAGCGGTCGGTCTGGTGGTCGCGGCGGGACGTTGTCGATTTCCGCTGCGCCGGTTCGTCGTACTGCCGACCACCCCGACCAAGGAGTCCGACCATGGGGACCTACCACCTGGCGTACAAGGGCGGCACGATGGCGGAGACCGACGCCGAGCGCGAGGCCGCGATGGCCGCGTGGGGCACGTTCCTCGGCGGCCTCGGCGAGCAGCTCGTCGACGCCGGCAACCCGTTCGGACCGGCCACCACCGTTGCTCCCGGCGGCGCGGTCAGCGACGGCGCCGCCTCCGGCCTGTCCGGCTACTCGATCATCTCGTCCGACAGCCTGTCCGCCGCGACGGCGACCGCGAAGGACTGCCCGATCCTCTCCCAGGGCGGCAGCGTCGAGGTGCATGAGATCTTCCCGGTGATGTAGGCCGCCCGCCGGGCTGTGGCGGCCGCCGTCACCGCCCGGCGATGCGGCCCGCGCCGGCGGCGTCAGGGTGGTTCCGTATCATGCGGGCAGGACCGGAGGAGGGAGACCGTGACGCCGCCGTCCGAAACCGTTGTCGAGATCGACCCCGGCTCGTTCGAGCGCGAGCTGCGAAGTGGGGCGAACGTCCTCGTCGTCGACGTCCGCAACCGGCAGTCGTTCGCGGACTGGCACCTTCCCGAGGGCACCACGCCCGTCGTGAACGTGCCGGAGGCCGAGCTGGCCGCCGATCCCTCGGGAGCGCTCGCGGGCCTCGCCGCCGGCGCGGCGGTGCGCGTGATCTGCGACGCCGGCAACGCGTCGAAGCGCGGCGCGGCCGTGCTCGAGCAGATCGGCGGCGATGTCCGCAGCGTCCACGCCGGCATGATCGGCTGGTCGCGCGTGCTGCAGTACGACGACGTGCCTCTGCCGGGCGCGATCTCGGTCGTGCAGTTCCGACGCGAGGCGCGCGGCTGCCTCTCGTACCTGGTGGCCGCCGACGGCGAGGGGCTGGTGGTCGACCCGGCGCCCGACGTGCGTCCGTACCTCGACGCTGCTGCGTGCCGGGGGGTGCGCATCCGGCACGTGCTGGACACGCACGTGCACGCCGACCACCTCTCGGGCGCGCGCGGCCTGGTGCAGCTGTCGGGCGCGACGCTCCACCTCTCGCACCGGGCGCTCGCGCGCGGCGTCGCCTTCGCGGCCGACGTGATGGGTGTCGGCGACGACGATCCGATCGCGCTCGGCGGGCACGAGGTGCGCGTCATCGCGCTGCCGGGCCACACGACCGACATGGTCGGCGTCCGGATCGGCGACGTGGCGCTGATCGGTGGCGACTCGCTGTTCCTCGACTCGGTCGCACGCCCCGATCTGGAGGCCGGCGACGAGGGTTCCGACGGCGCCGCGCGTCAGCTGCACCGTACGCTCCGCGAGCGGATCGCGACGCTGCCGCCGACCATGCTGCTGCTGCCGTGCCACTACGCCGGCGGCCGTCTCGACGGCCCGCTGGTGCGGCCGTTGGGCGAGGTGCTGGTCGCCGTCCCCGAGGTGGCGCTGGACGAGGATGCGTTCGTGCGCCAGGTGCTGAGCGCGATGCCACCGAGGCCGCTGAACTACCTGGCCATCATCGGTGTCAACCTCGGCGACGATCTGGCGCCCGACGCAGCTGCCCGCCTGGAGGTGGGCGCGAACAACTGCGCCGCGAAGCGCGCGTGAGCGTTTCGGCACCAGGTTCCCATGACGTCATGGTCGCGGATCGGCCGCCTCGGGGTCTTGGAACGAGCGCCGGCGCCGGCCGGCGGGTCAGTCACAGGAGTACGATTTGCCGCGCCGTCCCCTGCAGCGGCGACGTCCGAGGAGGCGTGTGTGCTTGACCATGTCGCGATCGGCGTGGCCGATCTGGATCGCAGCCGCGCGTTCTACGAGGCAGCCCTCGCGCCTCTGGGCCTCTCCGTGGTGCTCAATCGGCCCGGCTCCGTCGGCTTCGGCGATCGCCGTCCGTTCTTCTTCCTCGCCGACCGCGCTGCGTCGGCACGGGTACATATCGCCTTCTCATCGCCCGACCGGGCCGGGTGCGACGGCTTCCACGAGGCTGCGCTCGCTGCCGGCGGCACCGACAACGGCGCCCCGGGGCCGCGTCCGGTCTACCACCAGCACTACTACGGTGCGTTCGTGCTCGACCCCGACGGCAACAACGTCGAGGCCGTCTGTCACGCACCGGCGTAGATCAGCCGCCCGCGCCATCGACGCAGTGGTGTCCGACTCCCGGCGGGCGTGCCTCACCGGTACGCTTGCCGCCGAATCCGCGGAGCAGGGAGCGATGACGATGGCAGGCGTGACACGGCTCGATCCGGGGGCACTCGCCTCCAAGCCCGACGTGCAGGAGGGCCCGGCGCTCACCCGCACGGCCGAGCTGGCGATGTTCGGCACCGGCCTCACCGCCGGCGTCTGGTCGGCCGAGCCTCACGTCGAGCACATCGCGTCCTACCCGGTGGACGAGGTCTGCGTCCTGCTCGAAGGCACGCTCATCCTGCGCACGCCCGACGGCGAACCGCAGACATTCCGCGCCGGCGAGGCGTTCTCGATCGCGCGCGGCACCGAGTGCACGTGGGACCAGCCGGAGAAGATCCGCAAGGTCTACGTGATCCGGGAGACGGCCGAGGGCTGAACTACACCCGGCGCCCGGCCAGCAGCTTCTTCGCAGCCCTCTGGTCGCCGTGCTCGGCCCAGTTCTCCGGCAGCCCGCCGTAGAGCGCGTCGCGCAGCGTCGCGTCGGCGCCGGCGTCGAGCAGCAGCTCGATCGCGTCCACGTGACCGCCCTGCGCGGCCAGGTGCAGCGGCGTCACGCCCTCGCCGTGCGTGGGGCCACCGAACGTCGAGATGCCGCTCGGATCGGCGCCCGCCTGCAGCAGCACGCGCACGGCGTCGGTGCGGCCGAAAGCGGCGGCCCACGCCAGCGGCGTGCCGCGATAGACGTCGGCCTCGAGGTTCGCGCCGCGCTCGACCAGCGCCGTGATGGCCGCGGCGCGGTCAGCGCGCGCGGCCCACGACAGGGCCTCGTCCAGCACCTCCTGCGGGTCGTCCGTGGGCTGCCAGAACGGGAAGCCGCCGTGCGGGCGGTAGAAGCCGCGGTGCGCTCCGGCGGCGGGATCCAGCGTGCCGTCGGGGGCGACCAGCGCGGCGATCATCGCGGTCCGCCCGAGGCCCGCCGCGACCCGCAGGTTGCCCGGCGCGAGGCCGATCCGATCGACCAGCGCCGGCGGCACGGGGTGGCCCCAGAACAGCGCGATCACGAGCGGCGTGCCGCCGTCGCCGCGGGCGTAGGTGTCGGCGGGGGCGCCGGCTGCGAGCAGCATCTCGGCCAGGTCGACGCGGCCGCTGTAGGCCGCCTGGTGCAGCGGCGTCCAGCCGTGCGCGTTGCCGCGCGCCGGGTCGGCGCCGCGCTCGAGGAGCAGCCTGACGATGCGGACATCGCCATTTGAGCCCGCCATTCCGAGCAGGTCGTTGCCGTTCGTGCCGCGCAGCCCGACCAGCTCGGGCGAGCGGTCGAGCAGCTCGGCCAGCCGCTGCGAATCGCGCGCCTCGACGGCGTCGAACGCCTGCGCGAACGGCTCGCCGGCGGAGCGCAGCGACCGCACGTGGCGGCCGAACGCCGACCAGCTTGCGAAACCGTGCTCGTGCGCCACCACCGTCCGCGCGCCGGCCTCGGTCAGCGGCGCGTCCCAGCGGGCGAACGCCGCCACGGCGCCCGGGCCGGCGTCGGTGGCCGAGGCCAGCAGGCCCGCCGCGCGCTCGCGGTGGTAGTCGAGGTCGTCGCGGTAGGCGTGCTGCAGGTCGGGCCCGTGGGCGGCGACACGCTCGACGTAGGCGCGCAGCCGGGCCCAGCTCGCGAAGCCGTGCTCGCGGGCGATCACCAGCTGCGCGTCGGCCAGCACCGGCACACCGCGCGGGTGCGGGTGCTGCGTCTGCAGGCGCTGCGCCGCGGCCGGATCGCCGGCACGGACGGCTCGCAGCAGGTCCTTCGCACGGCGCCGGAGCTGCTCCAGACTGGGAGAGGCGGGAAGCCTCGGGCTCACGACATCCTCCGTTCTCGAATGCCCGGTGTCCGCGGCGTCAGGCAAGAAGGGAGGTGACGGCCAAGCACGTGCAATGAAGGGGTGGGCTCGGCCCTGTCCGCGGACGGGACGCGGCCCCGGGCCGCGCTGGCGGGAACCGTAGCGCGCCGGCGCATGATCCGTCAGGCCGGGCTGGTCAGCAGGGCCTCGAGCAGGTCGTCGAGCTTCGCTGTCGCGAGGCCGACCGACGTGTCGGCGGCGCCGTAGTAGAGCCGCAGCACTCGCGTCGGCTTGTCGTAGATCAGCCCGCAGGGGAACAGCGCGTTCGGCACGTCGCCCACGCGCTCGTACTCGGCCAGCGGCCCGAACACCCAGTCCGGGCAGCGGCGCAGCACGCGCGACGGGTCGTGCAGGTCGAGCAGCGCCAGCCCGACCCGGTACATGCCGCCGGTGACGGTCTCCTTGACGCCGTGGTAGATCAGCAGCCAACCGTGGTCGGTCCGCATCAGCGGCGGGCCGATGCCGATGCGCAGCGAGTCCCACCAGGCGCCGGCGCGCGGCTGCAGGACTGCCTCCGCCGCGCTCCACTTCACGAGGTCGGCCGAGCGGGACAGCACGATCTCGCCGTGCCACGAGCCGCCGAACGCGGTGGTCGGCCGGTGGAACAGGATCCACTCGCCGTTCACGCGCTCCGGTAGCAGCGCGGCGTTCTTGTCCTCGGGCCGCTGGATGATGCCGCGACGCTTGACCGTCTTGAAGTCGGTCGTCGTCGACAGGTGGACGGCCGGCCCGCCGGGACCGTACGCGGTCGCGGTGATGGCGAAGCAGGCGAGCTCCTCCAGCCACACGATGCGCGGGTCTTCGAAGCCCCACATCTCGCTCTCGATGCCCTCCCGCGGTGCGAGCAGCGGCTTGGGGTCGACGACCCAGCCGTCGACGCCATTCGGTGAGCGCGCGACGGTGAGGTGCGAGATGCCGCTCAGCGTCTCGACCCGTGCCAGCAGCACCGTCTCGTCGCCGACCTGGGCGGCGCCCGGGTTGAACACGACGTTGCAGGCGTACGGCCACTGGTCTGCGGTCAGGATCGGGTTGGCCGCGTGGCGCGTGAAGAGCTCGCGCGCGCGTCCCTTCACGCCGTCACCGGCGCGCCCGGCCGGGGCGCGAGACGGAGTGACACGGGGAGCGTCGCCGCGTCGATCATCGTCTGGGCGCGGTGGAACGCGAGCGTCGACTCGGCGCCCTCGTTGCCGTTCAGGTCGTCGACGCCGAGGCCGTCGCTGCAGCCGCCAGTCGCGAAGTCGTAGAGCGGCCGGTCAAGGCGGTTGCGGCCCAGGAACCAGTCGAAGGCGGCCCGGGCGCGCACGGCGTGCGCCGGGTCGCGGGTGCACGCGAACGCGGCCAGCTCGGCCTCGACGAACGAGCACGCGTCGAGCGGCTGCTCGTCGCCACCGCCGGGTGCAGGCTCGTCGCGGTGCCGTCCCTCGTGGCCGACCAGCTGCAGGGTGCCACCGGCCAGACCGCACTGGTCGCCGAGCCAGCGCAGAGCGTCCAGGCCGACCCGCACCGCCTCCGGGCGGCCGAGCCGTGTGCCGGCGGCGATCAGCGCATGCGGCAGGCAGGCGTTGTCGTAGGTCAGCCGGTTCTCGAACCAGTGCCAATCGTCGCCCGAGGCCGCCCGATGGGCATCGAGCAGTTGGTCGGTGAACCGCTGAAGCAGCGCGCGCGCACCCGGTTCGAGCCGGTCGGGATCGAGGCGCGCGAGGCCAATGCTCGCGTAGGCGGCAGTGCGCAGGGCGACCTCGCCGTCGAGCGAGTCGACGAGATGGCCGAGCATCCGGCGGGTCGGTCCGACGACACCCGGCGCCCAGGCGGTCGAGAGCACCTCGCCGAGCGCCCGCACCGAACGGCCGACGTGGTCGCCGACGTGGGGCTCGTCGAGCCAGTTGCGGCCGTAGTCCATGAAGTTGCGCATGCCCGCCCCGTCCGGGTCGGTGGCGTCGTGCAGGAACGCCAGCGCGCGGTGCAGCACCGGTGTCCAGCGCTCGTCGCCCTCGCGGCGCGCCAGGTCGAGCGCGACGACGGCGAGGCGCGCGACGTCGTCGACGCAGTAGCCCGTGCTGCGATTGGGGATCACGCCGTGGGCGTGCTGGATGATGCCGACGTCGTCGACGAGCGTGTGCAGGTGGTCGGTGCGCACCTTGACGAGGTGCAGATCGAGGGGCGGGGTCGCGGTGTGCGGGCGGACCAGCGCCGCTGCCTCCGCAAGCACCTCGGCCGTCGCCTCGCCGACGGCCGACCAGGCCAGGTCGGCGCCGATGCGGCGCGCCTCGGCGCGGGCCGTCTCGAGCGTCTCCGGGTGGCATGCGAAGTCGCAGACGGCGGCGGCGAGCGCCGCCGGGTCGGCGAACGGCACGAGCTTGCCGGCGCCGGACGACAGCACGTCCTCCGCGTACCAGTACGGCGTCGACACGACGGCGCAGCCGGCGGCGATCGCAAACGTCAGTGCGCCGGACGCGATCTGCTCCTTGTTGCGGTACGGCGTGACGTACACGTCGGTGACGGCGAGCAGGTCGGACAGCTCTTCGATCGAGAGGAAGCGATCGTCGAAGTCGACGTGGTCCTCGAGTCCGAGGGCGACCACCTTGCGCTCCAGCTGACCGCGGTAGGCCTCACCCTCGCGGCGGGCGACCTGCGGATGGGTGCGGCCCGCGATCAGGTAGAGCGCCTCCGGGTGACGCTCGATCAGCGCGGGCAGGGCGTCGAGCATCTGCTCGATGCCCTTGCCGGCCGACAGGAGGCCGAACGTCGACAGCAGGAACCGCTCCTGCAACCGCTCGTACCCGCCCGGCATCGGCGCGACGTAGCGCGGCCGGCTGCCGTGGGCGAGCTCGGCCCGACGGCGTGCCAGCACCGCCGGCGCGCCGTGCGGGACGATGCGGATCTTGGTCGCCTGGCACGCGTCCAGGCCGATCAGCACGCGCCGCGCGGTGTCGGTCATGACCATCACTCGCTCGGCGCGGTCGCAGAGGGCGGTGAGCACCTCCAGCTGGTGGTCGCTCGGCTCCGACAGCAGGGTGTGCAGCGACACGACCAGCGGTTGCGCCAGTTCCTGCGCGAACGAGAGGACGTAGTCGCCGTCAGGCCCACCGAAGATGCCGAACTCGTGCTGCAGAATCACGACGTCGACGTCGGTGTGACCGAGCAGGCGAGCGGCCCTCGAGTAGTCGCCGCGCACCGACTGGTTCACGGTCGCGAGCACATCGGGACGCTGCGGGCTGGACGGCTCGTCGACGACGACGATCGGATGCACGTCCGCCATCGACGGCACCCCGAGCAGCGCGGTGCGCAGGTCGAAGGAGAACGTCCCGATACCGCATGCCCGGGGAGGGAAGGTGGAGAAGATGGCGGTACGCATGGAGCGCACGCCCCTTTCGCTGAGTGAGCTGAACGGATTCGGCCCAGGACGCCGGCGGTTCCCGGGCCGGGAGCAGGATAGCCGCCGGACGGCCGGCACCGTCCGGGCGCCCCGGCCGCAACTGCTGTACCGTTGCGTCGTCGCCATGACACAGGAGCTCCGCGCGATCCTCGACCAGGTCGTCCACATCGGCGGTGTCGACCGGCCGTTCGGCCAGCTCGCGCCGCAGGACGTGGCGCAGCACGCCGCCGCACTGCGTGACGCGGTGGGCTGGGGGCCGACGGCGCGCGTTGCATCGTTCGCCCGCGCCTGGGGCGAGCTCGCGCGGCAGATGGATGGGGCCGACGCCGCGACGGTCGCCGACCTCGACCCCGCTGCGCTGCTGGAACTGGCGCCGTCGCTCTGGGTCACCGCCGGCTGACGGTGACGCCGGTCAGCGCAGCGGCGGCGAGGTCGCGTCGTGGTCGGCGCGCGGGCCGAAGATGCGGCGGTCGGACGCGGCGATCGCGACGTCGTTGATGCTGGCTTCGCGCCGGCGCATGCGGCCGTCGGCGGCGAACTCCCACAGCTCGTTGCCGTACGACCGGACCCACGCGCCGGCCGCGTCGTGCCACTCGTACTGGAACCGCACGGCGATACGATCGTCGCCGAACGCCCACAGGTCCTTGCGCAGCACGTAGTCGAGCTCGCGCTCCCACTTGCGCGTCAGGAACGCGACGATCGCGTCGCGTCCGCGCAGGAACTCGTCGCGGTTGCGCCACTCCGAGTCCTCGGTGTACGCGAGTGCGACCCGCAGCGGATCGCGCGTGTTCCACGCCGCCTCGGCACCGAGCACCTTCTGGCGCGCGGATGCCTCGTCGAACGGCGGCAGCGGCGGGCGCGCGTCGGACATCAGCCGGCGGATTCGTCGGCGGCGACCAGGTCGCGCAGGCTCTCGAACTCCTCGCGGCACGCGGGGCAGCCCGCCAGGTGCGCGCGCAGTCCCGGTACCGCGGCGTCGGCCTCGGCGACGGCGAGCTCGACGTAGCGGTCCAGCTCGTCGAAGCACGTGTCGCAGCCGACCTCGGGCTCGGCCGGGCCGAGCACGCGGGACAGCACCTGCTCCAGATCGGGTCGGTCGGTCACGTGGATTCCTTCCACCGTGCATCGAGCTCGAGCCCCGCGGCGGCGAGCTCGCTGCGAAGTTTACGCCGCGCGTCGTGGAGCGTCTTGTAGAGGGCGCCGCGGGTGGTCGACAAGCGATCGGCCAGCACGTCGATCGGTACGCCGTCGATGGCGAGCGAGACCAGCACGTCGCGTTGGTGCTCGGTCAGCGCCGTGGTGATCGCCGTCTGCACCGCGGTCAGCAGCTCGGTCTGCTCCGCCCGATCGGCGGGATCGAGCGCGGTCGTGCGCACGAGGTTCCACGCCTCGGGCTGGATCGGCACCTCGCGGCCCTGCCAGGCGCGCTTGCGCAGCTTCACGGCGGCCTCGAGCAACGCGAACTTGTAGACCCAGGTGGTGAACCGGCTGGCGCCGCGGAAGTCGTCCAGCCGCGCCAGCACGCTCAGCAGCGCGTCGTCGGCCGCCTCCTCGGCGATGTCGTCGAACTCGTCGCCGCGCACGTGCGGCAGGGTCATGCGGCGGCGGCCGACCTCGAACCGCGCGGCCCGCACCAGCAGGTCGCGCAGACGCGCGACGGCGGCGTCATGCTCGGCGCCGTCGGCGCGGAGGCGGCGGAGCCACTCGCGCGACTCGGCGTCGAACGACGCGGCGGTCGCGGCCGGATCGGGTGCGGACGGTGCCATCGGTGCGACGGCAACCGTAGCCGCACTCACGGCAGCTCTGCGTCTTCGACGTCGATCGGCGCCAGGATTCGCGCCGCCAGCTCGGGCGGGCAGCCTCGTGCCCGCAGCGCGAGCAGCTCGTGGAGATCCCAGCGCTGATCGTGCGCCAGGCGGAGGGCGAGGAGCCCGTCGAAGCCGGCAGCGACCAGCTGGTCGTGCCGCCAGCGGACGACCGGCTCCAGCTCGTAGGTGATCTGTTGCGCCTGCATGATTCGTTGGTGTGCCCGGCACCCGATTTCTTACGCCTGACCACCGCGCGACGTAAGGAATCGGGTGCCGGGCACACCAACGGTGCATGACCTCCTTTCCGTTCCCGGCCGCCGGCGGCGCACTGGCCGAGCCCGCCGACACCGACCTTCCCGCCCGCGAGATCGACCGCGCCGGCGTCGAGCGGGCGGCGCGTGATCTGTTGCGTGCCCTCGGCTCGGACGTGGACGACGACGGCCTGCGAGAGACGCCGCGCCGGATGGCCGACGCTTTTGCCGAGCTGCTCACACCGCACGAGTTCCGGGCGACGACGTTTTCGAACGACAGTGGCTATGACGGCCTGGTCGTCGCGCGTTCGATCCCGTTTCACTCGCTGTGCATGCATCATCTGCTGCCGTTTCACGGGGTGGCGCACGTCGGGTATCTGCCCGGCGAGCGGATCATCGGTCTCTCCAAGCTGGGGCGTGTCGTCGAGTTGTTTGCCCGCGATCTCCAGATCCAGGAGCGGATGACGACGCAGATCGCGTCGTGGCTGCAGCGCGAGCTGGCGCCGCGCGGGGTCGGTGTCGTGCTCGAGGCCGAGCACCTGTGCATGTCGTTGCGGGGTGTGCAGAAGCTGGGCGCGACGACGATCACCTCGGCGCTGCACGGCCTCGTTCGCGACGACCCGCGGACCCGCCAGGAGTTCCTGGCGCTGACCTCGAGGAGCTGTCATGCCGGATAGTCGGACGTTCGTGATCGTGGGTGCCGGGTTGGCGGGTGCGCGGGCGGTGGAGGTGTTGCGGTCGGAGGGGTTTGATGGGCGGGTGGTGCTGGTCGGGTCGGAGCTGGAGCGGCCGTAT
>JBKJIG010000135.1:0-23316 GCA_046598415.1 Gaiellales bacterium
CAACCGCAGCGGCTCACCGCTCCAGCGGCGGCGGCTGAGCTACCCGGCGGCGCTGCCGCTCTCGCTGGCGCCGCCGCGCTCGCGGCTCGCCACGGCAGCCGACGAACGCTGCACGCCGCTATCGGTGCACCAGCGCACTCCTCGGCCCGGCGCTGCGCGCGTGGTGCGCCTTGGCCCGAGCAGCCCTCTTCGCCACGTCTGGGCCGGTCCGGGTCAACAAGCGCCTCCGACACCACGCCGATACCGGCCCACCATCCCACCCTCTATGGTTCACCGCGTGTTCCAGAGGCAGCTCGCTCCCGTGGAGATCATGTCCGAGTCGTCGCTCGAGACGCTCGAGCGCGGCTGGAAGCGGATCGTGTCAGAGATCGGCATCGAGTTCGACCACGAGGGCGCGCTCGAGCTGTTCCGCAAGCACGGGCAGCGAGTCGAAGGCCAGGTCGTCCATCTCGACCCCGAGTTCATGCTCGAACAGATCGCGAAGATCCCGAAGACCTTCACGTGGCACTCGCGCAACCCGGAGCGCGACATCTTCTTCGCGCCCGACCGGATGGCGTTCCTGCCGGTCAACTCGGCACCGTTCGTCCGCGAGGGCGACCGGCGGTACGAGGCCACGTTCGACGCGTTCCGCCGCTTCAACCGGCTTGCGTACGTCACCGACGAGCTCGACTCGCCCGGCTGCCCCTCGTGCGACCCGACCGACGGCGTCATCGAGTCGCGCCACCTGAACCTCCAGCTCGCGCTGTACGAGGACCAGGACAAGCCGCACTTCGCCTCCGCGTTCGACGGCACCGGCGCCGCCGACTCGATCAACATGGCCGCGATCGTGGCCGGCAGCCGCGAGGCGCTGGTCGAGCGGCCGACGCTGGCCGGCGTCATCAACTGCAACTCGCCGCTGCGCTACGACATCCGCATGCTCGAGTCGCTGTTCGAGATGGCGAGCGCCGGACAGATCGTGATCGTCACGCCCTTCATCCTGATGGGAGCGATGGGCCCCGTGTCGGTGCCGGCCGCGCTCGCGCAGCAGACGGCCGAGTCGCTTGCCGCGCTCACCCTCGTGCAGCTGGTGCGGCCCGGGTGCCCGGCGATCATGGGCTCGTTCGTGTCGCACACCGACATGCAGTCGGGCAGCCCCGGCTTCGGCGGCCCCGAGTCGGCGGTCGGCATCCTCGCCACCGGTCAGATCGCGCGCCGTTACGGGCTGCTATGGCGCGCGGGCGGAGGCGGGCTCACCTCGGCGCAGATCGTCGACGCGCAGGCGGCCTTCGAGTCGCTCAACACGATGCTGCCGGCGTTCATGGCCGGCGCGAACTTCCAGCTGCACACCGCCGGCTGGATGGAGTCGGGCCTCGTCGCGTGCTTCGAGAAGTTCGCGCTCGACATCGAGATCCTGCGCATCCTGCAGCGCGAGTTCACGCCGCTCG
Organism: Gaiellales bacterium; assembly: GCA_046598415.1. GTDB lineage: Bacteria > Actinomycetota > Thermoleophilia > Gaiellales > F1-60-MAGs149 > VFJZ01. The sequence continues at coordinate 1,425 of JBKJIG010000135.1, forward strand.
AGATCGACGAGGAGTCGCTCGCCTTCAGCGCCCACCAGGAGGTGGGCCACGGCGGCCACTTCTTCGGCGCCGCCCACACGCTCGAGCGGTTCCGCGACTGCTTCTACCGACCGATGGTCTTCTCGACCGAGAACTACGACCGCTGGACACGGTACGGCAGCCTCGACACGGCCGCCCGCGCCGCGAAGCGCTGGCCCGAGTGGCTCGAGAAGTGGTCGCCGCCGCCCATCGACAGCGGCGTGCACCAGGAGCTCGAGGAGTACGTCGCGCGCCGCACGGAGGAGATCGGCGAGTACTAGGAACGGTCGGCGAAGGGCTCGCCGAGAGAGTCCTCCAGCACGTCGACGCCGAGACCCGGCCCGGACGGCGCCGTCAGCCGCCCATCCGCCGGTGCCGGCATGCCGGTCGCGTTGGCGACCGTCACCCACGCGTTGAAGTCGACCGTGTGCAGCCGCCGCTCGGCCGGCGTCGACAGCGACAGGTGCGCCATGGCGGCGCTGACGATGTCGGAGCCGCCCGTGTCCTCGACCGTCACGTGCAGTCCGAGGTCGACCGCCACGTCGCGCAGCTGGGCGGTGCGAGTGACGCCACCGACGCGCGCGATCTTGAGCGTCACGGCGTCGGGGACGCCGTCGCCGACGGCGCGCACCAGCGCCTGCAGCGAGTCGATCGACTCGTCGAGCACGAGCGGCACCGCGCACGCGTCGCGCACGGCGCGGCACTCCTCGTAGGTCGCGCACGGCTGCTCGAACCAGAAGTCGATTCCGGCCGCTGCGCGCAGGAACCGCCGGGCGGCGGCCGTCGAGTACAGCCCGTTCGCGTCGGCGAACAGCGTCACGGCCGGGCCGGTCGCGTCGCGCACTGCCGCCAGCCCCTCGGCGTCGCGCTCCGGATGCTCGCCGAGCTTGACCTGCAGCCGCCGGTAGCCGCGGCCGGCCAGGTCCGCCGCCCGCGCGGCCATCGCTGCCGGCGTGCCGGCCGAGATCGAGCGGTACAGGTCGACGGCCTGCCCCGCCTCCCCGCCGAGCGCCTCGACCAGCGGCCTGCCGGCGCGGCGCGCGGCCAGATCCCAGAGCGCCATGTCGAGCGCCGACTTCACGTACGGGTGGCCCTTCAGCGCCAGGTCCATGAACCGCTGCGCGGCCCGCGGCGTCGCGGCCTGGCCGATCAGCAGCGGCGCGAGCTCGACGATGCCCGCCCGCAGGCCAGCGACGAACGCGGGGTCGTAGAACGCCCCCAGCGGCGCCGCCTCGCCCCACCCGACGACGCCGTCGGCGTCGGTGATGGCGACGATCGTGGAGTCGAACCCCTCGGCGCTGCCGCCGGAACACGCGTAGGCGCCATCGGCGAACGCCTGCCATTGCCGGAACGCGCGGACCCGGCGAATCGTCACCGCGGCTGCACCGCCACGCAGGTCGCCTCGATCTTCAGCCCCGGGACGATCAGCTCGGCCAGCACCGTCGCCCGCGACGGGTACGGCGCGCTGAACGCCGCGCGGAAGGCGTCGTTGAACGCGTCGAAGTCGTCGCGGTCGGTGAGGTAGGTCGTGACGTGGACGACGTCGGCCATCGAGCAACCGGCCGCCTCGAGCGTCCGCCGCATGCCGCCGTAGACCCGCTCCGCCTGGCTCGCGAAGTCGTCGATCACGATCTCGTCCGCCTCGTCGGTCGAGATGCAGCCGCTCACCCACACCGTGCCGGCGGCGACGGCGGCGGGCGAGTACGGGATGTCGAGACCGCTCGAGCCCGCGGGCTCCCAGGAGCGTTCCGGCATGGTCAACCTCCGACGACGTTTCGGCGGCCGGCCGGCCGCCGCCCGATGCTACCGCGGCTCCGAAGCCCGGAGCCCTACCATCCCGACGATGTTCACCCTCATGCTCGAGGGCCAGGAAGACGTTACCGTCGCCGACTGGCTCGCCTACGCGGAGGCTGCCGAGCGTCTCGGCTACGACGGCTTCTTCACATCCGATCACTATTACTCCGTCGTCGGCGCCGCGGGCCGCGCGTCGCTCGACGTGTGGGGCGTGCTGTGCGCGCTGGCCGCCGTCACGAAGCGGATCCAGCTCGGCACGATGGTCTCGCCGGTCACGTTCCGGCCGCCCGTCGTGCTGGCGAAGCTGGCGCTGGTGGCCGATGGCCTGTCCGGCGGCCGCGTCGAGCTCGGGCTCGGCACCGGGTGGCACGAGACCGAGCACAAGAAGTTCGGCCTGCCGTTTCCGCCCTTCGGCGAACGCCTCGCGATGCTGGCCGAGCAGGCCGAGATCATCCGCCGGCTCACCGACGGCGAGACGCTCGACTTCGGTGGCGCCCACTACACGCTGGAGGGCGCGACGCTGCTGCCGCGGCCCGTCAACGGCCGGCTGCCGATCATCTTCGGCGGCTCGGCGAAGCCGAAGGTCGCCGCGCTGGCTGCGCGATGGGCCGACAGCTACAACCTGTCTCACGCCACGCCCGAGACGGCGCGCGGTGCCCGCGAGCGGCTCGACGCGGCGTGCGAGGCGATCGGCCGCGACCCGGCCACACTGCCGCTGAGCGTGATGGCGAGCCTCGTGGTCGGCACCGACGAGGCCGACTACCGCCGCCGGCAGGCGACCGCCAACGCCCGCGCGCTCGAGCCCGGGGACGCCGAGGATCCCGCCGACGTCAGCGGCACGCCGGCGCGTGCCATCGAGCGCATCGCCGCGCTGCGCGAGGCGGGCGTGGAGCGGTTCTTCCTGAACCGCCTCGACCACCGGGACCTGGAGATGGTCGAGCTCGTCGCGACCGAGGTCCTCGCGCACGCCCGATGATCGGCCTCGCCGACGTGCAGGCGGCCGCCGCCGCGATCGACGGTGGCATCGTCCGCACGCCGCTGGTCCGGGCCGAGGCGCTCGACGAGATTGCCGGCGTGCCCGTGTGGCTGAAGGCCGAGCTCCTGCAGCACACCGGCTCGTTCAAGCTGCGCGGCGCCCTGAACCGCATGCAGGGCCTGTCCGCCGAGGAACGTGCGCGCGGCGTGATCACCGTCTCGGCGGGCAACCACGCGGCCGCCGTCGCGCGCGCCGGAGCCGCCGTCGGCACCGACGTGCTGGTGCTGATGGCCCGTGCCGCCAGCCCGCCCAAGATCGCGGCCACCCGCGGCTACGGCGCCAGGGTCGACCTGGAGTCGGCCGATGCCAAGGAGGCGTTCGCCCGCATGGAGGCGATCGCCGCCGAGACCGGCCGCGTCGTCGTCCACCCGTTCGACGATCCCGTCGTGATCGCGGGCGCGGGCACCGTGGGCCTGGAGATCGCCACCGATCTCCCCGACGTCGACCTCGTGATCGTGGCGGTCGGCGGCGGCGGTCTGATCGCCGGCATCTCGACGGCGCTGCGCGGCCTGGCGCCGAACGCGCGCCTGATCGGCGTGCAGCCGGTGGCGACCGCGACGTTGCCGGCATCGCTCGCCGCCGGCCGGCCGGAGACGACCGCGATGCAGCCCACCATTGCCGACGCCCTGACGGCGCCGGCGACGGGGGCGGTACCGCTCGAGATCCTACGCGACCGGCTCTCGGGCGTTGTCGTGCTGGACGAGGACGAGCTGGCGGTGGGCTTCCGCCTCGCCTACGCCCGCGGCCGGGTGGCCTGCGAGGTGGCGGGGAGCGCGCCGATCGGCGCCCTAGCCGCCGGGCGGGTCGATACCGCCGGCCTCCGCAACGTGGTGTGCGTCGTGTCGGGCGGCAACATCGACCCCGCCCTGGCGGCGAGGCTGCTCGGTTCGAGCTAGTGTCACGAGTCGCGGGCGGGACGCGCGTCGCGGCGCCCGGCGCCGCTGCGCGGCGTGGCCCGCGGGCGCTGCCCACCGGGCCGGTGGCCCGGACCCCGGTACTGGCGCGGACGCCCCTGATTGCCGGCGGCGTTGCGGCGCGAGATGAGCTGGAGGCCCTCAGCCTCGTACTCCGTCTCGAGCTGCAGCTGTTCGACCAGGATCGTCACCGCTCGCCCGTGCTCGGGCGAGACGAGCGTGATGCCCGTGCCCGGCCGGCCCGCGCGGCCGGTGCGGCCGATGCGGTGCGTGTAGGTGTCGGCATCGTCCGGCGGATCGAAGTTGATCACGTGGGAGATGTCGTCGATGTCGATGCCGCGAGCGGCGACGTCGGTGGCGACGAGCGCCTTGACACGGCCGCTGGCGAACTCGCCGAGGGCGCGCTCGCGCGCCGCCTGCGTCTTGTCGCCGTGCATGACGCCGGTGCGGATGCCGGCGCGCTTGAGCTTGTCGGCCAGGCGGTCTGCACCGTGCCGCGTGCGCACGAACACCAGCGAGCGCGGTGCCTCGCCGGCGAGCAGGTCGACCAGCGCCTCGACGCGGTCACCCGTGACAGGCATGAAGCGGTGCGTGATCGGGCCGGTCTCCTGCGGACGCGTGACGTCCTCGTGGCGGCGCGCATCGCGCGTGTAACGCTTGGCGACGTCGAGGATCTTGCCGGCCAGCGTGGCGGAGAAGAACATCGTCTGCCGGTCGGCCGGGATGCGGTTCACGATCTCGTCGACCTGCGGCTGGAATCCCATGTCGAGCATGCGGTCGGCCTCGTCCAGCACGAGCATCCTGACGCGCTCGAGGCGCACCGCGCCGCGGCCGGCGAGGTCGCTGAGGCGACCGGGCGTGGCGACGATGATCTGCGCCTTCGCGACGTAGCGGATCTGCTCGCGGATCGAGGCGCCGCCGTAGGCGCGGGCGACGCGCAGGCCGCGGGCGCGGGCGATCCCGGCGATCTCCTGGGCGACCTGCGAGGCCAGCTCGCGGGTCGGCACGAGGATCAGCGCGGAGTGCGGCGCGGCTTCGGCCTCGAGCCGGTCGACGAGCGCGATGCCGAAGGCGAAGGTCTTGCCGGAGCCGGTCGGCGACTGCACCAGCACGTCACGGCCGGCGAGCGCGTCGGCCATGACGCGTGCCTGGACCGGGAACGGCTCGGTGATGCCGCGGCGCTCGAGCGATGCGCACACGGCGTTGGACACGCCGAGATCGGCGAAGGTGGTACTCGACAAAGTTGATCCTCTCGGAGGACGTGTTTCGGGGGGAGAAACCTGACCCGAAACGCGCAATCGAGGATCGGAAGGGCGACTCCACGGGGCAGCTGGATCGCAGCCCGTGATGGCAACGTAGCACTCGATGGCGACCCGCCAAGCCACCGCGCGCTACGCTGCACGGGACACAAGGGCGAGAGTCGGGTCGCACATCCCGTGCGGCCCTGTCCGCTCAGCACGGCAAGGGAAGCGCACTAGACATGGCAAACGGCACTGTGAAGTGGTTCAACGACGCCAAGGGGTACGGCTTCATCAGCCCCGAGGACGGCAGCAAGGACTTGTTCGTTCACCACTCCAACATCTCGGGAAGCGGCTTCAAGTCGCTGGCTGAGGGAGCACGCGTGACGTTCGAGACGCGCCAGGGCCAGAAGGGCCCCGAGGCGTACGACGTCATCGCTGTCTGAGGAGGACGCGATCAGCAAGAAAGAAGAGACCATCGAGTTCGAGGGCGAGGTCCTGGAGGCGCTCCGGAACGGCATGTTCCGGATCGCACTCGATAACGGGCACGAAACCCTCGGCTATGCGGCCGGACGTATGCGCCGGTACCGCATCCGCATCATGCTGGGCGACCGGGTAAAGGTGCAGCTCAGCGCGTACGACCTCAATCGCGGACGAATCGTCTACCGCTACAAGTGATCGGAGTGCCGTCCGCGATTCGCGCGGGCGGCGCCGGCACCTGCGAGCGGTGCTCCCATCGGTGAGCCATCTGGCGCCCGGTGGGAGCCTCACTCATAGACGTTCGTCCTTTCCGCTCGGTCCGTTGCACGCTCCTCTCTGACTGAAGGGAGCGTCCGCATGGCCGTTACGACCATCACCGATGACCTGCAGAAGGCGCGCACGATGCTGGCGCAGGGAGAGAACAAGAAGGCGAGCCGCCTTCTCACCGACGCGGCGATCGCCTGCCGCGACGCCGACCAGGCGCGTGAGATCAAGCAGCTCGCCGAAGAGGGCATCGCCGGCGCCGGCATGTTCGGCAAGGGCCAGTGGAAGGAAGTCCTCCGGCTCGCCGCGCTCCGCGGGGCATAGCGACCCCGGAGACGGCAGAGCGCTGCGCCGCGACGTCCATCCACCTTCCCGTGCGTCGCGGCGCGGCGATCGCCGGCCTCAGGCCGGCAAACAGGGCCCCGGCCGCAGCAGCTTCGTTCGCGATGCGGCGGATCGTCTCGGAGGCGCATCAGGCGTCCGCTTCGAGCTGCTCGAGCCGCGCGGTCAGGTCGGCGACCTGGGCCTCTAGCTCGGCGACGCGGTCGGCGAGCGCCCCTGCGTCGGGCGACGCCGCCGCGATCGGCGGCCCCGCCTCGTGCGCCTGCGCTGCGACCGGCGCGGCAACCTCGAGCCCGCCCGGATCGGCACTGACGAGCTGCTGCCAGCGCGCCTCGCGCTCACCCGGCCGCCGCTCGTTCAGGCGCGCGAGCCCGCGGTCGGCCAGCCGTGCCAGCACGTCGTCCACCGCCGCGACCGACGCGAACGCGTGCAGCCGCTCGGTGCGGGCGCGCAGCTCGGCCGACGTCTGCGGGCCGCGCAGCATCAGCACCGCGAGCACGCTCTGCTCGGGCGCGTCGAGGCCGAGCGCCTCCTCGAGCAGGTGCCGGTACTTCGGCGACCGGCTGTGCGGGCCGCTGGCGAGCCGCGTCCAGCCGCGCCGGCCGAGCCGCTCGAGCGCCTCGCGCAGCGTCGCGTCGTCGTAGCCGACCACCGGATCGCGGCTCGTGGACTGGTTGCACGCGGCGCGCAGGGCGTTCAGCGTCAGCGGGTACGCGTCGGGCGTCGTCCGCTGCTTCTCGACCAGTGAGCCGAGGATTCTGATCTCGACAGCACTCACATCCAGCATGGGCGAAGCCTACGCGGGATAGCGGTGCACGATCGTGCCCGGCGGCAGCGTCAGGTCGACGGTGCGGTGCAGGGCCAGCTCGATGCGACGCACCGGCAGCAGGTGCAGCGGCGCCTGCGCGTTGGGGCGCAGATCCAGGGTGCCGGGCCCCGTCCACGCCTCGTGCACGACGACGTCCTGGAACACGCGGGCGACGAGCTCGCGGCGGAGACGGCCCGCCTCCTCCGGCAGTACGCGCAGGTTGACGTTCAGGGCCGAACCCGGCAGCAGCCGCTCGAGGGCGTCGGCGTCGGCGGGCTCCTGCTTGAAGCACATCGTGGCCGTCGCGATGTCGATGCCGTTGCGCGCCACCACGCCGACCAGCAGGTCGCCGCGCGAGACGAGCTCGACCTCGCCGTGCTTCTTCGGCTGGCCGTAGTGCTCGCGGCCGGCGGCGACGGCGCCGTCGGAGCCCAGCACCAGGAACGGCGAGTAGGTGCCGCTGCGGCCGTCGGGCAGCACCACCGGCAGGTGGACGGCACTCTCACCGTAGACGCCGAACCACTCGGCGTCGTGCATCCAGTAGACGTGCAGCGCGGCGCGCGGCGCCCCTAGCTGGAGAGGCTCGGGGATGAGCGCGTCGGCCGCCTCGCGATCGGTCTCGTAGACGATCGTCAGGATCTCGACGCGACGCATGCGCACCGGCAGCGGCGGCACCAGCGGCGCGCCGAACGGCGTGCCGCGGACGATGGTGGGGTCGAAGGTCAAGCTGTCTCCTCTCCGGGCAGCGTGCGCCGGATGCGCTCGGCCGCCAGCGAGATGTGTCGCTCGGTCTCGCCCTCGGCACGCGCCCGCTCGCCGCTGGCGAACGCCTCGATCAGCGCGACGTGGGTGAGCGCATGCTCGCGCAGGTCGGCCGGCGGCAACGCCCGCGTGGCCGAGATCAGGAAGCTCGTCACGCGCCGGCGCACCATGGCCGCGAGCTCGTTCAGCAGGTCGTGCTCGGCGAGCTGCCAGAGGCGTTCGTGGAACTGCTGGTCGAGCTCCACCACCCGCAGCGCATCGCCACGGTCGGCGGCCTGCAGCATCTCCTTCGCGAGCGATCGCAGCTGGCGCTCGATGGCCGGCGTCCACACCTGCTGCACGCGTCGCGCAACGAACTGCTCGAGCACGATGCGCAGCGACGAGATCTCGTCCAGCTGGCGCGACGTCAGTGCCGCGACGCGCGCGCCACGACGAGGCTCGCGCTCGACGAGCCCTTCCTCGGCCAGTCGTGCGAGCGCCTCGCGGACCGGGATGTGGGACACGCCGAGCTCGGCCGCCAGGGGCCGCTCGGGCAGCCGTGTGCCGGGCGGGTAGACGCCGGTCTGGATCGCCACGCGCAGTCGCTCGGCGATCGTCTCGGCCAGCCCGGGCGCGGAGATGGGGTCGAGCGTGCTCACCGCGGCGGCGGCTCGAACAGCTCGAGGACGTGGCCGTCGGGATCGCGCAGGTAGAGGGCCCGGCCGCCGGCATTGGCACCGCGGTCGATCACGACCGGCTCGGGCGTGGCGGTGCTACCGCCGGCGGCGAGCAGCCGCCCGACGAGCTCGTCGAGGCCGGAGTCGACCGCGACGCAGACGTGGGCGAAGCCGACGTCGGCCGGGCGCGAGCGGTGCTGGCCGCCCCGCGGCGAGGCGAACTCGAACAGCTCGACGCGCGCACCCTGGCCGCCGAACGCCAGGTGGTGGGTCCGGACGGCGACATCGTGCTCGCCGACGATGGCTTCGAAGTAGCCGCCGCGCGACTCCTGGTCGACGACGGTCTCCATCCCGAGCGCGTCGCGCCAGAACCCGAGGGCGCGGTCGAGGTCGGACACGGTCATTCCGGCGTGGTGCAGAGTCGGCACGTCTTCTCCCTACGAGGCGGTGAAGCCGCCGTCGACGATCATGGTCTGTGCTGTCATCCACGAGCTGTCGTCCGAGAGCAGGAAGACGGCCGGGCCCGCCATGTCCTCCGGCTCGCCGATGCGGCGCAGCGGGTGGCGGAGCGCGATCGCGGGTGCCGCCTCGTCGAAGTCCTCGCGGCCGATGTAGGCCATCGGCGTGCGCACGAGGCCGGGCGAGACGACGTTCACGCGCACGCCGAGCGGCCCACCGTCGACGGCGAGCGCCCGGGCGAACGAGATGACGCCGCCCTTGGTGGCGCAGTAGGTGGCGTACCCCGGCACGGCGATGTGCGCGAGCTGCGAGCCGATCAGGATGATCGAGCCGCTGCCGGCCGCCGTCATCGGCACGTACGCCGCCCGCGCCATCCGGATGGCGGTGGTGAGATTATCGTCGACGAACGAGCGCACCGCGGCGTCGGACGACTCGCGCAGGTCCTCGTTGCGCCACACGGTGCCGGCGGCGTGGACGAGTCCGTCGAGCTTGCCGAAGCGCTCCAGCGCCAGGTCGACGACCTGCTCCGTGGCCCCGTCGTGCGACAGGTCGACGGCGATCCGCGCGACCCGGTCGCTGCCCGGCGCGATCTCCTCCAGCGCCTCTGCCCGGCGGCCCGTCGCGACGACCAGCGCGCCCTCGGCCAGACAGCGGTCGGCAATCGCCCGGCCGATGCCGGACGAGGCGCCGGTGACGACGACGGTGCGACCTTCGAGTCTCATAGCCCAACCTCGTGACACGACAGGACCTCGCAGCCCGTCTCGGTGACAACGCAGATACGCTCGACCCGGAGGCCCCACGGTCCCGGGTACGTGCCCGGCTCGAGCGCGATCACCATGCCCGGCTCGAGCACCGTCTCGCCGGCGGGGACGATGCGCGGCTCCTCGTGGCCCGCGTAGCCGATGCCGTGGCCCGTGTGGTGCGGGTAGCCGAGGCCGGTCGAGCGACCGAGCCGGTCGAGGTCGGCCGCGAGCACGCCGGGCCCGACCGCGGCCAGCAACTGGTCGAGCGTGTCGACCGCGCGGGCGTGGGCGTCGCGGACGCCCGCTGGCGGCTCGCCGATCGCGATGGTCGAGCACGAGTCGCCGTGGACACCCTCGACGCGGGGCACCAGATCGCAGATCACGAGGTCGCCCTCCTCGAGCACGCGGTCGCCCGGGTAGCCGCCGACGTCGGCCGTGCGCGGCCCCGAGACCAGGTCGCAGAGCAGCGGCAGGCGCTCGCCGGCGGCGACCTCCATCACCCCGGCGATCACATTCCAGGCCTGCAGCTCGGAGATCCCTGGCCGGAGGGCGGTTCGTGCGGCCGCCTGACCTGCGTCGCAGAGCGCGATCGCGCGGCGGATCGCGGCCAGCTCGTCCGGCGTCTTCACCGCGCGCAGCCCGCGCAGAGCCGGCCCCACGTCATGCACCTCGCCCAGCACCGACGCCGCCGCCAGCGACAGCGCCTGCGCGTCGACGGCGATCCGCCCGGCCAGGCCGAGCCCGGCCAGCGCCGCGATCTGCCCCGCGGCGGGATCGAGCGGCCCCGTCGTGAAGCCCTCGTACGCCACCGTCGTGGCGCGCGTCGGATCGACGCCCGGCTCCTCGTCGGTCGAGCACAGCAGGATCACGCCGTCGGCCGACACGACGGCGATCGGGGGCACGGCGAAGGGGCTCGGGCCGCCGGTCGCGTCGGCGGCGAACCCGGTCAGCCAGCCGACCGTGAACGGGTCGGCGGACACCAGGACGTCGGCCGCGACGGCCGCCAGCGCGCGTTCGGCGTTGGGATTCATGCGGCCTCCATGGTGACGGTGAGGATGGTTTCGAGCGATGCACCGCCCGCAACGCTGAGCGCGTCGCCGATTGCGGCCGCATCGACCAGCGATCGCTGCGCGACCCACGGCTCGATACCGAACGCGTACGAGCCCCGCAGCGGCATCGCCTCGGCGCCGCCGAACGGCATCCAGGCGATCAGCCACTTGAACACGGACGGGTCCCAGTCCAGCCGCAGCGCACGCCCGAGCGCCGGGTTGGTCACGCGCAGGGTGCCGGCGCTGAGGTCGGTCAGGTACGCGTCGTCGTGGCTCCGCACCTCGGGCCCGGGCAGCTCGCTGAGGTCGACGGTACCGCCGGCGCGCAGCCGGGCGTCCGGCCACGGGCTGCGCTGGCCGGGTGCGAGGCGTGCCGTGTCCTCGTACATCTCGGGGATCGTGATGATCGTGCCGGCGGCCGGCTCGAACCGCGCGCCGGCGGCCACGAACGGCGGCCCCAGCACGAGATGGTGGCCCCACGTGCACTCCCACGCCTCGCCACCGGTGTTGGTGATGCGCTCATCGACCCGCAGCTGCGCGAATTCGGCGACCAGCGTCAGCCGCCGCTCGAGCCGGAACGGGACGGTCTCGCAGTCGATCGTGCAGACCAGCGACCGCGGCCCGTCGGCGACGACCTGCCACGGGATCGCGGCGACCTCGCCGTGGTAGCCGATGTCGTGCCCGCGGTACCTGCACGGGCCCTCGGCGGACGGGAACAGCTCCTGCCAGCCGCCGGCGTAACCCTCCAGGAATGCGTGGCCGTCAGCGCCCTCGCGCGCCGGCGCGCCCGGCGGTGCCAGGCCCCACGGCGCGTGGAACAGCACGTCGACGCCGCTCGCCCGGTCGACCAGCGCGTGCACCTCGGCCCCGCGATCGGGCAGCACCGTCAGCGACAGGTGGTCGCTGGTGACGGTGACGGCGCGCCAGCCGCCGACGGCATGCTCCGCGATCATTCGCCGGGGATCGTCTCGAGGATGAACCAGTTCGCCGTCAGCCCGCAGTCGACCGTCAGGTTGATGCCGGTGATGCCCGACGCGTCGTCGGAGGCCAGGAACGCGAAACCCGCCGCGATCTCGGACGGCTTCACCAGGCGGCGCATCGGCACGCGGGCGAAGTTGCCGTTCAGGTACTCCATCAGCTTCGGGCCCACCGCCGACTCCGTCATCGCCGTGTGGGTGAAGCCGGGCGACACGCAGTTCGAACGGATGCCGTACTCGGCCAGCTCGATCGCCATCGTCCGGTTCAGCCCGAGCAGCCCGGCCTTGGAGGCGTTGTAGGAGGCGAACGGCCCGTCGCCGCCGGAGGCGTCGATGGAGGCGTTGTGGAGGATGACGCCGCCGCCGGTCTCCTTCATCGCGCGCGCCGCGGCCTGCGACATCAGGAACGGCCCCGTCAGGTTCGTCGCGACGACGTCGTGCCAGCGCGCGCGGTCGATGTCGAGGAACGGCGTGTCGTCGTCGATGCCGGCGTTGTTGACGACCACATCGAGCTTGCCGTGCCGCTCGACGAGCGCCGCCACGGCGGTGTCGGCGGCGTCGCCGTCGCGCACGTCGCAGGGGTGGACGACGGCGCTGCCACCGGCCACCCGGATGCCGTCGGCAACCTCGTTGAGCGGCCCGGGCGAGCGCCCGACCAGCGTCACGTCGGCGCCCTCCGATGCGAACCGCTCCGCCGTCGCCTGTCCGATCCCGCGACCGGCACCGGTCACCAGCACGCTGCGTCCCTCGAATCGCCGCACGTCGACCCTCCTATCCCTTGAGCGCCCCGGCCGTGAGGCCGCGGATGAAGTAGCGCTGGCCCGCGAGGTAGAGCAGCGCCATCGGTGCCGACGCGACCAGCATGCCGGCCATCAGCACCGGCACGTTCAGCGAGTAGCGTCCCTGGAACAGCGTCACACCGACCATCAGCGTCTTCAGCTTCTCGTCGGGCAGGAACACCAGCGCCACCAGCAGCTCGTTCCACACCCAGAGCGAGTTCACGATGATCAGCGTCACCAGCGCGGGGCGTGCCAGTGGCAGCACGATCGACCACAGGATGCGCGCGTGGCCGGCGCCGTCGATGGTGGCCGACTCGAACAACTCGTTCGGCAGCGTGCGAAAGAAGCTCGCCAGCAGGTAGACCGAGAACGGCGCCGTCAGACCGGCGTAGATGAGGATCACGCCGCGGTAGGTCGACACGAGCCCGAGCTCGCTGAACTGGATGAACAGCGGGATCAGCATCACGACGGGCGGAACCACCATCAGCGCCACGTTCGTCGACAGCAGCAGCTCGCGGCCGCGGAAGCGCATGTTCGCGATCGCGAACGCGGCCAGCGCGGCGACGACGGTCGAGGCGATCACCGCGCCACCGGTGAGGATCACCGAGTTCTTGAACCAGGTGAGGAACTCGCCGCCGTCGAGCGCTTCCGAGAAGTTGCCCGGCGCCAGCGGCCACGGCAGGCCGAGCACGTCGTCCGAGTACTGGTCGTCGCTCTTCACGGACGTCAGCACCATGAACAGCACCGGGATCATCGCGCCGATGGCGGCCAGGATCAGGAGCGCCTGCTTGACGTAGTCGCCGCGCTCGCGGCGCCGCTTGCGGGGCTGGGTGGCGACGCTCATGTGCCCTGCGCCTCCGCCCGGCCCGCGCGCCACCGGGCGATGAACAGCATCGTGATCAGCACGGAGGTCGCAACCAGCAGCACGGCCGCGGCGGCCGAGGCCATGCCGGGCGTCGACTGCACCTCGCCGACGTTGTAGATGTAGAGCTCCATCGTGATCGTCGCGGTGCCCGGGCCACCCTGCGTGAGCGTGTAGACGTACGAGAAGACCCACGCCAGCATCGTGATCGACGCGACCACGACGTAGAACTCGATCGTCCAGCGGATCTCGGGCAGGATCACGTACCGCAGACGCTGGAACCACCCCGCGCCGTCGATGCGCGCGGCCTCCAGCTGGCTCGCGTCGAGCGTCATCATCCGCGCCAGGAACAGCACGATGCCGAACCCGACCTCGCGCGCGACGATCACCAGCGCGACGGTCATCAGCGCGTACTTCTCCTGGCCCAGCCAGTCGATCGCGAGCCGGTCGAGCCCGACCGCCTCGAGCGCCTGGTTGATCGGCCCGTGCAGCTGGAACATGAAGCTGCCGACGATGCCGACGACGGGGATCGCGAGGATGTACGGCAGGAACAGCACCGTCCGGAAGAACTTCCACGCCGGCAGCTGCTCGTACAGCAGCGTCGCCAGCAGGATCGAGAACACCAGCAGCATCGGCACGCACAGGAGCAGGAGGACGCTGTGCTTGAGCGCCTCCCTGAAGGTCGGGTCCTCGAAGATGAAGCGGTAGTTGTCGAGCCCGATGAACGGCCCCGACGCGCCGCGGATGAGGCGCGTCGAGAAGTCGGCGACCTGGATGATCGGGTACGCGAAGATGACGGCCAGCAACAGCACCAGCGGCGCGCAGTACAGGTACGGGACGTGGCTTCGGACCTTGAGCAAGTGGCGTTCTCCGAGACGATGATCGCCGGTCGCAGGCGGGCTCTGCGACCGGCGATCACGGGGTGATCAGGCCTCGAGGTCCTTGCCCCAGGTCTGGTAGTTCGCGACCATATCGGGGTTCTGCTTCTTCCACTTCGCGGTCACCTCGGCCGCGAGCTTGCCGGCCTCGGCCCCGGTCATGGAACCGCCCAGGATCTTCTGCGAGGCCACGAACATGGCGTCCGTCCAGAACAGCGACGGCATCAGGTCGGCGATGTAGACGTTGGTCGGCCCGGCGACCCACTTGCCGTGGACCTCCTTGATCAGCGGCACGTCGATCACGCTGGCGTCGAACCGCGTGTCGGCCGGCACCTGCTTCGCGAGCGTCCAGTACGCCTGCAGGCTCTCCGGCGTATGCATGAAGTCGATGAACGCCGCGGCGCTCTGCGGGTCCTTCGCCTTCGTCGGGATGCCGAAGCCCTGGGTGTCGGTGATCGGGATGCCGGCCATCGAGCCGGTACCGAACGTCGGCATGACCATGTAGCCGACGTTGTCGTCGCCGAGCTTGCCCTGCGAGTTCGGCAGCGCCGGCGTGGTGTTGAAGCACATCGCCGACTTGCCGTTGTCGAACATCTCGATGCCCTGGTACAGCTCGAGCGACGTGGCGTCGTCGTTGATGTAGCCGGCCTTCTGGAGCTCTTCCAGCTTCGACCAGTGCTCGTAGTACTTCGGGTCGTTCCAGTCCAGCTCGCCGATGAAGAGGTTGATCGCATCGGCGGCCGAGTTGAGATTCTGCGTCAGCGCGTTGACCAGGTACCACTCGCCGAGGAAGCCGTCCTTGACACCGCCGGAGATCGGGATGACACCCGACTCCTTCAGCTTGGCGTTGGCCTCCATGAAGGCGTCCCACGTGGTGGGCGGCGCGGTCGGGTCGAGGCCGGCCTTCTCGAACAGGCCCTTGTTGTACGCGATGCCGAAGCCGACCGCGTAGAAGCCCGTGCGGTACGGCTTGCCCTGGTAGTTCGACAGCTTCGTGCCGCCGCCGTTCGCGATCGTGTCAGGGCTGACGAGCGTGTCGAGCGGCGACAGGTAGCCGAGCCAGACGTTCTCCATGTGGTAGATGCCGTTGAACAGGAACTGCACGTCCGGCACGTTGCCGGCTGCCGCGGCCTTCGTGAACTGCGGGATCACCTGGTCGGTGTCCATCAGCAGCGCGTCGACCTTGCCGCCCCGCTCGGCGGTGAAGCGCGACATCACGTCGTCCATCCACTTCTGGATGCCGACGGCCTCCTGCTCGCCCCACCACCACATCTTGATGTCGCCGGCCGGTGCGGCCGCCGACGATCCGGCAGCCGTCGATCCGGCAGCCGACGTCGCCACCGGCGCGGCCGTGCTCGTCGTGCCGCTGTCCGAGCCGCCGCACGCGGCGATCAGCGGAGCGAGTCCGGCGAGGGCCATCAGCCCGCCGCTGCGGCGCAGCATCTCCCGGCGTGACAGTGCACGCCTCAGTTCGTCTTCCACGTCCCCTCCTCCAGGTCGGGAGCCTTGGTCAGGTAGCCGGGGTTGACGATGCTGTGCACCGGCTTCCCAGCGAGAAAATCCACCACTTGTCCGGCCGCGTGCCGGGGCAGCTCTGCGAGCGCGACGGGCGAATACCACGCGGCGTGCGCCGAGAGCACCACCCGCTCGTCGGCCAGCAGCGGGCTCGAGGCCGGCAGCGGCTCGCGCTCGAACACGTCGAGCAGCGCCCCGCCCAGATGACCCGAGCCGAGCGCGGCGACCAGCGCCGCCTCGTCCACCAGGCCGCCCCGACAGGTGTTCACCAGCAGCGCGCCGGACCGCATGCGAGCCAGCGCGGCGGCGTCGATCATCCGGCGCGTAACGGGCGTCAGCGGCAGGTGCAGCGTGACCAGGTCGGCGGCGGCGACGGCATCGTCCAGCGCGGCGCGCTCCACCCGCGGCGGCACCGGCGCCAGCGGGTCGACGCCCAGCACGCGGTAGCCGAGCGCGACGAGCTGCGCGGCGACCTTCGAGCCGATGCGGCCCAGGCCGATCACCGCGACCGTCCGCTCGGCGGGGCGCGCCGCCTGCGGGTAGGTGGCGATCGGCGCCCAGGTGCCGGCGCGCAGCGCCCGGTCGTGCTGGACGATGCCGCGGGTGCCGGCCAGGATGAGGGCGAGGGTGTGGGCGACGACCTCGTCGATGCAGTAGTCGGGCGTGTTCGCGACGGCGACGCCCTGAGCGGTGGCCGCGTCGAGGTCGACCATGTCGACGCCGATGCCGAGCCGCGAGACGAACCGCACCGACGGCAGCGCCGCCAGCACGTCGCGCGAGATGGGCGCCCACTGCACGATCAGGGCCTCGGCGCCGGTGGCGGCAGCGGCGACGTCGGCCGCGGTCCGGCAGGCGAGGCGCCGCACCTCGTGGCCGGCCGCCTCGAGGATCTCCTCCTCGACGCCCGCGCCGAGGTCGGAGTCGGTGATCGCGACGACGCTCAACGGATGATCCAGCCCTGGGCGCTCCAGCCGCCGTCGATGCGCAGCGTGGTGCCCGTGACGAACGAGCCGTCCTCCTCGTTGGCGAGGTAGAGCACGGCCCGGGCGATCTCGTCGGGCTCGCCGAAGCGGTGCAGCGGGGTGCGGGCGATGTAGCGGTCGACGTCGATCACGCCCTCGTCGATGCCCTTCTGCACCAGCGCGGTGCGGGTGACGCCGGGCGCGACGGCGTTCACGCGCACGCCGCGGTCGGCCCACTCGATGGCCAGCACCTCGGTCATCGCGACCACCGCGGCCTTGGCGGCGCAGTACGCGAGGCGCATCGGGAACGCCGCCCACGCGTTGATCGACGAGATGTTCACGATCGAGCCGCTGCGGCGCTCGAGCATCCCGTTGCCGACGACCTGCGAGACCAGGAAGACGCCGGTCTGCATGACGCCGATCGAGGCGTCCCAGTCGGCGTCGGAGAACGTCTCGGACGGCCCCGCCAGCGCGACGCCGGCGTTGTTGACGAGCACGTCGACGCGGCCGTGCGCCGCGATCGTCTCGGCATGCGCGCGCTCCACGTCGGCGCGCGACCGCACGTCGCAGGCGTGGCCGGTACCGCCGAACCGCGCGGCGGTCTCGGTGGCCGCGGCGCCGTCGAGATCCCACAGGGCGATCGTGCCGCCCTCGGCTGCGAAGCGGTTCGCGATCGCCTCGCCGATGCCTCGCGCACCGCCCGTGATGACGCAGATCCTGCCGGAGAGCCGCATCAGAACGTCACCGCCAGTCCCCCGTCGACGAGCAGCCGGACGCCCGTGATGTACGTGTTGTCGGCCGACACCAGGTGCGCCACGGCGGCGGCGATCTCGGCCGGCTCGGACGCCCTGGCGAGGGCGATCTTGCCCTGCCGCTGGTAGTACTCGCGGAAGTGGTCGGTCTCGAGCTCGCTGTGGCCGTCGACCATGCTCATCCGCGTGTTCACGAAGCCGGGCGCGACCGAGTTGACGAGCACGCCGCTGCGGCCGAGCTCGATCGCCAGCGTGCGCGTCGCGGCCTCGAGCCCGCCCTTCGCGGCGTCGTAGGCGACGCATCCGAGCTCGGAGTGGGTGCCGTGGATGGACGTCACGTTCACGATCCGCCCGCTCCCTCGCTCGGCCATCCGCAGCCCCGCCGCCCGGGCCAGGAACACCGGGCCGGAGAGCATCACGTCGAGATGTCGCTGGTACGTGACGGGGTCGAGATCGGCCAGCGACTGCGGCATCGAGATGCCGGCGACGTTCACCAGCGCGTCGAGCGGGCCGAGCCGGTCCTCGATCTCGGCAACCAGCGCCTCGTGTTCGGCGATGGCCGCGACGTCGCAGGGGAACGGCACCACGCCCCGGACTGCGACCGCCTCGATGTCGAGCCCGGCGACCGCATAGCCGTCGGCGACGAGCCGCTCGGCAACGGCGCGGCCGATGCCGTTGGCCGCGCCGGTGACTGCTGCAACCCGTCCCATCGACGGGAGTAAACGCTATAGCATCTGGCATTGTCAAGTGTTCGGGGTGGCGTCTCACGCGGCGCGGCCGGAGCCCGCATGTAGCCTTCAGGCCCTGGTGCTGAACGTGCAGGCGATGCTCGACGCGGAGGCCGCTCTCGCGGCTGCCTGCGCCGACGTGGGCCTCGTCCCACGCACCGCGGCCGACGAGATCGCCGCCGCCTGCCGGGCCGAGTTGTACGACGCCGGCGCGCTCGCCGCCGACGCCCGCGCTGCCGGCAACCCGGCGATCCCGCTCGTCAAGGCGCTGACGGCACGGCTGTCGCCGGCCGCCGCTGCGCACGTGCATCGCGGTGCCACCAGCCAGGACATCATCGACACCGCGATGTCGCTCACCGCGCGACGTTCGCTGCCGGGCGTCGCCGCCGACCTGCGCCGCGCCGGCGACCGGTGCGCGGCGCTGGCGCTCGAGCACCGCATGACGCCGATGCCCGGCCGGACGCTGCTGCAGCAGGCAGTGCCGACGACGTTCGGCCTCAAGGCCGCCGGCTGGATGACCGCGCTCGATGCCGCGGCGGCGGCGCTGGCCGCGGCCGACGTGCGCCTCGCCGCGCAACTCGGCGGCGCCGCCGGTACGCTCGCGGCGCTCGGCGACGACGGGCCTGCGGTCGCCGCGGCGTTCGCACGGCGGCTCGGTCTCGTTGCGCCGGTCCTCCCGTGGCACACCGACCGCACCGGGCCGGCGACGCTGGCGGCGGCGCTGGGTGTGGCGGCCGGCGGCTGTGGCAAGGCTGGGCTCGACATCGTGCTGCTCGCGCAGACCGAGGTGGGCGAGGCGCACGAGGCCGGCGAGGGGCGCGGCGGCTCCTCGACGATGCCGCACAAACACAACCCGGTCGCCGCGGTCGCCGCCATCGCCGCCGCGCGGCGCGCGCCCGGACTGGTCGGGACGATGCTCGCGGTGATGCCGCAGGAGCACGAGCGCGCGGCCGGTGGCTGGCAGGCGGAGTGGGCGACCATGGACGCGCTGCTGGCCGTCGCGACCGAGGCGGCGAGCGCGATCGCCGAGTCGCTCGAGCGGCTGGTCGTCGATCCCGCGCGGATGCGCGCCAACCTGGCGCTGGCGGGCGACCTGCCACTGGCCGAGGCCGCCACCACGCAGCTGACGCCGGCCCTCGGGCGCGCGGCCGCGGACGCGCTGGTCGCCGACGCGTGCCGTCGAGCCGTGGCCCGCGGCGCTTCGCTGGCCGAGACGCTGGCCGGCGACGGGCACGTGGTCGACCTGACGCCGGAGCGCTACCTCGGCGCCGCGCCAGCGCTGGTCGACGCCGTGCTGCGGGCCCGTTCCGCCGCGCGCTAACGTCACCGCATGCCCATCGACGTGCACCACGAGGTGACGGGGCCGGCCGGCGCCCCGGCGGTGGTCCTCTCCAACTCGCTCGGCGCCGCCCTCGCGATGTGGGACCGGCAGCTGGATGCGCTCGCCGACCTCCGCGTGGTGCGATACGACCTGCGCGGTCACGGCCTCTCGCCGGTGCCGGACGGGCCGAGCACCATCGCCGATCTGGGCCGCGACCTGATCGCCCTGCTCGACCGGCTCGAGATCGAGCGCGCCTCGCTGGTCGGCGTCTCGCTCGGCGGCATGGTCTCGCTGTGGACGGCGGCGCACCATCCGGAGCGCGTTGAGCGGTTGGTGCCCTGCTTCACGTCGGCGCAGCTGGGCTCGCCCGAGCTGTGGCGCGAGCGCATCGCGACCGTGCAGACGCACGGCACCGCTGCGCTGGCCGACGCGGTCGTCGGCCGGTGGTTCACGCCCGCGTTCTCCGCCCGCGAGCCAGGCTCCGTGGCCGCGATGCGCGACACCATCGCCGCCACGCCGGACGCGGGCTACGCGAGCTGCGCCCACGCGATCGAGGCGATGGACCTGCGCCCGGACCTGCAGCTCATCACCGCGCCAACGCTGGTGATGGCCGGCGCCGACGACCCGGTGACGCCGCCGTCGCACGCCGACGTGATCGCCGACGGCATCCACGCCGCGGACCTGCGGGTGCTGGACGACGCGGCCCATCTCGGCAACTTCGAGCAGCCGGAGGCCTACAACGCCGCACTGCTCGGCCACCTGCAGGGAGGTTCGTGATGCACCTCGACCCCGACGGCCTGCGCGTGCGCCGCGAGGTGCTCGGCGACGAGCACGTCGACCGCGCCGTGGCGGGCGCCACGGCGTTTTCGGGCCGCTTCCAGGAGTTCATCACCCGCGCCGCGTGGGGCGACGTCTGGGCGCGGCCGGGCCTCGAGCGCCGCGAGCGCAGCCTCGTGACGATCGCGGCGCTGGTCTCGATGCGGGCCGAGGGGGAGCTCGCACTGCACGTGCGCGCGGCGACGCGCAACGGCCTGACGCCCGACGAGATCGGCGAGGCGATCCTCCACACCGCGCTCTACGCGGGCCTGCCGGCGGCGAACTCGGCGTTCAGGGTCGCGGAGCGCGTGCTCGTGGAGGACGGCCTCCTGCCAGACGATGGAGTGGCGCCACGATGATTGCGAATGCAACTACCATGGGCCCGGTCTTCCTCACCGTGTCCGACCTGGACCGGACGGTCGGCTACTGGACGGAGCAGATCGGCCTGGAGGTGATCGAGCGCGGCGCCGGTGAGGCGCTGCTCGGCGCAGGCGGCCGCGTGCTCGTCGCTTTCCGCGAGGTCGCCGGCGCACAGCCCTCGCCACGGTCGACGGGTCTGTTCCACGTCGCCCTGCTGCTGCCGGAGCGCGAGGACCTGGCTCGCTGGCTCGCGCACGGGATCCGCGACCAGGTGGGGCTGTCCGGCGCGTCCGACCACTTCGTGTCGGAGGCGCTCTACCTGCGCGATCCCGACAACCACGGCATCGAGATCTACGCCGACCGGCCGCGCGAGCTGTGGGACGGCCACGTCGAACGGATGGGCACCGACCCGCTCGACGTCGAGAACCTGCTGGGCGTGCTCGACGACCCGGCGACGGCGGGCTGGGAGCGGATGCCGGCCGGCACGACCGTCGGCCACACGCACCTGCAAGTTGCGTCGATTCCCGACACGCTGGCGTTCTACCGCGACCTGCTCGAGTTCGGCGAGATGCTCGCGCTCGGAGGCCAGGCCACGTTCCTGTCCGCCGGCGGGTACCACCACCACGTCGGCGGCAACACGTGGAACAGTCTCGGCGCCGGCCCGGCCCCGGAGGGCGCCGCCGCCCTGGAGCGCGCCACGATCGTGTTGCCCGACGCGGCCGAGCGCGATCGGCTGGCAGCGAAGGTCGCCGATGCGGGCCAGGAGCCCGGGGTGCGCGACGACGGCGTGCAGGTACGCGATCCGAGCGGCAACGCGATCGTGCTGAGCGTCGAGCGCGGCCCGACGTAACCGTCGCCCGACCAAAACTAGTGACATTTGCCACGGGGGTCTGACCCCGAAAACGCGGAAATTGGGGTCTGACCCCAGAACGTTTCTCACACGGAAGGCACGCGGATCGCGCGCTGCGTGATGGTACGCGCGGGTTCGGGCACGAAAGAATGTCTGACCTTCGTCAGACAAATCTTCGGTCGCCGCCTGCGAATCAGCGGTGCGCCACGATCCTCGCGCCGCCCAGCACGCCGTCGGCGTACAGGCCCGCCATCGTGTCGAAGAAGTCCCCCAGGCCGGCCGCCACCTCGGCGCCGTGGACCCGCAGCTGGCGATCGCGGCTGCTGCGGAATGCCGCGGCGCGTTCCGCCGTGTATGCGGTCCACTCGTCGGTCACGTCGTCGAAGTCGACCGTTGCGAAGCCGGCGCCGGCGATGTCGGCACGGTACACCTCGGGCGACGGGACGTACGGGCACTGCACCTTCACGCGCAGCGCCTCGCGCTGCTCGGGCGTCGGCTCGGACAGCAGCGTGAAGTCCTCGATGTACAT
>JBKJIG010000129.1:0-2771 GCA_046598415.1 Gaiellales bacterium
TGCCGCAGCGCTCGGCACGACGCCCGCCGACCTCCTTGGCACCGAATCGTTGAAACAGGTCACCGTTTCGCGCCAGCGCGATCGCGGGGTGGCGCGGCTCGCGGAGCTCGGGATGACCGTCGAGGCGCTGCCTGGGGGAGCTGACGGGCGGCTCGCGGTCTGGCTGACGGATCTGGAGCCCGGTGGGCCGCCATTCGAGCCTCGTGTGGCGCCCGGCGTCGAGCGGGTGATCTACGTGCTCGCCGGGACGCTTGAGATCGTCGGCGAGCGAACGCTTGTATTGAGTGCTGGTGACAGCGCCCGTCTCGCGGGAGCCTGGCGCTACGGCGCTTCGCACGGCAAGCCGGCACGATTCCTGTCGGCACAGCTGCGGGACGTCCGATGAGACTGATCGACGCGCACGCCCACATCGGTGACTTCCCGGGCTTTGTCTCGGGCGGGGAGCGTACGGCCGAGATGCTCGTGTCCGAATGGGACGTCTCGGGGGTGGAATGCGGTGTGATCAGCGTGCTTGACAACGCCGACGTGTCGGGGGCGAACGACCGAGTGCGCGCCGCATGCGAGCGCTATCCGGGCCGCATCTACGGGTACGTGTTCCTGTTCCCTCCAGACGTGGAGGGAAGCTTGCGCGAGTTGGAGCGCTGCCAAGCGTTCGACTGTTTCCGTGGCGTCAAGTTGCACCCTGCAAACGACGTCTATTTTCCGTTCTGCGACGACTACCGGCCGGTGTACGCGCGTATCGAGGAGTTGGGGCTACCGGTGCTGTGGCACTCGGGGACGTACCCGTTCTCGCACCCGCTGCAGATCGCTTCGATCGCGCGGGACTACCCAGGCTCAACCCACATCCTGGGCCACTTCGGCATCGCGGAGTTGTCGTGGGAGTGCGCACCCGCGGCTGCACTGGCCCCTAACGTCATCGCCGACACGAGTATCAACCCCATCATCGGGCTGATGAACGACTTCATCGACAGGTTTGGTGCCGGACGGCTGATGTGGGGCAGCGACTACCCCTTCTACCACGTCGAGTACGAGCGGCTCAAGATCCAGTTCCTGGGTCGGTCGGATGCGGATCGTACGATGATCGCCGGCGAGAATGCCGCAGCCCTCTTTCGCATCTGAATCCGCCGGCCTGCTGGCGGGTCGTCGCGCGCTCGTGACAGGCGCCGCCGGAGGCATCGGTCAGGGAGTCGTGGAGGCGTTCCGCGCCGCGGGCGCCGACGTCTTAGCGACAGACCTCGTCGCGACCGACGGAGTCACTGTCCTCGACGTGGCGTCGGAGCAGAGCGTCCGTGCGGCGTTCGCGGCCGCCAGGCCGCTTGATGACGTCGTGCACACGGCAGGGATCGCAGTCACCGCAGAAGTGGCGGCGCTCGAGCTGACCGAGTTACGTCGTGTGCTCGACATCAATCTCGTGGGCGCTTTCCTGGTCGCGCGCGAAGCTGCCGTGTCGCTGCGCGATGGCGGTACCGTCACGTTGGTCGCCTCGCAAGGGGGCCGCAAGGGCGGGGCCGGGTGGTCGGCATACTGCGCGTCGAAATTCGGGGTGATCGGTCTCGCGGAGTCGCTGGCGCAGGAGCTGGCATCGCGAGAAATCCGGGTCAACGCAGTATGCCCAGGGACAGTGGACACGCCGATGACAGAGCGGGTTCTAGCGCAGCTAGCGACCGCACGCGGCTCGACGACGCAGGAGGTGCGGGAGCGCTACCGCGCAGAGATTCCGCTCGGCCGCTTCGCGACGCCACAGGACGTGGCGGGAGTCTGCGTGTTCCTTGCCTCTCCCCTCGCAGGCTACGTCACCGGCGCGTCAATCGTCGTCGACGGAGGTGAGCTGTCGTAACCGTTCTAGCTTTCGATCACGTGGCAATCACGGTTGCCGACATGGAGCGCTCGCTTGCATTCTGGCGCGACCTGCTCGGGCTCGAGCTGACGGGCCGCGGCGAGGTCGCCTATGAACACCTCGATCGCATCACGGCGCTCCAGGGCACGCGTATCGAGTGGGCGGAGCTGGCGCTCCCGGGCGGCCAGACCCTGGAGCTGTTCCGTTACAAGACACCCGTCGGCACACCCGTCACGCCCGAGCCGAACGACCCCGGCGCGACCCACGTCTGTTTCCGTGTCAGCGATCTGAACGCGCTCGCTGAGAAGATGTCCTCGGCCGGGGTTCGCTTTCGCTCGCCCGGCCCGGTCGAGATTCCGACCGGCGGCTGGCGCGGCTGGCGTGACCTCTATCTCCACGACCCAGACGGGGTCGTCGTCGAACTCTCCGAGGCGCCGACACAGACCTGACTGGGCGGGGAACGCTCGCCGGCATAGACCGCGGCGCACCAAAGGGACCGTAGCCTCCTGGTTGGAGTGGGCCGAGAGCTGCTCGACAGAATCGGCCCCGTCGCAACCCGAAGAGCGTAAAAGGACTGACACCCGATCGAGTCCCAACCGACCTGGCTCTGCCCGTAGTCGGACGCGAGGACTGGGCCTGTTGGATCGCCCGTGTTGCTCAGACTTCGGTCAGTTTCGACGTTCAGGGTGATCGCCAGGCTGAGGCTGCGATCTCGGCGGCGAGCGGCGGATCCCTGAACGCGGCGAGGTTAGGGGATGTCCATGCTCAGCCCGACGCGCTTGAAACGTGTGGATCTCGCTTCGAGCTTGTCGGTCGTCTTTGTCGCCGAGGAACGGCAGCGGTCTTGGACACGATCGGACCGAATCGGTCGGTAAGTGCTTGCTCGAATGCGGCTACGACGGTGGGGTCGAACTGGGATCCGGCGCAGCGGTTG
>JBKJIG010000159.1:0-11401 GCA_046598415.1 Gaiellales bacterium
CGCCGGATCGCCCGCGGCAGCTGGAGTTGCGGTATGGACGTCGTCATGCGGGGAGGCTAGGAACGTGCTGCGCGGGCGCCATCGGGACTGCGCCGCCGATCGCCTTCGGCTTTTCCGTCAGGCGACGAGGCGGCGGCCCGGCGGCGCACGACCAGCTTCCGCGTCTCCTCGAGGGCGAGGAAGACGAAGGGCAGCGGCAGTACGATCAGCCAGGCCGACAGGCCGAGCGGCACCTGCCCTAGGGCGTCGTTCAGGCCGGGGACGTACACCGACGCGACGAGCGCCAGCAGCTCGAACGCGATGGCGACCTGCAGCAGCCGGTTCGAGCGGACGCCCCTGATGAAGACCGAGTCGGACGTGGATCGGCACGACAGCGCGTTCGCCATCTGCATCGCGACGATGGCCGCGAAGACGAGCGTCGAGAGGAGCGCCAGATCACGCCCGTCGTGGGGCAGCCCGTCACCCGGCCGCCAGTCGAGGAACAACACCGCGCCGATCGGCACGAGGGCGAGCGAGAGGACGGCCTCGATGGGCCCGAGGAAGACGAAGGCGCGCCCGAGCACGCCGGCGTCGAGCACCGGCGCGCCGCGCTTGCGCGGCGGCTTCGCCATCGTCCCGGCCGTGGGCGGCTCGCCGCCGAGCGCGACCGCGGGCAGCAGGTCGGTGCCGATGTCGAGCGCGAGAATCTGCAGGACCGAAAGCACGAGCGGGAACGAACCGCCGCTGAGCGCCCAGAGGGCGAACGGCGCGAGCTCGGCGACGTTGTCGGTCAGGTGGTAGGTGAGGAACCGGCGGATGTTGTCGAAGGCGGCCCGGCCCTCCTCGACCGCCTCGACGATGTGCGCGAACGAGTCGTCGAGCAACACGATGTCCGCCGCCGCGCGCGCGACGTCGGTGCCGGCGATGCCCATGGCGATGCCGATGTCCGCCTGCCGGAGCGCCGGAGCGTCGTTCACGCCATCCCCGGTCATGGCGACGACGTCACCCGCCGACTGCAGTGCGCGGGCGATACGCAGCTTCTGCTCCGGCGAGACGCGGGCGACGATCGCGGTCGGGGTCGCGAGGAGGGCCGCGAGCGCGGCGTCGTCGGCCGGGAGCTCGTCGCCGATCAGGATCGTGCTGTCCGACAGCCCGCTGCTCCGCGCGATCGCGCCCGCGGTGGCGGGATGGTCGCCGGTGAGCATCACGACCCGGATGCCGGCGCCGCGGCAGCGGGCGATCGCCTCCGGAACCTCGGGGCGCATCGGGTCGCGGAGACCCACGAGACCGAGCAGCTCGAGATCGCGCTCGGCCTCCTCGGCCCTGGCCGGTACCGCGGCCATGACGCGGCGTGCGAGGGCCAGGACGCGCAGTCCGTCCCCCGCCAGCGCGTCCGCATCTGACAGCGCGCCGGCGCGGTCGATGTTCGCGCACCGGGCGATGACCGACTCCGGCGATCCCTTGACCAGCACGTCAACGGTGCCGTCGGGCCGGCGATGGACCGTCGTCATCCGGCGGCGGTCGGCCGTGAACGGGAACTCCACGACGCGGGGCGTGCGGCGTTCGAGATCCTCGCGGCGCCGGTCGCCCTTTCGCGCCAGCACCTCGAGGGCCGCCTCCGACGGGTCGCCCACCACGTGCTCGCGCCCGGCCGTGCCTTCGATGCGGGCGTTGCCGCACAGCGCGGCCGCATCCAGGAGCGGCCAGAGGCCGGCGAGCACCGCCTCGTCGAGGGGCCGCCCGTCGCGCTCGATGATGCCGACCGTCGAGCCGTAGCCGCTGCCGGTGACCATATACCGCCGGCCCCGCCGGACGATCGCCGCGGCGGTCATCTGGTTGGCGGTCAGGGTCCCCGTCTTGTCGGTGCAGATGACGGTCGTGGCGCCGAGTGTCTCGACGGCCTCGAGATGGCGGACGAGCGCGCCCCGCCGCGCCATGCGCGACGCGCTCATGGCGAGCGACAGCGTCAGGGTGGGCAGGAGCCCCTCGGGGACGAGGGCGACGATGACGCCGACGGCGAACAGGAAGCCGTCCGCCGCGGGCATCCCAAGCAGCACCGCCGCGCCGAAGAACACGACGCCGCTCGCCAGGGCTACCACGGCGATCAGCCGGACTGCACGATCGAGCTCGATGCGCAGGGGAGCGGGCCGGCGATGCACATCGCCCGTGAGCGCGCTGAGGGACCCGAGCCGGGTGTCGCCGCCGGTCGTCGCGACGACGCCGATGCCCGATCCGGAGACGGCGTAGGTGCCCGCGAGCATCCGGTCGCCGACCGGCACCGGGTCGGACTCGCCGGTCAGGAGCGACATGTCGACCCGCAGCTCGTGGTCCTCCAAGACGTCCGCGTCGGCCGAGATGTGGTCGCCCTCCGCGACCAGCAGCACGTCGCCGGGTACGAGCTCGATCGCCGGGATCGTCCGGCGGCGGCCGTTGCGCAGCACGGTCGCGCTCGTCGGCAGCAATGCCGCGAGCGCGCGCGTGGCGCGCTCCGCGCGCGCCTCCTGGATGAAGCTGAACACGCCGTTGATCAGGACGACCACGGCGATCGCGACCGCCAGCGCCGGCATCCCGCCGATCCACGCCAGGCCGGCCGCCGCCCAGAGGATCAGGGCGAAGAAGTGCACGAACTGCGCGCCCAACTGACGCAGCATCCCGGGCCCGCGAACGGTTGGCAGCGCGTTCGGCCCGTGGACCGCGAGCAGGTGCGCGGCCTCGGCATCGTCGAGTCCGGGCCGGGGCAGCGCCGCCGGTGGATGCGAGCCGCCGGTCGTCGCAGGCTCCTCGATCAGCATCGGCCCTGCGATCTCCGCGGCGGGACGGCGATCAGACGCAGACGGGTCGCCTGGAGCCGCTGGAGGAGCACCTGGGCGAAGCGCGCCATCAGCGCGAGCCCGAACGATGAGTTCTCGAGCATCGCGACGCGCAGCGCCTCGGCCTCGATCGCGATGGCGCGCACCGGCGTCACGGCACGCACGTCGAAGTGCCAGCGGAAGGGCGGCATCAGCCAGCTCCAGCCGACCACCTCGGGCACCGTCAGCTTCTCGATCGGGACGGGCTCCGCACCGGGCTCGTGCACGTCCAGCGACACGGTGCCCTCGAGCAGCACGTAGAAGCGGTCGGCGGGCCAGCCGTCCCGCGCGAGGAGCGCGCCGGTGGCGAACCGGGCCTCGTCGCCGTAGCGCGCCAGCGCCAGCAGCGAGGAGGCATCGAGGTCGGCGAACAGGGGCGAGGTTCGCAGCAGCTCGGCAACGTCTTCAGCAGTCATCTCGAGGAACCTCCGGTGATTCGACGGGCCGGAGCCCGTGGTCTGCAACTGGGTACCCGGCACGGTGACGAACGATCGCCTTCGCGCCATCCGGGGCGATCGCCGTGCCGGCTGCGGCTTCACCGTAGGCCGGCCGCCGTCTCAGGGCGTTGTGGCGTGCGGCGGCAGGTACAGGTCGGTCTGGTAGTCGTTGACCACGGCGCTCAGGTGGAGGCCGATGTGGGCGATGGGCGCTCCCAGCGGGCCTAGCCTTCGGGTTGTCCGCACGGTCGTCTCGCGGCGGCCACGTCGTCGATCTCGCGCGTCCAGCCGAGCCGATGACTGCGAGGCGACCCGAAGATCGCTCTGCTGCTGAAGAGCGACGTTGGCTGCCGTGCGAGTTCGCCGTCGTGCTCGCGGAGGAACTGCCGTGCCTCGTCGAGCCACCGGCCGTTGTACACCGCGCTGCCGATGATGACCGCCGAGTACGGCGCAAGATCGCCCACTTCCGCGACGAGAGCCACCTCGACGTCGACCCCCGTCTTCGAGCGCCCGCGCGATGGCGGCGGCGATCTCTGTGGTTGCTTCATGCCGCGTGGCCACGGCGATCAGAACGGTCATAGCGTTACCTCCGCTGCTGCGGAAACAAGACCCTGCAGTGGTGCGCCGAAAGCCTTCGTCCGGCGGTGCGTCCTCGGTTGCCCGCTGCATGCTGAGAGGCTCGCGCGCCGGTGCGCGCATCAGTCGAAGGCGCAGTGGCAAGTACGGGTTGTCCGCAATGACGGTCCGCGGGTTCGCCGACGAACCATCGCGCGACCGACGGGAGTATGCAGCTATGGAACGAGGCAGCGTTACTCCTTCCGACCGCCAGGTCTACGCGGAACACCGCACCATCGTCGTCGGCGTCGACGGCTCGATCGGCGCCGAGGCAGCGCTCCGGTACGCGATCGATGATGCTCGCCGTCGCGGCGCGTCGCTTCGGATCGCCGGGGCATGGTCCGCGCCTACGACCGCCTACGTGCCCGGCGTGCCGTTGCCGGCTGCCTTCTTCGACGAGTGCGAGCGGGCCGCTCGGACGTCCATCGAGCGCTCGCTCCTGACGGTCGGCAGCCCCGCAGACGTGCCGATCGAGATCGTTGTCAGGCAGGGACAGCCGGCTGCAGTCCTCGTGGCCGAGTCACGACGCGCGGACGCCCTGGTGGTCGGATCGCGCGGCCTCGGCGGATTCCGCGAGCTGCTGCTCGGGTCCGTGAGCCACGCGTGTGTCCGCCATGCGCACTGTCCGGTCATCGTCGTGCCGCACGAGGTGAGAAGCACGAGCGACCAGGGTGCCGCCAGACCTGCCGAGGTGACCGCATGACTCCCGGGAACGGCAAGCGCAAGGCCGTCACGTCGTGGCAGGCCGGCGACGCCATCGTCGTCGAGGGGCGCCACGTGGGCGACGTCGCGCGGACGGGCGAGGTCCTGAAGGCCCTCGCGACGCCGCGCGGCCCCACTTCGCGATCCGCTGGGACGACGGCCACGATCCAAGTCGTCGCCGCGCGGATAGGCACGACGTTGGCTGTAGCGACTATGATGGCGTCTGCGGGCCATGCCTGAGCGGGTGAGTTCCGCCCGAGGGGGTGTGTGGATGACGGCTGGGCGGTCCGCCGACGAGCCGCGGCGGGGGATGCTGCCCGCCACCCACAGGGACCCGGAGCGAAGCTCGGGGCTTGAGGCGTTGGCGCGCGCCGTGCAGGTCGGTTTGGCGGTGCCGATGGCGGTGGTGGCTCTGGTCGAGCCGGAGCGGGTCGTGGTGCTTGCTAGCGTTGGCGAAGCGGATGTCGATGCTGCCCGGCGCGGGATGCCGCTCTTCGAGTCGTTCTGCCACCGTGTTGCCGACGACCGCCGGCCGCTGATCCTCGACGACGCCAGCCTTGATCGCGCGACATCGGACAGCGACGCGACCGAAGATGTCGGTGCGAGCGCTTGGATCGGCATGCCGGTTCTTGTCGAAGGGAGCGACGAAATCGGCGTACTGTGTGCGATTGACCACGTTCCCCGGGTTTGGACGGCGCGGCACCTGGAGCTGCTTCGGGCGCTCGCGGAGGCCGCAAGAGTGATGATGTCAGCGAGTACCAAGGCGCTGGATGCGACCGAGGCTCAGACAGCGGTCGATGCGCACGTCGTTGCGACCCGCCGGGTCGAAGCCGAGCTCCGGCGAGAACGCGAGAACCGCGCGGCCGAACTGCAGCATATGGCGCGGCGTCTTCAGCAAGGTCTGCTTCCGCGGTTGCACGTCGCCTCCGCCAGCGCCGAGGTTCTGTCGCTGTACCAGCCGGGCGAGCAGCGGATGTTGCTGGGCGGCGACTTTCTGGATGTCTACGAGCATCCAAGCGGCGCGCTGTCACTTCTAATTGGGGACGTCTCCGGTCACGGACCCGACGCGGCATCGTTTGCTGTCGGGCTGCGTGCGGCGTGGCGGGCGCTGCTCCTGACCGGTACTGGTCCGACACGGATTCTCGCGGCGCTAAACGACATTGCCCATTCGGAACGACGCGACCCAGAGATGTTCGCTACGGTCTGCTACTGCTTGCTCGCGCCGAAGCGCGACCAGTTGACGTGGGCCAGCGCCGGCCATCCGCCGCCGCTCCTACTCGAACGTGCAACGCGCCAGCTTGTCGGACGGCCAGGACCGCCATTGGGAGTTGTCGACTGCGGGGACTGGACGCCCACTCGAACGACGCTTTCTCCACGCGCCGCCGTGCTGCTGTACACCGACGGGCTAATCGAGGGACGCCGAGGGCCGGATGCCGATGCGCGCTACGGGTCCGACGCCCTCATCCAGTCCATCGACGAGGTGCGCACCAAAACGCCGCTCGACCAAGCGAGCCTGGAGGCGATCGTCGCTGCTGCACGCCACGCCAACGGCGCGCCCCTCGCGGACGACGTCGCGATGCTTCTCACGAGCCTCCGCCCCGGTCCGGCGCCAAAGAAGTTCTAGCGGCTCGATCGGCTGAGCCCTTGATCCTCCGAGCTAAAGGGGTGCCTGATGCCACTGTCAGCTATTGCTCGCGGAAGCGCGCGGTCGGCCCCGTGCGCGGGTCGCACCGCCGAGGGTTACTTATCGTCGTCGGAGTGAGTCCAGTTCGCGCCTCTGCAAGCGCCGAATGGGCACGGGCGCGGGCCGGAATAGGCAGGGAGTCGCTGCGCGGTGACTCGCGGAAGGCTCGCTCGAGCCATAATCAGGTTGCCGGAGGCGGTTGCCGGAAGCGAGCCGCATGGGTGTCGGCGCCGGGTGAAAACTGGACCTTTTCTGCCGGTTGAAATTTGACCCCTGTGGGTCGGGCGCCGGCTCCATCGCGGACCCTGCGTCGTCGTGGCGAGGCGGGGAGAGAGGGTGCTTGGCGTGGAGGATTGGGCGGAGGTCCGGCGGCTGCATTTCAGCGAGCGCTGGAGCGTCAAGCGGATCGTTCGGGAGGGCGGGTTCGCGCGTAATACGGTGCGCTCAGCGATCCGCAGTTCACCCGCCTAAGGCATGCCGCGTCTATCGGCCGTCGCGGCGCCGGTCATAAGCCCACCCGTACGTTCAGCGCCAACACCTCACGTCACCCGATCGGTCGCCGCCCGGATGACGAGCGACGATGCACGACGCGGCGCCGTCCGCTTTCCTCCGCGACGGCGCTCGCGTCGTTCGCGCTCTTGATCAGGGCCACGTCAGCAGCGCCTGATCGAGCCCGGGAACACCTTCGTTGAGCCCGATCTTGGCTCAACGAAGGACCGCCGATCGAGGCCGGCTCGGCTTCCGCGACGATTCGGTCCAGCTCGTCGTCAACGCATGACCGAATGCGCGCACGCGGGCGATCCAGAGGAATCCGGGCTAGTCTCCCTCGGCGATGCCGCCGCGCCCGAATCTCGGCACCGACCAGCTTCGCGTGGCGATGCTCGCGCCGATCTCGTGGCGGGTGCCGCCCCGCCATTACGGCCCGTGGGAGCAGTTCGTGTATCTGCTGACGGAAGGGCTGGTCAGCCGCGGCGTCGACGTCACCCTGTTCGCCACAGCCGATTCGGTCACGCGGGCGCGTCTGGTGGGGACCGCCCCAATCGGATACTCGGAGGATTCCGGCTTGGATGCGAAGGTGTGGGAGGGCCTGCACATCTCGGCGCTGTTTGAGCGGGCCGAGGAATTCGACGTGATCCACAACAGCTTCGACTTCTTGCCGCTCACCTACAGCGGCCTGGTCGACACCCCGGTCGTGACGACGATCCACGGATTCTCGTCCGAGCGGATCGTGCCGGTGTTTGAGAAGTACAACGCGCTCGGGTACTACGTGGCGATCAGCGAGGCAGATCGGCATGCGAAGCTCGACTACGTGGCCACGATTCACCACGGCATCGACATGCGGGAGTTCGAGGTCGGGCCGGGGGCCGGCGACTACCTCCTGTTCTTCGGGAGGATCCACCCCGACAAGGGGACCGCCGAGGCGATCGAGGTGGCCGTGCGGGCCGGTCTGCCGCTGATCATCGCCGGGATCGTCCAGGACCGCGAGTACTTCGAGCGGTTCGTGGAGCCCCGGGTGGACGGAACGCTGGTGAGGTACGTCGGCCCGGTCGGTCACGAGTTCCGCGGCGACCTGCTCGGCGGGGCGCGCGCGCTGTTGCACCTCATCGACTTTGACGAGCCGTTCGGCTTCAGCGTCGTCGAGGCAATGGCGTGCGGAACGCCCGTGATCACCTACGCGCGCGGCTCGATGCCCGAGATCGTCCACGAGGGTGAGAACGGCTTCCTGGTCGCGTCGGTCGACGACGCCGTCGACGCGGTGCGAGCCTCGGCCGGTATCGACAGGCTGGCGGTGCGTGCCTCGGTCGAGCAGCGTTTCGACGCAGACCGGATGGTTGACGACTACCTCGCCGTCTACCGCCGCATCCTCGAGCTTCACAGTGCGAGAGGCACCGACGGCTAGACCTGGCAACGAGCGCTTCCGCGTCGGCGTCAACTACTGGCCGGCTCGCACCGCGATGGGTTGGTGGACTGATTTCGACCGATCGGAGGTGGCCGCCGACTTCGCCCGCATCGCGGCCGGCGGCCTCGACTCGGTGCGGCTGTTCCTGACCTGGGAGGACTTCCAGCCGACTCGGCACGAGGTGGACCGGCAGATGCTCGACCGGTTGGTCACGGTCGCGGATCTGGCCGGACGGGCCGGGTTGGCGATCGTGCCCACGCTCTTCACGGGCCACATGAGCGGCGTGAACTGGGTCCCTGACTGGGCCCTCGACGGGTGCCAGCGCAACGACCGCTTCCGGGTGGTGTCCGGCGGCAGGGTGAGGGTGGCCGGTCTTCGCAACTGGTATGCCGACGAGGAGGTCGGGCGGGCCCAGGCGGTGCTGGCGAGGGAGGCGGCCGCCGCCCTCGCCGGGCACAAAGCACTCTGGGCGTGGGATCTCGGCAACGAGAACTCGAACTGTGTCGTGCCGCCGAGTCGGTCGTCTGCCAGAAGGTGGCTGGAGCGAATCACCACCGCGATCCGCGCAGCCGACCAGGCGGCGCTCGTCACGGTCGGCCTGCACATGGAAGACCTCGAGGACGACCGCAGACTGGGACCGCACGAGGCCTCCGAGGCGTGCGATCTGCTCTCGATGCACGGGTACCCGATCTACGCCACGTGGGCGGACGGACCCACCGACGAGCACCTGCTGCCGTTCCTCGCCCACATCACCCGCTGGCTCGGGAACGGCCGCGAAGTCCTATTCTCGGAATTCGGCCTGCCGACCTACCGCGGCGGCGACGGCAGCGGCGAGCGAACACTGGAGCAGTCCCCGTTCCTTCTCGTCGAAGAGAAGGCTGCGGCCGCATACACGGAGCGGGCCCTGACGGCTCTGCGCGGGGCCGGTTGCGCCGGCGCGATGGTGTGGTGCTACACCGACTACGACCCGGCCATCTGGGCAAAGCCGCCGCTCGACCTGGCCGTCCACGAGCGTTCGTTCGGACTGTGGCGAGCCGACGGCTCGCCCAAGCCGGCGGTCGCGGCAGTTCGCGCCTTCGCCGGAACGACCCGCCTCGATCGCTCCGACGACCACGCGTGGATCGACATCGGCCGGGACGAGTTCTCCGCCGCCCCGAGGCTGCACCTAGCCCGTCTCTACCGCCGGTATCGGCAGAGCTGAAGCGAGTCCGGCTGCCCGACGCTGTGCACTGCGGTCGTTAATTTTGCCCTGGCGGCGCGCGGCGCTTCTCCCGAGGCCGGAGGCGCGGCGAGACGCCGTCGATTCGGTCGCGCCGCCGGGCGTCCCCATCGCGATCACGATGGCCCGCGGCGAGGCGCCAGGGACGGCGACGAGCGGGCGATTGTGGGAGGTGTTCGTCGGCGAACCGGTGCTCGCGATCGGCGCGCCGTAGGTGCGCAGATCAAAACCAGTCGCCGGCGCAGAATCGGGCTTCTCGAGACGGAGACGGCCCCCACGATCTGCTATCATAAATATCTCGCTCAGCGCGGCTGGAGCACCCTGATTCTTGCGTGTGAGCGGCGACGACGTTCGCTCTCGGGGTTAGCGATTGCGCCGGGCGGCCACGCCGAAATCGTGTCAACGATGGGAGGATGGGCATGGAGACGTTGCATCACACTCTGAGCGACGCTCGGGACGTGACGCTGTGTGAGCGCGTCGACGAGCTGATCGGCCCCTACGACGGTCGGCCGTTGTTGTCGACGGCAGGGACCCGAGCCACGATCGCGGAACTGGCCGCCCGAACTCAAGGGCTGGAGCAGGCGATCCGCGAGATCGCCCTGGAAGTTCAGAATCTCGCGCGATAGCGCTGAATGCGCCGTGGGGGTGCCAATATTCGGACTCGGCGTAGGCGGCGCTCCGTCGGTTTCAATATTCGGCGTAGCTTCAGGCGGCGGCTCGTTGGTAGTGGTGGATGAGGCCGCCGAGTCGGTCGCACCGCTCGATCGGGCCCGTCGGCGGGCGTGGCGGCGGGTCGGACGGTTGGAGCGCGAGGGCGCGATGGGGGCGCTCGGCGTTGTAGTGCTCGAGGTAGTCGCGGACGACACGAGTGAGATGTTGCTCATTCCGGAGCAGGACCCAGTCCAGGCACTCCCGGCGGATCGTGCCGACAAAGCGTTCCGCGTAGGCGGTCGCGATCGGCGCCCTGACCGGCGTCAGGATCACGCGGATCGCTTCGGTCGCAAAGACGGCGTCGAAGGCGCTGGTGTACTTCGAGTCGCGGTCGCGGTCGCGGATCAGGAACCAGAACCCGTCGAGCATGTCCGAGACGGCGGGGTTCCGCGCCTGCTGAGCGTGTGGGGTGCCAATATTGGATTCGTCGTAAGGCGGCGCTGCGTTCGTAGTGGTGGATAAGGCCGCCGAGTCGATCACGACGCTCGACAGGTCCGTTGGTGCGGCGTGGCGGCGGGTCGGGAGGTTCGAGGCCGAGGCCGCGGTGGGGGCGCTCGGCGTTGTAGTGCTCGAGGTAGTCGGCGACGACGCGTTCGAGGTGCCGCTCGCCGGCGACGAGTGTCCAGTCGAGGCATTCGCGGCGGATCGTCTGCACGAGGCGTTCGGCGTAGGCGTTCGTGGCGGCCGTTCGGATCGGGGTGAGGATGACGCGGACGCCGTCGGCTTGGAGGTGGTGTCGAACGTGGTGGTGAACTTGCTGTCGCGGTCTCGGATCAGGAATCAGAAGCGCTCCAGTTGTCCGTTTCATCGACAGGTTCCGGGCTTGCTGGGTGACCCAAGCGCCGTTGGGGTTGGCGCTGGTGCCGGCCAGTGGACGCGCCGGGTGCCGTGCGCGATGAAGAACAGGACGTAGAGGCGGCGGAGGGTAATCGTGTCGACGCAGAAGAAGTCGCAGGCGAGGATCCCGTCGGCCTGCGCCTGGAGGAACTTGCCCCAGGTCGGGCCGGCTTGGCGCGGCGCCGGTCGGAGCCGTGCCTGGCGAAGGACGCGGCGGACGGTCGTTGCGGCTGCCGCGGGAGCGTCCGTGCTACGCGGCGGCGGAAGGCGCCACGCGTGGACGCCACGGCGGCCGGGTTCTGCCCGCCGAAAATCGCCGAGGGCGCGTCTGTGGGCGCAATCTGCCGTGCACGAGCATCGCTGAGCGATACCGGGGATGGCTCTACAGCACGGTTGGTGACGTTAGAGACGTAGGTGTGGCCGGTTTTGGTCCCGCGATCGAGGGTTCGAATCCTTCCGCCCCAGTCC
>JBKJIG010000115.1:0-2644 GCA_046598415.1 Gaiellales bacterium
CTCTATACGAATCCGGCGCTTCGCCCTTCCTCTGATGTCCTGGCACGTAGCGAAGGCGGACCGTCTGTGCTGTGGCCGTACGGCATCTCCGGCGACATGCCGATCGTCGTGTGTCAAATCGGCGGGCTCGCCGAACTGCAGACGGTCCGCCAGTTGCTTCAGGCACACGCGTACTGGCGGATGAAACAGTTGCCGGTGGATCTCGTGATTCTGAACGAACAGACGGCGTCCGAGGCTTCGGAACTCCAGGCAGCCCTGGAGGCGCTGGTGCCCCGTCCGTCGGAACCTCCACCCGGACCGGACGCGCGGGGGGCCGTGTTCGTACTCCGAGCCGGTCTGGTAGCGATGGAGGCGCGAAGCCTGCTCCAAAGTGTCGCTCGCGTCGTGATCGTCAGCCGTCGCGGGAGCCTCTTCGAGCAAGTGATGTCGCTGGAGGAATCGGTGCCCTCGGTCTCGCCATCCATCGGCCGCGCGGCCGCGAACACTGTGCCGCCTGAGCAGGCGCGGCCCGAGCTCGAGTTCTTCAATGGTCTTGGCGGTTTCGCCAACGGAGGACGCGAATACGTGACCATCTTGGGCGAGGGG
Source organism: Gaiellales bacterium (assembly GCA_046598415.1). Classification (GTDB taxonomy): domain Bacteria; phylum Actinomycetota; class Thermoleophilia; order Gaiellales; family F1-60-MAGs149; genus VFJZ01. Next base: position 586 of record JBKJIG010000115.1, read on the forward strand.
CAGTGGACCCCAGCGCCATGGATCAACGTCATCGCCAATCCGGCCTTTGGCTTCCAGACGTCGGTGGAGGGCTCCGGCTTCACCTGGGCGATCAACAGCCAGCAGCACCAGCTGACGCCCTGGTCCAACGACGCTGTCAGCGATCGCCCCGGCGAGGTGCTGTATGTACGCGACGAAGACGACGGCGCGGTATGGACGCCAACGGCGCTGCCCATTCGCGAGGACGCCGGTCCCTATGTCGTCAGCCATGGTCAGGGGTACAGCCGGTTCGAGCACGTGTCGCATGGCATCTCGCTCGCGTTGCTGCAATACGTGCCGCCCGACGACCCGATCAAGATCTCGCGGTTGACGATCACGAACCAGTCCGGCCGATCACGCCGGCTGTCGATCGACGCCTACGTGGAATGGGTGCTCGGTGCGTCGCGTGCTGCGGCGGCGCCGTTCGTCGTAACGGAGATCGATCCCGAGACCCACACGATGCTCGCGAGGAATCACTGGAGCACCGACTACAGTGCCCGCGTGGCTTTCGCCGATCTCGGCGGGCGTCAACAGTCCTGGACGGGTGACCGCAGAGAATTCCTCGGACGGCATGGGACGCTCAAGTACCCTGCTGCTCTTGCCAACGGCACGCCCCTGACGAATCGAGTCGGTGCCGCGCTCGATCCCTGCGGCGCCCTCCAGACCCACGTGGATCTCGAGCCCGACGGTTCAACCGAGATCGTGTTCTTTCTCGGCGAGGCGGAAACGAAGGCGGCGGCACTGTCGCTGATCACGCGCTATCGAACGGTCGATCTGGACGCGGTCTTCAGCGCGGCGACGGACGCGTGGGACGACGTGTTGCACACGGTTCAAGTGACCACGCCCAATCGCGCGATGGACGTGATGCTCAACCGCTGGCTGCTCTACCAGGCGCTGTCCTGTCGCATCTGGGCGCGCGCCGCGTTCTACCAGGCCAGCGGCGCCTACGGCTTTCGCGATCAGCTCCAGGACGTGATGGCATTGACGGCGTCGGCGCCACAGATCACACGCGCGCACCTGCTGCGCGCGGCGGCGCGACAGTTCATCGAAGGCGACGTCCAGCACTGGTGGTTGCCGCCGCTCGGCCAGGGCGTGCGCACCCGGATCACGGACGACCGGCTGTGGCTGCCGTACGCCGTCGCTGAGTACATCGACGTCACAGGCGACAAGGGCATCTTGGACGAGATGGTGCCGTTCCTCGAGGGCCCGATCCTCGAGACCGGGCAGCACGAATCAGTCTTTCTGCCAACCATCTCGGACGAGCAGGGCTCGCTGTTTGAACATTGCGGGCGGGCGCTCGACGTCAGCCTTCCAGTCGGCAGCCACGGGTTGCCGCTGATTGGTACCGGAGACTGGAACGACGGCTTCAACCGCATCGGACCGGAGGGCAAGGGCGAGAGCATCTGGCTCGGCTGGTTTCTTTACACCACACTGTCGGCGTTCGCGCCGCTGGCGGATGGTCGCGGTGAGCAGACACGTGGCGCGTCGTGGCGGCAGTGCGCCGCGTCGCTCAGGCACTCCCTCGAACGCGAGGGCTGGGACGGCGGTTGGTATGTGCGGGCATTCTTCGACGATGGGACACCGCTTGGCACGCACGCGGGCGCCGAGTGTCAGATCGATTCCATCGCGCAATCGTGGGGCGTCATCTCAGGGGCCGCGGAGCCCGGTCGCGCGGCGAGGGCGATGGCAGCAGTGAACGATCGCCTGGTCCGTATTGACGATGGACTGGTCCTGTTGTTTACGCCGCCGTTCGACGACGCCTCGATCGACGCCGGCTATATCCGCGGCTACCCGCCCGGCATTCGCGAGAACGGCGGCCAATATACCCACGCCGCGCTGTGGTCGGTGATCGCCTTCGCGATGCTTGGTAACGGCGACAAGGCCGGAGAACTGTTCTCGCTGTTGAATCCGATCCATCACGCCGCCACGCCGGCGGACATGCATCGCTACAAAGTCGAGCCCTACGTCGTGTGCGCCGACGTCTACGCGGAGCCGACCCACGTCGGCCGCGGGGGCTGGACCTGGTACACGGGCTCGGGAG
>JBKJIG010000033.1:0-9780 GCA_046598415.1 Gaiellales bacterium
CCCAGCGTATGCCGCCGTCTGCGCCGACCTCGATCGTCGCATCGACAGCTTCTTCTCCAACCATGCCGACCCTCGCTACGACCTGTGGCGCGGCGGCACCGCAAAGGGATCGGTCGACGTTCAAATCGCGTACCAGGAGGCTTACGGCGCCGGCTGGCGGCTCGAAACCGAATCACGACCGCCGTTCCAAGACGACCTTCGATAAGACCCTAAGGGTCGGACATCGGATCGACGCCCACGTTGTCGAGGGCGGTTGGTGAGCTGTGCGAACCAGCCGTCGATGGGCTCGCCGCCGGAGCCCGGAGCGGCGTCTCCTGCTCGGAGGGCCCCGCGGCGGGAGGCGGCAAGGTGCTCCGAACGGCGTAGGCGGCGAGCACGTCGTGGCCGGCGATCCAGCCGACGACGTGCAAGTCGGCGTCCACGACGCCGACGGCCGCATCGCGGTGCGCAAGCTGGTGCACCAGCGGGGCCACCCCGGCGTCCTGCGCGACGGTCGCCAGCCGCTCGACGATCGCCGAGACGACCGTGACGTCGTCGGTGAACGCCTGCTCGAGCCCGGACGGCGTCACGAGCCCGATGATGCGCCCGTCGAGGTCGGCATAGGGGACGCTGTCGCGGTCGATGGCGACGCGACGCGCGGCATCGGCGACCGTCGCGTCGTGGGCGAGCGGCGCAGGCGGTGGACGCATCACGTCGCCGGCCCGCAGCCCGGCGAGGGGACTGCTGGCGGGGAGCGCCGCGAGGTCGACGCCTCGACGAAGCAGCTTGCGGGTGTAGATCGTGTCGTGGCTGACGAGGCGGCTGACGAGCGTCGCCGCGGCCACGGCGAGCATCAGCGGGAGGACGATCCCGTACTGGCCGGTGAGCTCGAACACGATCACGGTGGCGGTCGCCGGCGCGCGCGGCCCGGCGAACACCGCCGCCATGCCGACGACGGCGAAGGCGGCGGGCTGCGAGACGGCGCCCGCGACGTCGCCGATGACCGCGGCGTACGCGGCGCCGAGCATCGCTCCGAGGAAGAGCGACGGCGCGAAGACTCCGCCCGAGCCGCCGATCGCGATCGTCAGGCTCGTGGCGAGGATCTTGCCGAGCAGCAGGCCGAGCAGCACCGCGAGCGTGTAGCGGCCCGCCGACGGCATCGGACAGCGCCGGGTAGCCGACCCCGTAGAGCGCCGGGACGAGAAAGATCAGCACCCCCAGCAGGACCCCGCCGGCGGCGGGGCGGATCGCCGCAGGGAGCCGCAGCAGCCGTTCGGCGGCGTCCTCGATGGCGTAGAGCGTTCGCGAGAACGCCACGCCGACGAGCCCGCCGAGCAACCCGAGCCCGAGATAGAGCGCGAGCTCCGTTGCGTTCGGCGACGGGATCGCGGGGAGCACGAGGAACGTCTGGTCGCCGAACGCCGCCCGTCCGATCACCGACGCGACGACCGACGAGAGGACGATCGGGCCCACGGCCTCGGCTTCGAGGGAGCCGAGGATCACCTCGAGCGCGAACAGGACGCCGGCGATCGGCGTGTTGAGGTGGCGGCGATGCCGCCGGCGCAGCCGCACGCGACGAGGAGCCGCAGCCGTCGCTCGCCGAGCCGCGCCAGCTGGCCCGACGCCGAGCCGATCGCTGCGCCGATCTGGACGATCGGCCCTTCGCGCCCGACCGAGCCGCCGCCCCCGATGCAGAGTCCGGAGGCGAGCGCCTTGACCACCGCCACCCGCGCGGGGATGCGGCCGCCAGGCCGGTGCACCGCGTACATCACCTCGGGCACGCCGTGTCCGCGCGCCTCCGGTGCGACCCGGGAGATCAGCGGCCCGTAGAGCAGACCCGCGACGATCGGCGCGGCCAGGACGCGGAGCGGGTGGTGGCCGAGCAGCGCTGCCGTATCGCGATCGCCGGTGGCGGCGAGGGTCGCCAGCTCGATCAGCTGCCGGAACGCGACGGCGCCGAGGCCGGCGAGCGCGCCGATGGCCACCGACAACCCGACGACGAGCGCATCCTCGCTCGAAGGCGTCCGCGGTCCGAGCCGGCGGCGACGCGTCGCCGCTGCCGCGCGACCCGCGGTCACGGGCGAGCGACACCGCCGATGAGATGATCGAGCGCGACGGACACGTTCTCCCAGCGAAAGCCGTCCGGGTCGAGGCTATGGTGCAGGACGAGCCCGTCCTCGAGCGCGAGCAGCACGGCGGCCAGCGCGTTCGCCGGTACCTCGTCGAGCTCCCCCGCCGCGATGGCCGTCTCGACGAGCTCGCGGATCAGCGCGCGCCGGCGGGCGACGGCGGTGCGCAGCCGGACCGCCAGCCCGGCGTCGCCCGGAACCGCGGCCCAGACGTCAGCGCGGAGCTGCGAACGGCCGGGTTCGGAAGCGATCGCGACCATCTCCTGGACGCAGGCGCGGAGGCCGCGAGACCCCGCCCGGGCGACGATCGTGCGCAGCCGTTCCTCGCACTGCGCGGCGTCGACCTCGGCGAGCGCGACGAGCAGCTCGGCCTTCGACTCGAAGTAGCCGTAGAACGCACCCTTCGCGACGCCGGCCGTGCGGCAGACGTCCTCCACGGTCAGCACGCTCCAGCCGACCTTGCTCACGCAGCGCCAGCCTGCGTCGACCAGGTGCTGACGCCGCTCCTCGCGGGTGGCTGCGGAGATGCGCGGCATGCCGGTATAGTGACTGACCAGTCGGTTTGTATATGCTGGTTCCTCGCTCATGCAGTCCCTGATCGCTACCCGGGAGCTCGGCTCGGGCCTCTGGATCTGGACGCTCGATCCGCTCGAGCTGGTCCCGTTGCTGGTCGTCGCGCTGCTCTACGAGCGTCGCCTCGCGACGCTGTCGCGCCAGGCCCGCAGCAGGCCGCGGGCCTATCGGCTCGCCTTCCATGCCGGCCTGATCACGCTGCTGGTCGCGTACGTCTCGCCGCTCGACTGGCTCGGCGGGGAGCGGCTCTTCGTGGCGCACATGGGCCAGCACGTCCTGCTCGGCGACGTTGCGCCGCTCCTTCTCGTGCTCGGCCTCGACGGCCCCATCCTGCGGCCGGTGCTCGCGCTCCGGCCGGTAGCGGCCTTGCGCCGGCTCGGCCATCCGCTCGTCGCGCTGCCGCTGTGGGCCGCTGACCTTTACATCTGGCACGCGCCGCGCCTCTACGAGCTCGCGCTCGCGAACGCCGGCGTCCACGCGCTCGAGCACCTCTGCTTCCTCGCCGGCGGGCTCCTGCTCTGGGCGGCCGTCGTCGAGCCGCTCCCCGCGCCGCGCTGGTTCGGCTATGGCGCGAAGTGCCTCTACGTCCTGGTCGCGCGTGGCCTCGAGATGGTGCTGGCCAACCTGCTGGCCTGGTCCGGGACGCTCTTCTACCCGACCTACGCGACGTTCCCTCGCGTCGCGCCGGGACTCACGCCGCTCGTCGACCAGGGCTACGGCGGCGCCGTCATGCTGGTCGAGGGCAGCATCGTCACGATCGCGATGCTGGCCTGGCTCTTCAACGCGTGGGCGTCCGACTCGGAGCTGCGCCAGCAGCTGGAGGAACGCGGCCTCGACGCCCGCGGCGGCACGGGGCGGCGCGCCGTCGTCGGACGTCCGCGGCGCGCGGGCACGCGACGGTGATCGCCGCCGGTCCGTCTCGGCGCATGGCACGGCGGCGCTCGCCTGCTGCGTGCCGGCGAAGGGCTGCCAGCTCTGTGCGGGTGCGCTGACGAACGATGATCCGTCAGTTTTGGCTCAACGGTGCCGATCTAGCGCTGTTCCAGCGATGCCCCCGGCAAGAATCGAACTTGCGCCTCAGGTTCCGGAGACCTGCGCTCTATCCACTGAGCTACGGGGGCAGGGGCGCCCAGTCTATCGCAGCGCCGGTGGGCCCCGGCCCGGTCGAATCTATCCATATGTTGGTCAATTTGCAAAAAGTCCCTTATCTCGTTGGGTATCCGTGCCGATGACCCTCTAGCGGGGGATGCCGCCTTCACTCCCTCGCCCGATGACTACCCCGGAAGACACCGGGTTCGGGGGTTCACACACGCATGACGCATTTGCCGGATAGGGACGGACGCAACGAGAGCGAGGAGCCGCTGTGGGCGGTCGAGCCTCTCGAACCCGCGTGGGAGGACCCCACGCCCGAGCCGCAGGCACGCGCCTGGTTCTCGGTTGCCGAACGGCGGCTCGGCCTGCCTGCACGCGTTGCCACGCGCGCCGCGGGCCTGATCGCCGTTGGCGCCCTGATGACCACCGGCGTCGCCATCGCCGCTTTCGCTGACGACGGTACCGGGAGCACGGGCGACAAGCCCTACTGCTCCGAGACCGTCACCACGGAGTGCGTCGACAAGGACAAGGACAAGGCCGCGGAGCCCGCCGCCTCCACCGAGGAGTCGAAGCCCGCGGCCGAGCCGGACCCGCCGGCCGCGTCGTCTGAGGAGCCGGCCCCCGCCGTGGAGCCCGCCGCCTCGTCCGAGGCGGACGCTCCCGCGTCCGACCCGGCGAGCGACCAGCCCGTCGACGACGCGCCCGCAGGCGGTGCCCCGGCAGCGGACGGCGGACCGTCGCCGGCCGACAGCACCGGCAAGGCCGGCGCGCAGGTCGACGACCCGGCCCCGAACAACGACACCGGCACGCCCGCTCCGGGCGCGCCGGCCACCACGATCGAGACCCCGACGACGAACCCGCTGCCGCCGGCACCGGCCGGCACGACGCCGACCACCGCCGCCGTGTCGGCCGGTCCCGGCGATCTCTCCGCCCTCGCGGGTCTCGAGAGCTCGGCCGGCTCCACCTACTTCCAGCTCCCCTCAGGCCGCCGCACCAGCGCGGGCACCGGTCACACGGGCGGCGTCGCGGGCGGCCTCAGCGACTCGGGCAGCGCCAACGACATCCACGCGGTCGGCATCTCGGCGCTGGCACTGCTGCAGCTGCAGCGCGCCTCGTCGCTGCTGCCGGCGCCGGCTCCGCTGCCGGACATCCGCGAGCTCGACAACCACGAGCTGACGCAGCTGAGGCAGGTCTCGCGCCGCACCGGCGTGGCCTGGACGGTGCTCGCCTCCGCCCAGCGCCTCGGCCTGAAGAAGGGCCAGTCGCTGACCAGGGCCGGCCAGTGGCTGAAGTCGCACGGCGCGACCGGCAACGCCGCCAGGCCGTTCGCATCGGAGAAGGCGCTCGCCGCCTACTTCGGCTCCAAGGACGGCGGCGAGCGCGCCGCCGCCCTGGCCGCCTACTACTGGGCGGTCGGCACGACGGGTGTGACCCGCGGCCTGGCCGAGGCGTCGGCCTCGCTCGGCGACGAGCTGCTCGCCAACAAGACCGTCAGCGTCTACGGCGACGGCCGCACCGACCTGCAGCAGCACCGCATCGACCCGCGGGTCGAGATGGCGATTCGCTACCTGCAGGCCTCGTTCGGCTCGGTCAGCGTCTCGTCCCTGATCTCCGGCCACTCCGTGTTCACCACCTCGGGCAACGTCTCGGCGCACATCTTCGGTCGCGCCGTCGACATCGCGGGCGTCGGTGGCACCTCGATCCTGGGCCACCAGGGCCCGCAGACCGTGACCGAGCGGGCCGTGCGCCTCCTGCTGATGCTGCCGGGCGACGTCGCCCCGCGGCAGATCATCTCGCTGATGGATCTCGACGGCACGACCGGCAACGCGGGCTCGTTCGCCCTGCCGGATCACGCCGATCACATCCACATCGGCTACTAGTCCCCATCGACGGGTCGCGGCCCGGCTTGGCCTCGTGCCCTGCCGGGCCGCCCCCTGTCCTCGGCGCCGATACCGGGCTGACAGTATGTTTCCGCCCGTGCAGATAACCGCTCGTACGGTCACGCTGGCGCTCGCGGAGACCTTCACCATCGCGCGTGGCTCCTCCGACAGCGAGGACGTCGTGATCGTCGAGCTCTCGCACGACGGCATCACCGGCATCGGCGAGGGCTCGCCGGTCGACTACTGGGGCGAGTCGGCCGACTCGATGGCGGCGTTCGTGCTGGAGCACGGAGCAGCGGCGATCGGCGACGACCCGTACGACCTGGAGGGGATCGGGACGCGCCTCGACGCGTTCGAGGGCAACACCGGCGCCAGGATGGCGCTCGACGGGGCGCTCCACGACTGGATCGGCAAGCGCGCCGGCCTCCCCGTCTGGCGTTTGCTCGGCGTGACGATGGCGACCATGCCGCAGACCTCGTACACGATCGGCATCGACACGGTGGACGGCACCGCCGACAAGACGCGGCGGGCGCAGCGCTACGGCGTGCTCAAGGTCAAGGTCGGTGGCGCCGACGATCTCGCCCGGCTGGAGGTGATCCGCGAGTACTCCCAGGCCACGCTGCGCATCGACGGCAACGAGGGGTGGACGCTCGAGACGGCGCGCGAGATCATGCCGGCGCTGATCGAGCTCGGCGTCGAGTTCGTCGAGCAGCCGTTCCCGGCCGACGACCTGGAGAGCTTCCACGGGCTGCGCGAGCTGAAGCAGCGCATCCCCGTCGTGATCGACGAGGGCTGCAAGAACCTCGCCAGCGTGGCGTCGATCGCCACCTACGCCGACGGCATCAACATCAAGATCTCCAAGTGCGGCGGCATCCGCGAGGCAGTGCGCATGACGCACGCGGCGCGCGCGCTCGGTCTCGGAGTCATGCTCGGCTGCATGATCGAATCGGAGCTCGGCATCGGGCAGGCCCTGCAGCTGGCCCCGCTGGTCGACTGGGTCGACCTCGACGGTCACCTGCTGATCAAGGACGGGCCGTTCCGCGGCCTCGGGTTCGAGGACGGCCGCGTCGTGTTGTCCGACGCGCCGGGCATCGGGGTCGTGCCGGCATGAGCGAACGCCTAGCGATCTACGCCGAGGGGCAGTTCGAGACGCTCAACGGCAAGACCGGGCACGGCGTGATCCGTTACGCGCCACGCGAGATCGTGGCCGTGATCGACTCCGGCAACGCGGGTCGCACCGCCGACGAGGTGGTGCCGTACTGCGCCCGGCCGGTGCCGATCGTGGCGACCGTGGCCGAGGCGGCCGAGTTGGGCGCCGACCGGCTCCTGATCGGCGTCGCGCCCGATGGGGGCAAGCTGTCGCAGGAGTGGCGCGTGGCGCTGGGCGAGGCGATGGCCCTCGGCATGGACGTCGAGGCGGGCCTGCACAGCGTGCTCGCCGACGACTCCGACCTGGTCGCGCTGGCCGAGCAGCACGGCCGCCGGCTGATCGACCTGCGCGTCGGTCCCGCAGATCTCGACACGCCGGATGGCCCGTACCAGCGCGACCCGTCGCTGCGCGTCATCCAATCGGTCGGATCCGACTGCGCGATCGGCAAGATGACGGTCACGCTCGAGCTCGACAAGACCGCCCGCGAGCGCGGCGAGCGCAGCGTCTTCGTGGCCACCGGCCAGACGGGCATCGCGATCTCGGGCTGGGGCATCGCCGTCGACCACGTCATCTCCGACTACATCGCCGGCGCCGCCGAGCGGCTGGTCCACCAGGGCGCCGAGCACGGCGACCTGCTGTTCGTCGAGGGCCAGGGCTCGCTCTACCACCCCGGCTACTCCGGCGTCACGCTCGGCCTCCTGCACGGCGCCGCACCCGACGTGCTGCTGCTCTGCCACCTGGCCGGCCAGACCGCCATCCACTCCTACGAGACGGTCGAGATCCCGCCGCTCTCGAAGGTCGTGGCCCACTACGAGGCAGTCTGCGAGCCGGTCCGCCCGGCCCGCGTGGCCGCGATCGCCCTGAACACGAAGGAGATCGCCGACGAGCCTGAGGCGCGGGCGGCGATCGCCGCGGCGGCCGAGGAATCAGGCCTCGTCGTCGACGATCCCGTGCGCTTCGGCTCTGATCGGCTGCTCGACGCCGTGCTGGCCGCATTCGACCGGTGAGCGACCCGCGCCCCCAGCGCCTCGCCCGGCTGCTCGGCGGGCGCATGCTCGGGCTGAGCGCCGGTCACAGCGTCGTCATCGAGGCGCCGCCGGTGGGCGCGCCGCTGGTCGAGGCGCTCGCCGCCTATGCCGGCCGGGTCGGCGCGCACATCGCCTGGCTCGCCATCGGCGGCGGCTACGAGCGGGCCGTGCTCGGCTCGACCGATACCGACGATCTGGCGCGCGAGCACCGCCTGCACAGCGCAATGATGCGTACCGCCGACGCGATGGTCGGAGTCGATGCCGCCGAGGACTCCACCGGGCTGGCCGGCGTCCCGGCCGAGCGGTACGCGGCGTGGGCGCGCGGCCGCAAACCCGGCGGCGAGATCCGGCACCGCCGGCACCTGGAGGGCAGCATGCAGTGGGCCATCGTCGGGTTCCCGTGCGAGGCGCACGCCGCCGCCGCCGGCATGGACTACGACGAGTACGCCGACCTGGTGTACGCGGCCGCGTTCTGCGACCGTGACGGGGCAGAGGAACGGTGGGACCGGCAAGGTGCCGCGCAGGGACGGCTGGTCGAGCACCTGACCACGGGCCGCGAGCTGCGCATCGTCGCGCCGGGCACCGACCTGACGCTGCGGGTCGACGGCCGGACGTGGGGGAGCTCGACGGCCGTCACCAACATCCCGGACGGCGAGGTCTTCACCGGCCCGCACGAGGACTCCGCCGAGGGCGTCGTGACGTTCCCGTTTCCGGCGCACCACGCCGGGCGCCGCATCGATGGCGTGCGCCTGGTGTTCGAGCGCGGCGTGGTGGTCGAGGCGCACGCCGACGACGGGCAGGACGTGCTCGACGCGGCGCTCGCCACGGACGCCGGCGCGCGACGGCTGGGCGAGGTCGGTATCGGCGCCAACTACGCGCTGCCGCGGTTCACGGGCCGCACGCTGCTGGACGAGAAGATCGGCGGCACCGTGCACTTCGCGCTCGGGTCGAGCTATCCGGAGACCGGCGGCAGCAACGTCTCGGCGCTGCACTGGGACCTGGTCTGCGACCTGCGCGGCGGCGGCGAGCTGCTGCTCGACGGGCGTGCCGTCCAGCGCGACGGCGTCTTCGTCCCGGAGCTCGGTCTCGACCTATGACGTTGCGGCTCGGCACCCACGTGTTCGATTCGGGCGCGCGGACGCTGGTGATGGGCATCGTCAACAACACGCCCGACTCGTTCTACGACGGGGGGCGGCACTACGGCGCCGAGGCGTCGGCCGCGCACGGCAGGTCGCTGCTCGCGGAAGGCGCCGACGTGCTGGATGTGGGCGGCCAGACAGGGCAGATGGGCGCCGAGATCGAGGTCGCCGCCGAGATCGGCCGGGTCGTGCCCGTGATCGAGCAGTTGGCCGGCGTCTGCGTATCGGTCGACACGTACCGCGCGCCGGTCGCGGCGGCGGCGCTGGCGGCGGGCGCCTCGTTCGTGAACGACTACACGGGCGGCTTCGATTCGGATCTCGCGAGCGTGGTCGCCGCCGCCGGCGCCGGCCTGGTGGTCACGCACTACCGCGGCCGCCCGCGCTCGAACCCGTCGCGGTCGTACGAGGGAAGCGTCGATGACGTGCTGCGCGAACTCGAGAGGCAGGTGGCCCACGCCACGCGGGCGGGCGTGGGGGAGGACCGGATCCTCGTCGACCCCGGCTTCGGGTTCGGCAAGTCGACCCGCCTCGACCTGATCCTGCTGCGCGATCTGCCTCGCGTGATGGCACTCGGGTTCCCGGTGCTGGTGGCCCCTTCGCACAAGGAGTTCACAGCCGCCGCGACGGATGCCGCGGAGCACGACCTCGCACCGACGATCGCCGCCGCCGTGCTGGCGAGCCGCGCGGGCGCGGCGATGCTGCGGCTGCACGATGTCGCCGCCTGCCGGCCGGCGATCGCGCTGGCAGATGCGTGTCGGACACCACGGCGATGCGCATCAGGCGCCATCCACCACGCGCACGGCATCGGCC
>JBKJIG010000132.1:0-21495 GCA_046598415.1 Gaiellales bacterium
CCCCGCCTCGCCCGAGGCCGACCTCTGGGGTGCGCTCTGCCTCGGCCTGCGCGACTACACGACCAAGAACGGCTTCTCGCGCGTGCTGCTCGGCCTGTCGGGCGGCATCGACTCGGCGCTGGTCGCGGCGCTCGCCGCCGACGCGCTCGGCCCCGACCGCGTCGACACCATCTCGATGCCGACGCGCTTCAACGTCGCCGAGACCCGGTCCGACGCGCGCCGCGTCGCCGAGAGCCTCGGCGTCGGCTTCCGCGAGCAGCCGATCGAACAGCTGCGCGCGGCGTTCATGCTGGCCGTGCCCGACGCCACCGGTCTGGCCGCCGAGAACCTGCAGGCGCGCATCCGCGGCATGCTGCTGATGACCGTCTCGAACCAGCACGGCCACCTCGTGCTGACGACGTCGAACAAGTCGGAGACCGCGGTCGGCTACTCGACGCTGTACGGCGACTCGGCGGGCGGGTTCGCGCCGATCAAGGACGTACCGAAGACGACGGTCTTCCGTCTGGCGCGGTGGCTGAACGAGGAGGCGGGCACCGAGCGCATCCCGGCCTCGATCATCGACCGGCCGCCGAGCGCCGAGCTGCGGGACGACCAGCGCGACGACCAGAGCCTGCCGCCGTACGAGGTGCTCGACCCGATCCTCGAGGCCTACGTGGAGCGCGACCTGGCACCCGACGAGATCGTCGCGCTCGGCCTCGGCGAGGCCGACGTGGTGCGGCGGGTGACCCGCCTCGTCGACGTGGCCGAGTTCAAGCGCCGACAGGCGCCGCCGGGCCTGAAGCTGCAGCCGAAGGCGTTCGGCCGTGACCGGCGGATGCCGATCACCAACGCCTTCCGCTGATCAGCCGAAGAACGTCTGGTAGAGCAGGAAGATGTTCAGGGCGATGATCACCGAGGCCGAGGCGACCGCCACGTAGGTCGTCACGCGGTGGTTGACGAGCCCGCCCATCAGCTCCCTGTCGCGGCAGAACAGCACCAGCGGTATCAGCGCGAACGGGATGCCGAACGACAGCACCACCTGCGACATGATCAGCGCGTCGGAGGCGTTGACGCCGATCGCGAGCAGGATCAGCGCCGGCGCCATCGTGATCGACCGCCGCAGGAACAGCGGGATCTGGCGGCGGATGAACCCCTGCATCACGACCTGGCCGGCCAGCGTGCCGACCGACGACGAGGACAGGCCGCTGGCCAGCAGCGCGATGCCGAAGGCCGTGTCGGAGTGGTCGCCGAGGTAGGTGCCGAGTCCGACGAAGACGTCGTTGAGGTCGCCGAGGTTGGTCAGGCCGCGCGCGTTGAACACCGAGGCGGCGATCACGAGCATGCTCATGTTGACGATGCCGGCGATGCCCATCGCGATCATCACGTCGATGCGCTCGAACCGGTAGATGCGCAGCTTCTCGGCGTCGTTCGCGCCGACCACGCGCCGCTGCGTCAGCGCCGAGTGCAGGTAGATGACGTGCGGCATCACCGTCGCGCCGAGGATGCCCGCGGCCAGCAGCACGCTCTCCGAGTCGGCGAACTGGGGCGTGAAGAGCCCCTTCGCGATGCCGGACGGCGACGGCTCGGCCAGGAAGACCTGGAACGCGAAGCCGATCACGATCACGCCGACGAGGCCGGCGATGACCGCCTCCAGCGGCCGGAAGCCGCGCGCCTGCAGGCCCAGGATCGCGAACGCGATCACGCCGGTGACGAGCCCGGCCAGGAACAGCGGCGTGCCGAACAGCAGGTGGAAGCCCAGCGCGGCGCCGATGAACTCGGCCAGGTCGGTGGCCATCGCGATCGCCTCGGCCTGCACCCAGAGCGCGAACGACGTGCGGCGCGAGAACCGCTCCCGGCACACCTCGGGCAGGTTGCGGCCGGTGGCGATGCCGAGCTTCGCGCTCATCGACTGGATGACCATCGCCATCACGTTCGCGGCGAGGATGACCCACAGCAGCATGTAGCCGTACTTGGCGCCGGCGGCCATGTTGGTGGCGAAGTTGCCGGGGTCGACGTACGCCACCGCGGCGATGAAGGCGGGGCCGAGAAACGGCCAGATGCCGCGCAATCCGCGGCGCTCACCCGTGAGCGATCGCTGGGCTGCCTCGAGCACCCGCGCCTCACCCGGCAGGGCGCTCGATACCGGCGGAGCGCGGCGAGGCGTTTTGGCCGACATCTCCTCGCAGTCTAGGTACACCTAGAACTCTTTCACCCCGTACCATCACGGAATGCAGATCCGCGCCGCCGTCCTCGAGGAATTCGGCCAGCCCCTCGTCGTCCAGCAGCTCGACCTCCAGGAGCCGAGGACGGGCGAGGTGCTCGTCCGCCTCGTCGCCTGCGGCGTCTGTCACACCGACCTCTACACCGCGTCCGGCGCCGACCCGACGGGTTACGCGCCGTGCGTGCTCGGGCACGAGGGCGCGGGCGTCGTCGAGGCCGTCGGCGCCGGCGTCACGCTGGTGCGCCCGGGCGATCACGTCGTGACGCTGTTCGCACCCGAGTGCGGCGAGTGCATCCACTGCCGCAGTCCCCGCACCAACCGCTGCATCGCGATCCGCGACCAGCAGGGCAAGGGCTTCCTGCCCGACGGCACCACCCGGCTGGCGCGCGGCAGCGTCGAGATCCGCCACTTCATGGGCACCTCGACGTTCGCGGAGTACACCGTGATGCCCGAGATCGCCCTCGCGAAGATCAATCCCGAGGCGCCGCTGGACGGCGCGTGCATCTTCGCGTGCGGCCTGTCGACCGGCCTCGGCGCGGCGATGTTCACGGCCCAGGTCGAGCAGGGCGCGAGCGTCGCGGTGTTCGGCTGCGGCCTCGTCGGGCTGGGTGCTGTCGCCGGCGCCCGCCTGCAGGGCGCCGAGCGCATCGTGGCGGTCGACCTGTCGGAGGGCCGGCTGCAGATGGCGCGCCACCACGGCGCGACCGACACGCTCCGCGCCGGCCCGGAGGTCGTCGACGCCATCAAGGCCATGACCGGCGGCTACGGCGCCGACTACACCTTCGAGGCCACCGGCAACGTCAACGTGATGCGGCAGGCCGTGGAGTCGGCGCGCGAGGCCTGGGGCCTCGCGACGATGATCGGCGTCGCCGGCAAGGGCGAGACCGTCGACATCGTCCCGCGCTTCCTCATCACCGGCCGGCGGGTCACCGGCTCGTCGTCCGGCGGCGTCAAGGGCCGCACCCAGGTGCCGCTGCTCGTCGACCGCTGGCTCGCCGGCGACGTCGACGTCGAGGCCCTGCTGTCCCACCGGCTGACGCTCGACGAGGTGAACCGCGGCTTCGAGCTGATGGAGGCGCAGGACGGCATCCGCTCCATCATCCACTTCGACTGACGAGGTCATCGTGAACATCTCCCGCGCCGAGCACCCCACCTGGCTGTCGAACGCCTACCTCGTCGCCGACGGCGACGGCGGGCACGGCGTGCTGGTCGACTCGAACGGCGTGGAGGACCCGCTGCTGGAGGAGATCGAGCGGCGCGGCATCACCATCACGCACGTGCTGGTCACGCACGCGCACCCTGACCACGTGGTGCGCGTCGGCGAGCTCGGCGAGCGGTTCGGCGTGCCGGTGCTCGCCCACCGGCTGGCGGCGTCGGTCGACGGCGTGACGGGCGAGCTGGCCGATGGCGGCACGGTGCGCTCCGGCGACCTCGAGATCCGCCCGATCGCCACGCCCGGCCACTGCCTCGACCATCTCGCGCTGCTGGTCAACGAGACCGACTGCCTGACGGCCGACTGCCTGTTCAAGGGCACGATCGGCGGGACGATGGGCGGCGGTCCGACCGGCTACGCCGACCAGGTGCACTCGATCATGCAGGTGCTGATGGCGTTGCCGCACGAGACGCGCCTGCACCCGGGCCACGTCGAGTCGACGACGGTCGGTGAGGAGTGGGAGTCGAACCCCTTCATCCGCATCTGGCGCGGTGTCGACCCGGAGGGCGACGAGCCGTGCAAGGTGCGCGGCGAGCCGGCCACGCTGATCCTGTGGGGTCCCGACTACGACGGCACGCACAAGGCGCGTGTGCGCTTCGCCGACGGTCGCGACGCGATCGTGGGCGGCTCCGCCGTCGAGCGCTAGGGAAGCGGCCGCCTGGCCGGCCGGCGCCGGTGGGTCGTCCGAGGACGGCCGTCCGCGGATGGCCGTTTCCGCACGCGGTGCCAACACGGCCACGGAAAGCGTCTCCCGTCCGGGCTCTGGTCTGTGGCGGCACGGGTCGTGCGCGTTCCGGCGCACGATCGAGCCGGGCCGACCGGGGGCGGAACCGCGCGTTCGCGCCATTTCGGGCGTTGCCTCCCCGGCGGCGACGGTTGCAGATGACCGGGTTTGCACGCGGTGCCAAAACGGCCACGGAATGCGCGTTCTGCGCGGGGTTCGTCCAGTTGCGGCGCGAAACGTGCGTGAACCGTGCGTTGGCCGGTGCCCGCCGCGGCTAGCTGGCGCAGGCGTCGGTCGCGCGGTCGCGCGCGCCGGCGTAGTCCCACGCCGCCTGCGTGAAGTCGCGGTGCGGCGCGAGGAAGCGGGCGTCGTGCTTCCACATCATCTCGTTGTGCCACTGCAGGCCCATCGCGAAGCCGCCGCCGTCGCAGCGCTCGGTCGCCTCGATGACACCGTCCATCGTCCACGCCACCGGGCGCAGACGCGTGCCGACGGTCTGGACGCACTGGTGGTGGAACGAGTTCACCTTGGGCTCGCCGTCGCCGATCCACGCGGCCACCCGCGAGTCGGGCTCGTACCGGATCTCGTGGCCGTGCTCGTCCATGGGCTCGGTGGCGATCCCGTACCAGTCCCAGGCATGACGCGAGGCGCCCTCGTGCAGCGTCGCCACGTCCTGCGTCAGCGTGCCGCCATCGGCGACCGCGAGCACCTGGGCGCCCCGGCACAGGCCGAGCACGGGCATGCCGAGCTCGAGTGCCCGGCGGGCGAGCGTGATCTCGAACGTGTCGTGGACGGGCGGCACCGCGACCGTCTTCTCGGACGGCTCGTGGCCGTACCACGACGGGTCGACGTCGGCACCGCCGGAGAGCACGACGCCGTCGATCATCTCGAGCACCGTGTCCAGCTCGTGCAGCGGCGTGTCGCGCGGCAGGGTGATCACGAACGCGCCCTCCTCCTGGAGCGGCGCGCGGATGCCCTTCTCCACCTGGAGGACGAGGTTGTCTTCGAGCTCGAGCGTGATTCCGATCACGGGGCGGCGCGGCATGAGACGAAAGGTACGCTATCGCCTCCTTTTTCGCGATCGATCCGTCGCGGGGAAGGTCAGCCGGCGTACGACATCAGCTCGACGAGGTTGCCGTCCGGGTCGTGGCAGTAGACGGACGAGCCGATGCCCCGGGCGCCCTGCCGGTCGACGGGACCGGTCACGATCGCGACGCCGTGTCCCTTCAGATGCGCGACGGCCGAGGCCGCCGTGCCGTCCCAGACGAGGCAGAAGTCGCTCGCGCCCGGCCCGGCCGGCGCCACCGGCCGCGGGTTCGGCGTCGACGTTGGGAACTGCACGTGCAGGCGCGCATCGCCGAGCACGACGGCGATGCGGCCGTACGCCAGGTGCTCGATGGTCGCACCGAGCACGCGCTGGTACCACGCCGTGGTGCGCTCCGCATCGGCGGCGAGCAGCACGGCGTGGTCGAACCTCACTGCAGGCCCTGGCGCGCCTCGCGCACGAGCGCCACGCACTCCGGATAGATGCGCGTGATCGCCGCGCGCAGCTGCTCCGCCTGCTCCTCGGGCGTGCCGGTGGGCGCGATCTGCCCGACCGCCGCGACCGTCATCTGGACGGCGAGGCTGATCGCCGCGTCGGCGAACGCCACCTGCTGGGTCTGCCGCGCCTGATCGGCCATGTCGCCGAGCGCGCGCTGCAGCATCTCTGGGTCGAACCCGAAGCCGAAGTTGCCTTCCATCACGTCACCTCACGGGAGAATCGTGCGCGACTGCTCGCGCATGAACAGCTGGACGTAGTGCGGCCCGAAGGCCGATTTGCCGGTGGAGCCGGAGCCCTTCCAGCCGCCGAAGGTCTGGTAGCCGGGCCACGCGCCGGTGGTTGCACCCGCCGCGCGGTTGACGTAGACGACGCCGGCCTCGATGCCGTCGAGGAACCGTTGCTTCTCGCCCTCGTCCTCGCTGAACAGGCCGGCGGTGAGCCCGAGCACCTGGTCGTTCGCGGCCGCGATGCCCGCCTCGAGGTCGGCGACGCGCTCGACGGTCACGAACGGCACGAACAGCTCGTCGCGCGTCAGCCGGTGACCGGCCGGCAGGTCGGCGACGATGGTCGGCGCTACGAAGTACCCGTTCGCGAAGGCGCCGTCGGTGAGCAGCTCGGCGCCGGCGACGACCCTGCCGTCGCGGCGCGCGTCGGCGGCCGCCCGGCGGTACTTCTCGTAGGCCTCGGCGTTGTTGACGGGTCCGAGGCGGCAGTCGGCCGCGGCCGGGTCGGCCACCGTCCACGACTTCGCTCCCTCGGCCAGCTTCGCGACCAGCGCGTCGTGGACGCCCTCTTCGACCAGCACTCGCGAGCACGCCGAGCACTTCTGCCCGCTGGCCCCGAAGGCCGAGCGCAGGATGCCGTTCGCCGCCTTGTCGAGGTCGGCGGTGGCGGTGACGATGGCCGGGTTCTTCCCGCCCATCTCGGTGATGCAGGGTCGCGAGTAGGACTCGCCGACCGCGAACGTCCGGTAGATCTCGCGGCCGACGTCGTAGGAGCCGGTGAACGCGATGCCGTCGACGCCGGGTGCAGCGACGAGGGCCTTGCCGACGGCCGGACCGCCGGTGACGAGGTTCAGCGCGCCGCCGGGCACGCCGGCCTCGTGCAGGATCTCCACCAGCAGCACGCCCGACCACGGTGTGGTCTCGGCCGGCTTGAACACCACGGTGTTGCCCGCGACGAGGGCCGCGCCGATGGGGCCGGCAGCCAGCGCGGAGGGGAAGTTGAACGGCGAGATGACGCCGAACACGCCGTACGGGCGCAGCACCGAGGTGTTGCGGTCCTCGCCCGTCTGCGACTCCTGGTCGGTGCGGAACTCGTGGTGCTCGACCAGGCGGTCGCAGTAGTACGAGATCAGGTCGGCGCCCTCCTCGACCTCGCCCACTGACTCGACGCGGTTCTTGCCGACCTCCAGCGCGACGACGGCGCCGAGGAACATGACGCGTTCGCGGATCAGGTCGGCGGCGCGCTGCAGGATCCGCGCGCGCTCGGCATACGGCGTGGCGCTCCAGGCGGGCGCAGCGGCCCGGGCGGCGGCGACGGCGGCGCGGACGTCGTCCGCGGATGCGTCGGCGTAGCTGCCGAGCGACTCCGTGTGGTTCGCCGGGTTCGCGACGGAAAAGGTGCCCTCGCCGCCCGCGCGGGCGGTGCCGCCGATCAACAGCTGGTGCGTGCCGACACCCTGCCGGACGGCGGCGACGGCGGCATCGAATGCGGCGTTCTGCTCGTCGCTCGGCAGCGAGGTGGAGATGTATGTGACCTTGGTCGCCATGCGCCGGAGGGTATCAACGGCGCATGGATCCTCCTCCGCCGTGCTATGCCACCGACGCCTTGACGATCCAGACGGGCGAGGAGGGCGGTCCGTCCTCGACGCCGAGCGCCGCGATGCGCCCGATCGTGGCGAGCGAGTCGGCGTCGGTGGAGTGGCCGACCACCGCATACTCGGGCGGCAGCTGCGTGCCCGACGCGCCCGAGATGACGAAGAACTGCGAGCCGCCGGTGCCGGGCGCCTCGTCCTGGGTCTTGGCCATCGCCAGGTCGCCGATCGCGTACACGTAGTCGGCGGGCGGCGCCTTGACGGTCGAGAAGCCAGGGCCGCCCGCGCCGGTGCCGTCGGGGTCGCCGCCCTGCAGCACGAAGTCGGGCACCACGCGGTGGAACGTCAGGCCGTCGTAGAAGCCGTCGGCCGCGAGGCCGGCCACCGCGTCGGTGACCTCGCCACCGAGGCCGCGGTCGAGCGTGAACGTGATCGTGCCGCAGGACGTCTCCATCGTCAGCGTGGTGCCGGCGGGCGCGGCCGGCGGCGCGGTGTACGTCTTCGGGTTCACCTCGGGCGGCACACCCGTCTGGCAGGTGGCGTCGCCACCGGCGGCTGAGGTGGTGGTCTCGGCTGCGGTCGTCTCCGGCGCCGCGGCGGCGGCCGCGGTCGTCGCCGCGGCGTCGCCGGCGCTGGTCGTGTTGTCGCTGCCGCCGCAGGCGGCAAGTGCGAGCGCCGCGCAGAGCGCGGTCAGCGAGAGCTTCAGCGGTCCCAAGAGTCCTCCGGAGTGAGGGTCAGACAGAGCCGGGCGATCAGCTCGGCTGCATGGTCGAGATCGTCGAGCGCGCAGACCTCCGCCGGCGAGTGCATGTGCCGGAGCGGGATCGAGACGAGGGCGGCGGCGGTGCCGGCGAGCGCGTCCAGCGCGCCGTCGACGTCGGTGTGGGTGCTGCTGGTGACGTGCATTGCCTCCATCTGCCACGGGATATCGGCGCCGCGGGCCGCGTCCTCCAGCCGCGCCTCGAGGCCCGGGTGCAGGCCGAGGCCGCGCGTCAGCACGGGGCCGTGTCCGAGCCGGATCCGGCCAGTGCCGCCGCGATCGAGCCCGGGGATGTCGCTCGCGTGCGTCACGTCGACCACGATCGCCACGGCCGGCGCGACCGCGTGGGACATCGCGCGCGCACCGTCCATGAGCGTCTCCTCCATCACCGGCGCACCGGCCACGAGGGGGACGCGCAGCCCGCCCGCCTCGGCCGCGCGCCGCGCCGCCTCGAGCACCACCCAGGCGCCGGTGCGGTTGTCGAGTGCCTTCGAGGCGAGCCGGCCGTTGGCCAGCTCGGCCGGCGGGCGGTCGATCACGAGCGGGTCGCCGATCGCGACCATCGCGAAGGCGTCCTCGGCGTCGCGCGCGCCGATGTCGACCCAGAGGTCCTCGATCGTCGAGGCGCGTCCCAGCTCGGTGTCGCTCATCAGGTGCCGCGGGCCCTTGCCGACCACGCCGTGGCGGTCGCCGGTGCGCGTGCGGAGCGTGACGTGCTGCCCGACGAGCACCTGCGGGTCCCACGTCCCCAGCGCCCGCACGCGCAAGAGGCCGTCGTAGTCGGCGTCCTCGTGCTCGACGTGGGTGACGATCAGGCCGATCTCGTCCATGTGTCCGAGCAGCAGCACCGGCGGGCCGGATTCGGGGCCCACGCGGGCGTACGAGCTGCCCAGCACGTCGCCGCTGACGCGGGCGAACGGAGCGCCGTAGGCGCGCCAGACGGCGGCTGCCGGCTCCTCGTGGCCGGAGGGCCCGTGGGCGCGGAGGAGGTCGTCCAGAAACGCCCGGGGAGACGGCAACATGGCCGGGACGCTACCATCAGCCCCGCGTGGATCCGCATCAGGTCGTCATCACGGGCATCGGGGCGCTCACGCCCGTCGGAACGACGATCTCCGAGACGTGGGACGCGCTCAAGGCGGGCACGAGCGGCCTTGGACCCGTGACGCTGTTCGATCCGTCGCGCATCGGCTGCGAGGTCGCTGCGGAGGTGAAGGGCTTCGACGCCGAGGAGCGCTTCGGCCGACGCGAGGCGCGCAAGATGGATCGCGTCACGGCGCTCTCGCTTGCCGCGGCGCGCGAGGCCTGGGAGAACGCCGGCACGCCGCAGGTCGATCCGGCGCGCGGCGGCGTCGTGTTCGGCACGGCCGTCGGCGGCATGCAGACGGTGATCGAGCAGGCGGCGATCCTGGCCGAGCGACCGGACCGGCTGTCCCCGCACTTCCTGCCGAACTTCCTGGTCGACACGCCGACCAGCTACATCGCCACCGACCTGCAGCTGCGCGGCCCCAACTTCGCGGTCGTGTCGGCCTGCGCAACGGGCGCCCATGCGATCGGCGTCGCCACCGAGATGCTGCGCCGCGGCGAGGCCGACGTGATCCTCGCCGGCGGCGCCGACTGCGGCGTCATCGAGGTGCTGCTGGCCGGGTTCACCGTCATGAAGGCGCTCGGCAAGCCGCGGCCCGGCGAGCCGGTGACCACGGCGTCACGGCCGTTCGACGTCACGCGCGACGGCTTCGTCATCGGCGAGGGCGCCGTCGTGCTCGTGCTCGAGCGGCTCTCCGACGCACTCGAGCGCGGCGCCGAGCCGATCGCCGAGGTGCTCGGCTACGGCGCCTCCAACGACGCGTTCCACATCGCCGCGCCGCACCCCGAGGGTATCGGCGTCATCGAGATGATGCGTGCCGCGCTCGACCGGGCCGGCCTCGAGCCGGAGCAGGTGTCGTACGTGAACGCCCACGGCACCTCGACGCCGCTCAACGACCCGGCCGAGACCGCCGCCATCCACGCGGTGTTCGGCGAGCACGCGGCCAGGCTGCCGGTCTCGTCGACGAAGAGCATGACCGGGCACCTGCTGGGTGCCGCGGGCGCGCTCGAGACGGGCGTCTGCGCGCTGGGGCTGCGCGACGGGATCGTGCCGCCGCCCATCAACCTGCGCGAGCCCGGCCCGCTCTGCGACCTCGACTACGTGTCGGAGGGCGCACGGCGCCTCGACGGATTGGACTACGCGCTCTCGAACTCGATGGGCCTCGGCGGCCACAACGGCTGCACGTTGCTCAAGCGGCTCGAGCTGTAGACGCCAGAGCCGACAGCGCCGGCGCCGCGTCGAACGGCGCTGCGAACGCCACGCCGACCACGCCCGCGGCCACGTGCACGACGGTTGCCTCGACGTCCGAGACGACGGTCTCAGCCGACAGGGCGCTGAGCGTCACCAGCACCTGATCGCCCAGCCGGAGCCCGGTGACGGCGATGCCCGCACCGGCGAGCGCGAGATCGCGGAGGCGCCCATGCACCGTGCGGTAGACGGTGCCGGACTCGTCGCGGATGGCCAGGTCGGCGAGCAGCGGCGGATCGGGTGCGAAGCGCCGCAGGAAGCGGCCGCAGAGCGGCGTCACGCCCTCGATCTCGACCACGGTCTCGGCCATCTCGCGGTGCACGACGCGCCCGCGGGCCCGGTAGCCCGTCCCGTCGGCGGCGACGAACGCCGCCTCGACCGACTCGCCGGTGGCCGCCGGGACGGCCGGCGTCAGGGCGATCCGCGGGCGTTCTGCCTGGCGCACCTGCACGACGATCTCGAGGCCCTCCGCGGTGCGGAGCGCGAGGGTCTGGCCGATGGTCGGAAAGGTTGCAGCCATCGTCCCGTTCAGGCAGCGAGTTGGCGAAGCGCATCGGCGGCGCTGTGGGGATCGGCGAAGGCGACGCCCATCACGTTGCCGGTCTCGGTGTGGTCGACGAAGACGACGGTGGCGGGCAGCGGCTCGCCGAGGGCGGAGCCGTCGCGGGCCAGGAGCACGATGCCGAGCGCGTCGCCCGCGCTGCAGCCATCGGCGAACAGGGAGAGCCCGGCGGCGGACACGTCCCGGATCGACACGGTGTGCTCGCCGCGGTCGTCCGTGAGCCGGGCGAGGGCGGGCCAGGCCGGGCGGCGCCGGTCGAGGGCGCGGCCGGCGAGATGCGGGAACGCGGTCACTCTGTCACCTACATCGGCATGAAAGTTACAAGAGTTAAACAGAATCCAGGAGGTTCTGTTCTGTGAGATTCGCCGATCGTCGCAGTGATACGTCGTGCTCAGCGGATCTGACCGTCTCCCCGGACGACGTACTTCATCGTCGTCAGGTCGCGCAGGCCGATCGGCCCGCGCACGTGCAGGCGCGACGTCGAGTTGCCGATCTCGGCGCCGAACCCGAACTCGCCGCCGTCGGTGAACCGAGTGGAGGCGTTCACGTAGACGCAGGCGGAGTCGACCTCGCGGGTGAACCGGTCGGCCGCCTCGAGTGACGACGTGACGATGGCCTCGGAGTGACCGGTCGAGAACCGCGCGATGTGCTCGATGGCGTCGTCGAGCGAGTCGACGACCCGGACGGCGAGGATGAGGTCGAGAAACTCGGTGGCGTAGTCGTCGTCGCCGCCGGACACGACGGGTGTCGTCCCGGCGAGCGCCTGCGTGCGCTCGCAGCCGCGCAGCTCGACGCCGCGGTCGTGGAGCTCGGCCAGCACTCGCGGCAGCACCGTGTCGGCAGCGCCGGCGTGCACGAGCAGGGTCTCGGCGGCGTTGCACACGCCCGGCCGGTGCGTCTTCGCGTTCACCGCGATGCGCTCGGCCATCTCGGGGTCGGCGCTCGCGTCGACGTAGACGTGACAGTTGCCGCCCGCGGCAGCGAGCACGGGGATGCGCGCGTGCTCGAGCAGGAAGTCCTTCAGGCGCTCGCCGCCGCGCGGGACGACGACGTCGGCATTGTGCGGGTCGGCGACCAGGGCTGCGAGCTCCTCGTGCGACGCGGCCACCGCGATCACGGCGTCGCGTGGCAGCCCCGTCGCGTCGAGCCCGTCGTGCACGGCCGCGAGCAGCGCGGCGTTGGTGGCCTGCGCCGAGCGCGAGCCGCGTAGGATCGCCACGTTGCCGCTCTTCAGGCACAGCGCCGCGACATCGACCGTGACGTTGGGCCGCGCCTCGTAGACGACGAGCACGCGGCCGAGCGGCACCTGCACGCGCACCACGTCGAGCCCGTTGTCGAGGCGCCAGCCGGCGGCGACCTCGCCGCACGGATCGGGCAACGCGGCGACCGCCGCGGCGGCCTCGGCCAGCGCGTCGATGCGCGCGTCGTCGAGCGTCAGGCGGTCGAGGAGCGCCGCGGACAGATCGTCGGCCCGGCCCTGCTCGACGTCGGCCCGGTTGGCCTCGAGGATCGGCCCCCGTCGTGCCCGGATGGCGTCGCCGATCGCGTGCAGCGCTGCGTCCTTCGACGCGCGCCCGAGCCCGGCCAGCGCTCGCTGGGCGGCTCGCCCGCGAAGGGCGAGATCGTCTCCCACGGCAGCCACAGAGCCAGTGTACGTCACGAACCGAGCAGCTGGGCTTCGGCGATGCGGGCGGAGAAGCCCGCACCGTCGGCAGCCGTCAGGCGCGTGATCCAGATCAGGACGAAGCGCGCCCGCGCCGGCTTGGCGAAGTCGATCCGCTGTCGCGTCTTCGTGATCTCGCGGAGCGGCGCGGCGGGGTCCCAGCCGTCCAGCGCGTCGGGTGGAGCGGCCCGCGCGGACGTGTAGACGGCGACCGTGAAGCCGGGGCCTGGCGTTCGCAGGTCGACGCCCGACACCGCAGCGCGCTCCGGCAGGCCGAGCACGAGCCCGACGCCGCCCTTCGACAGCACGGGGTCGGAGCGATACGTCTCGGTCTCCCAGAAGGTCGCGGTATCGCCGTCGATGGCCTGCTGCGCCTGGTCGTCATTCTCGGAGCCGTCGCCCGGCGGCGGATCGAACGTGAGGGCCGTCTGCGCCTCGAGTGTCGTCGGGGCCGTCTCGGTGGGCGTGGTGTCGGCGGTCGTCTCGGTGGTGGTCGCGGGCGCCGTCGTGGTGACCGGTGCCGTCGTGGTGGCGGCCGCCTTGATGTCGCCGTCGGAGCCGCCGGTGAGGGCGAGCAGCAGGGCGATGACGCCGACCGCGACGCCCAGTGCCAGCACGGCGGCCCAGCGCAACGCGCCGGCGTTCGCGCGGGCGCTGGCGGGGACGCGGTAGGGCGCTGACTCGAGGTGGATCGGCCCGCCGTGCTCGAAGTTCATCGAGGAGGGCGTCACGTCCTCCCAGGGAGCCAGCTCGCCGAGATGGCTCGGGCCGTCCCCGTCGGCCGCGTCGTACGCGCCGGTCTCGGGCTCGGCGTCGGCCGTGTCGCGCAGGGCGGCGGCAACCAGCAGGCCGGGATCGGGGCCGGCCAGCGGCTCGAGGATCTGTCGCAGACCTGTGCGCACGATGGTCGCGTCCTGCGGCCGGTCGTCGGGCGACTTGGCGAGGAGGGCGGCGATCAACGCGGTGAGGCCCGCGGGCAGGTGCGGGCGCGCATCGCCGACCGGCGGCGGCTCGTCGCGCACGTGGCGCGCCGCGACGTCGGCGAAGCCGGAGCCGCGGAACGGTGGCCGTCCGGCAAGCATCTCGTAGAGGACGACACCGAGCGCGTAGAGGTCGGAGCGCGGGTCGACCTTGCGGCCGAGCGCCTGCTCCGGCGAGACGTACTCGCCCGTGCCGAGCACGCGGCCGGGCTGGGTGAGGCCGGGCTCCTCGAGCGCGCGGGCGATGCCGAAGTCGGCCACGCAGACACGGCCCGAGTCGCTGATCAGGATGTTGCCGGGCTTCAGGTCGCGGTGCACGCAGCGCCGTGCGTGGGCGGCGGCGAGGCCATTCGCGACCTGGATCGCGATCGCCAGCGCGTCGGTGACGGCGATCATGCCCTCCTGCCGGAGTCGCTCGCGCAGGTCGGTGCCCTCGATCAGCTCGAACACGAGGAAGGGCCGGCCGTCCATCTCGCCGCGGTCGAGCAGCTCGACGGTGTTCAGGTTCGAGATCCCCTCGAGCATGCGTGCCTCACGATCGAACCGTGCGACCGTCTCGGGTGAGTCGGCGGCGTCGAGGTGCAGCAGCTTCACCGCCACCTGGCGGCCGGACTGCTGATCGCGCGCGCGCCACACCGAGGACGAGCCACCGGATCCGAGGCGCTCCTCGAGCGAATAGCGCCCACCGACGACCTCGCCAATCACACGGCCAATCTAGCGGTTCGGGTTGGCGGGCAGACCCGCTCCGAGCCGGCCTAGAAGTCGAACGGCAGGATGTGGTTCTGTTCGAGCGCCTCGACGAAGCGGTCGATCTCGGCGCGCATGTTGTCGCGCGAGACCCGCTCGAGGGTGTCGATCAGGGAATCCGTGGCGGCATTCAGCACGTCGTCGAAGCGCTCGACGGCCTCCTGGTCGAACGTCGACCGGTCGCGCCACTCGCAGGCGGGGCAGCGCAGCTCGAGCTCCCAGCGATCGGACTCGGCCTCGCGCCAGTCGATCGGGTACACGAGCCCAGCCTCGCAGCAGGGGCACACCTCGAGTGCGGGCGCGGCGACACTCGACGCGTCCGGGCGCAGGCCCTGAGCGAGGGTCGCGGCAGCCTCATCTCCACCTCCGAGAGCGTCGAAATAGACGATCTCCACGGCTTTGCCGCTGGGGAGAATGATCTTCTTGACATGGAAATCGCCCAACGCGCCTGCCTCGCATCCGTGCTCGGACTCAACGGGGTCGTTCGGGTCGCTACCGCGACGATGCTTCACGCTCCTTCTATCGGCGGTCGGCATGACCACCTTGAGCGTGAGAACGACGTGCGTTGGATCAGGCGCCGAGGTCAGCCGTCGCGAACAGGACGCGATAGCTGTTGTACGTGCCACGGACGACGCCGACACCGACGACGCGATAGCTGCGCGACAGGAGCAGCTTGCGGTGTGGCGGGCTCGCCATCCAGGAGCGGACGATGGCGCGGGCGTCCGAGGCGAAGGCGATCGCCTCGCCGGCGCGACGAACGCGCATCGCCCGGCGGATGCGTGTCGTGGCGGACGTTCCGTCGGCCGACTCGTGCTGCAGGTGGCCGACGCGCGCCATGAAGCGGGAGTGGCTCCCGGCGACCCGTCCGAGCGGGCTGGCGAGCCGCAGTGGAGCGAGGCCATGGGCGTGGCGCTGCGCGTTGATGCCGCGGACGACCTGGCGTGCCAGAGACGTCGAAGCGCCAGCCGAGGCCGGGACCGCAAAACAAAGGACCAACATGGAGACCAGGGCTCGTCGCACCGGAGGGGGTTGTAGCCAGCCCCTTCCGATGACGCAAGCCGCAGAGCGTTCTACCCGTCCCGAAGCTGTCGAAACATCCGGGGGGCTACCCCCCTAACGTGCGGGGGTCACCTCCCTTACGGCAGGTGCGGTTAGCCGTACTAAGCGATCACAGCCGCGGTTGCCGACGTGACGGCGGCGTCGAACACCGCGATCGCTTCATGGAGATCGGCATCGCTGATCACAAGAGGCACAAGGGTGCGGATCACATTTCCGTTCAGTCCGGCCTTGAGCAGGATCAGGCCCCGCGACAACGCCTCGCCGACGATGCGCGACGCGAGCTCCGCATCGGGTGCGCCGTCGCCCTCGCGGACGAACTCGACGCCGAGCATCGGGCCGAGCCCGCGGACGTCGCCGATCGCCGGCGTGCGGTCCTGGAGCGACTCGTACGCGGCGCGCAGCCGATCGCCGATCTCCATCCCGCGCGCGAGGAGCCCCTCGTCCGCGATCACGTCGAGCACCGCGACGGCCGCCTCGCAGCCGAGCGGATTGCCGACGAACGTGCCGCCGATGGTCGAGTCGTCGGGCGCGTCCATGACCGACGCGCGGCCGAGCACACCCGAGATCGGCAGGCCGCCGGCGATCGACTTCGCGACGCACACCAGGTCGGGCTCGACGCCGAAGTGCTCCATCGCGAACATGCGACCCGTGCGGCCGAAGCCGGACTGCACCTCGTCGGCGATCAGCACGATGCCGTGCTCGTCGCAGATCTCGCGCAGGCCGCGCAGGTACTCCGCGCTGGCGGGCACGAAGCCGCCCTCGCCCTGAACGGGCTCGATGATGATCGCGGCGACCGCCTCGGGCGCGACGCGCGTCTTCAGGCCGCGGCGCAGGTCGTCGAGCGCGATCTCGGCGGCGTCCGGGCCGAGCGTGTAGGCGTTCGGGAACTGCACGCGGTAGACCTCGGGCGCGAACGGGCCGAAGCCCGCCTTGTACGGGTGCGCCTTCGACGTGAGGGACATCGCCATGTGCGTGCGGCCGTGGAACGCCGCCTCGTACGCGATCACCGCGGGCCGGCCGGTGGCGGCCTTCGCGATCTTGATCGCGTTCTCGACCGCCTCGGCGCCCGAGTTGAAGAACGCCGCGCGCTTCTCGCCGCTGATCGGCACCAGGGGCAGCAGCCGCTCGGCGAGCGCGACGTACGACTCGTAGGGCACGACGGTGAAGTCGGTGTGGAGGAACTTCGCGGCCGCATCCTGCACCGCCTTGACAACGCGCGGGTGCGCGTGGCCGATGTTCAGGCAGCCGATGCCGCCCGCGAAGTCGATGAAGGTGTTGCCGTCGACATCGTGCAGCAGGGCGCCGCGGCCGTGGTCGATCCACATCGGCATCCAGAGGCCCTTGGCACGCGCAATCGTCGCGTCCTTGCGGGCGGTCAGCTCGCGAGAGCGGGGGCCGGGAATCTCGGTGTTGAGAACGATCGAACCCACAGGGTCACCTCGGATCGGGCTGCATGACGAATGAACGCTACTCAGGATACAGGGACACGTAGAATCGCCGCCCATGGTCCTGAGCGACACGAGCATCCGCGAGGCGATCGCCGCGGGGCGCATCCGTCTCGACCCGTTCGACGCCGATCTGATCCAGCCGGCGTCGGTCGACGTGCGGTGCGACCGCCGCTTCCGCGTGTTCCGCAACTCGCGCTACGGCTTCATCGACGTGAAGAAACCGATGCCCGACCTGACCGAGCTGGTCGAGACCGGCGAGGGCGAGGCGTTCATCCTCCACCCGGGCGAGTTCGTGCTCGGCGCGACGCTCGAGCGCGTGACGCTCGGCGTCGATCTCGTCGCCCGGCTCGAGGGCAAGTCGTCGCTCGGGCGGCTCGGCCTGCAGGTGCACTCGACGGCCGGATTCATCGACCCCGGGTTCGACGGCCACGTGACGCTCGAGCTCGCCAACGTGTCGAACCTGCCGATTACGCTGTACGCGTCGATGAAGGTCGGCCAGATCTCGTTCCTGGAGATGACGACGCCCGCCGCGAAGCCGTATGGCACGAGCGGCCTGGGCTCCAAATACCAGGGTCAGGTGGGGCCGACGCCATCGGAGTATTGGCGGAATTTCAACGGGGATTGAGTCGGGCCGGTCCTCGTGCTAGCCTCGGATTACCGCGGAAAGGAGGTGGTCCGAACTTGACAGGTTTACATCGGGCTAGTGGAGGTGCTCGCTCGTAGGGGCGTGCCCCTGTACCGACGGGGAATCGCCTAGCCAGCGTTGGGGCGGCCAAGAACAAGGTAAGCGCCCCTATGAAATACCCGCGAGTCACCGACCGGGGCGCCGCAGCACTTCGCGCGGCGCCCCGGCCCATTTTCCGCACCGAGATCCTGTCGGATTCGTTACCGGTGCCGATCCGACTCGGCGTTCGCTACAGCAGCGCCCTCGCCCGCACCGCCAGCTCGAGGCGGAAGCGGTCATCGCCATCGTCCAGCCGCAGCCCCGTCAACGCCTCGATGCGGCCGATGCGATAGACCGCCGTCCGCTCGTGCACGCCGAGCCGTCGCGCCGTCGCGGCCACGTTTCCGTTCTCGCGGAAGTACGCAGCCAGCGTCGCGATCAGCAACTCCGCTCCCAGCCGGCCGCCATCCAATGGCCCCAGCGCCGTCGCGACCAGCGTCTCGAGGCCCGCACGGTCCTGCAGCAGCAACGCCTCCGGCAGCACCTCGACGTACGGCACGACGCCCTGCAGGTCCATGCGCCCTGCCACCTGCAGGGCGTTCCGCGCCTCGCGATACGACCGTCTCAGCCCAGCCACACCCGCTCCCGGCCGGCCCAGGCCGGCGCGCTCCGGGCCGCGGGGCGGCGTGGTGCCGTCGAGCACCGCGACCACCGTGCCACCGCGCGGCGCCGCCAGGGCGCCGGCGTCGCGCAGGCGGTCGAGCACGGCCTCGGTGGTCGCATCCACGACCAGCACCGAGCGCTCGCGGCCGACATCGACGCCGGCGCGCCCGGCGGCCGCCAGCACGTCGTCCACCGGCGCCTCGCCCAGCAGATCGTCGAGCAGCACGGCCCGCGCCGACTCGTCGCGACGGACCGCCGAGCGCTGCTCGCGGACGAAGCCCGCCGCCAGCGCCTTGGCGCCGTCATCGAGCGCCCGCAGGAGCGCCTCGACCGTCCGCCGGCCGGATTCCACGTCACGCCATAGCACCCAGCCGGCCGTCAGCCATGCGTCGATCACGACGGGCAGTGCCAATCCATCGGCGGCCGCCCGGGCACCCGCCTGCTCGAGCGCGGAAACGCGCATCCGATCGAGCCGTTCGCCCGCCTCGGCGGCGCTCCGCAGCTCCCGCAGCCAGGCGGCGACGTCGAGGCGCGCGGCGTCCGGACCGACGTCCGCGAGCACCGCGGCAACGCCTGGGTCACCCGCCTTCGAAGCCACGTCGAAAGGGTAGACTGCCGACATGGCGTTGACCGAGGCCGTCCAGGATTACCTGGAGAAGCTCTACTGGTTCGGCGAGGCGAACATCGAGCCGACCCAGGCCAACCTGGCACGCGCGATGAACGTCTCGCAGCCGTCCGTCACCGAGATGGTGCGCCGGCTGGTCGACGACGGTCTGATCACGCGCGACGAGCACCGCCACCTGCTGTTCACCGAGGAGGGGCAGGAGATCGCCCACAAGGCCGTGTCGCGGCACCGGCTCCTCGAGGCCTTCCTGACCGAGGTGTTCGAGATTCCGTGGGACGAGGTGCACGAGGAGGCCCACAGCCTCGAGCACCGGCTCTCCGACACGGTCGAGCGCCGCATGTACGCGATGATGTCCGATGCCACCTCGTGCCCGCACGGCCACCCGATCGGCCATGCGCCCCGTGAGGCGGGCGACCCGCTGTCGCTCGTCAATGCAGGCTCGCGCGTGACGCTGCTGCGGTTCGAGAACGAGGACGTCGACCTGCTCCGCCAGTTCCGGCGCGCGGGCCTCGAGCCCGGCACGGAGTACCTGGTCGAGTCGGCCTCGTCGACCGCGGTCGTGCTGCGGCCGGCCGACGGCGGCGACGCGCAGTCGTTCGAGGTCCCGATCGCCGGCACCATCAGCGTGCGGGTTGAGCAGAAGGGCACCGGCGCCCCGGCCTCCGACGTGCCCGGCACGGGCGCGCAGGCTGCGCTGCTCGGCGAGACCTCCTGGGGCATGTAAGCCCCGACTGGCGCTAGCGCCAGTCGACCTCGTCCATGCCGGCGAAGCCGTCGGGCAACGCGGTGCCGCTGTGGCGGTTCAGCGCGACGCGCAGCGTGCCGAGGCCGAGCAGCGCGCACTTGAGGCGGACCGGCGATAGCGGGATGCCCAGCTCGGCGAGCAGGTCGTCCTTCGTCAGCGCCGCGGCGTCGTCGACCCCGAGACCCTCGGCCAGCTCGGTCAGCATGGAGGTGGCGGCCTGCGAGATCGAGCAGCCGTGGCCGTGGAACTTGATGTCGGCGATCTTGCCGTCGACGATCTTCAGGTCGATCGCGAGCTGGTCGCCGCAGAGCGGGTTGACGCCCTCGGCAGTGACGTCGGCATCCTCGATGTGCCCGTGGTTCCGGGGGTTCTTGTAGTGGTCGAGGATGTGCTCGCGGTACAGGTCGTCCATCGTCAGTCGCCGAAGATCTTCCGCACGCGGTGCAGCGAGGCGATCATCCGGTCGATCTCGTCGGGCACGGTGTAGAGGTAGAACGACGCGCGCGTCGTCGCGACGACGCCGAGCGCCTCCATCACCGGCTGGGTGCAGTGGTGGCCGGCACGGACGCAGACGCCGTCGGAGCCGAGGATCTCGGCCACGTCGTGCGGGTGGACGCCCGCGAGCGAGAAGGACACCACGCCGCCGCGCTTCGCGGCCTCGCGCGGCCCGTGGATGGTCAGCCCGGGCACCTCGCCCAGGCGCTCCAGTGCGTAGGCGGTGATGGTCGTCTCGTGCGCATGGATGGCGTCGAGCCCGATGTCGGTCAGGTAGTCGATCGCGGCGCCCATGCCGACGACCTCGGCGATGGCCGGCGTGCCCGCCTCGAACTTCCACGGCAGCTCGTTCCAGCTGGTGCCTTCGAGCCGCACGGAGCGGATCATCTCGCCGCCGGTGAGGAACGGGGGCATCGCCTCGAGCAGCTCGCGACGGCCCCAGAGGCCACCGGCGCCGGACGGGCCGCACAGCTTGTGGCCGGAGAACGCCAGAAAGTCGGCGTCCATGGCCTGCACGTCGACCGGGCGGTGCGGCACCGACTGCGCGCCGTCGACCAGGATGACGCCGCCGAGCCCGTGCACCCAGTCGGCCAGCTCGCGGATCGGGTTGATCGTACCGAGCGAGTTGGACTGGTCGACGACGGCCAGCAGCTTGACGTTGCCGGCCTTCGCGATCGCGTCGAGCTCGTCGAGCCGCAGCTCGCCGTACTGGTCGATGTGCACGTACTTCAGCTCCGCGCCGGTGGCCTTCGCCAGCACCTGCCACGGCACGAGGTTCGAGTGGTGCTCGATCTCGGTCGTGACGATCACGTCGCCGGGCCCGAGGTTCGTGCGGCCGTACGAGTACGCGACGAGGTTGATCGCCTCGGTCGCGTCGCGCGTGAAGATCACCTCGCGCTCGGACGGCGCGTTCAGCAGGTCGCGCACCTTCTTGCGGGTGCCCTCGAACGCCTCGGTCGACTCGACGCCCAGCTGGTAGACGGCGCGGTGCACGTTGGCGTACGACGTCGCGTAGAAGTTCGACATCGCATCGATGACCTGACGCGGCTTCTGGGCGCTGTTGGCCGAGTCGAGGTACGCGATCGGCTTGCCGTTGATCTCGCGCGCGAGGATCGGGAAGTCGGCCCGGATGCGGGCGACGTCGAGCGTGGTGCGCACCTGGGCCGAGCTCGTCACGGCAGCTTCGCGAGCAGCGCCTGCTGGACCTGCTCGCGCAGCTCGGGCGAGCGGATGCGCGCGAAGGCGTCGACGAAGAA
>JBKJIG010000146.1:0-15115 GCA_046598415.1 Gaiellales bacterium
TGTGGGCCCCATCGACGAGTACGAGCGGCTCGCTGCCGATCGCCTGGAGCCGGCCGGGGACGACGACCTGCGCGGCCGCTGCAATCGCCCGGGCCCGGTCGAACGACTCGCCGAGGAACAGCTCGCACGCGACCAGCGCGAGCGCCAGGTTCTCGCGCTGGAAGCGACCCCGCGCGGCCAGTGGCGGGGCGCCGGCGACGTTGATCCCGGGCCGCAGCATCCGCACCGAGCCGGCGTGCCCTGTCAGCCGGCGGATCACGACCTCGATCTCGGCGTCGACCGAGCCCGCGACCAGGTCGGCGCCGGGCGCCAGCACCGCCAGCTTCTCGGCCGCGATCGCCTCGCGCGTGCCGCCGAGCTGCTCCACGTGGTCGAGCCCGACGTTGGTCAGCGCCACGACCGGCGCGTCCAGCACATTGGTGGCGTCGTACCGCCCGCCCAGCCCCGCCTCGACGACGACCGCCTCGGCACCGGCGCTGACGAGGGCGACGAACGCGGCCGCCGTCAGCACCTCGAACTGCGTCAGCGGCTCGTCCGCGGCCGCGTCGACGTCAGCGGCCGCAGCCTCGACCCGCGCCACCGCGGCGGCCAGCACGTCGGCACCGAGCGGCGCGCCGCTCACCTGCACCCGCTCGGCGAACCCGTGGACGTGCGGCGAGATGTACGCGCCCGCGACCAGACCGTGCGCCTCGAGGATGGCCGCGGCGAACAGCGTCGTCGAGGTCTTGCCGTTCGTGCCGACGACGTGGATCGCGCGGAATGAGCGCTGCGGCTCGTCCAGCGCCGCCAGCAGCAGCCGCATGCGGTCGAGCCCGAGCCGCATTCCGAACGCGGCGCGGGTCGCGAGGAGATCCTCGAGCCCGGCCACCTACTCCGCCAGCTCGGCCAGGCGCGCGTCGAGGCCCGCGACCTCGCGGCCGAGCCGGTCGGCACGCTCACGCTCCTCGGCCACGACGGCCGCCGGGGCGCGGTCGACGAATCCCGCGTTGGCGAGCTTCGCCCCCACCTTGGCGAGATCGGCGCGCGCCTCGGCGGCGCGACGCTCGATCTTGCCGCGCAGCGCGACGGCGAGTGCGCCACCGCCCACCAGCACGCGAGCGTCGCCGACCACGACCGGGACGCCGCCGGCCGTGGCCTCCACGATCGTCGCCCGCCCGAGGCCCGCAATCAGGTCGTGCTGCGCGCGCAGGTGCGCCGCATCGTCGCCGCCGGACACGGCCAGCTCGAGCGGCTCGCGCGGCCCGAGGCCGGCGTCCTGGCGCATGCGGCGCAGCTCGGTGACGAGCTCGATCACGGCCGACACCGCGCGCGCCGCCTCGGGATCCTCGGCGCCGTCGGGCTCCGGGAACGACGACTGCATCAGCAGCCCGCGCGGCCCCGGCAGGTACGGCCAGATCTCCTCGGTCACGAACGGCATCACCGGATGCAGCAGCGCCAGCACGCGCTCGAGCACGTACAGCGCGGTTTCTGACGCCTGCCGCTTCGCGACCTCGTCGTCGCCGTAGAGGCGGATCTTGAGCCCCTCGAGATACCAGTCGCAGACGTCGTTCCAGACGAACCCGTACAGCTCCTTGACGAGGTTCGAGAAGTCGAAGGCGTCGTACTGCGCCGTCGCCGTGCGCGTCACCTCGTTCAGCCGCGTCAGGATCCAGCGGTCGATCGGCTCGGCACCGGTCGGCGCCGCGATCGCAGCGGGATCGGCGCCGAGCAGCACCAGCCGGGACGCGTTCCACAGCTTGTTCGTGAACGAGCGCCCCTCGTCGATCATCCCCTCCGCGAACCGCACATCCTGCGTCGAGCACATCTTCAGCAGGCCGTAGCGCGTGGCGTCGGCGCCGTACCGGTCGATCAGGTCGAGCGGGTCGATGCCGGTGCCGAGCGACTTCGACATCCGCCGGCCGTCGGCGGCCTGGATGGTGGAGTGGATGTACACGTCGGTGAACGGGATGTCGCCGGCGAACTCGATGCCGGTGAAAATCATCCGCGCCACCCAGAGGTTGATGATGTCACGCGCGGTCGACAGCACGTTGCCCGGATACCACGTGCGCAGCGCCGGCGTGTCGGCGGGCCAGCCGAGCGTCGCGTACGGCCACAGCGCCGAGGAGAACCACGTGTCGAGCACGTCCGTCGACTGCTCCCAGCCGTCGCCTTCGGGCCGGTCGGCCTGCACCACGTAGGAGCCGTCGGGCGCGAACCAGACCGGCAGCCGGTGACCCCACCACAGCTGGCGCGAGATGCACCAGGGCCGGATCGACTCCATCCAGTCGAAGAAGATCTTCTCGAGGCGCTTCGGGTGGAACGTGATCCGCCCGCTGCGCACCGCCTCCATCGCCGTTTCGGCGAGCTCGTCCATCTTGCAGAACCACTGCAGCGAGACGATCGGCTCGACGCGTGCGCCGGAGCGCTGGCAGAAGCCGACAGAGTGGTGCAGCGGCTGCTCGGAGACGATTCTCCCGTCGGCGCGCAGCTGGGCGAGCGCCGCCTCGTGGCCCTGTTCGAGCGAGAACCCCTCCCACTCCGGCTTCAGGTCGCGCAGCCGGCCCTGCTCGTCCATGAACAGCAGCGTCTCGAGCCCGTGGTCGCGGCCGATCTCGAAGTCGGTCGGATCGTGGCCGGGCGTCACCTTCAGGCCGCCCGTGCCGAAGCCCAGCTCGACGCGCTCGTCGGCCACGATCGGCACCGGCCGGTTCACCAGCGGCACGATCGCCGTGCGGCCGATCAGGTGGTTCCAGCGCGGGTCGTCCGGGTGCACCGCGACGCCGGTGTCGGCCAAAATCGTCACGGGCCGTACGGTCGCGATCACGATCTCGCCGCCACCCTCGACGTCGTACCGCACGGCGTACAGCACGTCGTCCACGTCGCGGTGCTCGACCTCGAGGTCGGAGATGGCGGTCTGGAGCGGCCACGACCAGTTCACCAGGCGGCTGTCGCGGTAGATGAAGCCGCGCTCGTGCAGGCGCAGGAACACCTCGCTGACGGCCCGCGCGTAGTCGTCGTCCATGGTGAACCGTTCGCGGCGGTAGTCCATCGACGAGCCGAGCCGCTTGTACTGCTCGATGATCGTGGAGCCGGTCTGCGCGCGCCACTCCCACACCTGGTCGACGAACGCCTCGCGGCCGATCTCCTCGCGTTTCAGGCCCTTCGCGGCGAGCTGCCGCTCGACGACCGTCTGCGTGGCGATGCCCGCGTGGTCGGTGCCGGCCTGCCACAGCACGTTGCGGCCCTGCATGCGCTTCAGGCGGATCAGCGCGTCCAGGACCGAGCCGTTGAGCGCGTGGCCCATGTGCAGCGAGCCCGTCACGTTCGGCGGCGGCAGCGCGATCGCGTATGGCTCGCCGGGTGCGTCCGGCTCGGAGTCGAACGCGTGCGCGTCCGTCCAGCGCGTGAAGATGCGTGGCTCGGCCGCCGCGGCGTCGTACCGCGTGCGCTCGTCCAGCACGGCTCGGAGCTTCGCGTCCATCGGGGGCAGTCTACGAGGGGCGGTCACGCCGCAACCCGGCTACACGACTGCGCGCACGGCGGCGAGCGCTGCGGCGTAGTCGGGCTGGTCGTCGATCTCGGAGGTGATCTCGGCGTGCACGACACGTCCCGCGCGGTCGACGGCGAACACGGCGCGGCAGAGCTCGCCGGTCTCTACCACCAGCGTGCCCCACGCGTTGCCGAACGAGCGCTGCGGGCGGTAGTCGGAGAGCGCCGTCAGGTTCGCGATCTCGGTGCCGCGGCAGAAGCGGCCGGCGGCGTACGGCGTGTCGACCGAGACGGCGTAGGCCGCGACGTCATCGCCCAACCCGGCCACCTCGGCGTCGAAGCGCTGCGTCTGCCGCGAGCACACGGGCGTGTCGAGCGACGGCACGACGCTGTACAGCCGCACCCTGCCGGCGCCGTCGTCGAGACCAACCTCCCGCATCGCCCACGAGCCGGCCTCCTGCACGATGCAGGCGAACGCCGGGGCGGCATCACCCACGGCGATCGGCATCCCGGTGAGGGTGACGGAGACGCCTCCATCGGTGACGAGGCCGCTGCGGCGCGTGCTCATGCCGGAGAGGCTACAGACCCTTCTGGCGCGGCACGCCGAGCACCTGCAGGGCCTTGGCGGTGGCCTCGGAGAACACCGGTGCCGCCGCCTCGCCGCCGTGGTAGTTCTCGCCGTCCGGGTCGTCGACGATCACGAGGGTCATGACCCGCGGATCGCGCGACGGCGCGTAGCCGGCGAAGAACGCGACGTAGTGCGTGTCGGAGTAGGTGCCGTCGATGACCTTCTGCGTCGTGCCGGTCTTGCCGGCGACGCGGTAGCCGGGGATGACGGCCTGCTCGCCGGTGCCGCCGGGCTTGACGACGTCCTCGAGCATGCGCGTCAGCTGCGTGGTGACGCGCTTCGGCAGCTGGCGCTCGGTCCTGGTCGCGACCGGCTTGTCGTCGACGCGCGCCACGATGTGCGGCTGGTGCCACACGCCGTTGTTGGCGAGCATCGCGTAGAACGCGCCCAGCTGCAGCGGCGAGGAGGCGATGCCCTGCCCGAACGGGATGTTGCCGATCGTGGTGCCCGACCACTTGGCGTACGGCGGCACCTGGCCCTTGACCTCGCCCGGCAGGTCGATCCCCGTCTTCTGCGTGAAGCCGAAGCGCTCGATGTACGGCGCGAAGAACTCGCCGTGCGCCGCCTCGCCCTTGCCGGACAGCTTCTGGTACGCGATCTGCACCGTGCCGACGTTCGACGACACGCGCAGGATGTCGGCCACCGACATCGTCACGGGGCCGTGCGGCTCTGCGTCGCAGATGCGGCGGTCGTAGAGGTTCATGCAGCCGGGAACGACGAACTTCGACTTCGGCGAGATCACCTTGCGGTCGAGGCCGGCGGCCATCGTCACCGGCTTGAAGGTCGAGCCGGGCTCGTACTGGTCGGTGACGGCGCGCAGCTTCACCTGGTCGGCGCTCGCCTCGCCGTATGGCGTCTCGCCGGTACCGGGCGCCGACGCCATCGCCAGCACCCCGCCGGTGCGAGGGTCGATCTGCAGGATGGTGACCGTCTCGGCGCCGGTCTTGGCGAGCGTGGACTGCGCGAGCTTCTCGGCGGCGGCCTGGATCTCCATGTCGAGCGCGAGTTCCAGCCGGGCGCCGTCGCGCGGCGCGTCGAGCGTGATCGGCGACAGGGCGAGCGGGGTCGCCTCGGCGCCACCCGAGCGGATGAACACCTCGTGGCCGTCCCTGCCGCGCAGCTGCTTCTCGTAGGTCCTCTCGAGCCCGGCGAGGCCGTTGCCGTCGATGTCGGTGATGCCGACGATGGCGGTGCCCGTGCCGGCCGGGTAGACGCGGCGGTCCTCGGGGATGAACGTCAGGCCGGGCACCTTCTGCGCCTCGAGCTTCTTGGCGCCCACGGCGTCGGCCTGGCGGACCACGTCGATGTGCGTGCCGGCCGCGAGGTCGGGGTTCGCGAGCTTGGCGTACACGGACGCCGGGTCGAGGTCGAGGGCGGCGGCGATCGCCTTCGCGGCGGCGGCGGGATCCTTGAGCGGCACGTACGCGCCGATCGTCGTCGCCCGGTCGGAGACGGCGAACTCGTGGCCGCGCCGGTCGACGATGTCGCCGCGGCTCGCGTGCAGCACCACGCTCGAACGGTGCTCGGCGGCGGCCATTGCGACGTACCGGTCGTGGTGCACGACCTGCAGGTAGACGGCGCGCACGGCGCCGGCGGTCAGCAGCAGCCCGCACCAGAGCAGCAGCAGGCGGATGCGTCGGCTCGGGTTGGGAGCGCGGTACGGGCGTGCGCGACCCCTGGACGGGGCCGGGCGGCGGGGCGGCGGGCGTCGCGAACGACCCCGGGGCGGCGCTGCGACGCTCACTTCGCGCGCACCCGCACCGTCTGGTACGCGCCGACGTCGGGGCGGATCATGCCGGCCTGCTTGGCGAACGCCTCGACCTCGCTGCGCGGGTAGGCCTTCGCCAGCGACGCGCGCAGGTTCAGCGACTCGGCGATCACGGCGCGGCGCTGGGTGTCGAGCTTGCCGGCGTCGATGTTGGCCTGGAGCGCGCGGATCTGCAGCGTCACGATGCCGCACAGCAGCAGCCCGACGATGCCGACGATCACGTAGCTCGAGAACGACGCGGCCCGGCCGGCCGCGCGGCTGCGCTCCAGGCGCGGGCGCGCGGCGACGCTGGGACGCGGCCGTGTCCGGGCCGTGGACTTCGCGCGACGGCGTCGCTGGGGAGTCGCAACAGCACTCACAGTGGCAGCTCCGCGTTCGTCCGCTCGGCGACGCGCAGCCGGGCAGACGCCGACCGCGGGTTGTCCTCGATCTCGATCTCGTTCGGCCGCACGACGCGCGGCGTCAGGATGCGCAGCAGCGGCTCGCGGCCGCAGCCGCAGATCGGCAGGTCGGGCGGGCACACGCAGCCGCGGGCGCCGTCGCGGATGAAGGTCTTGACGATGCGGTCCTCGAGCGAGTGGAACGAGATGACGCCCAGGCGCCCGCCCGGGTTGAGCATCTCCAGCGCGTGCTGGAGGCCGTCCTCGAGGGCGCCGAGCTCGTCGTTGACGACGATGCGGAGCGCCTGGAAGACGCGCTTCGCGGGATGCCCCTGGCCGAACTGGGCCGGCGTCGGGATGGCGCGGCGCACGGTCTCCACCAGGTCGCCGGAGCGGGCGAACGGCTCCTTGGCGCGGCGGCGGACGATCGCGCGGGCGATCTGCGACGCGTAGCGCTCCTCGCCGTAGCGGTGGATGATGCGCGCCAGCGAGCGCTCGTCCAGCTCGTTCACGAGGTCGGCGGCGGTGCGCGGCTCGGACGGATCCATGCGCATGTCGAGCGGCGCGTCGGTGGCGTACGAGAAGCCGCGGTCGGTCTGGTCGATCTGCATCGACGAGATACCGAGGTCGAGCAGGATCGCGTCGGCGCGCACGCCGGTGGCGACCAGGTTGCGCAGCGCGAGCGAGAAGTTGCCGCGCACGAACCGCGTGCGCAGGTCGGGATGGTCGTGCGTGAACGCCGCGAAGTGTCCCTTGACGCCGGGGTCGCGGTCGATCGCCACGTAGCAGCCGCGGCCGTCCATGGCATCGGCCAGCAGGCGCGCGTGGCCGCCGGCGCCGAACGTGCCGTCGACGACGGTCATGCCGGGCTCGGGCGCGAGCCACGACACCACCTCGCGGTGCAGCACGGGGACGTGCGGGCTGTCAGCCCTGGGGTTCACGCGCGAAACGCTCCGCAACATCTTCCATGCTCCCTTGTGACTCGCTGACGACGTTCGCCCACTTGTCGCGATTCCAGATCTCGAGGTGCTCGCCGGTGCCCGTGACCACGATCTCGCGGTCGAGACCGGCGTGTTCCATCAGTCCCGCAGGCAGCGCGACGCGCCCCTGCTTGTCGAGCGTCGCCTCGTGCGCCCCGGAGAAGAAGAAGCGCCGCATCTGCCGCGCCTCCCGCGAGAAACCGTCCAGCCGCGAGCTCTGCTCGGTGTGGAACGCGTCCCAGCCTGCCTTCGTGAACGCCCACAGGCAGTCGTCCAGGCCCCGCGTCACGACGATGTCCGGCGCGAAGTCGCGACGGAACTTGGCCGGCACGGTGAGCCGGTTCTTGTCGTCTAGACGCTGGGTGTATTGGCCGAGTAGCACGGTGCGGTTCGAAAGGGGCGAGACGTCCCACGGATGCTCCACCCGAGGTCCACTGCTCCCCACCATATCCCACTGAACCCCACTTTGCAACTCGTCCAGCGTGATACGAACACGTGTTCGTATCAGATCGGGATAGGCTCTCGCCGATGACCCCGTGGCACCTCCAGGCCCTCGTCACGGCGACGCCGGCGCCGTACTGGCTCGACCGCGCCGACGCGCCCGCCGCCACGCCCGGCCTGGCCGGCCCGGCCGAGGCCGACCTGCTGATCGTCGGCGGCGGCTTCACCGGCCTCTGGGCCGCGATCCAGGCGCTGCAGGACGACCCGTCCCGTGACGTCGTGGTGCTGGAGGGCGACCGCGTCGGCTGGGGTGCGAGCGGCCGCAACGGCGGCTTCTGCGAGGCGTCGATCACCCACGGCGAGGAGAACGGGCGCAGCCGCTGGCCGGAGGAGTACGAGACCCTCCACCGCCTCGGCAACGAGAGCTACGCCGGCCTGCGCGAGACGCTCGACCGCCACGCCATCGAGTGCTCGTTCGAGGAGACCGGCGTGATCGCGGTGGCGCGCGAGGCGCACGAGATCGAGTGGCTCGTCGACGGCGCCGAGCAAGCCGCCAGGGTGGGCGACGACGCCGTCTGGCTCGACCGCGACCAGATGCGCGCGGAGGTCGACTCCCCCACCTACCTCGGCGGGCTCTGGGTGAAGACCGGCCGCGCGCTGGTCGATCCGGCCCACCTGGCGTGGGAGCTACGGCGTGTCGCGCTCGAGCTGGGCGCCCGCCTGCACGAGCACACCGCCGTCACCCACCTGCAAGACGACGGCGCCATGGTGCTGGCCGAGACGGCGCACGGCCACGTTCGCGCCCGGCGCTGCGTGCTCGCCACCAACGCCTACCCGCCGCTGCTGCGCCGCATCGGCGCGTACGTGGTGCCGGTCTACGACTACGTGCTGATGACCGAGCCGCTGACCGACGAGCAGCGCGCCTCGATCGGCTGGAGCCGCCGGCAGGGCCTCGCCGACTGCACGAACCAGTTCCACTACTACCGCCAGACCGATGACGGCCGGATCCTGTGGGGCGGCTACGACGCCGTCTACCACTTTCGCAACGGCTTCGGCCCGTCGTACGAGCAGCGCGCCGCCACCCACGAGCTGCTGGCGCGGCAGTTCTTCGACACCTTCCCGCAGCTCGCCGGCAGCCTGCGGTTCAGCCACCGCTGGGGCGGTGCGATCGACACCTGCAGCCGCTTCAGCGTCTTCTTCGGCACGGCCCACGGCGGCAAGACGGCCTACGCGGCCGGCTACACGGGGCTCGGCGTCGGCGCCACGCGGTTCGGCGCCCGGGTGGCCCTCGACCTGGCCGACGGCCGCGAGACCGAGGCCACGCGGACGGAGTTCGTTCGGTCGAAGCCGGTGCCGTTCCCGCCCGAGCCGCTGCGCTACGCCGGCATCACGCTGACGCGCCACGAGCTGGCCCGGGCCGACCGCAACGGCGGCCGGCGTGGCCTGTGGCTGCGAGCGCTCGACCGGGTCGGGCTCGGGTTCGACTCCTAGCTCGTAGCTAGATCTGCCACGCGTTGGCGCGCAGCAGCGGCGTCGCCTTGCCGCTCTCATCGAGCCCGTCGACCTCCACCTCGGGCCCGCCGATCATAAAGTCGGTGTGCACGCTCGAGACGCTCAGCCCGGCCTCGTAGCGCTCGTCGACCGTCAGGTCGGCCGCGCCGTCGACGCCCGCGGGGTACGAGCCGCCGTACGCGACGTGGCAGGCCGCGTTCTCGTCGAACAGCGTGTCGTTGAACATCAGGCCGCTCTGGTAGACGCCCGAGTCGCCACTCACCAGCGCCACCTCGCCCAGCTGCGAGGCGCCCTCGTCGCGTGCCACCTGGCCGCGGACGTGGTCGGCGTGGGCATCGGCGTCGACGCGCACGATGCGGCCGTCCTGGAGTTCGATCTCGAGGCCCTCGACCAGCACGCCCTCGCACAGCAGCGGGCGCGTGCAGCGGACGACGCCCTCGGCGCGGCGCCGGTCGGGGGTCGTGAAGACCTCCTCCGTCGGCATGTTGACGACGCAGCGCACGCCGTAGACGGTGGTCTCGGTGCCCGACTTCCAGCGCGACCCGGGCAGCAGCCCGACGGTCAGGTCGGTGCCGGGGCCGCGGAAGCGGATCGCGTCAAACCGGCGCGCGGTCAGATCGGCGCTGCGGCGCTCGAGCCCGTCGATGTGGGCTTCCCACGCGGCGCTCGGGTCGGGCTGGTCGAGCCGCACCGCGGTGGCGACGGCGTCCCACAGCCGGTCGAGGCTGGGCGAGCCGGGAATCGCCTTCGCCCAGCCCTCTGTCGGGTAGCAGCAGATGTTCCAGCAGAGCGTGCCCTCGCGCTGGGCCTGGCGGATGACCTGGTTGACCGGCATCGAGTCGAGCGTGGCGCGGGCCGGATCGGCGTCGCTGAGCAGCGTCGGGTTGGGATCGCCGTCGACGCGGATGTACGCGCCGCCGTCGGACGCGGCCCGCGCGCGCTCGTCCAGCCACTCCGGCGTCTGGGACAGCGAGTCGAGCGGCGCGTGCTGCAGCCGCGAGCGCTTGGCGTGCGGATCCCAGT
The DNA here is from genome assembly GCA_046598415.1 of Gaiellales bacterium. Taxonomy (GTDB): domain Bacteria; phylum Actinomycetota; class Thermoleophilia; order Gaiellales; family F1-60-MAGs149; genus VFJZ01. The sequence goes on from JBKJIG010000146.1 coordinate 10,201, forward strand.
ACCAGACGTCGACGTACCTGGCACCGCGGGCGTAGGCGGCCTCGGCCAGCGCCCGCGCGAACGGCGCCTGCTCGACATAGGCGTTGACGAGCACCGTCTGGCCCGGTTGCACGTTGGCGCCGACGCGGACGATGAGCTCTGCGTAGCGCTTCGTGCGCTCGGCGTGGTCGGTCATGCGCGACAGCTTACTCACCGTAGGCGCCGCGCCGGACGACGGCCGCGGCACCCGCCCGGGCGCCCGCGACGACCGCGACCGCGATGCTCTCGCCGGCCGCCAGCGCGCCCGTCAGCGCGGCGTGGAAGCTGTCGCCGGCGCCGTACGCATCGCGCGGCGGGCCGGGTGGCTCGACCGGCGGCCAGGTGCCGTGGGTGCCGTCGGCGGCGCGCCAGTCGCCGCCCTGCGCGCCGCGCGTCTGCACGATCATCCGCGGCGCCGCCGGCAGCGGCACGGCGTCGACCTGCTCGCCCGGGTCGACGGCCGACCCGATCAGGACGTCGGTCTGCACGCCGCTCGCGGCCAGCACCGCGAGGCGGCGCGCGGTCACGACCAGCAGCGGCGCCCGCCGCGCCTGCTCGACGGTGGCGGGATCGCCACCGGTGAAGTACGCGGCGTCGCACCGGGCGATGTCGTCCCAGCCGAGGTCGTCGGCGGCCTGTGGCTGCAGGTTCTCGCCGATCACCATGATGGTGCGCTCGCGGTCGGGCGAGAGGATGGTGAGCGCGCGCGTCTGCGGCTCGGCCGCGCGCGCCGCACGCACCTCCACTCCGCGCTCCTGCAGGAACCGCAGCGACTCGTCGCCTGCCTCGTCGTCGCCGAGCGCCGTGTAGAACACCACCTCGACGCCGTAGCGCGCCAGCTCCACCGCGACGACGGCGCCGGCACCGGCGGCGGCGCTGAACGGGTTCGCGAGCAGGCTGATCTCGCCGGTCGCCGGCACCTGGCCGTCGCCGAACGTGACCCACTCGACGTGCCCGACCACCGCCACCCGCGTCATCGCGGCGAGGTTAGCGCAGGCGGACGAGGACCCGGACGAGCCTCGACCGGTTGCCGGCCGCGTCCACCGCGCGCACCTGAACCGCGACCCGCTTGCCGCGCCTGCCGGCCACCTTGAGCGTGACCGCGCGCTTCGTCGTCTTCCGCACCACACGACCGGCGATGACGACCTCGTACCGCACGGAGCCGAGGTCATCGCGCGCGACCGCCCAGGTGAGGCGCACGCGGCGCTTCACCAGCGCCTTCGCGCGCAACGGCTTCGGCGCCGTCGGCGCGATCAAATCGACGTCGGGGGCGATGGCCGAGATGCGGCTGCGCGTGCCCTCGTTGCCGCTCCCATCGACGGCGGCGACAGCGTAGACGGCCATGTCGATGTGCGGCATGCCGGGATCGGTGTAGATCAGTCCGGGCACGGTCCTGATCAGCCGCGCGTCGCGGTAGATGCGGTAGCCGGTGACCGCGACGTTGTCGGTCGCGCCCTTCCAGGTCAGCGTCGCGCCCCACGGCTTGGGGCGCACGACCACCTTGAGCTGCGTGATGGCGGATGGCGGAGTGCCGTCGGTGACGACCACCGGCACCGCCGCGGACGGCGGCGAGACGTTCCCGGCGGCATCGGCAGCGCGCACCGAGTAGGAGTAGCTCTGGCCGCCCTTGAGCGTCGCGTCCTGCGCCGAGGTGGCCGTGGTCGACTTCAGCAGCACGCCGTTGCGGAACACACGGTAGGCCGCCACGCCGACGTTGTCGGTGGCGGCGTTCCAGCTGAGCGTCACCGTGGTGCCGGCGAGCGTCGCCGCCAGGCCCGTGGGCTGCGACGGCGGGATCACGTCGCCGACCGAGATGGTCGGCGCGGCCCCGACCGGGCCGACCAGGTTCTGCGTATCGACTGCGGCGACGCCGTAGTCGAGCACGCCGTTCAGCGCCGTGTCGTGGAACGCAAGCCCAGCCGTGGTGCCGATCTGGTTGCCGTTGCGGTAGACGCGGTAGCTCGCGACGCCGATGTCGTCGGTTGCGGCCGACCAGGTGATGTCGACGCCGTCGGGCACCGCGTGCGCGGCCACGTTGGCCGGTGCGGACGGCGCGTTGCCCGCGCCCGGCACGGTGACGCTGACGGTCGCGCCGCCGGCCGTGATGGCCGTGGTGGTGATCGTGATGCCGCTGACCGGGTCGGTCAGCGACTGGCCGACGGCCAGCGCGGCATCGCCGTACGTCGCGGTCTGCGGCGTGGTGTCGATGAGGCTCGGCTGGGTGCGGTCATAGGAGGACGGGCCGGTGCGCAGCATGACGCCGCTGACGGGGCCCGATCCGGGGAGGAAGTTGTCGAAATAGGTGCCGCACGGCTGCCGCACGTCGACGTACAGGGCGCCGCCCGTGCGCGGGATGCGCAGCAGCTGCGTCGCGCCCGTGTCGAGCTCGGAGGCGGCGATCGTGAACGTGCCGCTCGACGTGACGGTGTAGGTCGCGGTCGGCTGCAGCCAGCCGAGCTCGCCCTTGTGGAAGGCCGGGAACTGCCGAGTGGATGCGTCGCCCATGATCGTGAACGGGTCGCCGTACTCGCCCGACTGGCAGCCGCTGGCCGCCAGGGCGACGCGCGTGCCGGCGGACGTGCACTCGAGGCTGTTCGCGTGGTGGACGCCGAAGTTGTGGCCGAGCTCGTGCCCCATCACGCGCAGGTCGGGGTAGCCGCTGATCCACGTCTGCGACCCGGGCATCGCGCCCAGCCCGGCCCAGCCGCAGGCGGGCACGAACGGGAACACGTACATGACGTTCGAGTAGGAGTTGATGGCACTGCCCGCGGCGGTCTGCGCCTGGTTGGCCCACGTGGAGTAGTCGCACGTGGCGTTGCTGGCCGCGATCGTGTACCAGCCGAACACCGTGCCGGTCAGCATCGTCTTGCCGTGCGACTGCTCGGCGTAGTACGCGGCGACGCTGTCCGGGTTGTTGAACAAGGTGTTGGCGATCGTCGTCGGCGACCACGGCGTCGACGTGTCGTTCGAGAAGTTGACCAGGATCACGGCCAGCTGCGGCGACGACGGTGCGAGGCTCGTCTGGCCGCGGGCGGCGAGCCGGCGGGCGACGCCGGAGGCGGGCGTCGCCGGCGCCACGCTCTCGACGTGCAGCAGCGTCCCCTCCAGCGTGCCGGTGACGCGCAGGTAGCTGGCCGGCGTCAGCGACGAGACGCCGTCGAGCTGCAGCCGGAGGAGACCGTCGGTCGTGGCGAGCGCGTAGAAGGACTGCGCCGGCGCGCCCGGCGTGCGGGCGTCGGCGTGCAGGAGCTGCACGACGCCGGTGCGCGTCGTGGTGGCGGCCGGCGCGGTGGGCGCCAGCGCCAGGAGGGCGCCGACCGCGAGCAGGGCCGCGAGGGTGCGCGTCAGCCGCCGCATCTCAGGCGTAGAACCTGCTGAGCATGCGGTCGGACAGGCCGCGGAGCACGTCGGCCGAACCACCGCCGTCCACGATCATCGCGGCGATGCGGACGCTGGCGGCGTCCGCCCCACCCTGGCGGGCGGCCGCCTCCAGCGCGGCGTGCAGCAGGTCGGGCTCGTCGGCGTCGGGCGCGATCACCGCGAAGCCCACCTCGCCGAGCGCGACGACGCGGTACAGGGCGTCGGCGGGGCCGAGCACGCTGCCGAGCGAGCCGGCCAGCGCGTCGACGGCGACGGCGCCCGTGTCGTCGGGCACCGAGCAGCCGGCCACCGCGATGGTCAGCGGCAGTGTCTGCGCCAGGGCCAGCAGGCGGTCGAGGTCCTCGCGGAAGCAGTGCTCGTCGCGCAGGCCGGTGAGCGGATCGGTGCGGGAGTCGCCGATCGCGCGGCGCGCGGCGCGGCTGCGGCGGACGCCGGCGCGGACGGCGTCGGCGAGCTCCTCGGGGTCGAAGGGCTTGTGGTAGACGGCGTCGGCGCCCGCATCGGTGGCGATCTGCGCGTACTCGCGCTCGCGACGGCCGGTGACGAGCACGATGTGCGACAGCGCCAGTTCGGGGTGCTCGCGGGCGGCGCTGCAGAGCGAGATGCCGTCGAGGCCCGGCATCAGCCAGTCGACCACGATCGCGTCGGGATGCGAGGCGCTGGCGCGCGCCAGCCCGGCCCGGCCGTCGTCGGTGGTCTCGACCTCCAGACCGACGTCGGTCAGCGCGGCTTCGAGGAGCGCGCGCATCGACGGATCGTCCTCGCAGACGAGGACGCGGCCGGGCGGCTCCGAGAACGGTGCGCGAGATCCCACACTGGGGCTATCGGCGGCACGTCAGCGCCAGCCGTCACCCACCGGAGGGAGGCCGTCCGATCTAGGCGAGCGTGCGGGCGAACGTGGCGAGCGTCTCGAGCCGGGCGGCCTGGTCGGGCTCCGTCCACGACGGCGGGGTCTTGCCCTGCTCGCGGATCAGCTGGTCGAGCTCGGCCAGGCGGTGGCTCGTGAACAGCCGGTCGGCGAGCTGGATGGCGAGGTCGCGGGTCTCCGCGAACGACTCGACGGGCGCCTCGATGTTCGGGTTGCCGTCGCGGATCGTGACCCACCAGCCGTTCGGGCGGCCGGGTGTCAGGAACAGGTGGTACCCGTGCGACTGCAGGCGCGCGCGGAGGTTGTCGATGGGGTTCGCGGAACTCACGATCGAGAGCTTACCGTCACCGCGGCGGGTGGCCGTCGAGGGCCCGGTCGAGGTACACGGCGGCCGATACCAGCGAGAGGTGGGTGAACGCCTGCGGGAAGTTGCCGAGCGCCTCGCCGGAGGTGCCGATCTCCTCGGAGTAGAGCCCGAGGTGGTTGGCGTAGGTGAGCATCTTCTCGAAGGCCAGCCGCGCCTCGTCGAGTCGGCCGGCGCGGGCCAGCGCCTCGACCCACCAGAACGAGCAGATCGAGAAGGTGCCCTCGTCGCCGTCGAGGCCGTCGAACGCGGCGTGTCCGGCGGCGTAGCGGTACACGAGCGAG
>JBKJIG010000040.1:0-28930 GCA_046598415.1 Gaiellales bacterium
TTGGGGGTTGTTGCGCCCGGGGAAACGGGCTCCGGGGAGTTTACCCCGGGTCGCGCATCGGGCCTGCGGCCCGCCGGGTACAATCGGGTGCATGCTGACGCTGGTTGATGCCTGGGATGCCGCGCTCGCGGCCGAGCCCGATGACTGGTCGCACGCGACCGTCGAGGTGGTGCTCGAAGACCCGGAGCGCATGGAGGAGGCCGCGCTGCTCATCTGCGCGGCGAACCCGTGGCACGGCGAGACCTGGCGCACCGGGATCCTGCGGTTCCGCGTGGCCCGCACCTTCGGATACGGCGCCAGCGCCCAGCTCGTCCGCGGCCTGCTCGGCCGGCTGGACGGCACGCAGATCGGCGGGCAGCTCCGCATCGTCTCGTCCCTCGACGCCGTGCTGCCGGTGTCGACGCAAGGCCCGACGTTCTAGTGTCCCGCGTCGGACGCTGAGGTCACCGCGACGTGTCGAGCTACGTTCGCATCGATGGCGAAGGCGTCGACCTCGTCGGCGCCCGGATGGTGTGGCGCCGGGCGTCGTCGGGCGGGCGCGCGGGCTTCATCTTCCAGATCACCGGGCACGGCGGCCGGCACGTGCTGCACGTGGCCGGCTGGGCGCCGGGCGAGACGATCGACGACCTGTCCGGCCAGGTGGTCTCGATCCAGTCCCCCGGCACCGACTGCGCCGCCGACGGCCGTCTGTTCTCGCTCGCGGTGATCCGCTTCGGCCGCGTCCGCGAGACGTCGGCGGTGGCGTCGATCGACGGCACCATCGAGGACATGGATCCGGGCTCCGACGCGCGCTCCGAGCTGGAGTCCGACATCCGCGCCACCGTCGCCCAGTCACAGGATCCACGCTGGTGCCTGAGCTGCGGCACGTCGCTCGAGCCCCACGCCACCGAGCGCGACGAGTTCGTCGGCGGCATCCGCGTCCGGCTCGGAGCGACGCCGGTCGTCTGCCCCGGCTGCGCCTCGTTCGCCCAGGCCCCGAAGTTCTGCCCCATCTGCGGTGCGACCTACGATGCCGACGAGGTCCACACGCTGTCCGACGACGGGTCGATCGGCTATACGGCCGACTGCCCGGCAGGCCACCGGTACTCGGGTCGACTCGGCGGGTGACCTTCGATCCGACCGAGCACCTGGCCCGCGCCGGTGTAGCCACGGACGCCACTGCCGAGCGGCTCGCGGGCGGGTACACCAACGAGGTGTGGCGCGTCGGCGACCTCGTCGTCAAACGGTATGACCGCACGGCGCGGGCCGGTCTGTTCGGCAACGACCCGCTGGCCGAGGCCCGGGCGCTGGTGCTGCTCGCCCCGAGCGGCGTGGCACCGGCTCCGGTGCACTTCGACGAGCACGCCGGGGTCGTGGTCTACCGCTTCGCCGCCGGCAAGGCGTGGGATGGCGGCGTCGAGCGCGTCGCCCGGCTGCTCGGCGGCGTTCACGCGCTGCCGGGCCACGGGTTCCGGGCGCTGCCGGTCGACGGCGGTGCGATCCTCGCCGACGGCGACCGCTTCCTGCGCATCGACCGCGGCACCGAGCTCCGCGGCGTCCGGCCGCCGTCGGTGCGCTGCGGCCCGGTCGCGCGCCGGCTCGTGCATCGCGACGCCGGCCCCGGCAACCTCATCGACAGCGGCACCGACCTGAAGCTGATCGACTGGCAGTGCCCCGGCGCCGGCGATCCGGTGGAGGACCTGGCCGCGTTCCTCTCCCCCGCCTTCCAGATCCTCTACGGCCGCGCGCCGCTGAGCGACGACGAGGAGGCGGCGTTCCACGAGGCGTATCCCACGCCGCTCGTGGTGCGGAGGCTGGAGCGGATGCGCCCGAACTACGACTGGCGCATGGCCGCCTACTGCGGCTGGCGCGCCGAGCGGCTCGCCGACGCCGACCCCGCCGCCAGCGCCACGTACACGCGGGCGCTTGACGCGCTGCTCACGCGGCTGTGAAGCGCTACCTCCAGAGCTACTGCCTGCGTCACCACTACGACCATGCGCGCCGCTTCGACGTGTTCGCGTTTCTCGACCGCGCAGCCGGCGCCGGCTATGACGGCGTGTCGATCAACATCAACGGCCCCGGCTACCGTCAGCTCTCCGGTACGTCGCCGGGGCATCAGCGGGCGGTGCGCAGCCGCCTGGACGAGCTCGGCCTGGCCTGCGACCTGGAGACGAGCGGCACCGGGCGCGCGCACCTGGAGGAGATCCTCGGCGTCTGGGGCGCGCTCGGCGCGCGCCGCCTGCGCACGTACATGCGCCACGAGGGCACGGTCGACGACACCATCGCGCGGACGATCGCCGATCTCCATGCCATCGCGCCCGCCTGCGCCGCGCACGACGTCGACCTGCTGCTCGAGAACCACGAGGACTTCACCGGCGCCGAGCTGGCCACCATCCTCGCCGCCGTCGCGCACCCCGCGGTCGGGGCGCTGTACGACTACGGCAACTCGATGATGGTGGGCGAGGAGCCCGCCGTCGCGCTCGATCGGATCCTCCCCCACGCCCGCTCGGCGCACCTGAAGGACCACGCCTGCATGGCCGGACCGGACGGCGAGCCGTGGGTGCTCGGCGTGCCGATCGGCTCCGGGGTGCTGCCCATCGCCGACCTGACGCGTCGCCTCGCGGCGGCCGGGTGCGAGACCGTCATCGTCTCGAGCGTCTGGGCCTATCGAGCGCCGGTGCGCTCGTGGCGCGGCGGCGCGACGCCGGGTGCGGGTGCCTTCCGCGTCGAGCGGCCGCCGTTCGATCCGCTGCTGCGCCCGTGGGAGCCGATGGCGCCGGCGCGGCTGGTGGAGCTGGAGGCCGAGGCGCTCGCGCAGGGCGAATCATGGCTGCTCGATCAGTCGGTGTTCGCCTAGGCAGCGAGCAGTTCGAGGACGACAGCCGTCCTCAACCCGAGATGAGCATCGACGATCGCCGAGTCCTCCGTCGCGAGGGTGGCGCCAAGATCGCGGGCCTGCGCGGCGTGCGCCGCGTCGTACAGGGTCAGCTTGTCCTCGGCGGCGATACGGGCAGCGACGCGGAGCACGATCCAGTCGGGCCGGACGACGTCCGCAACCGTAGCGATCCCTTTGAGGATGAGGGCGGTTGCTTCAGCTCGCTGGTGATAGCGACGAATCAGGACGTTGCCCACCTCGTACAGGGTCAGGTCGAGCACGACCAGCCGGCATCGTTGGTCCATCCCGGCTTCGAGCAGTGATTCCGCGTCGAGATCGCGCTCCCCGAACCAGCCGATGACCACGGACGAGTCGCAGACGACGTCGATCACCGGGCGTCACGGTCGGCGCGGATCACACCGGCGGCGTCGAGCGGAGGCCAGTCGACCGTCGCAGCGCGCGCGAGCTCGATGGCCGCTGCCATCTCCGCGCGGGTTCGGCGGGCGATCTCGCGCTCTGCGGCGACCTGGAGCAGACCGCTCCGAGATGTCCCCCGCGCCTTCGCGACAGCGTCGATTCGCTGCAGCAGATCGTCGGGGATCGACACCATGACCTTGGCCATACCGGGAGTATAGACCCGGGTACTGCCGACGAGGTCGCTCAGGCGGCGCCGGTGCGCATGCGATGGATGGTCGCGAGCAGTTCGGCGGTATCGACGTCGTCGTCGGCGTCGAACGCGCCGTGCCGCAGGCGCAGCGCCGCCCATGCCATCAGATCGCGCATCGAGATCATGCCGATCACGCGGCCGGAATCGACGATCGGCAGGTGCCGGAAGTGCCCGTCGACCATCATCGCCATCGCCTCGGGCAGCGTCGTCGACGCCGACGCGGTCAGCACGTGGCGCGTCATGCGGTCGGTGACCTTCGCCTCGGGGCTCGCGCCGGCCGAGAGGAACCGCAGCAGGTCGCGCTCGGAGATCATCCCGATCAGGCTGCCGTCCTCGATCACCGCAGCGGCGCCGGTGTCGATCTCGATCATGTGGCGCGCCGCCTCGGCGATCGACATCTCGGGCGAGACGCTCGCGAACGTGGTCGCCATGATGTCGGCCAGATCCATCGCGGCATCCTAGGCCATCGGCTGGATCGACCGCGCTACCCGACGAGCAGCAGCGGCGACTCGAGATAGCGCTGCAGCGACTGCAGGAACCGCGCGCCATCGGCGCCGGACGCGGCCCGGTGATCCACCGACAGCGTGACGTTCATGATCGGTCGCAGCGCCAGCTGCCCGTCGCGCTCGACGCCGCGCTGCACGGTCGCGCCGACGGCGAGGATGCCGGGCTCGGGCGGGTTGATGATCGCGCCGAAGTGCGTGACGCCGAACATGCCGAGGTTGGAGACGGTGAACGTGCCGCCCTCGATCTCGGGCTGCTTCAGCTGCCCGGACCGTGCCCGCTCGGCCAGGTCGCGCGCCTCGACCGCCACCTGGCGCAGCGTCTTCGTCTCGACGCCGCGGATGACGGGCACGATCAGACCGTCGTCGAGCGCCACCGCGATGCCGACGTTGGCATGGGCGTGGTAGACGAGGTGATCGCCGGCGTACGAGCGGTGGAACTGCCGGTTGTCGCGCAGCGCGAGCCCGCTGGCGCGCACGATCAGGTCGTTGACGGAGACCTTGATGCCCTCCGGCTCGAGCGCCGCGTTGAAGTCCCTGCGCAGGGCGATCGCGTTGCCCATGTCGACCTCGGCCGTGAGGTAGAAGTGCGGCACCGTCGCCTTCGACTCGCCCATGCGGCGGGCGATGATGCGCTGCATCTTCGACAGCTCGACGACCTCGTCGTCCTCCTGCGGTACGGCCTCGACCACGGGCGCCTTCGCGCGGGCCTGCGACGGCGACGGCGGCAGCTCCTCGCGACGGCCGTGTCGCTCGATCAGCTTCTCGACGTCGGCGCGCACGATGCGACCGTCGGGACCCGAGCCGCGTCCGGCGAGGGTGCGCAGGTCGAGCCCGTTCTCGTCGGCGATCTTGCGCGCGATCGGGCTCGCCTTCAGGGGCCCGGTCGACGCGACCCTGCCGGCTGGCGCCTCGGCCGTCGCCGCGGCGGGCGCCTCGGCCTCGGGCTCGGTCTCCGACTCGGTCTCCGCCACCGCGGCGGGCTCCTGGTCACCCTCGGCGACGGCCTCGTGCTCGTCGGTGTCGGGCTCGGGCTCCGCCTCGGCCGCTGCGGGGGTCCCGGCCTCGGGCTCGGCGGTGGCCGCCGACGCGCCCGGCACCTCTTCCCCGGCCTCACCGACCAGCGCGATGACCGCGCCGAGATCGGCTGTCTCGCCGTCGCCGACGAGGATCTGCAGGATCACGCCGTCGAGGTCGGACTGGTACTCCATGGTGGCCTTGTCCGTCTCGATCTCGGCGACCACATCGCCGGCGGCGACGGTATCGCCGACGGCCTTCAACCAGCGCGCGACGGTGCCCCGCTCCATCGTGTCGGACAGCCGCGGCATGACGAGCTCTTCGGCCATCAGAGCACCCCGCATTCCTGGAGGAGCCCGCGAACGGCGGCCTCGATCTTCTCCTCGAGCGGCATCGCGGCCAGCTCGAGCGGCTTGGCATACGGCATCGGCACCTCGGCTCCGCCGACGCGCTCGACCGGGGCGTCGAGGTCGTCGAAGCAGGCGCGGTGGACGCGCGCAGCCACCTCGGCGCCAACACCGAACGTGCCCCAGCCCTCCTCCGCAACGACGCAGCGGTTGGTCTTCTTGACCGACTCGATGACGGTGTCGATGTCGAGCGGGCGGATGGAGCGCAGGTCGATCACCTCGGCCTCGATGCCGTTCTGCGCCAGGCGGTCGGCGACCGTCAGGCAGCGGCGGACGGTGTAGGAGTGCGCCACGAGCGTCACATCGGTGCCCTCGCGGACGACGTTGGCGAGGCCGATCGGCACCAGCACCTCGTCGCCCGACGACTCGGGAATCGGGCCGGTCAGGTTGTAGAGCACGAGGTTCTCGATGAACAGCACCGGGTCGTCGTCGCGGATGGCGCTCTTCAGCAGCCCGTACGCGTCGGCGGGCGACGACGGCGCCACGACCTTCAGGCCGGGCGTGTGCGCGAACATCACCTCGAGGCTCTGCGAGTGCTGGGCGGTCAGCTGCGCGCCGGCACCGCCGGGCGTGCGGATCACCATCGGCACCGCCACCTTGCCGCCGAACATCTGCGAGATCTTGGCGGCGTGGTTCACCACCATGTCCATCGCCACGAGGATGAAGTTGACGGTCATGATCTCGACCACGGGGCGCAGGCCGAGCATCGCGGCGCCGATGCCGGCGCCGACGAACCCCTCCTCCGAGATGGGCGTCTCGCGGACGCGCTTGCCGCCCCACTTCTTCCAGAGGCCGGCCGTCACCTTGTACGAGCCCTCGAAACGACCGATCTCCTCGCCCATCAAGAAGACGCGCTCGTCGCGCGCGAGCTCCTCGTCGAGCGCGCGCCGCAGCGCCTCGCGATAGGTCACGTCCGCCATCCGCGCGTCTCCTTCCGCTCGCCGAACGGGCCGGCGGTGTCCATGCGTGCGAACTGCTCGGCGGTGCCGGCGTCGCTGTAGACGTGGTCGTAGAGGCCGGACACGGGCGGCGCCGGAGCCGACGCTGCCTCCTTGATCGCCTCGCTGACCTGGTTCTCGACGTCGCGGCGGACGGCCGTGACGTCGTCGTCGGTGAGCAGGCCGGCCTCCGTCGCGCGGGCGGAGAACAGGAGGATCGGGTCGCGCGCCTTCCAGGAGGCGATCTCCTCGGGCGTGCGGTACACCTTGCCGGCGTCGGCGACGGAGTGCCCGCGGAAACGGTACGTGAGCGTCTCGATCAGGGACGGCTTGCGGTCGTGCCGGGCCAGCGCGAGGAGGCGCGTGGTCGCGTCGAACACGGCCTCGACGTCGTTGCCGTCGACCCGTTCGCCGTGCATCTCGTACGCGGCGGCGCGCTTCCAGAGCTCGGTCTCGGCCGACGCCATCGCGACCGACGTGCCCATGCCGTACTGGTTGTTGATCACCTGAAAGACGATCGGGAGCTTCCAGACGGCCGCCAGGTTGAGCGCCTCGTGGAAGGCGCCGGTGTTGGTCGCGCCGTCGCCGAGCTGGCAGAGCACGACGCCGTCGGAGCCCGTGTAGTCGAGCGCCAGCGCCGCGCCGACGGCGATCGGCAGGTGGCCGCCGACGATGCCCCAGCCGCCCAGGAAGCGCCGCTCGACGTCCAGCAGGTGCATCGACCCGCCGTAGCCGCCGGCGACCCCCGTCGCCTTCCCGAACAGCTCGGCCATCACGCCCGCGGGGTCGGATCCGACGGCCAGCGCCGCGCCGTGATCGCGGTAGCTCGTGAACAGGTAGTCGGAGTCGCCGAGCGGCTCGATGGCGCCCACGTTGGCCGCCTCCTCGCCGATCGCAAGGTGGCAGTAGCCGCCGATCCGAGCCCGCGTGTACTGCTCCTCCGTCCGCTCCTCGAAGCGTCGGATCAGCATCATCTGGCGGAGAATGCGGCGCGCCGTCGCGGCATCGCGAAGCAAGGGCTGGTGCTGTTCGACTGAGCTTGCCATCAAGCGATGCGTCCGAATCCGACGGTAGCAGGTTCGGCAGGCGGGCTAGCGGCCGAACAGGCGGCGGCGGACACGCCAGAACCAGCTCGCCGTGCACCACACCCGTGTTCCGGCCATGTCGGCGACCGTCGGCTGCGCCTGGATGGTGGCGGTCTGGGACTGCCGCGCCGTGTGCATCCCGGGCCGACTCGGACCGCGCCTGTCGACGTTCCAGCACCGGCGCAGCGCGTCGGCGGCGGCAGCGACCGCCCAGCGCTTGGCGAACGCCTGCCAGGTCGGGCCGAAACAGTCGGGCACCGCGCCGTCGAGTCTGGCTACGACTGGCCGGCGATGATCTCCTTCAGCACGACGATCTCCGCATCGCGAGCCGCCAGGACGGTCGTCAGCGACTCCGCGTGGCGCGCCGCCTCCCGCTCTGTCCGCGTCAGGGACGCGCGAAGATCGATCGCATACTCCTCGGCACCGGCCTGGGCGGCGCGGAGCGCGGCGATCTCGTCGGCCGCCCGGCTGTTGGCGTCGAGGATGGCGGCCGCGAACCTCGCAGCGGGCGACGACTCGAGAAGGCCGTCGATGTCGGACCTCTCCGCTCGTGGGACGACCCTACGGGCGGCGAACCCCATCATGTCGTGCGACGCGCAGGGCTCGTCGAACTCGACGATGCCCACGTCCACCTGCTGCAGGAGACGCTGGACCGACGACCGGCTGAACAGGTAGAGGTGCTCGGGCACCAGCATCCGCAGGAACAGATCGTCCCGTGCCTCGAGTTCGGCCCGGCTCGCGCCCTCGGGGTACCGAGGGGTCTGGAAGAAGATGAGACCTTCTGGCCGAAGCACGTCGGCGACGCGGCGCAGGGTCGCCGGCGGGTCGGGAAGGTGCTCGAGGACATCCATGACGACCACGAGGTCGAGAGAGGACGACGTGATGTCCAGCCGATCCTCGAGCCGACCGACCTCGATCGGAACGCCGAACGTGGCGCGCGCGAACTCGACGACCGACGGGCTCAGCTCGAGGCCGGACGCGTCGAACCCCAGACTTCGCAGGAAGGCGACGAACCCGCCGTGTCCACAGCCGACGTCCAGTGCACGGCCGGGCGATGCGGTCCGCGTCAGAAGGGCAGTCGCCCAGTGCGCGCAACGCTCCGGGAGGTCTCGCCGGGCGCGCTCAACGACGTCGTACACGCCGAGGTCCTCGGTCTGGTGGCGGAACCAGTAGTCGCGGCCGTAGAAGTCGTGATCGTCGGATTTGACCCGATCGATGTCCGCCGGTACGTGGAGGCGCACCAGCGTCTCGCAGTCGCCGCAGCGCCCGTAGTCGTCGTCGAAGGGCTGGAGGGCGGCGTTGCCGCACCAGCAGGCCCTGGAATCGGCTGGCATCCGGTTCACCCCCCGACCGAGCCTACCAGGGCCGGTGACGACGGGACGGCGCGCCGATCGGCTCAGGCGGCAGGGTGACCGGCGTCACCTGGGAGGTGGATCGTTCACGCCGCGCCGATCGCGGTCTTCGGCCACCAGCTCGTTCAGCGCGCGCATGACGTTCGCGTTGAACTCCACCTGTCGGCTGAGCGGTGCGCGCAGGAGCCGCCGGACAATCCGCTGCACGAACCGCCCGACCGGGTTGCCCGACGTGTGCTCAGGCGGGTAGAACCCGCCCTCGACGAACCACTGATTGGCGCGTGCGAGCGGCCCCACGGGCGTAACGTAGCTGTCCGGGACCCACCCCGCGGCGCGGCGCTCCCGCCAGTGGCCGAGGCGTTCGCGGACGAAGGCCGCGGCTCGCTCCGGCGAGTGGTTGACCCGGAGGTGCTCGCGAGCCGCCGCTCCGCGTGCCCGCGCCGCTTCGGGATCGGCCGCGACCTGGCGCATCAGGTCGGCGGCGACTCCGAGGTCGGGGTCGGCCCACTCCGCGCCGGCCCGGTACGGACCCGCTCCCGGCGGCACCGGCGTCGGCGTCCACGGGACGGCGAACGTGACGTCCGGATCCATGAAGTCGATGTTGCCCGAATAGCTGGTCGCGATCACCGGGCGCGCGCGGGCCATCGCCTCGGCGATCGTCAGGCCGATTCCCTCGCTGCGGTGCAGCGAGACGTAGCAGTCGCAGTGCGCGATCATCGCCGACTTGTGCTCGGCCGTGAGGTACTCGTCCCACAGGTCGATGTCGGGACGGCCCCGCGTCGCCCAGCGGACGCGCTCGAGCTCGGTCGGCCGCTTGTCGCCGTTGATGGTCTTGATCACGAGGCGGGTCCGGCCGGCCTCCGGGAACGCACGCGTGTAGGCGTCGATCAGCCCGACCGGGTTCTTCCGCTCGAGCACGCTGTCGAAGTCCATCACGAACAGGAAGGTGGCGCGGTCGTCGAAGCCCACCTCCGTCCGAGACATCGCCGGCTCCGCCGGGATCTCGAACGACAGCGGCAGCGCGTGCACGGGCTTGGTCGTGCGGGTGGCGACGGCGTCGCGGACGAACGTGCTGCCGCACCAGACCTCGTCGACGAGGAGGAACACGTCGTCGAGCTCGCGTGGGAACTCGCCGAGCTCCCAGTTCCAGAAGCCGATGTGCACCCGGCCGGGGCGGATCAGCTCGCCGATGTCGTGGTTGTAGTTGCCGAGCTGGTCGGCGTTGACGCAGACGATGTTCGTGTCGAAACGCGCCGCCTTGATGCCGTGGTCCTGGAATGCGTGCGACTGCCGTGCGCGCGTGCGGTCGTAGCCGACGGTCGCGTACGGGACGCCGGCCTCGGCCACCGCGGCGACGACCAGCCGGGCGGCCTCGCCGACGCCGTACTCGGCCCGGAAGTAGCCGGCGATGTTGACGCCGGGCTCGAGCGCCTTGACCTCGGCCGGCGCGGTCGGCCCCGGCGGCCCGGGCCGCTGCAGGCCGGGCTCGACGCCTCCCCGTTGCGCCCACGCCTGGTAGCGCGCCGCGTCGCGGCCGACGATGTCCGGGTAGGCGGCCTGCAGATCGCCACGCTCGGCCCACAGGGCGCGCAGATAGCGAGACAGGTGCCGGGCATCGCGCCGCGGATCGTCGGCCTCGCTCAGCCACGCCCGGAACGCCCCGTTCCCGCCCCACGCGGCGGGGGGCTCCTCGGCGGCGTCGCCGGCCTCGTACTCGAGCAGCTCCCGGCGGTAGGCGCGGCGGATCACACCGTCGATCGCCGTCCCGTCCTCCGCCGTGTTGTAGCCGTACGGCTCCCGCGTGCGCAGGTCGAAGTCGTTCTGTTCGAGCAGCGTGCGGTACCGCTCGCAGATCGCCGCCAGGTCGGGGCGCTCCGAGAGCAGCACCCGCGGCCGGTCGCCGAGCCACTTGGACAGCAGGTGCGGCCGCCGCGGGCTGTAGCCGCTGAAGTGGAAGAACCGCAGCGGCGTCTCGCCGTTGACGCTGATCTGCCCGCCGGCCGCGGTCTCGAGCTCGCGGAACTCGGCGTTCCAGTACGCGACGTTGTAGCCGGGGTCGCGCAGCACGTGACCGCCGAAATACCCGAACCCGAGGTCGACCCACTTCTGGTCGACCATCAGGCCCGCGGCGGCCTGGTTGACGCACCAGCGCCGCAGCCGCTCGTCCCACCAGCGCAAGAACGGAATCGCACCCTCGCCGACGGCCGCGAAGCCCAGGTTGTAGGTACCCGCCACGGCGATCGAGATCTCGTTCAGATCGAACCGGCGTGCCACCTCCATCGGCTGCAGCAGGTGCGGCGTCAGCACCAGGCCGTGCTCGTCGGCCTGCTCCCCGACCGTCTCGAGCGATGAGACCACCAGGATGTCGGGGTCGAGGTAGGCGACCGGCTCGCCGGTCTCCTGCAGCAGATGCAGCAGGAACGCGGGCTTGACTGCGGTCGACAGCTCGACGACGTCGTACATCGTCGCCATCCGCAGGAAGTCGGCCTCGTCGGGGAAGACGCTGCGGCCGTCGTAGAGCTTGACGCCGGCGCGGTGCGGCGGGTCGTCCGTCCCGTCGACGACGAGGATGTGCACGGCGCCGGTCGGATGCAGGTCGAGGAACGAGTCTGCGAGCACTCTCGCCTGGGCGAGGTAGTTCGCTGCGCTGATGGTGCAGATGTTCATGCAGTGGCCCGAAGGCGCTCGTGGGTGGGGTGCTCTGTCACGCTTTTGGCAGCGATCATCATCGAGGCTACAGACGTCACGCGCTCGGGGCTCCGCCGGCTTTGCGCGCGATCACGCCGAACTGCGACGCCCGCCGCATCCCGACCTCGAGCAGGCCGCCGCCGACCGCCAGCGCCGCTGCAGGCGGGCTGAACGGGGAGCCGGCGACCCTGGCCCAGCTGCGGCGCGCCTCCCCGCCGAGCGCGAGCTGCGTGCTCAACAGCCAGAGGTGCGGCGAGAAGTCGTGGTGCTGGGAGATGGGCTCGAGACCGTTGCGCCGCAGAATCGCGATCAGCGACCGGTCCGTGAAGCAGACGAGGTGGCGCGGCGGGTCGTAGCCGCACCAGAAACGCCGGAAGACGCGAGCACCGAGCGCTCGCACGTTGGGCGTCGCGAGATAGGCATGGCCACCCGGCCGCAGAGCCGCGGCGATTCTCGCGACGGCCGCATCCGGGTCGCGGACGTGCTCGATGACGTGGCGGAGCACGATCGTGCTCTCGGAGTCCGGCGGCAGCGGCGCATCCTCCAGCGTCGTCTGGGTCACCTCGACCCCGAGCGTCTGGCGGGCATGCTCCGCGCCGGCCGCGCCCGGCTCGACGCCACGCAGGGGACCGGTCCAGCCGGCCCGGCGCAGGCGACCGAGGTAGTCGCCGCCACCGCAGCCGATGTCGAGCACCGGCGCCGAGGCGTCGGCCGTCGCGAACAACCGCGTCGCCTCGGCCTGGAGGAGCGGGTCGAACAGCCGGTACAGGAGGCCGCCGCGGCCGCCGTGCGGCTGGTAGTCGTCGGGATAGGCCCGGGCGAGCGTCTCGTCATCCGCTTGCGGCACCATCGATACGGACCCGCACGCCCGGCAGCGCAGGTAGCGAAACCTTGCGGTCGTGGTCGCGAGCCACCAGTCGGTCGCGTCGAATGCGGGTGTCCAGAGCACCGCCCGGCATGCCGGGCAGGCCGCGTCGTTCAACGTGTCCGCCGCATGTCGAGGCGAAGTATCGAGCCGGGCGACTCTCGCAGCGCCAGTACGATCGCGCCGTAGGCGGCGACGGCTATCACCTGCGTCGCGGCGATGGCAACGATGCTGTCCGCGTCGACGACGCGGCGGACGACCTCGGCCAGCGTGCCCGTGACGGCGGCGAGCGCACCGTACCGCAGCAGCGCGCTGACGATTTGGGCGACGAGCGACCGGGCCACGCCGGCGCCGACGATGGCGAACACGGCCAGCGACGCGACGGCCGGCGTGACGGCGAGGGCGATGACGGGCCCGATCTGCCCGAACAGCACGTCGAGGACCGCACACAGCACGACGTGGCCCGCGAGGGCGGCCACGATGAGCCGTGTCAGCCGGCGGTCGACGTGGCGGCGGATTGCGAGGCTCACTCCCAGCGCGAGGACCGTCGTCGCGTACGGCAGCGGGGCGAGCGCGAGCAGCGCCCTCGCCAGGGCGTCGGTCCTGGTGGCGTCGAAGTCCAGCATCCAGCCGACGACCGGCGCCGCCGCCCACACGGAGGCGCACGCCGCCGGGGCGATGGCCAGCGCTGCCAGGCGGACGTTGTGGCCGACCGTCGCCACGTCGAGCTCGGTCCCGGACGCGGCCACGGTGACGAGACTCGAGCCCAGCACCGAGAAGATCGCGATCTGGACGTACCAGGCGTAGGCGAGCACCGTCACGTCGCCCGTCGTGTCGTGGATGAATGCGTTCGAGACCACGTAACAGGCGCTGACCGTCAAGACCGCGCCGCCGCCCAGCAGGAAGGTGCGCCATGGCGCGGCGATGCTGCGGAACGCCGCCGGCCGTGGGACGAGGCGCAGCGCGCCGGCGTTGGTGCCGACCAGCGCGAGGCCGTTGCCCAGGAAGGCGACCGGCATCGCCGTGGCACCGAGGGCAGGTTCCAGCAGTACGAAGCTGATGACGCCCGCCGCGCTCCCCAGCGCGTAGGCCAGTGCCGGCACGCCGAAGCGCCCTTTCAGCTGCAGGGAGGCACTCTGCGCGGCGCCGATCAGCTGCAGCGCTCCGCACCAGCCGAGGATTGCCAGGGCCTCGGTTGCCGACCGCACGGCACTCGGCTCGGCCAGGACGCGGCTGAGGGCGGGTGAGAGCAACGCGATGGCGAGGCCCACGCCCAGCGCCGGCCCGGTGACCACTTGGACGATGCGGTCGCCGCGGACATCGCCGTGCGTCAGCGCCCAGCCCGGCGCCACGATGCGCAGCGTCGCGCAGAACAGCACGACCACCATGTAGACCGAGAGCGCGGCCAGCACGCCGTCGCTGACCGAGCCCGGGCCAACCGCCCGCAGGAAGAGGATCGACAGCACCGCCGCGCCGATCGTCGCCAGCATGCTCGATGCCGCTGTCAGGAGCGTGTCGCGCTGCGCGGATGCGATACCCGTGCGGGCCGCGGGCCGGTGGCTCACGGCGGCGGCGCTCCGGACAGCGTACCGGCCCGCAACTGGCGGAGCTGGTCGGCGAGCAGGACGCCGATGCCCTCGAGCAGCGGCTTGGGCGTCCCGCGGAGATCGGGCCAGATCTCGGAGCGGAAGCTGAGCGTGCGGGGCTGCAGACGGCCGGCTGGTTGCCCGCCGATCACCACGCCGAGCGGTCGGTGGAGACTGCGCCGCCAGCTCGACAGGACGGCGGCGACCGTCGAGTCGACCTCGGAAGCGAAGATCTTGGTCACGACGACGGGCGTGGCGCCGTCGACGCCGTCACGCGCGAGCCGATCGCACGCCGCGACGATCATCGCGCCGGCGTCCTCGGCGTAGAGGTAGTCGCGGATCGTGTCGAGCGGGACGTAGATGCCGACCGGCCGGCGCAGCAGCGCGCACTTGCCGATGTGCGCGACCAGCCCCTGCGACTTCGCGAGGTCCTGGCCGGGGCCGTAGAGGTTCGAGATCCGGCCGATCAGGAGCGACGTCCCCGTCGCCTCCGCCATCGTCCGGGCGGCGGCCTCCTGCTCGAGCTTCTCCTCGCCGTACGCCGACATCGCCGCCACCGGCGAGGACTCGGAGAACGGTGGGCCGGACGGGCTCGAGGCGTAGACGCCGCCGGCCGAGCTGGCCAGGAAGACCAGACCCCGCCGGGCCAGGTTCGGCCGGCGCTCGAGGACACGCGTGAGATCTCGGAGAAACGTCGTGACGACCGTCGATTCCTGCCGCAGGAGCTCGGGGGCGGTGGCCACGACACCGGCACCGGCGCACCACATGATCCGCCACGGCGCGCCGATTCCGTCGGCGAGGTCCAGCAGGGCGGCGACGTTGCGATCCAGGGTCTGCGCGGCGCGGTCCGCGCTCGTCCAGTCGATCGCCGCGTCGGCGAGATACGGGATGCACGACGGGGACAGCGCCGAGGTGGCGCTCGCGACCGACCGTCCGAGCAGTCCGCGGC
Organism: Gaiellales bacterium; assembly: GCA_046598415.1. Classification (GTDB taxonomy): domain Bacteria; phylum Actinomycetota; class Thermoleophilia; order Gaiellales; family F1-60-MAGs149; genus VFJZ01. Next base: position 14,912 of record JBKJIG010000040.1, read on the forward strand.
CGACGACCCAGACCACCGGCGCGGACGACGCCGCCCCGCTCACGGGGACGGCAGCCTGGCTGTCGATCCCGCCTCGGCTTCGGCCTTCACCACCGCCGTCCGGCCCAGCGGCCCGGTTGCGGGATCCGTCACGACGAGATAGAGCGGCTTCCCCATGGCCGTCATGACGGCGATCCCGAGATACTCCGCGATGATGCCGAGCGAGAAGAGCGTCCCGCCGCTGGTGATCAGGACGACGACCATCACCGAGGTCCACCCCGGGACGGCGATCTCCGACGCCAGCCGCGCGGCCACGACCCAGCACAACAGGATCACCGCCGCCGCCGCGAGCAGGGCGCCGAAGGTCGCGACCAGACGCAGCGGGCCGGTCCCGGCCGTCAGCACCAGACGCCAGAAGTGGGAGGCGAGGCGACGGAACGAGTAGCTCGACGGCCGGCCGCCCTCGTCCCGCATGGCCACGGGACAGACGGCCGTCCGGCTGGTCACCCAGGTGAGCGCGACATCGAGGTAGACGCTCTCGCCGCCGTAGGCCGCGAGCCCGCGGGCGATCTCGCCGAGCACGAGGCGGAAGCTGTGGAAGTCGCCGAGGCGCGGGCCGCCGAGTCGTCGTGCGATGCCGTGCGTGATGGAGCTCGTCGCGCGCCGGAAGGCGCCGTGCGGTGCCGTGTTAGTGGGGCGTGCATAGACGAGCGGCGCCTGCTCGTCGAGGGCGACGTCGAGGAACGACCCGATTGCCGCAGGGTCATGCTGGCCGTCCTCATCCATCGTGACGACCCAGTCCGACGACGTGCTGGCCATGCCGGCGAGCGTGGCGGCATGCTGCCCGTAGTTGCGCGCCAACCAGATTGGCTGGACGAATGCGTGCCGCGCCGCGAGCCGGTGGATGACGGCATCGGAGCGGTCGGGGCCGTGGTCGTGAACCAGCACCACCTGCGCGATGCGGTACGGACGCCCAGCCGGGGTGAGCGCGACGGCGGTCATCCCCGCCAGCTCCTCGACCACCGCCTCGAGGGTCTGCTCGCCCCGATAGACCGGGATGACGATCGCGATGGTGTGCTCGGGTGGCAGTCGTGTCTCCGCGTGCCGGGTCATCGGACCCGCCCTGCTGCCGGGGGGCGAGTGGGCGGCCTCACGCCGGCATCGTACCGCCGCGCTCGGGGTGCCCTCATCGTCCCGCACCCTGTTCGCGCCACCAGTGCACGATCTCGCGCAACCGCGCAACACGCGTGACGGGGACGGTCCAGCCCAGCTCGCCGTGCAGCCGGTCGAGACACGGGAGCAGCACCGCCGGCTCGCCGGCCCGGTCCGGTCGCGCCCCGAGGTGGACGAGTTCGGTCGGTGCGCCGGCGATCCCAGCGAGCTCGAGCGCCACGTCGGCAAGCGTCACGGGCTCGCCCGATCCCAGGTTCACCGGCCCGGTCAGCGTGCCGGCCACGAGCGCGACGAACGCTGCGGCGAGGTCGCGGACGTCGACGAGGTCGCGGACCTGGGCGCCGCTCGTCATCTCGGCCGCGCGACCCTCCAGCAACGCGTTCACAATGGAGGGGACGAACCGCGCCGGATGCTCGCCCGGGCCGTAGACGAGGAACACCCGCCCCCACGCCCACGAGCCGGCCGTTGCCGCGAGATGCCCGCGGAGCGCGTCCTTCGCGCGGCCGTACCGCGTGGCAGGTGCGATCGCCGACGTGGTCTCGTCGTAGACGCCGTCGGTCGTCCAATCGTACTCGGCGCAGGTGCCGGCGCCGACCGCCCGCTCACCACTCGTCGCGGCGAACGCGTCCACGAGCTCGACGCTCGCCTCGAGCCAGCGATCGTTGTCCGGCGACTCCCAGAAGACGCCGGGCGTCGCCTCCCAGGCGAGGTGCAGGAGATGGGTCGGGCGCACGTCGCGGACGACGGTGGTCGCGGCGCCCCCGACCAGCAGGTCACCCTCGTGCCAGGTGACGCCCGGCACGTCGAAGGGGTGCCCGCGGGTCGTCGCGTGCGTGTCGAACCCGGCCGCCACGAGCAGGGGCAACGCGTGCCGGCCGACAAAGCCCGACCCGCCGGTGACGAGGACGCGCCTCACCCGGCGATCGGGGGCAGGCGGCGGTCGCGATCCGAGACGATCGGGTCGGGGAGCGGCCAGCGGACGCCGATGACGGAGTCGTCATACCGGATGCCCCGCCCTCGGCCCGGCACGTACGGGACGGAGATCGCGTACGCGACGACGGTGTCGTCGGCGAGTGTCTGGAACCCATGCGCGAACCCCTCCGGAACGTACAGCTGCTTGCCATTCGACCCGGTCAGCTCCAGCCCGAACCAGCGGAGGTGCGTCGGCGAGTCCGGCCGCAGGTCGACGGCGACGTCGAAGATCGCGCCGCGGACGCAGCGGACGAGCTTCGCCTCCGCGTCGGGCGCCGCCTGGAAGTGCAGGCCGCGCAGCGTGCCGCGCCGGAGGTTCGTGGAGATGCTCGTCTGCGCGACGTCGGGGTTCAGCCCGGCCGCCGCGAACTCCTCGGCACACCAGGTGCGCGCGAAGCTGCCACGCTCGTCCGCGACGGGCTCGAGCTCGACGATCGTGACGGGCGGCAGCGGCGTCGGGACGAAGCGCACGTCAGGCGACGATCTCCGGGCGCGGGACGGGGATCAGGAACCGGCCACCCCACTCGCGAATGCCGGCCATCTGCTCGATGATCTCGTCCCGCAAGTTCCACGGCAGCACCACGAGCAGATCGGGGCGCTCGACGGTGATGGCGTCGGGTGCGAGGATCGGGATCCGCGTGCCCGGCAGCAGCAGCCCCTGCTTGTGCGGGCTCCGGTCGACGGTGAACGCGATCAGGTCGCGCCGGATGCCGCAGTAGTTGAGCAGCGTGTTGCCCTTCGCCGGTGCGCCGTAGGCCGCAACGCGCAGCCCGTCGCGGCGCGCGTCCATGAGCGCCCGCAGGAACGCGTCGCGGCAGTCGGCAACGCGCTCGCCGAAGTGCGCGTAGCCCTCGATGGCAGCCAGGCCGGCGTCCTGCTCGCGCAACCGCACGACATCGGTCCGAGCCGTTCGATCACGGCCGGCCGAGCCATGGCACGCGAAGACGCGCAGCGAGCCGCCGTGCGTCGGCAGCTCCTCGACGTCGAACACGACGAGTCCGTGCCGGTCGAGCGCGCGCTCGACCGTACCCAGCGACAGGTAGGAGTAGTGCTCGTGGTAGATCGTGTCGAACTGCGTCTGCTCGATCAGGTTCAGCAGGTGCGGGAACTCGAAGGTCGCGACGCCCGCCGGCGCCAACAGCGCCGCGAACCCCGCGAGGAAGTCGTTGATGTCGGGGACGTGTGCGAGCACGTTGTTCGCCACCATCAGGTCGGCGCGCCCCGCGGCTGCGACGCGAGCGCCGCACTCGGCGCCGAAGAAGTCGACGAGCGTCGGCACGCCGGACTCCACCGCCACGGCGGCGACGTTGCCGGCCGGCTCGACGCCCAGGGCCGGGATGCCGGCCTCGACGAAGTTGCGCAGCAGGTAGCCGTCGTTCGACGCGATCTCGACGACGCGGCTCGTCCCGACGAGGCCCCACCGGTCGATCGCCTCGTCCGCGTAGCGGCGGGCGTGCTCGAGCCAGCTCGGCGAGACGGACGAGAAGTAGGCGTAGTCCGAGAAGATCGCCTCGGGCGTCTCGATCGCCGGCAGCTGCACGAGCAGGCACGCGTCGCAGACCCGCACGTGCAACGGGTAGAACGTCTCGGGCTGCTCGGCCGCGGTGGCCTCGACGTACGAGTTCGCGAGTGGCGACAGGCCCAGGTCGACGAACGTCCGCGTCAGCGGCGCCGCGCACAGCCGGCACGTCAGCATGCGATGACGGCCTCGTACCGGGCGATCTGATCGAGCGCCGTCTCGCCCGCGTCGTGGCCGGCCGCGTACATCGCGGCCGTCCAGGCGATCGCGTCCGTCAGCGTCAGTGCCGGCCGCCAGCCGAGCGACGTCTCGGCCTTCGAGGAGTCGAGCTGCAGGAATCGGGCCTCGGCGGGTTGCGGAGCGGCGGTGACGTGCCAGCGAAGGCCCCCGGGCAGCTGCCAGTCGAGCTGGGCGAGCACGTCCTCGACGGTGGCTGTCGCGCTCGGGTCGGGGCCGAGGTTCCACGCATCGGCGACCGTCCGGTCGCCGGCCCCGAGGGCGGCGGCGATCCGGACGTAGCCGGCGATCGAGTCCAGCACGTGCAGCCACGGCCGGGTCGCCTGGGGGCTGCGGATCTCGAGGCTCTGCCCTGCCGACCAGGCCCGCACGGCGTCGGGCACGAGACGGTCGAGCGACCAGTCGCCGCCGCCGATCACGTTGCCCGAGCGGGCCGTCGCGAGGAGCGGCCCGTCCCCTGCGAAGAAGGACGAGCGATAGGAGCCGGCGACCAGCTCGGCACAGGCCTTGCTGGCCGAGTACGGATCGGAGCCGCCCAGCGGGTCGTCTTCCCGGTAGCCGTGCCGGCGACCGTCGTTGCGGTAGCACTTGTCGGTCGTCACGACGACGACGGCCCGGGTCGCGTCCGACTGGCGCACGGCCTCGAGCACGTTGGCCGTTCCGAGCACGTTCGTCTCGAACGTCGCGCGGGGGCGCGCGTACGAGCGACGGACGAGCGACTCGGCGGCCAGGTGGAACACCGTGTGCGGCCGGCTCTCACCGAAGGCCGTTCTGACGACGTCCACGTCGCGGACGTCGCCCTCGATCGACCGGATCACGTCACCGACCGCGGCGTCGTCGTACAGAAGGCGCGTCTCCGGGTCACGGAGACCGAGACCCGTGACGTTCGCACCGGCACGGGCGAGCAGGAGGCACAACCACGCGCCCTTGAAGCCCATGTGGCCGGTGACGAGGACCGTGCGCCCGCGCCACTCGCCGCCGTTTCCGTCCATCGACATCGACGTGGAAGCGTAGCGCCGGACACACGGGGCCTCGCGCGGACCGGTTGGTATCCTGCGCCGATGCTCCGGATCGTCCCCGCCAGCGCTCGATGATCGTCGGAATACTCGCGGGTGGCCTCGGCAGCCGGCTGTCGGAGAAGACGGACCTGCTGCCGAAACCGATGGTGCCGATCGGCGGCTCGCCGGTCCTCTGGCACATCATGAAGATCTATCGCGCCGCCGGGCATCGTGAGTTCGCGATCGCGCTCGGCTACCGCGGCGACGTCATCAAGGATCACTTCGTGCACTACCGGCATCGGGCAGTGAACCTGACCGTCGACCTCGGTACCGGCAACCTCGACTTTCACGACGACGCGCCGGAGGACTGGACCGTCCACCTGCTCGACACCGGCCTCGAGACCATGACCGGCGGCCGGGTGAAGCGCCTCCTGGAACTGGCCGACGGCCCGATGCTGCTCACCTACGGCGACGCCGTCGGCGACATCGACATCGCGGCGCTCCTCGCCTTCCACCGGGACCACGGCGGTCTCGCGACCTTAACGGCCGTGCGTCCGCCGGCGCGCTTCGGAAGCATCGAGTTCGACGGTGACCTGGTATCCAGGTTCGAGGAGAAGCCGCAGACCAGCGAGGGCTGGATCAACGGCGGCTTCTTCGTTCTGGAGCCCGGCGTGCTCGACTACATCGACGGCGACGCGACGATCTTCGAGCACGAGCCGCTGGAGGGCCTGGCCCGCGACGGGCAACTCGGGGCGTACCGGCACCACGGGTTCTGGCAGCCGATGGACACGCTGCGCGACGTCCGCGCGCTGGAGACCCTCTGGGAATCGGGCAGCCCGCCCTGGCGCGTGTGGTGATGGGTCTGCCGGACGTGACGATCATCCTCCCCGTCTACCGGGCGGCGGAGGAGGCGGAAGGGCTGGTCGAAACGGTCCTCTCGCAGGTGCCGCCGAACGGCGAGGGATCGCTGCGCGCGGTCTTCATGGACAACGGCGGCACCGCCGACGCGCTGCGGACGGCTCTCGCCCGGCGTGGCAACCCACCGCACGTCGAGGTCGTCGAGAACCCCGAGAACCTCGGCTACGGCGGGTCGCTCAACCGCGCTCTGGAGATGGCCTCGACGCCGTTCGTGGTCACCTGCCACTCCGACGTGCGCTTCGGGAGCGACGACTACGTCCGCGAGATGGTGCGGCTGCTGTCCGAGCACGACGACGTCGCGGCGGTGACCGGCCTGCCGATTATCGAGGACCCGGCACACCTGACGCGCGTCGAGCAGGTGTACCTGGTGGCGATGCAGATGGACGTCGATCCGCCGGACGGCGACGACGAGCTCGTGACCGTCGGGTTCGCGGAGGGCCGTTGCGACGGTTTCCGTCTCGAAGCCGTCCGCGCAGCCGGCATGTACGACCGTCGCCTCGGCGCGGCCGGCGAGGACCAAGTGCTGTCCGGAAGGCTGCGCGAGCTCGGCTATCGGGTCTGCCAGGCTCCCGCGCTCCGCTATCGCCTCAGTCTCTCGTCGATGCAGGACTCGCTCGCGAAGCTCGTCCGGCTGCATCGCCGGTTCGGGCGCGTCGGCCCGTACCTCGTGCTGCACAACCCGAGCACACGCGCCGGACTGCTCGGCCCCCAAGCCGGCCGGAACCGATCGCGACGAATGCTGATGCGCTTGACGAACATCGGCGGGACAGTCGCGTACGGTGCGCTCGCCTCAGCCCTCGTCGGCCAGCGCAGGCGGACGGAAGCGATCGCACTGGTCGCCGGCGTCGGGCTGGTCAAGGCGACCCTGCTCCGGCCGCAGGTCAAGGCCGTCCAGCCGTCGTCGTCCGCGGTCCTCGTCGTCGGCGCGCTCCAGCCCGCGTTCGACGTCGCCTTCTGCGTCGGAATCATCGAAGGCTTGCTCGCTCTGCGCCAAGACGACGGGGAACGGAAGATCTGGTAGCGGCGCCGCGCCCCTCTCAGGCCGGCGCCTCGCATTCGCCCGGTTGGGCGCGCACGGCCTCCAACCCGAGGTCTTTCGGAGGAGGCGGAACCGGATCGGACTCGGTGGCCGGTGACCGAAATGGCGTCGGCCGAGGGATCGTCGGTGTCGCTTTGATCGTCAGTTCGCCGGCGATCCTCGGTATCTCGACGCACACGATCCGAGGGTCGGGCGATCGGTCATCGAGCGCAACACCGTCGAGGGTGAGCCCGAGGTCGGCGCGGAGGTTCTCCGGCGACGGTCGCAGATGAACCGTGACGGAGAAGACCTGGTCGCGGTTGCCGGCCACTCGCAGGTCGAACGGCCGCGTGACCCACGGGATCGACCGCTGACCTTCGGCCGGATCGAACGACCAGCCTGTATCGGCCGGACTGACGTCGATCGGCGCACGCCGATCGAGCGCGAACGGGCCCGCGCCCACCACGCGGCGACGCCCCGTGTCCAGCCCCGGGAACCCGGTCGCAACCAGGCCGTAGTCCGGCGTGTAGTAGTCGTCGGGCGGGCCTTGAACGAGGAGGTACAGTCCCGCATCGCCGGACGGGGCGAACACGATCCTCGTGTCCGGGACGACGGCCATCGCGTAGTAGGCCGCCGGCAGCGTGAACTTCGGCGCGGCCGTCGCGTCCATCCCCTCGAGGAGTACTGGAGATGTGCGAGTCTCATCGCGGAGCGCCTCGGTGAGCGTCCGAAGGCCGGGCCGGTAGACCGCTTCCGAGTGGTACAGCGCCAAAACCACCTTGACGTCCGTATAGAGCACCATTGACGACACTCCGATCCCGAACGCCACGACGACTCCGCGAGCGAGGTTCGAGGGCACTCTCCACGCCGCAAGCCCCGTGATGCCCAGGGCGACCGCGATGCCGAGAAACGGACCCACGAAGGTGAGCGCCTTCCAGAGGCAGTACGAGCAGTCCTGCCGCTGCGAGTAGGACGCCGCAGCGACGAGCAGTCCCACGACGATCGGCCCGAAGCAGAGCAGCGACGTCAACGCGCCGAGACGCGGGACACCGAGGAGGATGATCACGACGAGGATCACCGGCACGATCAGCACGGCAATCGTCTTCGTCGTCGAAAGGAGATCGAACCTCGGCAACTGGTACAGGTGCAGGAGCCCGAATGCCCACGCCGGTCCGTCGACGATGGTGATCGGCCGCGCTGGGAGCGCGCCCGCATCGGCGTTCCCCAGCTGTTGCCTCAGCACGACGAATGCGCGGAGGACACCTACCGGCGCGAGCACGATCGCGGCTCCAGCCAAGATCGCGGCGGCCAGCGCGATGCGGCGAACGGCCGTGCCGATCTTGGTCCTGTCGCGGAACGCGAGCCAGCCTACGCCGACCGTGCACTCGAAACCTATGACGAGCAGCAAGGGAACCGCGAATTCCGGATAGCAGCACAGGAGCCCGGCCGTGAGCACGGCGGCCAGAAGCACGGCGCGCGAGTCGCCGCTGACCAGCCCCCGCGCAAGGAGGGCCAGCGTCACCGGAACCAACGCCAGTGCCGTCAAATTTCCGAGGGCAGAGTCGGCGACCAGCACGAGCGGCACCGCCGAGAGTCCGAACACCGCTCCGAACGACGCCGCCCGCCGGCCGGCGCCCAACCCACGCGCGGCAGCCCAGACTCCCATGGGAATCATCGCGAAGAGGAGCGCCAGCATTGGCACGTGTGTCCGATCCGGCGCACTGCGCAGGACCTCTGCGACTGATCCGTTGATTCCCGCCAGGCCGATGCGGCTCAGCCCCACCTCCTCGGCATGCGTGAAGGCATAGCCCGTTGTCGCGATCAGGTCGGCGACCGATGAGACCGGCGCGCCGTCACCGAGGGTGTGGCCGGCCAACCACTGATCCGACTCGATGTAGACCCAGGCGTCGAACACCTTCAGTGAGATCGGGCCTGCGGTGTTCCGGGCGATCTCAGGGCCGACCGCGATGCCGACGGCAATGATCGCCAGCGCCAGCGGAACCAGCGAGTCGCGGCGCGGTAGCGTTCGCGATTCGCGCCTGAGTAAGAGGACGGCGGCAGCGACGGACAGGAGCGACGCCGGGATCAGAATCACCCACGCCGCCTGGCGTGCGGTCAGCACCGGGCTGCTCGTCGAAAGCAGGATCGCGGCCAGGGCGAACCCGACGGCGGGTGAGATCACCAAGCGTGACCCGAATCCACGGGCCCACAACACGGTAGGCCCGCTACCGAGGGCAACGAGGATCACGGCGTATCCAACCGTGAGGCTGACGATATCGAGGCGTTCCGGCACGTGAGGACTTGGCTCGGCACGGCGACGCCGCAGCGCGCCGATCGTACCAGCCGGTCAGGTAGCGTACTGCGGTGCATTCGACCCAGCCCTCGGTTCTGGTGGTGGGTGGCGGAGGCCAACTCGGCTCCGCATTCCGCCTCGCCTCCCCGACGGCCGACGTGCGATTGCGGGGCGAGTTCGACGTCCGAGACCCCGCGCCGGTGCCCGACGGAACGATTCTCCTCAACTGTGCCGCGTACGTCGATGTCGACGCCTGCGAGGGCGACGGCGCGTACGACGCCTGGGCCATCAACGCCCTGGGCGTCGGCAACGTCGCCCGCGCGTGCGCGGATGCCGACGCGACGCTCGTCCACTTCTCGACCAACTACGTCTTCGCCGGCGACTGGGTCGATCCGTACCGCGAGGACGATCTCCCCTCCCCTCGCTCGATGTACGGCATCACGAAGCTGGCCGGCGAGTACGCGGCGCTGGCCTACAACCCCGAAACGCTGATCATCCGGACGGCCGGCCTGTACGGTCTCGGCGGCAACCGGTCGAAGGGCGGCAACTTCGTGGAGCGGATCCTCCGGGCCGCTCGTGAGCGGGGTTCGCTGCAGGTCGTCGCCGACCAGCAGCTCACCCCCACCTTCTGCGGCGATCTCGCCGATGCGACGCTCGAAGCGCTCGAGCGCGGCGCCCGTGGTATCGTGCATCTGACGAACTCCGGGTCGTGCTCGTGGTTCGGGTTCACGCTCGAGATCCTGCGCCTCGCCGGGGTCGACATCCCGGTGGAGCCGACCGCTACGGTGCCGCGGCCGGGCGTAGCCGACCGCCCCGCTAACGGCATCCTCGACCGCCCGCGCGCCGACGCCCTAGGTCTGACGCCGCTGCGGCCGTGGCAGGACGCCCTCGCCGACTACATGGGGCAGGCTGGGCTCCTCGCCGACTAAGCTGGGACACGTGCAGCGCATCCTCGTTACCGGCGGCTGCGGCTTCATCGGGTCGCATCTCGTCCGCCGGCTCCTGCGGGAGCATCCCGCGCTCGAGCTCGTCAATCTCGATCTGCTGACGTACGCCGGGCGCCCCGAGAACCTCGCGGACGTCGCCGGCGACCCGCGGTACCGCTTCGTCCGGGGCGATATCGCCGACGCCGCCGCCGTCGCGGAGGCGGCCGAGGGCTGCGACGCGATCATCAACGCGGCGGCCGAAACGCACGTCGACCGGTCGATCATGGGCGGCGACGAGTTCGTGAACACCAACATCCTGGGTGCGAAGCGCCTGCTCGACTGGGTCGCCACGCACGGGGGCGTGCGTCTGCTGCACGTGTCGACCGACGAGGTGTACGGCGACGTCGAGGCGCCGCACCGCTCGCGCGAGGGCGACCACCTGCACGGCTCGTCGCCCTACGCCGCGGCCAAGGCGGCCGCCGAACTGATGGTGTTCGCGTACGTCCGCACCTACGGCATCAACGCCTCGATCGTGCGCGGCGCCAACGCCTACGGCCCGAACCAGTTTCCGGAGAAGTTCATCCCCGTGCTGGCCATCAACACGCTCGAGCGCCGGCCGCTGCCGGTCTACGGCGACGGCCAGCAGGTGCGGGAGTTCACGCACGTCAGCGACTTCGCGGCCGGCATCGAGGCCGTGCTGCTGCATGGCCAGGCCGGCGAGGCGTACAACTGCGGCTCCGAGGAGGCGCAGATCAACCTCGAGACGGCGCGCCGGGTGGTCGAGATCCTCGAGGCCGACGAGGAGCTGATCCAGCACGTCGCCGATCGCCCCGGGCACGACCGCCGGTACGCGATCGATTGCGCGAGGCTCCGCACCCTCGGCTGGGCGCCGCGGGTCGGTTTCGCCGCCGGCCTGCGCGAGACGGTCGAGTGGTATCGCGCGAACGAGCCGTGGTGGCGCGCCATCCAGGCCGGCGCCGACTACACCTCCTACGTGGCCGCAAACTACGGCGGCCGGGCCGGCGCGTGAAGGGCATCATCCTCGCGGGCGGGGCCGGCTCGCGCCTGCACCCCGCGACGCTCGGCATCTCGAAGCAGCTGCTGCCGGTCTACGACAAGCCGATGGTCTACTACCCGCTGTCGACGCTGATGCTCGCCGGCGTCCGCGAGATTCTCGTGATCTCGACGCCGCACGACCTGCCGCTGTTCCGTCGGCTGCTCGGCGACGGCTCGCAGTTCGGCATCGAGCTCAGCTACGCGGAGCAGGACCGGCCGCGCGGCCTGGCCGACGCGTTCGTCGTCGGTCGGTCGTTCATCGACGCCGACTCGGTCGCGCTGGTGCTCGGCGACAACATCTTCCACGGCGAGGGCTTGGCCGACATCCTGCAGGCGGAGGCCGCGCGCCTCGACGGCTGCACGCTGTTCGGCTACCGAGTGCGTGACCCCGAGCGCTACGGCGTCGCCGAGGCGGCCGCCGACGGGCGCATCATCGGCATCGAGGAGAAGCCGGCCGAGCCGCGCTCCAACCTCGCGGTGACCGGTCTCTACTACTACGACAACTCGATCGTGGAAATCGCTGCGCACCTCGCTCCGTCGCCGCGCGGCGAGATCGAGATCACCGACGCGAACAACGTCTACGTGAACGCCGGACGCGCCCGGCTGGTCGAGCTCGGCCGCGGTATGGCGTGGCTCGACACCGGCACGCACGACTCGCTACTCGAGGCGTCGCAGTTCATCCACGTGCTGCAGCACCGCCAGGACCTGCGCATCGCGTGCCTGGAGGAGGTCGCCTTCCGGATGGGCTACGTCGACGCCGACGCCCTGGTTCCGCTCGCGGCCGCGCTCGGCAAGTCGTCGTACGGCGAGTATGTCGCGACCCTGGCGCGCGGGCTCGCGCGCTAGGGGAGTTCGGGCAGCCGAATGGCGTTCCGGCGCTGCATGACGCCGATGCAGGACCTTTGCACTACGGTACGCCGATGCTGATCCGGCATCGCTCGGAGTAATGCGCCTCACGGGTCGCATACCCGCGCTCCTTGCAGCTGCAATTGGCCTGAGCACGGCACTCTGGGTCATGTGGGGTCCCGTCTTCTCCGCCATGCGCCGCGGGCGACCGCTCGTTCGCTGCATGAAGGACTTCTACGCGCCTGACCAGTACTCCGTACTCGCCATCGCACGGAACGTCCAGGACGGACACCGGCTCTACTCGGAACCATTCTCGACCTCTGGAACCTCGGTGTACCCGAGCGCCTACTACTACACCCTCGGCAAGACGGCCGAGGCCACGGACACCTCGGTCGTCTGGGCGTGGAACGTCGTCGGGATCGTTGTCTCATGCGCGCTGCTTGCGCTGTCCGTCTGGTGGGCCCGCCGACTCGCGCCCGGAACGCGGGCCTGGGTGCTCGCGCCACTCCCGTTTCTCATGGGGACACTCACCTGGTGGCAGTCGCACGACTGGATCTACCGTCACTCGCGGTCTGTTCTCTGGCCGCCGGTCTCGAGTCTCTACAGCCCCGGGGCGGAGAATCCCGCACTCGTCCTAGCCGGCGTCGCGCTCCTTGCGCTCACCCTTGCGCTTTCGACCGAACGACGACGGGCGCTCCGCTGGTCGGCGCTCGCGGGGGTCTCGACCGGCCTCAGCCTCCACGCCCATGCGAATGTCGCCGTGTTCGCCGTCGTCGCAGCGGTGCTCATCGTGTTGTGGGACTACGCGTTGACCATCGCGACGCCGCGCCGACGCCGCGCCATGCTGCTCGGCGGTGCGGTGCTGGCTCTTGCAGCCGCGCTGGCTCCCGCGTCCGGCTTCACGACGCGGATCGGGATGCTCGTCGTTGCAGCGATCGCCGTCCCGCTGTTCGACCAGGCATGGCGACGGCGACGCGGTGCGATCGGGGTGGTGTTCACCGTCACCACGATCGTCTCGACCCTACCGCTGTCGATTCACCTGGCGTCGCAGGCCCTGCGCCCCGACAGCTACTTCGCAGCCCGCGAGGCCTCGGTGGCACACGCCGATACCAACCTCCCCGTCGTGGCGATCGTGGCGCTCCTCCTGCCGCTGTGGGTGCTCGTCCTGGCCGTCGGCTCACGTCTCGTCACGACGGCGCCGACGCCCGATGAGGATGACCCGAAAGGCGTCCCCGAAGCTGCGTGGTTCGCGCTCCTGGCGGGATTGACCACCGCAACGCTGCTCCTCACGATGGGCGGCCGCCTCGGTGCGCAGGGCCTCGAGTGGCACCGCTTCACGATCTACGGCCCTTTCCTCTGCGCGATGGCGGCAGCGCCCGGTCTCTGGCTCATGCTCCGCCACCCGCGGGTTGGGCGTGAGCGTGTGGTCGGAGTCGTCGCCGCCGTGTTCGTCCTCGCCAGCCTGCCGACGACCTTCGCGTTCGCAAGCGCGCAGCGCGGCGCCATCGTCTGCGTGCCTGCCGAGGAGGTCGAGGCCTACGTCACCCTCGGTCGCGCCGCCGGCCCGGAAGCCGTGCTCCTCCTCGACCGCTGCTTCAGGCCCGGCGACTTCAAGGTCTACTCCGGTTCGCGCGTTGCGTCCTACAACTACGGCATCGCCGCGCCGCCCGATCCGCTGGCCTTCGACCAGGTGCTCGATCACGTGGACGATGGCGAACTGGCGCCGCAGGCCGAGCTCAGAGCAATCGGCGTGACTCGCTTCGTGACGAACGATCGCTGCAACGGCGTCTCTCGGGACGTGCTTCGAGCGCGGTACGGCGAGCCGACGGTCACGGTTGCCCTCGCACGTCCCGCGAAGTTCGGCTTCCCGAACGGCCTGACCTACGAGATGTACGACATCACGAAGCTTCAGTGACCCGCGCTGGTCGGTCGTCGCTGGGCGCGCGGCATACCCTCAGCCGCGAAACGGCAACGAGGCCCTGATCTCCGCCAGCCGCGGCGCTGTCCGATCGCGATCGCTCACCACGGGATCGGCCACGCCCCAGTCGATCCCGATCTCGGCGTCATCCCACGCCAGCGACCGT
>JBKJIG010000133.1:0-3249 GCA_046598415.1 Gaiellales bacterium
CTCGCGGATGCCCTGCTCGGCGAGCGCGAGGAGCCCGTCGAGGTCCTCGCGACCGAACGGCGCACCTTCGGCGGTGCCCTGGACCTCCACGAACCGGCCGTCGCCCGTCATGACGACGTTCATGTCGGTTTCGGCGCGGGCGTCTTCCACGTAGGGCAGGTCGAGCACCGGCGCCCCGTCGACGACGCCGACCGAGACCGCCGAGACCGTGTCGATGAGCGGCAGCTCGGACAGCTTGCCGGCCGTGACCAGGCGGCCGAGCGCGCGATGCAGCGCCACGTAGCCGCCGGTGATGGCGGCGCAGCGGGTGCCGCCATCGGCCTGGATCACGTCGCAGTCGACCCACACGGTGCGCTCGCCGAGGCCGCTCCGATCGACGATCGCGCGCAGCGAGCGTCCGATCAGCCGCTGGATCTCGACCGTTCGTCCGTCGAGCCGTCCGCGGGTGGCGTCGCGTCCCTTCCGGGTAGAGGTCGAGCCGGGCAGCATCCCGTACTCGGCGGTGATCCACCCGACGCCCTGGCCGCGCATCCAGCCGGGTACCGACTCCTCCACCATCGCGGTGCAGATGACGCGCGTGTCGCCGGCCGTGACCAGCACGGACCCGCTCGCGGAGGTGATGAAGTCGACGTCGAACGTCAGGGGGCGGATCTCATCGGCACGGCGGCCGTCTGCTCGCATGGTGGAGAGCCTAGCGACCGGGCAGCGCGGCAGCGCCCGATGCCGCGGCGGGCCGCAGCGACGCACGCCGCGCGGAATGCCACCGGACTGCATCGAACCGGCACGAAACAGACCACCGCGACAAATTCGGAACCAGGTACGGAATTTGTCGAGTAGGCGCTCGGCCGGACGCCCCGACGGCCGATCGAACGGCTCGGCTACGCCTTCGGGCGCAGCTGCAGGCCGAGATCGGCCAGCTGCGTGGGCTCGACCGGCGTGGGTGCGTCGGTGAGCGGGTCGAAGCCGCCGGAGATCTTCGGGAAGGCGATCACGTCGCGGATGTTGTCCGTGCGCTCGAGCAGCATCACGGCGCGGTCGAGGCCGGGCGCGATGCCGCCGTGCGGCGGGGCGCCATACCGCAGGGCCCGCAGCAGGAAGCCGAACCGCTCCTCGGCGTCCTCCTTCGAGAAGCCGACGGTGTCGAAGATCTTCTGCTGCAGGTCGGCGCGGTGGATCCTGAGCGAGCCGGACGCGATCTCGAGGCCGTTGCAGACGAAGTCGTACGCCTCGGAGATGACGGCGCCCGGATCGGTGTCGAGCAGCGCCTCGTGCTCGCGCTTCGGGGCCGTGAACATGTGGTGCTCGGCCACGAACCGCCCCTCCTCCTCGTCGTACTGGAAGAGCGGGAAGTCGACCACGAACGCGAACGCGTAGGCGTCGCGGTCGTACAGGTCGCGCTGGTCGGCCAGGTGCGGCCGCAGCGCGCCGAGCACGCGCGTGACGATGGCCTCGGTGTCGGCGGCGATGAAGATCGCGTCGCCGTTGCCTGCACCCGTGGCCGCGCGCAGCCCGTCGATCTCGCCCGGCGAGAGGAACTTCGCGATCGGCGAGCGCACCTCGCCGCCCTCCTCGAGCAGCAGGTAGGCGAGGCCCTTGCCGCCCCACTCCTTGGCGAACTCGGCCAGCGCGTCGAGGTCCTTCCGCGACAGCGTCGCGCCGCCCGGGCAGGCCAGTGCGCGGATCACGCCACCGGAGCCGGCCGCGCCCGCAAAGACGCCGAACTCGGAGTCGCGCACCAGGTCGGTGACGTCGGCGATCTCGAGGCCGTAGCGCAGGTCGGGCTTGTCTGACCCGAACCGCAGCATCGCCTCCTGCCACGTGATCTTCGGGAACGGCCGCGCCAGCTCGATGCCCTTCACCTCCTGCCAGATCTCGCAGTAGAGGCCCTCGACCAGGTCGAGGATCTCGTCGCGCTCGACGTACGCCATCTCGATGTCGAGCTGCGTGAACTCGAGCTGGCGGTCGGCGCGCTGGGCCTCGTCGCGGAAGCAGCGGGCGATCTGGAAGTACTTCTCGAAGCCGCTCATCATGTAGAGCTGCTTGAACAGCTGCGGGCTCTGCGGCAGCGCGTAGAACGAGCCTTGATGCAGCCGCGCCGGTACGAGGAAGTCGCGGGCGCCCTCGGGCGTCGACTTCGTCAGCACCGGCGTCTCGAGGTCGTGGAATCCACGGTCCTCGAGGTAGCGGCGCATGATGCGGGTGACGTGCGCGCGTGTGCGCAGCCGCTGCGCCATCTCGTCACGGCGCAGGTCGAGCGCGCGGTGGCGGATGCGGAGCGCCTCGTCGACGCCCTCGTCGTCGAGCTGGAACGGCAGCGCATCGGCCGGTGACAGCACCTCGAGCACCTCGCAGCGCAGCTCGATCTCGCCCGTCGCGAGGCGCGGGTTGACGGTGTCGGGAGACCGTCGCGTCACGGCGCCCTCGACGCGCACGACCGACTCCACGCGCGTCGCGTGCGCGGCCGCGCGCGCCTCGGGCGCGTCGGAGGGATCGATCACGACCTGCACGACGCCGCTCGCGTCGCGCACGTCGAGGAAGATCAGCCCGCCGTGGTCGCGGTGACGGCCGATGAAGCCGGAGACGACGACCCGCTCGCCGGCGAGGCCGGCGTCCAGCGCGCCACAGCCGTGCGTCCGATACCAGCTCACGTTCCGATCCTTTCGATGACGGTGCGCACGAGGTTGTCCAGGGCCACCGTCTCGGTGCCCCCGCGTGTGCGGTCGCGGAGCAGCACCGTACCGGCGGCCCACTCCTCGGGCCCGCACTGGGCGACCAGCCGCGCCCCCAGCCGGTCGGCGTGCTTCTGCTGTCCTTTGGCGCTGCGGCCCGCGAGGTCGGCCTCGCAGCGCACGCCGGCGAGCCGCAGCTCGTCCAGCAGCGCGTGGACGCGCGGCCGGGCCTCGTCGGCGGTGACCTGGGCGAACAGCGCAGGCGCGCTCGCGGCCACCAGCGCGTCGGCCTTCCCCTGATCCTGCAGCGCCAGCACGATGCGGTCGATACCGGCGGCGAACCCGATGCCGGGCGTCGGCGCGCCGCCGAGGATCTCGGCGAAGCCGTCGTAGCGGCCGCCGCCGGACACGGTCGACTGGGCGCCGAGCGGCGGCCACTTGATCTCCCACGCGGTGTGCGTGTAGTAGTCGAGCCCGCGCACGAGCCGCGGCTCGATGTGGAAGGGGATGCCGAGCGCCGTGAGCCCGGACTGCACGCGCTCGAAGTGGGCGCGAGCATCGTCGGACAGGCTGTCGATCA
>JBKJIG010000155.1:0-4448 GCA_046598415.1 Gaiellales bacterium
GCTGGGTCGCCTGGTACAACAGCGAGCGGCTCTGCGAACGGATCGGCGACATCCCACCCGCCGAGTACGAAGCGCTCCACTACGCTACCCAGCAAGAGCCCGCCGCATGACTGGCGGAACCCACCAAACCCGGACGCCGCGGAACGCAGCACGGCTCAGATCGCTCGGGAGCGCGGCTTTGCGCGCAACACGGTGCGCTCAGCGATCCGGAGCGAGCGGCCGCCGAGCTACGTGCGGGCCGGGTCGGTGTCGAAGCTGGACGCGTTCACCGCGGCGATCGAGGAGTTGCTGAGTGTCGATGGTCGGGTGCCGGGCGAGGTGATCCTGGAGCGGTTGCGCGATGCCGGGTATACCGGGTCGAGGACGATCCTCAACGATCATCTGCGCGAGGTGAGGCCGCGGTTTGCGCCGGCCCGCCCTTACCAGAAACGCCGTCCGAGCCGGGGCAGGTGTGCCAGATTGATGTCTGGCACGCGACGCGGCCGGTGCCGGTCGGGTCGGGCCAGGACCGGCAGGGCTACGTCGTGATCGCGACGCTCGGGTACAGCCGCGCGTCGGCGGGCGCGCTGGTGTTCTCGCGCGAGGCGCCGGACGTGCTGTGGGGCGTCACGCGCTGTCTGGAGCGGCTCGGCGGGTTGCCGCGGCGGCTGGTATGGGACCGCGAGGGGTGTCTGCACGCCGGCCTTGGCCGACCGACCGACGCGTACGCGGCGGTGCTCGGCGAGCTGGGAGTTGGTGCGGTGTTCTGCCGGGAACGCGACCCGGAAGCGAAGGGCGGCGTGGAGCGGTTCCAGGGCTATCTGGAGACCAGCTTTGAGCCGGCCCGGGTGTTCGTGAACGAGCACGACTACCAGGCGCAGCTGGACGGCTGGATCGACGAGAAGGCGAATCGGCGGCTGCACCGGACGCTCCGATCACGGCCGGTCGAGTTGCTCGCCGAGGAGCTGGCGGTGATGGGCCGATTGCCTGTGCGGCTGCCGGATCTCGATCGGCGATCGGTGATCCGCGTCGGCCAGGACCCGTATCTGCGGTTCGATACCTGTGATTACTCGCTCGATCCGCGGCTGGTCGGACAACGCGTGGAGACGAGGATCAGCCAGGCCCGGATCGTGGCGGTCGCGGTCGGCTCCGGCGAGGTGGCGTGTGAGCATCGCCGCAGCTATGCCAAGCACCGCACGATCAGCGATCCGCGCCACCAAGCGACGCTCGACGAGATGCGCGCTGAGCGACTCGGCCAGCGCGCCCAGCCCAGCGACGAGGTGCAGCGGCGTGATCTGGCCGTCTACGACGCGTTGTTGCCAGTATGAGCGAGTTGTCCGCGGAGCTGGTGTTCTTGTGCCGCGCCCTGAAAGCACCGTCGCTTGCCGCCGCGCTGCCGCGGCTCGCGGAGCGGGCTCGCGGCGAGGACTGGACGTACGAGCGGTTTGCCGAGGCGGTTCTCGCTGCAGAGGTCTCCAGCCGCGACACACACGGCGGTGAGGGCCGCATCCGAGCTGCCCGGTTCCCGGCCCGAAAGACGCTCGAGGAGTTCGACTTCTCGTTCGCGCAGAGCGTCAAGAAGACGATCGTTTTGCACCTCGGCCAGCTCGACTTCCTGGCCGGGAAGGAGAACGTGCTGCTGCTTGGCCCGCCCGGTACCGGCAAGACGCACCTCGCGATCGCGGTCGCGATCCGCGCCTGCCTGGCCGGCCACCGGGTCTTGTTTGCGACCGCCACGGAATGGGTCGCACGGCTCCAGGAAGCAAAGAAGCAGGGCCGGCTGGAGGACGAGATCCGCCGCCTCGGCCGGTACCCGCTGCTGGTCGTCGACGAGGTCGGCTACATCCCGTTCGACGCCGACGCCGCCAACCTGATGTTCACCCTCGTGTCCGCCCGCTACGAACGAGCGTCGCTGATCGTCACCTCCAACAAGCCGTTCTCGGAATGGGGCGCCATCTTCGGCGACGACGTGACCGCCGCCGCGATGATCGACCGACTCGTCCACCACGCCGAGATCCTCAGCCTGAAAGGCGACTCCTACCGCCTCAAAAACCGCGACCTCGGCCGACGAGCAACCCCCACCCAGTAGCCCGGCCGCGCTGTCGGGCCCGTTCTCCGCTGCGCCCTACGGGCTCCGCTCCAAACAGGCCCGACAGCGCACAGGGGGGTCAAGATTCAACCGGCAGAAGGGGGTCAATTTTCAACCGGCCTTGACAACGGGAGTTCGCCCCAGTCCGCGGCCGGCTGCTGGCGAGCCGGCCGGCGACGCGCGTCGCCCTCGCCACGCGCGACGACCGTCGGGGTCGTGTCGTCTTGCGGCGGGCCAACCTTTGGCCTCGGGACGTCAGCCTTCGGCGGGGCAGCGACGAGATGCCCCGCCCGATGCATGGCCGCCGACGGCCGGCGCGTCCCGCACTGGGTTCACCTGCGGGCGGACGGCCGCCCCCGGCTCTGCGACATGGCTGCGCAGACGCCGTGAAACGCGGCGGCGCTCGCCGGGCGGAAGTGCTTCCCGGCGAGACAGTTCCTCGCGCGCGTCGATCGACAGGTCACAGCCAGGGGCATAGAGCTTCGGCGAATACGGCGCGGCCTCGGGATCGACAGCTCCGACCTCTCCTCGAACCACAGGCCCGAAGCAATCAAAGAGTCAACAAGATCGAGTCAATCCCATGCTGTTTAGATCGCTTCGAGAGTCAAGTCCCGTTATGTGGTGGGCTTTCCGATGGCGGTCAGGGAGGATTCTGAGGAGGCGTCGTCGTCGGGGTCGGTGCCGGTCAGGAGGGCGAGTGATCCGAGTGACAGGTACCGTTTCTGGATCAGCCATTCGTCGTTTTGTTCGACCAGTAGGCTGGTCGCGAGGCGCAGTAGCGCGGCGTTGTTGGGGTAGATGCCGACCACGTCGGAGCGGCGCGCGATCTCCAGGTTGACGCGCTCCAGCGGGTTGGTGGAGCGGATCTTTGACCAGTGCTCGCGCGGGAACCGCATGTACGCGAGCAGCTCTTCCTCGGCGGCTTCCAGCAGGCGCGCTACCTTCGGTGCGACGCGGCTCAGCTGGGCGACGACGCTGGTCAGCGTGTCGCCGGCCGCGTCCCGGTCGGGCGCTGCGAAGATCTGCTTCAGCGCGCCCCGCACCAGCGGCTGGTTGGTCTTTGCGACGTGGCCGAGCATGTCGCGCACGAAGTGCACGCAGCAGCGCTGCCACTGCGCGCCGAGCACTTGCGAGATGGCGTTCTTCAATCCTGGGTGGGCGTCGGAGATGACCAGCTGCACGCCGCCCAGGCCGCGCGCCACCAGGCTCCGCAGGAAGCTGCGCCATTCCGCTTCGGACTCCACCTCGCCGACCCCGACACTGATCACCTCGCGGCGGCCCGTCTCGTGCACGCCGTATGCCACCAACAACGCTTTCTGGCGCACCATGCCGGCGTCGCCGTCACGGACGCGCTCCACCCGGGCATCCAGCCACAGGTACGGATAGGCACCCTCCAACGGTCGCTGCTGGAACGCCGTGACTCGCTCGTCGAGCTGCTGACAGATCCGCGAGACGGTGCTCTTGGACAGCGAATCGACGCCCAACTGCTCCACCAAGCGCTCCACTTTGCGCGTCGACACGCCGTTCACGTAGGCCTCGGAGACCACGCTCAGCAACGCCTGCTCAGACCGCTTCCGGGGCTCCAGAAAGCTCGGGAAGTACGAGCCGCTACGGAGCTTCGGGATCGCCAACTCCAGCGTCCCGACGCGCGTATTCAACTGCCGTGAGCGGTACCCGTTGCGGAACGTCACCCGCTCGTCCGTTCGCTCGTAGCGGTCAGCGCCAACCAGGTCACCGACCTCTGCCTCCATCAACTCGCGGTACAACAGCGCCACCCCGTCGCGCAGCAGATCAGCGTGATCGCACTCCAGGATCTTGCCCAACGCCTCGCGCAGCGCGACGATGCCGTCGTCGGCCATCGTGTCCTCCTCGTCGACGTTTCCCCTTTAGCCAGGGTCGACCGGAGAACCGATGGCCGGCGCTACCACCTCAACTCAACGCTCCTCCGAATCTCCACCAAGTATCGGGGCATGACCCTCCTGCCCCATGCCTTCAGCCCGCTCGAACACGTCAAAATCCCCGTATCGGGTCGCTTGGTATCGGAGAACGACAGTTTGCCTCTCAACCGGCGTCGCAGCGTTGGTCGCGTAGACGACGGCAGGTGGCCCGAGCGCTGCCGGTGCGACCACGTTGATTCCAGTGTTCTTACTGGCGATCGCGACCGAAGGGACGACTCCGTTATCGTCGACGTCAGGCGACGGACCCAACGGTGCGGCGGTGAAGTCGTAGGGAGGAATGTCGGACGGTACCTCGCCGGGCATCGCCCGGCGGAACTCCTCTGTACTGACTATCGGCTCGCTGTAGTCAAGTCCCGTTATGTGGTGGGCTTTCCGATGGCGGTCAGGGAGGATTCTGAGGAGGCGTCGTCGTCGGGGTCGGT
>JBKJIG010000138.1:0-3616 GCA_046598415.1 Gaiellales bacterium
TCCTGCGCTCCGCAGCCGACGGCGGAGGCGCGACCGCTCGGCTGCCGACAGCCACGCCGCCGCTGGCTGCTCGGCTGCTGGGCCCGCCCCCTCGGATGCCAGTGACAAGGCACCGAACGCCGCCCGCGGGCCGAGCGGCCGTCCGCTCGGGCGATTGCGAAGTGCCAGTTGGCGGACGTCGGATCGGCGCAGCACCAGTCGCGAGCCGACGCGCTCGGCCGGCAAGGCGCCGCTCTGAACGAGCTGGTACACCCGTTGCTCGTGCAGGCCCAGTACGGCCGCTGCGCCCGCCGCGCTCAGGAATTCCTGCTGCATGACTGAACACTATACGGTTATATAGAGATCAGTCAACATCCAGAGATATGGGTGGACTCCGGGTTGAAGTATCTGGGCGGGGCGCTGTACCGGGAGGACTGAGGAGGCGCCTGATCTCGGGCGTGGCGTCCGATACTGTTGTCAGAATAGGCGACGGTGACTGACGGGCCGCATCTGAGAATCGTGGTCGACGTGTTCGAGCGTGGCTGTGCAGTCCCGGCGGAGCTCGCGAGGCTCGGCGTCGACGTCGAGATCATCGCGCTGGCGTCGGGTGACTACCGAATCGGCCGCGACGTTCTGGTCGAGCGCAAGACGGTGAGCGACCTGCATGGTTCGCTGGCCTCCGGCCGCCTGTTCGCCCAGATCGGCAGGATCCGCGACGAAGCCTCCTTCCCGTATCTCCTCGTCGAGGGCAATGACCTGGACGC
The DNA here is from genome assembly GCA_046598415.1 of Gaiellales bacterium. Taxonomy (GTDB): domain Bacteria; phylum Actinomycetota; class Thermoleophilia; order Gaiellales; family F1-60-MAGs149; genus VFJZ01. The sequence continues at coordinate 744 of JBKJIG010000138.1, forward strand.
GGGACCGCGCCACCCGAACGCCGTCCGGGGAGCACTGCTCGCGATCGCCGAACTGGGGGTGTCGACGATTCGCAGCGTCGACGCCGTCGATAGCGCGCGATGGCTTTACCGCCTGGTCGTTCGCGGGGCCCGTCGTCGCGCGGCTGCGGCCGCTCCGGCGCGCCAGGCTGCGGTGCCGGGCGTGGCCGTCCTGGCCGGCGTGCCAGGCATCTCCGTGGGCATTGCTTCGTCCCTCGTCGAGCGGTTCGGGAGCGTCGAGGGTGTCCTGGCCGCAGGACCTGACGCATGGGCAGGCGTCGAGGGCATCGGGCGCGTTCGCGCTCAGGCACTCGCCTCCGCGCTCCTGCAGCCTGGCGCCCCGTGAGGCGCCGACGCCCGACGCGCGAATCGGTTCGTAGTGCGTCAGCGATTCTCGTCGTTATACCATTCTTCTTCTTAGTCCGTTTTAAGATATAGAAGAATGGCATATCCCCTCTTCCACCCGGAGTCGAAGCAGCAGTCTCCGCTGTTCCTCTCTCGCGACGCCTTCCGCCTGGCGTTCCCGGACGAGTCCGACCACGTCGAGTTCAAGCAGGGCATCTCGGCTGATCAAATCCAGCAGGTGGCGGTCGCCTTCTCGAATGCTGATGGCGGCGTGATCCTGATAGGGGTTGCTCCGACTGGCATCCCGGTCGGTATCGCGGACTCGCCGGCTACGAGAGATCGGATCTTTGGGGCTCTCGCACAGGCTAGGAACCTGGGGCGGATCTGGCTTCATGACGTTCGCGTCGGCGAGCAGTCAGTCGTGGTCGTAGCCATCGCGAGACGGCGAGAAGGCAGCGCGCAAACAGGAGATGGACGGGTCCTCGTACGTCGCGGAACGGAGAAGGTCCCTCTCTTCGGCGAAGAGCTCCTCACGTTCATGAACACCCGGGTCCTCGGACGGTTCGAGATCGCACCAACCACGGCAGGGCTCAACCAGGCGGATACCGGTGCCCTGGCCGCGCTTACGGCGGCGTACCGATGGTCGGATCTCGACGTCGAGAGCCGTCTACGTGAGCGGGGCTTTATGACTGAGTCGGGTGTGCTGACCGTGGCCGGTGCGCTGTTGCTACTCCCTGACCCAAGCAGCGTCCTCGGGAAGGTCTTCATTGAGATACGGCGACTCACTCAGTCCGGCTCAAGCGATCTCCGCCTGGAGATACGCGGTCCCATTCCGGCACAGATCGAACGTGGCGTCGCGGAACTCCAACGCGAACTCGGAACCGAATCCGCGATCGTCGGTGTCCGTCGCCGGGAGATCCCGCGGCTGCCCGAGCGAGTCGTCCGGGAGGCGCTCGCGAATGCGGTGGCGCATCGGACATACGAGGTGCGAGGAAGCGCTATCACCGTCGAGATCGCTGCTGGCGGGATCACGATCACGTCGCCCGGTTCGCTGCCCGAGCCCGTGACTGTTCAGAACATCCGCGAGACCCAGGCGGCACGCAACCCCCGCCGTCATCGATGCGCTCCGTCGGTTGCAGCTTGCTGAGGACGAGGGCGTTGGCGTTGACCGGATCTTCGAGGACATGCGTGGCGAGCTCCTCGAAGATCCAGTGTTTGTCGACACCGGTTCGCATGTCAGGGTCACGCTGCCGACTCGAGGGACCGTCTCCGTCAGTGAGCGGGCGTGGCTCCACGATCTCGCTGAGCGCGGCGACATCGACTCAGGCGACCGTCGGCTTCTCGTTCAGGCTGCGCGCGGCGTGCACCTGTCGAATCGACTCGCTCGGGGGTTGCTCGGGGTCGGCGAGGCCGCATCGCGGGCGCGCCTAGCGCGCCTCGTTGATCGTGGGCTCCTCGTTCGTACGGGGGATCGGGCGGCGACGGAATACACGATCGCTTCGGAACTTCGTGTGCCATCCGTCGCTTCCCGCGACGAGCTCAACGCCATCGTCATCAACCTTGCACGACAGCAGGGCAGCGTGACGAACACCATGGTGAGGGCCGCCATCGGCGTCGAAAGTGAGGCCGCGCTCCGTCTCCTAACGCGGCTGGTCAGGGACGGTCGGCTCGTGCGACTCGGCTCGCGTCGCGGAACCCGCTACGTCATTCCGGGTGACGGCGTCAGGCGGGGCGACGGAACAACTACACCCGTTGAGCGCGGCTGACAAGGCATTGATCCGGGGCGTGGAGATTGTTGGAGCCCGGGTGCGACAAATGGGACGCGACTATGGATGAGCCTTGAGGCTCACGATGCGCGGCAGGCGGCAAGTCCCGTAACCCTGCGCTTCTCGACGGTCAGCACCCGGGCCCCGCTGATCCTATCGCGTGCCTGCTGCGGGTTTCAAGCCCGCTAGCCGTAGAAGGCGCCGGACTGATCCGACTCGATCGCGGCCAGGAGGAGCTCGACGTTCCCGGTGGGCGGCTGCGGCGGATACCGAAGCCAGCGGCCGTTGCGGTCGGCCCACCAGAGCGACCACGTCGCGGTCGCGGGGTCGTAGAGGAAGCGCGCGATCCTCTGCGTCGTCCACTCGGGGCCGAACTCCTCGCGCCACGGCGGACGGCGCTCGACGATCATGATCGCGTTCCCGCGGATGCCTGCCTCGAGCCGGATCTGGCCGCGAACGTGAGGAGGAATCTGGTTCTCGCAGTAGTGCTCGACCGCACGCAACGCTGACTGGCGGAGTGGCTCGGGAATCGCGATGGCGAGAACGTACCGCACCCTGCTCGGCGTCGTTGCGCGGATCGAGGAGCAGTACCTGCCCTGATACTTCCCTCATGGACGAACGCCAACTGCGGGTAGCGGCGGCGGCGCGTGCGGCCGGCGCGGGATGGGCGATCATCACCTCGCCCGATCCGGTCTGTTACGCCACCGACTTCGAGTCGCCGTACGAGACCGGGCCGAGCCCGTT
>JBKJIG010000028.1:0-2945 GCA_046598415.1 Gaiellales bacterium
CGGGTGACGACTCGCGCCCGCATCATGCGGATCGGCGGTGGCGGCGTAGCTCTCGGGCTCGCCGTCATCGCCGTCGCCGCCCTCCGCCCTGGCCCGAGCGGCAGCAGCGGTTCGCCGCCGGTGGTGCTGGCCGCTCCACCCGTCGCCACCACCGCGCCGGGGACGACCGATCTGCCGGTGGAGGCACCGGCCGAGGACGGCGACACCCGCCACTCGCTCGACACCCCGGACGAGCCGTCGATCTGGGCAACGGTCGAGAAAGCCGTCGCCGCTCGCAGGCAGCCATCGGCCAACAGCGTCTGAGCGAACCGCCCCTCTCCGCCGTCTGGCCGAGAGGAGCGGCAATGCTCGTGGATGCCGTTACGGGCTCGTGCCGAGAACGACGGTTGTTAGCGGGGTGGGAACTGCGAGTTGGGGAGTGGGTCGGCGAGGTTTGCGGTCGGGGCCTGGGCGGTGAAGCCGATCACCGCGCAGTTGATGTTGACGCCGACCGACCCGTACGGCGCTGGTTTGCCGGTGGCGGGGTCGACGCCGGTGAGCAGGTCGGGACGGCTAGCCGCGAGGTTGAACACCTGCACCTCGTCCACCTGGCGGGTGTTCAATCCGAGGCTGACGGCCTTCGGTGTCCACAGTCCAAGCTGGGCGTCCCAGAGCGGGCTGTAGGCGTCCGCATGACGGGGATCTTCCAGCGTCGGGAAGTCGCCGAACACGTTCAACAGGTCGCCGCCGTTGCGGAGCGCGTCGATCAATCCGGTATTGGCGGCGCTGGCGTCCTCGGACGCGTGCCCGTCGCGGACCAGATGGACGAACCCCTGCGACTGCTGGTTGGCGGTGCCGGTCTGGCCGTTGATGAACCCGAACAGGCGCTCGCGGGCGGAGCCGAGGAAGTCGTCGCCACCGTTGTAGGGAGCGCGGTTCAGCGCCGGCACGTAGGTGGCGCGCTCCAGCACCGCTGTCAGCGGCTGGCCGGCGTCGGTGCTCAGGTACACGATCGGCTGTCCGGCGTCGAAGCCCTTGATGTGCAGCATGTCGATCCACGATTCCAGGTACTGGCCGGGCGGCGACGGCGGCGCGATGTGAATGCCGAGCACCCGGTCGGCGGTATTGGTGTGGTGGACGACGTCGAAATTACGGTCGCCGGTGGCGACGATCGGGGCGCTGTACACGACCGGCGAGCCCTTGATCTGAATGAACGGGCTATAGCCGCGCCCGGCGACGGCACCGGGCTGGAACTTCGCCAGCGGGAAGCCGTCCGGGCCGGGCACGGCGATCCGCTTGGGACGGAAGTTCGGCGCGCCGCGGAACTTCACCGTCGCCTGCCCGAACCGGTTCTGGGCCGGCGTCGGCGAGTCGAGCGTGACCGTCTGCACGCACGCCCGGCAACCAATCGCGAGGTTCGCGAGCTTCGGTGCGTAGTTCACGTCCAGATTGTTCGCAAGGCCGCGATCGGACGCGTCCAACAACACGAACCAGACCGTCTTGCCATGCGCCTTGCCTTTATACAGCGGCAACCGCACCGTGTTCTTGGTGAGGTCGACGTTGATGGCGCTCTTCAGCACCAGATTCTCGCGCGGCAAAAGGCCACTGCGCTGTCCGAGATCGCCGGGCGGCGCCGTCGTCCCCGCCGCCGCCGGCGACGGGCTGCCGGCAGAGGTGGCGAGGAACACCGCCGCCACCAGGGCAACAAGCATCGCGCCGACGGAGAAGATCCATCGACGACGTTTCGTCTCGCCGAAGCGAGCGGAAAGGTGGTGCACGAGTCAGCCTCCCGGCATCTGCAAACGCAGAACACCACCAGCGATCCGACAACACGGCATCACAGGACAGCGCTTGACGTGTACCACGTGGTCTACCCGGCCACGACTCCCGTAACCGCAAGCACGCGTCCGTTTCGCGTTCGTACAGATCGCCCTCCGCACACGCGACGCGATCGGCAGCTGACAACGACCACCGCCCACGTCGTTCGCCCTGGCCGACGAGAGCATCTGTCCGGGGCGCCCGCGATCGAAACGAAGCGAGTTGCGGCGAACAGCGAGTCCTGAGGAGTCAGCGCCGCGTCAATGCGCCAAACGCGAGCGCAGCGGACATCCCGTAGACGAGATGGTACGAGAGGTCGAGCGCGAGCTCCTTCGGCGGATACTTCCAGGGCGCCTCGTAGATCCCCATCGGCACCAGCTGCGCGTACGACATCGCCCAGACCCCGGCGCCGAACGTCGCCCCCGCCCGCAGGCGGGGAGCGCCGACAGTCCCCTGCAGCAGGCCGTAGGCTCCTCCCCAGCCCGTCCCATACGCCCAGTGCATGACGTTCGTCAGCCGCGCCGCCTGACCAACCTGCACCTGCTCCTGAAAGACTCCGGTGAGGATGCGCTTGCCGACCTGCGCCGGGGCGGGCGCGTCCTGCCACGATCCCGGCGCGTCCGCATCCGCCTGTCCCCTGAGCTTCGCGACGAGCATCTGGTAACCGGTCATCGCGGCCGTACCGGCCGCTCCTGCCACCATCCCGCGAACGACGGCGCCAAGCGGAGAGGATCGCACCAGCGGCCTGCCGAGGGTCTCGATCACCCGGCGCTCGGCGCTCTCGACGTAGGGTGCGGCGGCTCTCATGCGACGAGCCGGCCCCTCGGAAGCCGGCTTCGGGTCGTCGAGGACGACGAGCCTCCGTGGCCGAGACTCGGATTCCGCGGCGTAACGCTTGCCAAATCGTCCATCCGGTAGCTCGCGAATGAGAATCGTCACGATTGGGAGTGGCCGAACACAGCGACGCGACGCGGTTGACCCCACGATCGGTTCGGGCAGCGCCCGGTAGCCGCGCATCGCCCCATCCACCTACTAGTGGTCTGACACGGAATTGGCGTTAGTATTTGTGAGGGCTTCGCGGGCGCGTTGGGTCTTGGCGAGGATGTCGTCGGGCTTCGCGGTCCAGCGGAACGGGGTGGGGTTGCGGT
>JBKJIG010000044.1:0-67501 GCA_046598415.1 Gaiellales bacterium
GTGACCCGGAAGTTGCCGGCGTGCGCGTCGGTGTGCAGCAGCGAGGGTGGCCCCTGCAGCGCGCCGACGAGGCGCTCGGCGCGCTGGAAGACGCCGCCGTCGACGCCCCGCGCCGTCAACCACGCGAGCGGGTCCCAGGCGGGCGCGCGATCCAGGAAGACGACGCCCGCGCGGTGGAACCCGGCCAGTGCGCGGCCCATCGCCGCGGGATCGAACGAGCCGTCGGCCGGCGCCTCCTCCCACAGCGACACGACCCAGCCGTCGTGCTCGACCGGTCCCTCGACCGGCGCCGCGATCGGAGCGCCGGCGGCCGCCAGGTCGTACGCGAGCTCGACCAGGTCGGCGCCGCCGCGGTCGACCCGGACGATGCCGGCGGGCGACCGGTAGACGGCACCGCCGGAGGCGCGCAGCAACACGAGCGGGCCTCCCAGCCCGAGCGCCGCCCGCGCGATCGGAGCCAGCTCGCTCACGTGTAGATCACCGTCGTGCCGCCGTCCGTGGCGTCCAGCGCGCCGTGGGTCGCATCGCGCAGAGCATCGCGGAAGCGCTCCGCCGCATCGGCCGGCAACGTGAACGTGCACGTCACGGCCTCGTCGTAGGCCTGCTCCAGATCGCGGCCGGCAAACACGGCGATGGTGCGCAGCACCGCCGACGTCTGGTCGTGGTCGTAGCGCACGACGAGGCGCACCGCCGGGGTCGCGTGGCGCACCGGCGCGTCGGCCAGGGCGAGCGCGAGCGCGCCGGAGTAGGCGCGCACCAGACCGCCGATGCCGAGATTGGTGCCGCCGTACCAGCGGATCACGACGGCCGCGACATCGGCCAGGCCGGTGCCGGCGAGCGTCTGCAGCAGCGGCGCGCCCGCCGACCCCGCCGGCTCGCCCGCGTCGCTGGAGTACGCCGTTCCGTCGTGCAGCCGGAACGCGGGGACGACGTGTGTCGCATCGCGGTGCAGCCGCTCGTGCTCGGCGAAGAACGCCTCCGCCGCGTCGCGCCCCGTCACGGGGACGGCGCGGGCTCGGAACCGCGATCCCCGTTCGCGAATGTCGGCCTCGGCCGGACCTGCGAGCGTCCGAAACGCCTCCACGGCGGCGACAATACCCGCATGAGCACTCTCGAAGGACCGATCGCGCCGGCCCTGCCGACCGGGCACCGGCACTGACCCGCCGCTTCCACGACCGCGACGGGGTCTCGCCGGCGCTGGCGGCGAGCTTCGCCGCCGTCCGGGCCGAGCTGCACATCGCCGGGCCGTTTCCCGATGCCGTCGAGGAGGCGGCGCGGGCCGCAGCCGCCCGCGGCCCCGCGCCGGCCGACCGCGTCGACCGCACCGACCTGCCATTCGTCACGATCGACCCGCCGGGCAGCAACGACCTCGACCAGGCGCTGCACCTGACCGAGCACGGTGACGGCCTCCGCGTGTACTACGCGATCGCCGACATCGGCGCGTTCGCCGAGCGCGGCGGCGTCATCGAGGAGGAGGCCTGGCAGCGCGGCGTGACCGCGTACGGGCCCGACTACAAGACGCCGGTCTACCCGCCGGCCCTGTCGGAGGGCGCGGCTAGCCTGCTGCCCGGTGGCCCGCGGCCGGCGTTCCTGTTCACCGCCGACCTCGACGCGATCGGCGAGGGCGTCGCCTTCTCGGTCGTGCGGGCGATGGTGGAGAGCCGGCGCAAGCTCACCTACGCCGAGGCGCAGCGCGAGGGGATGCCGCTGCTGGAGCGCCTCGGCACGCTGCGCGAGGCTCGCGCGAACCTGCGGGGCGCCACGCGGCTCGACCTGCCCGCGCAGGAGGTGGTGCCCGACGACGGCAACCGGTGCGGCTTCCGTCTGCACTGGGAGGAGCGGCTGCCGGTCGAGGACTGGAACGCGCACGTGTCGCTGCTGGTCGGCATGGGCGCGGCCGAGCAGATGCTCGCGCACGGCCTCGGCCTGCTGCGGGTGATGGACGCGCCCGATCCCGAGCGGCTGGCGGCGGCGCAGGCGGCCGCTGCGAAGCTGCAGGCCGTCGCCGCGCTGACCGCCATGCGCCACGCGATGGGACGCGCGCGGTACGCGTTCTTCGACGGCAAGCCGCCCGAGGAGGCCGCGCACTACGCGCTGGCCGCGCCCTACGCCCACGTGACGGCGCCGATGCGGCGGCTCTGCGACCGCTACGTGCTCGAACTGCTCGCCGACGGGCCGGATGTGGAGCTGCGCGCGTCGCTCGCCGGGCTGCCCGAGACGATGGCGAAGGCCGAGGCCCGGGCCGGCCGCCTGGAGCGTGAGCTGATCGACGCCACGGAGGCCGGCACGCTCGCCGACCGCATCGGCGAACGGTTCACCGCGGTGGTGCTCTCGTCCGACGACCGCGGCGCCCAGATCCAGATCGAGCAGCCGCCGGTGATCGCCCGGCTCGACACGCCGGCCACGCCCGGGCAGGCGCTCGAGGTGACGCTCGTCGCCGCCGATCCGGCCACGCGAGCGATCACGTTTCGAGCTGGCACTCAAGCTCCGGCATGATTCAACCGATTCAGCAGTTGCAAGTCCGCCGGAGCTCACGCGTCCCCTCGCTCCTATCGACTCCGGCGGTCGGGAAGCCCAAGCCCTTCCCCCATCCCCACCCGAGGCCGGCGCGTCGCCCCCACGACCGCCGGCCTCAGGCCTGTCCTGGGCCGGGCTACCGGGTGAAGACGGGTCGCAGGGCGTCGTAGACCGCCCGGTAGCGCGCGTACGCCTCGTCGTAGACGGCGGTGTTGGCGGGGTCGGGCTGCAGCGCCGCGCCGCCCTGGCGCGACATGGCCGCGGCCGCGGCCGCGACCGTCGGGTAGGCGCCGGCTCCGGCTGCGGCCAGCATGGCGGCACCGCGGGCGGTGGTCTCGACGTCGGCCGCGGCGGCGACCGGCAGGCCGGTCACGTCTGCGCGGATCTGCCGCCACAGCCGCGATCGCGCGCCGCCGGCGACGCACACGATCTCGCGTGGCTCGAGGCCCGACGAGCGCATCGCGGCGAGGATGTCGCGCAGCGCGTACGCCGAGCCCTCGAGCAGCGAGCGCAGCAGGTGCGCACGCGTGTGCGCCGGGGTCAGCCCGTACCAGACGGCACGCGCGTCGGCGTTCCACTCGGGAGCCATCGCGCCCATCAGGCACGGCAGCCAGATGGCTCCCTCCGACCCGGCGGGCGCCTGGCCGGCGAGCTCGTTCAGCAGCTCGTACACGTCGACGCGCTCCTCGCCCGCCCGATCGAGCTCCTCGCGGCCGAGGTGGTCGCGGAACCAGCGGTAGGCGCCGCCGGACACGAAGCCCGGGTTCTCGAGCAGCCACGTCTCGGGGTCGGCGTGCGGGTGCAGCTCGACGAGCCGCGTGGGATCGAACACCGGCTCGGACGTGACGGCGCAGATCGGCTCCGCCGTGCCGATCACGTCGCAGACGGCGCCCGGGTCGACGACGCCGGCGCCGAGCGTCGCGGCCATCTCGTCGCCGCAGCCGCACACCACCAGCACGCCGGCATCGAGCCCTGTCGCCTCGCGCAGCCAGGGCGCGATGGTGCCGAGCACGCCGTGCGGCGCGACCACCGGCGCGAGCTGCGCGGGGTCGATGCCGAATGCCTGGCAGATGCCCTCGTGCCAGTCGCGGGCGCGGACGTCGACCAGCATCGAGCTGGAGGCGTTGGACGCGTCGACGCCGTACGCGCCGGACGCCGCGTGCGCAACGAACGAGCCGGGCAGGAGGAACCGTGCGGTCCGCGCGAACACCTCGGGCTCGCGCTCCCGGATCCAGGCGATCTTCGCACCGACGTGGCCGCCGTCCAGATTGCAGCCGGTCGTCTCGTAGAGGTGTTCGGGGTCGACGCGCTCGGCCAGGGCGTCGCACACCTCGTCGCCGCGCCGGTCCATCCAGATGATCGCATCGCGCAGCGGCTCGCCCGCCTCGTCGACGCACACCAGGCCGTCCAGCTGCGCGGCGAACGACAGCGCCACGATGCGCGAGCGATCGACGCCGGCGGTCGCCTCGGCGATGGTGCGGCTGAGGGCCGCCAGCCACGCGCGCGGATCCTGCTCGGCCCAGCCGGGCCGCGGGTAGAGCACGTCGTAGCCCTCGTAGGCGACGGCGAGCATCTCGCCCTGGATGTCGATCAGCTGCGCGCAGGTGCCCTGCGATCCGACGTCGATGCCGAGCACCAGGTCGCTCATGCCGGCCCCCGGCGATAGACGGTGAAGTCGAACGCGTCAGCTACGTGGTACTCCTGCGCGGCCGCCAGCGCGGCGTCGGCCTCGTCGTAGTCGACCTGCCGCAGCTCGAGCAGCGGCGCGCCCTCCGCGACCCCGAGCGCGCCGGCCAGGAACGCGTCGGCGGTGACCGGCCGCAGCGTCGCGACGCCATGGTTGATGGCCGCGCCGAAGGCGGCATACAGCGACTCGCCGTCCACCGGGGTGCCGGGGCGGACGTAGTCGACCGAGTACACGACCGGGCGGCCGTCGGCGGTGCGGATGCGGCGGAGGACGAGCGCCTGCTCGATGCCGAGCGCCTCGGTCACCCAGGCGGGCGCGGGCTCCTCTGCCACCGTCCGCGCCAGCGTCCCCGGTTCCTGCCCGAACGACGCGATCACGTCGGTGACGCCGGCGTTGCGCTCGAGGTTGTTGCGCGGCAGCGGCCGGCCCGTGACGTACGTGCCGGAGCCGTGCACGCGCCGCACCAGGCCCTCGTCCTCGAGCGCGCGCAGGGCGTCGCGCAGCGTCGGGCGCGAGATGCCGAGCGTCCGCGCCAGATCGGGCTCCGACGGCAGTCGCTCGCCCGGCGCGCGGGTGCCGTCGACGATCGCGGTGCGCAGCTCGTCGACCACCTGGCCGACGGCCGTCATGGCTGGACGACGACCTTCAGCACCTCGCCCGCGCGGATCCGGTCGAAGGCCGCGGGCGCCTCGTCGAGCGAGATCACCTCGCTGACGACGCCGCGGATGCCGCCCTCGTCGCGGGCCAGCATGTCGAGCGCCTGCACCTGGTCGCGGTAGCGCGACGCGTACGAGCCGTGCACCTGCACCTCCTGATAGTGCAGGATGTTGGATGGGAAGCGCATGTGCGTCGTGCCCTTCGGCAGGCCGCCGAAGAACAGCACCCGGGCCCGCGGCGCGGCCATCTCCATCGCCTGCTCCTGCGCCTTGTCGGACGAGCACGCGACGATGACGACGTCGGCACCGAAGTCGTCGGTGGCCTTGCGCACGGCCGCGATGCCGGCGTCGCCGGTAACGTCGAGGTAGTCCATCCGGTCGGCGCCGAGCACGCCGTCGGCGAGCGTCAGGCGGTTGGCGGCCGTCTCCAGCAGCAGCACCTGCGCGGCGCCCTGGGCGCGGGCCAGCGCGCAGTGGGCGATGCCGACCGGGCCGGCGCCGATCACCGCGACGGTCTGGTCGAGGCCGATGCCGATGTCCTTGTGGCCGCAGATGGCGTCGGACAGCGGATCGGTGAAGGTGGCGTGGGCGGGCGAGAGGCCTTCGGGGATCTTGAAGAGGCCCTTGCAGGCGACCTCGGGGATCGCGACGTATTCGGCGTAGGCACCCTGGAAGTCGAAGCCCATCAGCTGGTAGTGCAGGCAGATGTGCTCGTTGCCGCTGCGGCACAGGCGGCAGCGGCCGCAGTACAGGGTCGAGATGCAGTGCACCGCGTCGCCGACGGCGACGTGACGGGCGTCGTGGGCGTCGGGCCCGATCTCGATCACCTCGCCGGAGATCTCGTGGCCGAGCACCCAGGGCGCCTCGATGCGGCGGTCGCCGTTGAAGAACACCCGGACGTCCGTGCCGCAGATGCCGGTCGCCGTCACCCGCAGGAGCACGCCGTCGCTGGGGCACACCGGGTCGGGGACGGTGCCGAGGGTCATCTTGCCGGGCCCTTGCCAGATCGCTGCGCGCAACGCCTCAACTCCAGTTGTCGGACAACTTGCCGCCCGGGACATTACACTCTCCGGCATGTCCGAGTTCATCTTCATGCTCACGCGCAACGACGTCACGCTGTCGGATGCCCGCTCCATCTACGCCTCGATCGCCGGTACCGGCCTGCGGCACATCGGCTGCAAAGACGTCGGTCTGCCCCAGGACGAGCTCAAGGCCTTCATGGATGAGATCCGTGCGAACGGCCACACGTCCTACCTCGAGGTCGTCTCCGAGACCGAGGAGGCCACCCTCCGCTCGGCCGAGGTGGCCGCCGCGATCGGCCCCGACTACCTGATCGGCGGCACCATCATCGAGCCGATCCAGCAGATCCTCGAGGGCACGTCGATCAAGTTCTTCCCGTACGTCGGCGAGATCGTCGGCCACCCGTGCCTGCTGCGCGGCTCGGTCGAGCGTATCTGCGACGACGCCCGCAAGGCCGAGGCGGCAGGCGTCGACGGCATCAACCTGCTCGCGTACCGGTACGACGGCGACGTGCCGGCGCTCGTCCGCGCCGTCTCGGAGGCGACCACGCTGCCGCTCATCTGCGCCGGCTCGGTCGACTCCGTGGCCCGCATCGAGGAGCTCCGCGACCTCGGCGTCTGGGCGTTCACGATCGGCACCGCCGCCCTCGACGGCGTGATCGTCGAGGGCGCGCCGCTCTCCGAGCAGCTCAGCGCCACGCTCGCCGCCGCCGGCTAGCCGGAGCGGGCGGGGGAGCCGTGAGCTCCCCCGCCGCACTGCGCTACGAGTGGTGGATGTGGAACGTGAACCGGAACGACGTCGCGTCGATGGCGTGCAGGTCCATCGTGCCGGTGACGTCGCGGTACTTGCCAGTGCCGCCGGTGATGGCCAGCACGGAGTCGCCGGCGTCGAGGAACGGGCCCTGCACGACGATCTGGCCGCCCTTCAGCGAGTTCGTCCACGAGCACTCGAACGCCACGCCGACGACGGTGCGGACGCAGCTGCCCTGATCGGTGCCGACCAGCTTCGTGTTCGTCTTGTCGAACAGCTCGTTGCCGAAGGCCAGCGTGTCGCCGATCGAGTCTTTGGGCGGGGCGTTGTCGACCGTGGTGTCGGTCGTCGCGCGCTCGACGACCGTGATCTTCGAGGCCCGCCGGTCGTTGTCCCTGCCCTTGTGGCCGCCCGCGACGGCCACCGACCCGAGTGCGACGACCGCGGCTGCGCCGACCAGCAGGCCGGCGACGAGATTGCGCTTGCTCCTCACGTTTCCCCCTCATGTCCGTGGTGCGGGGACGACTCTACTCTGATGCCGCGAATACGTCGAGAAACGCGAGTCAGCGGGCGATGATCACGTGCGTCACGCCGGGGCCATGCATGCCCAGGATGAGCTTCTTCTCGATATCGGCCGTTCGGCTCGGGCCGCTCTGGAACGCGGCCATCGAGCTGGCGGGCAGCCGCCGCAGCGCCTCGGACAGGCCGCCCACGAGGTTGGCTGAGTCGACCACGCAGACGTGGCGCGGCGCGATCAGCGCGGCGGCCCGGCCGGCCAGCGCCGTCGTCACGATCGAGCCGGTGGCAGCGACGGCGAGCGCGCAGCCCGTGACGGTCGCCTCGAGCGCGCCCAGTCGCTCGCGGTCGCCGAACACCTCGGCGTAGGGCGCCGCGTCGATGCCCGTCGCGGCCAGCGCCTGGCGCACCGGCTCCAGGTACGGGCCGAGGTCGTCGGCCAGCGCCACGCGACGGTCGTCGCCGAGGGCCGCCACGACCGCGGCGGCGACCACGTCCGGCTCGCACCGCTCGCACGTTCCCTGCACGGCCTCGAGCTCGAACTGGAACCGCTGGTAGAGCTCGTCGCCGTCCCGCAGCTCGGTATGCACCGCCGGCAGGGTCGTCACGTCGGGCAGGGCCGGGCCGGGGTTCGCCGCCGCCAGGCGGGCGAGGAACGCCTCGCGCTCCATCAGCGGCGCCTCCAGGGCAGCAGCAGGTCGCGGCCGCGTGTCCACCGGCCGAGGAAGCCCGGTGCGCGGTGGAGCACACCGGAGCGCGCGACCAGCCGCAGCGGGCCGAGCCCGACCGGGCCGCTCAGACGGTAGAGGAACGGGCGCGACCAGGCGTACGACCAGGCGGTGTAGGCGGTGCGCTCCAGAACGCCCGGGATGCGCCGCTCGGCGCGATCGCGGCGCAGGTCGAGCAGCAGGTCGTGGATCGGGATCTCGACCGGGCAGATGTCGTCGCACGCTGCGCACAGGCTGGACGCGTGCGCGACCTCCATACCCTCCGCCTGCGGCTTGAAGAGCGGCGTCAGCACGGCGCCGATCGGCCCGCCGTAGACCCAGCCGTAGGCGTGGCCGCCGACCTGGCGGTAGACGGGGCAGACGTTCTGGCAGGCGCCGCAGCGGATGCAGTTCAGGATCTCCTGGTAGCCCGTCCCGAGGATCGAAGACCGGCCGCCGTCGACGATCACGACGTGCATCTGCTCGGGCCCGTCGACCTCGCCCTCGCGCCGTGGCCCGTTGGCCAGGCTGAGGTAGGTCGAGATCGCCTGGCCCGTGCCGCTGGCGGCCAGCATCGGGATCAGCACGCCGAGGTCGTCGAGGCGCGGCAGGATCCGCTCGACGCCCACCAGGGCGACGTGCACCGGTGGCAGCGACGTGGCCAGCCGGCCGTTGCCCTCGTTGGTGACGAGCACGACGGTGCCGGTCTCGGCGACGGCGAAGTTGCAGCCGGTGATGCCGACGTCGGCCTTCAGGAAGCTCTCGCGCAGCTGGGCGCGGGCGAACGCGGTCAGCTCGGCCGCGGTGTCGTCCAGCTCGCGGCCGGCGAGCTTCGAGAACAGCTCGCGCACCTCGCCCTGCGTCTTGTGGATGATCGGCGCGATCACGTGGCTCGGCCGGTCGCCGTCGAGCTGCACGACGTACTCGCCGAGGTCGGTCTCGACCACCTCGATGCCGGCCGCCTCGAGCGCCGGGTTGAGCTCGATCTCCTCGCTCAGCATCGACTTCGACTTCACGGCCAGGCGGGCGCCGGCGTCGTTGCAGATGCCGACCACGATGCGGTTCGCCTCGGCGGCGTCGGCGGCGAAGTGCACCTGCGTGCCCGCAGCGGCACAGGCGTCGGCGAACTGGGCGACCAGCGCCGGCAGGTTCGCGACGGCATGCGAGCGGATGTCGCGGGAGAGGCGGCGCAGGGCCGGCCGGTCGTTGTGCTCGAAGCGGTGCCAGAGGTGCGCGACGGTGCCGTCGACGGCGGCGGGGATCGCCTTGCGCTGGAACGGCTTGACGAGCTGTTCGGCCGCGCGCTCCTCGAACGTGGTGCCGCTCAGATGGTCGCTCACGGCAGCGCCTCCGCGAGCAGCGACGCGAGGTGGATCGTGCGCACGGTGGAGCCGGTGCGCGACAGGCGCCCGCCCAGGTGCAGCAGGCAGCCGCCGTCGCCCGACACCAGCGCGTCGACCTCGGCCGTCGCGACGTCGGCGAGCTTGGAGTCGGCCATCGCCACGGACACGTCGGGGTAGCGCACCGAGAACGTGCCGCCGAAGCCGCAGCAGCGGTCGCTCGACGACAGGTCGACGAACTCCAGCCCCTCGACCGCCTGCAGCAGCTTGCGCGGCGCATCCTTGACCCGCAGCTCGCGCAGGGCGTGGCACGAGTCGTGGTACGCCACGCGCCCCTGCCAGGTGAAGGCTGGTAGCGGCCGCGCCGCTACCAGCTCCGACCACTCGACGACGCGGGCCGAGACGCCGCGGGCCAGCTCCTCGTCGCGGTCGCCGTGGAACAGCTCGCGCCAGTGCTTCTTCATCATCGCGCCGCACGAGCCCGAGGGCACGACCACCGGCCCGGTGGTGGCCGCCAGCGCCCGCACCGTGGGGCGGGCGACACGACGCGCGGCGGCGTCGAAGCCGGAGTTGAACCCCGGCTGCCCGCAGCAGGTCGTGCCCTTCGCGGTGCCGACGTCGCACCCGCAGGCCTCGAGGACCCGCGTCGCGTCGACCACCGTCTGCGGCGACATCAGATCGCCCAGGCAGGTCGGGAAAAGGATGACGGGGAGGCGCCCGGTGGGCGCCTCCCCGTCGTTGGTTCCGGTCTCGGCCATCTAGCCGCAGAGTATTACGCTCCCTGGTTGATGAAGCGGCCGAGGATCTCGTACTTCTGCGGATTCGAGCTGCGCAGGTAGTACGCGTAGCTCAGCGCCGCGAGCGGCACGAGCACGCCGAGGATGCCGATCGGCGAGAACTGCAGCTCGTTCGACATGTACGCGACATCGATCCACGGGATCTCGAACACCGGGTTGACGTACCAGGCGCCGGCGGCGAGGAAGTACAGGTTCGAGTAGAGCAGCAGCAGGACGTACGCCTGGCCCAGGAAGCCGATCCACGGCGCCAGACCGGTCTTCCACCAGTGCATCTCCTGCGGATGCTCCTTGCGGAAGTAGAAGAACGTCGAGAGCGCCGTCAGCGCCTGGACGAGGACGATCCAGATCACGCCCTGCACGGCGAGCCACCCATACATCTCGAGCGGCAGCTTGTCGAGGAACCAGAAGGTCAGGATCAGCGTCGTGTTCAGCACCATGACGGAGAGGATCGCGACGTGCGGCGTCTTGTGCACCGGATGGGTGCGGCCGAGCGCGCGGGGCATGATGCCCTCGCGGCCGAGCGCGTACCAGTAGCGGATGCCGGCGTTCAGGAGCGCGGCGCCGCAGGCGAGCGCTCCCGTGACGATCAGCCAGTCCATCGCCGCGGCGGCGAAGTGGCCCACGTAGGCCTCCATCGGCCCGGTCACGATGTTCGCGAAGCCGGGTACGAAGGTGAAGCCATTCAGGGTCACCGACTCGGTGGCCGCACCGCCGGCGAAGGCCGTGTCGAGCGCGCCCTTGTGACCGTAGGCGGTCACGACGGCCCACATCATCACGGTGTAGAGCACGCCGACGCCGACGCACGAGAAGTAGACGGCGATCGGGATCGTCCGCTGTGGATCCTTCGACTCCTCGGCGTAGTTGGGAGCCGCTTCGAAGCCGACCCACGACCAGAACGCGAAGAAGACGCCGATGCCGGGGGCCACCCCTTCACCGAAGTTCCACGGCAGGATCGGCGAGACCTCGACGCCGGACGCGCCGCCCTGGAACAGCACGCCGAAGGTGAAGATCAGGATGATCAGCAGCTCACCGATGAGGGCGACGCCGAGGATCTTGGCCGAGATCTGCACGTCGAAGTAGCCGAGCGCGGCCACGACGACCACCGCGAACAGGGCGTACCACACCCAGGGCAGCGAGTCGAAGCCGGTGTGGACGAGCAGCGTGTTCTGCGTGAACGCCGAGAACCCGCCGATCAGCGAGGTGCCGAAGATGGTGTACGCGACCATCAGCGAGAACCCGGACATGAGCCCGAGCGGCCGGCCGAGGCCGTGGCTGACGAACGTGTACATGCCGCCCGCGGCGCGGATCTTGAGGCACATCTGCACGTACGCGACCGAGAAGATCGTCAGGACGATGGTCGCGAACATGAATGCGCCCGGCCCGCCGTAGCCCGACCCGAGCGGGCCCACGTAGGGCGTGTTGAAGAGCGTCACCGCCAGCGGCGCCGAACCGGTCACGCACAGGAAGAGGACCGAAGTGAGACCGACAGCCGATGCCTTCAGCTGGTGGACATCCTCGCGGGTCGAGACGTCCACGTTGCTCACGGTGCCCTCGTGGTGCAGTTCGGTCAAGTTGGCCTCCCAGCCTCGTTCCCCACGTGACTTGCTGCGCAATCTTGCACTGGCAGGGCCGCCGCTGCAAGGGATGGGGCTTGCGTTCGCCGCGTCACCCCGTTCCCCTACACTCGTGGCGTGGCCGACGACCTGGAACTGCTCCGCGCGGCGCTCGTCGCCGAGGCCGAGGGACAGGCGGTGCTGCTCGCGGGCGGGCGTGCTCCCGAGTCGTTCTCGCGTGCCGCCGCGGCGTACCGCGCCTCGTGGGAGGAGGCCCCGCCGACGGCGTACGGCCGGCTCGCGGGCGCCATCAAGGCCGCAATTCTGGCCGGCGACGGCGACGGCGACACGGCGCGTTACGTGCTGACCGAGGTGCCGCCCGGTGCGGGATCGCCGGTGGCGGCCTACGCCGTGGCCGTGGCGCGGCTCGTGCTCGCCGAGGACGCCGCCGCGGCGGCCGCCGCCGCGGAGATGGCCGCCGGCGGCGAGGCGTTCGAGCGGACCGCAGCGGCGCTGACGGCGCTCGCGCGCCGCGATCGGCCGGCGTACACGGAGGCGCTGCAGGCGATCGTCGCCGACTTCGAGGGCCGCGACGCCCATCTGACCGGCGTCGCGATCGCCGATACCGCCGTGATGCTGGAGTCGCTGGCGGCGCCGCGCGACATGGCCGCCGGGCTCGTCTCGCCGGTGCTGCCGCCGGCCTGAGGTCAGGTGGGGACGGCGGCGCGCACGGCCTCGCCGATGCGGCGGATGCCCTCGGTGACGGTCTCCGGCGCGGCCGCCAGCGAGACGCGCAGCAGTCCGGCACCGCCGGGCCCGAACGTGTCGCCGGGGGCGCACGCGACACCGTGGTCGCGCACCAGATGCTTCGCGAACTCGAGCGTGTCGGAGGTGGCGGCGGAGACGTCGGCGAAGATGTAGAAGGCGCCGCGCGGCTCGGCCACGAAGAGGCCCTCGGCCCGCAGCGCGGCGACGGCGAGATCGCGCCGTTCGCGGTAGGCGTCACGCATCTCGCGCACGCAGTCCTGCGGCCCCGAGAGCGCCGCCACCGCCGCCCACTGCGCCGGCGCGGTCGGGCACGAGACCTCGACCTCGGGCACCTTGGAGAGCGTGCCGACCAGCTCTGCCGGCGCCGCCAGGTAGCCGATGCGCCACCCGGTCATGGCGTACGTCTTCGACAGGCTGTAGACGGTGACGACGTTGTCCGGCGCGAACGGCGCCGACGCCACGTGCACGCCGTCGAACGCCATCTCGTCGTACACCTCGTCGGACAGCACGTAGAGGCCGTTGCGCACGGCGATGTCGACCGTCGCCGCCACCGTGTCGCGGCCCCACACCGCGCCGGTCGGGTTGGACGGCGTGTTGGTGATCAGCACCTTCACGCCACGCCGCGTCGCGAGCTGCTCGAGGGCGTCCAGGTCGGGCTCGAAGCCGTTCGCCGCCGGCAGCGGGTAGCGCACGATCTCGAGGCCGAGCAGCGTGCAGATGCCGACGTAGTTGGGCCAGCTCGGATCGGGCACCAGCACCGCGTCGCCACGATCGGCCAGCGCGGCGAGCGTGCTGAAGACGCCCTGGACGCCGCCGACCGTGGCCACGATCTGGTCGGCACCGACGTCGTGGCCGGCGCGCCGGGTGATGCTCGCGGCCGCAGCCTCGCGCAGCTCGGTGATGCCGCGGCTGGCCGTGTAGCGGGTGCGGCCGGCGCGGGCCGCGTCGCCGGCGGCCTCGACGATGTGCGGCGGCGTGTCGAAGTCGGGCTCGCCGAAGCTGAGGTTGAGCGTGTCGCCCCGCTCCATCGCGAGCTCCATGATGGCGCGGATGCCCGAACGGGGCAGGGCCGCCATCGCGGCGCTGGGGGCGGGTGGACGCGGCGTCATCGGCTGGCGCGCTCGGCCTGGCGGTTGCGCTCCGGCGACCAGCGCCGGGCCAGCAGCCCGTCGGCGAGCGACAGATCGATGTCGGCGGCGACCACGCCGACCTGACCGTAGGGCAACTGGGCGACGAGCGACCCGTCGGGCGCGACGATGCAGGTCGCCGAACCCTGGTCGGGCGCGGCGTTGTTGGACTGCGCGACGTACACCGTGTTCTCGAGCGCGCGGCACATCAGGGCCTTCTCGTTGTACGGGTTCGACGCGTCGAGCCAGCGCGTCGGCAGCGGGCCGCCCGCGGTCGTGACCCAGTGCGGCACGAAGATCACCTGGGCGCCGTCGAGGGTCAGCGCGCGGCTGATCTCGGGGTAGCGGAACGCCTCGTGGCAGATGGCGATGCCGAACGTCAGGCCGCCCGCGGTGAACGTGCGCCGACCGCTGCCCGCGACGTATGGCGCCTCCTCCGACGGGTCGATCTGCGTCTTCGCCTGCTCGCCGAGGCGGCTGCCGTCGGCATCCAGCACCACGCACACGATCTCGCGGCCGGCCGCGGTCGGGCGCTCGGTGCCGACGATGGTGACGACGCCCGTCCGGCACACCGCGGCGGCGATCGCGTCGATGGCGCGCTCGAGCGCGTCGGCGGTGACGTCGGGCACCTCGCGCGGCTGGTTGCGGTGGCCCGGCACCGCCGTCTCGGGCAGGCAGACGATCTGCGCACCGAGGCGCGCGGCCTCGTCCACCGCGGCGATCGCCGCCGGCACCGCCTCGGCGATGGTGGCCGTGAGCGGGGTCGAGGCGACGGCGATGCGGACGGTCGTCATGGCTGCAGGCTACCGGGGGAAAGGCGTCGGGCACGCCGAGATCTTCGGTACCTTGACGCGGGCGATCGCACTGGCCGGCGACGGCTGGCAGGCCTGGGCGATGCCGACGTCGCACGCCACCGACAGGAAGATGAACGCGTCGGCGATCGTGAATCCCCAGTGGTCGACGAGCAGCCGCGCCGCCTCCTCGCAGGCCAGCTCGATGGCCCCGCCGAGGTCGCCGAGCGTCGTGCCGTGCGTGACCCAGCAGTCGGCCAGTTCGGTCACCGGCCAGATGCCCTGCGCGCCCTTGTGGAGCCCGACCCGGATCACCACCTCGCCCTCGATCTCGACGCCCGTGCCCGAGATCTCGCCATCGCCCATGCAGGCGTGCATGTCGCCGATCGCGAGCATGCCGCCCGGCTGGCGCACCGGCAGGTACACGGTCGAGCCCGGGCCGTGCAGGTGGTTATCGAGGTTGCCGCCGTGCTGTCCCGCGAGGAAGTTGATGCACTCCTCGCCACCCGTGGCACAGCCGATCACGCCGACCATCGGCCGCACCGGAAAGCGCACGCGGTCGTTCATGTGGATGACGCCGTCCTCGACCCGGAAGATGCGTGTCACCGGGCCGTCGACCAGCCCCGTCAGCTGCCCGAAGCCCGGGATCACCATCGCCGCGCCGCGTGGCCCGGGGTTGATCTCGAGCAGCTCGACGACCAGCGAGTCGCCGGGCTCGGCGCCGCGCACCGCTATCGGCCCGGTGGCCGAGTTGAGACGCTCCAGGTCGAGTGACGTGAACAGGTCGGTCTCCTTCGTCACCTGCCCGCTGAAGCAGTCGTTCAGCTCCAGCCGGATCACGGCGCCGGGGTCGACCTCGAGGACCGGCGTCATCGACGGCCCGAAGGCCCAGACGTGCTGGTCGCGCGTGATCAGGTGGTCGATTGCGAGCGTTCCCATGGCGGCCATCATGCCACCGGCGGGGCCGTCACGTGCGCCTCGCCCCGAGGTCGCCGCGCAGCACCAGGAACACGCCGAGAGCTGCCACCGCGAGGCCGACGATCGCCAGCGCGTGCAGCTTCTCGCCGAACACGAGGTAGGCCTCGAGCGCGGCCAGCGGCGGCGTCAGGTAGAGCAGCGACGCCGTCTGCGCGGCCGAGCTGCGGCGAATGACGAGCATCAGCAGCGACACCGCGCCGATCGACAGCACGAACACCATCCAGGCGAGGCCGCCGATCACCTTCGCCGTCCACTCGATGTGGAAGTTCTCGAAGGTCAGGCTGCCGACGCCGACGACCACGGTCGCGGCGGCGTACTGCACCACCGCGGCGGGCCAGATCGCCACGTCGGTGCAGAAGCGCTTCTGGTACAGCGCGCCGGCGGTGATGCCGACCAGCGCGACGAACGACAGCGCGACGGCGCCGAAGCTGACGCCCCCGATCGCGAGCCGCTCCCACAGCACGAGCGCGATGCCGACCAGGCCGGCCGCGAACCCGAGCCACTGCAGGCGCGCCACGCGCTCGCCCAGCAGCGCCCCGACCAGGCAGGCCGTGACGATCGGCTGCAGCCCGACGATCAACGCCGAGACACCGGCCGGCAGGCCCTCGGCGATCGACCAGAAGACGCCGCCCAGGTAGATGCCGTGCAGCAGCACGCCGACGACTGCCACGTGGCCCGCCATGCGCCAGCCCATCCACTGCGACCGCGTGGCGGCCACGATCACGAGCGCGCACAGGCCGGCCAGCGCGAACCGGACCGTCAGCACCGCCAGCGGATCGGCGTCGCCGACCACCAGCCGGGCGCCGACGAAGCCGGTCGACCACAGCAGCACGAAGATCCAGGGCACGAACTTCACGGCGCCGAACCGTAGTGCGCCTGCCCGGAGCGGAGTGGTACCGTCCGCGCCGTGACCCTCATCGAGCGCGACACGCGCGCTATCGGCAACATCGAGAAGCTGCGGTTCTTCGACCTCGCCGCGGTCGGCGGGCACGGCAGCCGGCTCCGTCTCGAGGACGGCCGCGAGGTGCTCGACCTGGCAGCGTCATGGGGCGCCGCGAGCCTCGGCAACGCGCATCCGGAGGTGGCGGCCGCGGCCGCACGGGCGCTGTCGGACATGCCGGGTGCGAGCATCCTCTCGCTCGTCAACGGCCCGGCTGTCGAGCTGGCCGAGCGGCTGCTGGCGACGTTTCCCGCCGGCGCCGACCGGCGGGTGTGGCTCGGGCACTCCGGCTCCGACGCCAACGACACCGCCGCACGCATCGTCACCGCCGCCACGGGCCGGCCGCGCATCATCGCCTTCGCCGGCGCGTACCACGGCGCGCTGACCGGATCGATGGCGATCTCCGGGCACCCGGCGCTCGAGGGCGAGAAGGCCGAGGGCCTGATCCAGCTGCGGTATCCCGACCCGCGCGACGGCGCCGACGCCGGCGAGGTCGTGCTCGAGGAGCTCGACGCGCACCTTGCCCGTCACGGCCGCGAGGTGGCGGCCCTGTTCGTCGAGCCGATCCTCTCGGACGGTGGCCTGATCGTGCCGCCGGCGGGGTTCCTGCGCGGTCTCGGCGAACGCTGCCGTGCGCACGGCGTGCTGCTGGTGTGCGACGAGGTCAAGGTCGGGCTCGCCCGCACCGGCACGCTGCACGCGTTCGAGTCGGAGGGCGTGACGCCCGACGTCGTCTGCCTCGGCAAGGGCCTCGGCGGCGGCCTGCCGCTATCGGCCGTGATCGGGCCGGCGGCGGTGATGAACCACGCCATGGCGTTCGCGCTGATGACGACGGCCGGCAACCCGGTCTGCGCCAGCGCCGGCCTCGCGGTGCTCGACGTGATCGAGCGCGACGGGCTGATCGCCCGCGCCGGCGTGGCCGGCGACCGCCTGCAGGCCGGGCTCCGCGCGCTCGGCTCGCCGCTGGTCTCCGACGTGCGCGGCCGCGGGCTCGCCGTCGGCGTCGAGTTGGCCTCGGCCGACGCGGCCGCGAAGGTCTGCTCCCGCGCCGCCGAGCTGGGCGCGGTCTTCTACTACGTCGGCGCCGGCGTGCTGGAGCTGACACCGGCGCTGACCATCTCCGACGCCGAGCTGGATGAGGGCGTCGAGGTGATCGGCCGGGCGCTCGACGACGTGACCGCCGGCCGTGTCTCGGACGCTGCCGCCTACACGCCCTGGTAGGTCGCGCTCGCGACGAACGCGGGCGTCAGCGCCGGGTAGTCGCCGTCGTGCACGACCACGCGGTAGCAGCGTGAGGCGCCGGCCGCGAGCGGGGACGTGTCGGTGGCCGAGTCGGCCCGGCCCGGTGCCAGAGCGCCGAACCTGATCGTGCGACGGAAGCCGGTCGGGGCGGCGCAGGTGCCGTTCATCGCCTCGACGTTGACGCGCCATCCGGCCGGTGCCTTCGGGTGGCGGAAGCGCACGACGCCGTCCAGCACGCTGAGGCCGATGCGGGCCGCGCCGGTGCGGGCGCCGTGGTTGACGACGACGGTGCGCGGGCTCGACCAGCGACCGCCGGCCGAGACGCGCCAGAGCCGGTAGCACCAGCGACCGGGCGTGGCCTGCTCCGCGAAGGCCGGAACGAGAGGGGCGCCGGCGGCGGCGTAGAAGTAGTCGCCGCGCCGGTCGATGGGCGACGCCGGGCAGGCGCCCTTGCGACGGCCGACGACGAGCGCCCGTCCGCCGGAGCCGCGCGCCCACAGGTTCGCGGTGGCGACGGTGCCGGCCGGGTCGGCGACCACCGTCAGCGCGCCGGGCCGGACCGGGCGGCGATCGGTGCAGGCGGCGCGGGTGGTGCGGGCGACGGAGGTCGCCTTGCCGCCGTAGTACCGCACGAGGCCGCGGATGTCGTCCGGCTGCACGACCCGGCAACGGCGCAACCAGTCGCCGCGGCAGCGTCGCGCGCCGGTGGCGTTGTTCGAGACCATCGTCGAGCAGCGCCGGTCCTCGTGGCCGAGTCCGAGGGCGTGGCCGATCTCGTGCGCGGTGATCTGCTGGAAGAGGCGCTGCGGCCGGCATCCGGTGGCGACGCGGACCTCGGCCGACAGGAGCCCGCCGCGTCCGTCTCCGGGCGCGCCGGTGGCGCCGGCGACGCCGATGCAGGCCAGGCCCTGCGTGCTGTGCCGCACCGCGCGGATCTGGATGTTGGCCCGGTCGGACGGCGCCGGAACCAGGATCACGCGCGCGCCCGTGGTGTTCCACGCGGCCACCGCCATCGCTGCGGCGTTGCCGTACGCGCCGGCGGTGTGGTCGCTGTAGGTGACGAGCGGCTCGCGCCAGACCCCGTCTCCGCTCGTCCGGTAGGCGTGCGCCGGCACTGGCACGAGCAGGCTCACGCACAGCAGCGCGAGGAGCGAGCGTCGCATCTCCACGAGAGTACCGGACGCGTGGTTGGAGCAGGGAGGCGCCTACGATGTGCGCGTGATCTCGCCGCCCCACCCGCCGCTCGCGGACGACGTCGTCGTGCTCCGCCCGTTCTCGCTCGCCGATGTCGACCCGGTGACGGAGGCCTGCCAGGATCCGGACATCCAGCGATTTACGACGGTGCCGGCCGCGTACCGCCGGGACGACGCGCTGGAGTGGATCTCGGGTCACGAGGCAGAGCGCGCGGCCCGCACCAGCCTGTCGCTCGCGATCACGGACCTGTCGAATCAGGTGATCGGCTCGATCGGGCTCGTGTCGATCGACTGGGACAACGACGCGGGCGAGATCGGCTACTGGGTGGCGCCCTGGGGACGCGGCCGCAACGCGGCCAGCCGGGCGACGCGGTTGCTGGCCGTCTGGGGCGTGCGCGAGCTGGGGTTGATCCGCGTCGAGCTGCGCATCTCGACGCACAACCAGACGTCGCAGCGCACTGCCGAGCAGGCCGGGTTCACGTGGGAGGGCGTGCTGCGGTCGGCGCTCGCGCATCGCGACGAGCGGCACGACCTCGCGGTGTTCTCGCTGCTCGCCGGCGAGATCTGACCGTCAGGCGCCGTGGCACTTCTTGAACTTGCGGCCCGACCCGCACGGGCACGGGTCGTTGCGCCCGACGTTCTTGCCGAACACGTCGCCCAGCGACGGTAGCCCGGCGAGGTCGGCCCCGACGCCTTCCGTGGTGCGGGCGGCGCGGAGCTGCTCGAGCTCCAGCAGGTCGTGGTGGTCGAGCGTCAGCACGAGCTCGACCGCCTCGGGCGTGATGGGCCGTGGCGGCGATCCGGCGACGAGGCCGACGCCGTCCAGCAGCGCGTAGCACGCCTCCTCGGTCAGCCCGTCGGCCGTCTGCGGCACGTCGACCCGCGAGGGAGCGACGAGCCGGAACCGCTCCCAGCGCTCGGCCGATGCGTCGTCGGGTCCGGCCGCGAGCAGGTCGCGGAACGCCCGCCGTCGCGGAGCACCGCCGGCGAGCGCCTCGAGTGCGGCGGAAAGCTCAACCGGCAGCCAGGCAGCCCACCCGGAGTCAACAAGTCCCTGCATGCGGTGCAGTGTGCCGCACGTGCCTGCGCGAAAAGCCCGGGGTCAGACCCCGAAAAGGCCGTTTCTGGGGTCTGACCCCAACATGGAAGGCGCGCGGAAGGCGCGCGGATCGCGCGACTGGCGGGAAGCGTGACTGTTTCGTAGGAGTTCGTTCGTACGGCGGCACGCGCGAACCTGATTGGATCTAGGGGAGGAGGTGGCGGAGGTAGTCGTTCACCAGGCGGCCGTTCGGGTCGAGCTCCGCGCGGCGCGCTTGAAACTCCGCCAGCCTCGGATACAGCCCCCCGAACTCCTCGCTTCCCAGCTGGTGCAGCTTGCCCCAGTGGGGACGCCCGCCGGCTTCCAGCAGCAGCCGCTCCGCCGCGGCGAAGCCGGGCTGCCACGGATCGTCCGGCTGCGCGTGCAGGCTGATCGTGACGACAGCGCGGCCCTGCGTCGGGCTCAGCGGCAGCGGGTCGCCGGCCTGGCCGCGGAACTCGACCGCCCACGTCAGCTCCGGATGCCGGTCGCGCATCAGCGTCCGGACGGCGGCGAGCGTCTCGAACGCCGCCGCGGCCGGCACCGCGTACTCCATCTCGACGAACCGCGTGACGCGCTCGGACGGGTAGATGCGGTGGCTCCAATCGACCCGCTCCGGCTTCAGGTAGCGCTCGACCGTGCCCGGCGGCTGCGGCGGTGGCGGCGGGTCGCCCCACGGCTCGTCGGTGCTCTGCGCGAACCGCTTGAAGACGCACCTGTCGAGCGTCGGCAGCCAGAAGAACTCGAGGTTGCGGGCGCCGTCAGCAGCAGCCGCCCACTCGGCCTCGACGTCCTCGTAGGCGCAGTGCCACGTGCGCTCGTGCAGCCGGTAGGCGGGCACGACCGCGAGCTCCAGGGAGACGATCACGCCGAGCAACCCCAGCGCCAGCCCCGCATCGGTCTGCCGAACGAGATCGCCGGTCGGCAGCACCACCTCGGCCGAGCGCACCAGCGTCGCGAGGCTGCCGAACGCCCCGGAGCCGTGCGTGCCGGTGGCGATCGCGCCGGCGATGGCCTGGGTGTCGACGTCGCCCTGGTTCGGGAGACCGACGCCGGCGGCCCGGAGCGGCTCGCCGAGGTCGGCGATGTGCGTGCCGGCGGCCACGGTCGCGATGCCGCGCTCGGCATCGACCGACGACACACCGCGCACCGCGGAGAGGTCGAGCAGCAGCCCGTCGGTCGCGCAGAGTGGCGAGAACGAGTGACCCGCGCCGGCGACGCGCACCGCGAGATCGCTGCTCGCGACCAGGCCCTGCAGCTCGGCCACCGTCGCCGGCCGCGCGATCTGCCGAGGGTGGCACGTGACGTTGCCGGCCCAGTTGCTCCACGGAGGCACGGGCGCATGGTGGCAGGCCACGGCATCATGCGCCCATGCTCCGCACCATCGACCTGAACATCGCCGCCGGGGAGTCGTTCGGCGCCTGGCCGGCGTTCTGACGATGGACACGCTCTACGTCCGCTGCGACGACGTGCAGGGCCTCGGCCGCGCGTTGCGGCAGAGCCGGCCGGTCGGCGTCCGCGACGTGCACCCCGTGTTCGCGACCATCGCCGTGACGTGGGATCCGGCGCGCATCGGCCGCGAGGAGGTGGTCGACTGGATTCGCGCCGCCCGCCCGACGGCGGCCGAGAACCCGCGCGACGTGCGGCTGCCGGTGCGCTACGACGGCGCCGACCTGGCCGACGCGGCGGCCGCCACCGGTCTGACCATCGATGACGTCACGCGCCTGCACACGGCGCCGCACTACGACGTCGTCTCGGTCGGCGCCCTGCCGGGCCAGCCCTTTCTCAGCCCCAACGACGACGCCCTGCAGCTGCCGCGCCGCCCGAACCCGCGCGTGGCCCTGCCGGCCCACACCGTCGCGATCGCGATGCACCTGACTACCGTCTACCCGACCTCGTCGCCGGGCGGCTGGAACATCCTCGGCACGGCGCTGCAGGCGCTCTACGATCCCCACCGCCCCGAACCGTTCCTGCTCGCGGCCGGCGACCGCGTGCGGCTCGTGCCGAGCGACGGGGTGACGCCGTCGCCGATCTCGCCGGTCGAGCTGCTGCCGCCGGCGCCGCACTTGCCGGCGCTGCGCGTGGACGAGCCCGGGCTGCTCGACATCGTCGTCGACGCCGGGCGCTTCGGCGAGGCGCACGACGGCATGGCCGAGTCGGGCCCGGCTGATCGCGGCGCGGCGCTGCTCGCCAACGCGCTCGTCGGCAACCCCGCCGGCACGCCCGTCGTGGAGATGACGCTGAACGGCCCGCAGCTGACCGTGCTGCGGCCCGTCGTCGTCGCCTGCGCCGGGGTCGGCGGCGCGCTCGAGATCGACGGCGAGATCACCGGCTGGCGGACCGCCCGGGTCGCGACCGGGGCGCGTCTGCGCGTCCGCGGCACGGCGCGCGGCGCGCGCTCCTACCTGGCGCTCGCCGGCGGGATCGAGGTGCGCCGCGTGCTGGGCAGCGCCAGCACCGACATTCGTGGCCTGCTCGGCCGGGCGCTGGTCGCCGGCGACGTGCTGGGCGTCGTCGCCGCCGCGATGCCGGCTGCCCGGCTGACCGCGCGGCCGCCCGATTCCGATCCCGACCGGCCGATCCGGCTGCTGCCAGGCCCGCAGTTCGACGCCGCCACGCTCGCCGCCCTCTGTGCCGGGTCGTTCACCGTCGGCGTGGGCGATCGCATCGGCGTCCGCCTCGACGGCCCGCCGGTGCCGGGTGGCGAGATCCTGTCCGAGTCACCGCCGCTCGGCGCGCTCCAGGTCACCCCCGCGGGTGTGCCGATCATCCTGCTCGCCGACCGCCTGCGAACGGCCGGCTACACCAAGCCGGCCGTCGTGCACCCGGCCGACATCGGTCGAGTGGCGCAGCTGCGTGCCGGCGATCGGGTCTCGTTCGTCGCCCTGCCCGCGCCGCCGCACGGCTGGTACCTCGACCTCACGTAGCGGCGGGCACGCCGGCCGTTCGCACGCCGGCGACGACGGCCGAGCACGCCCACAGCGCAGCGCTCGCGAGGCACCACGCGCACCACGCGTTGATGACGAATCCTTCGAGCACCGTCAGGTAGCCGGAGAACAGCGCGCCCGCGACCGCGATGCCGAGCGTCACGACCGGCCCGTTCGGCGGCCGCAGGAACGTCGCGGCGAACAGCGCGATGCCGCCGAGCGTCGAGACGGGGATGCCGGCCAGGTCGGCGTAGCGGCTGTGCTGCACCGTCGCGCAGCCGCCGCCGCCGACGGGACATGGCGGCAGCCGGCCGCGTGAACGCTCGAACGAGAGGTACGCGCCGATCGCCGTCGCGAGGGCGGCGAGCGCCATCAGCGCGACGCGCTCGGCGCTCACGCCGCGGCGGTCTTCACGGCGTTCACGATGCCCTCGGTTGTCGGCACGCCGGAGAAGAACGCGGGTTCGGCGCCGCCCTTGGCGACGCCGATCGTCGGTGTCCCCGTCAGGCCGAGCGCCTGCGCGTTGGCGTCCACCTCGTCGATCATCTGACCGGCCGCGTCGCTTTTGCGGTCGGCGTCGAACTGCTTCAGATCGAGGCCGGCGGCAGCGGCGACGGAGGGGGCGCGAAGCCGTCGTCGAACCAGTCCCGTTGCTCGTTGCCCTGGTTGTAGTAGACGATCGTCGCGTAGAGCCACAGCTTGTTCTGCTGCATCGCCGCGTACCCGGCGCGATGCGCGGTCTCGCTGTTCGACCCGAGGATCGCCCACAGGCGCAGATGGAGCTTCGCCTGGCCGGGCCTGACGACGTCGGCGATCACGTCGGGCGCCTCGGCGGCATCCCACTCCTTGCACACGGGGCACCGCAGGTCGCCGTAGACCGTGATGCTCGTCGGCGCGGTGGGAGATCCGAGCACGCCCTTCGTCTCGGGGATGCCGGCGAGAGTGGCCTTCGCGACGTCGACGTTGACGAGCGCCGCCGGGTCGGCCGCGACCACTCTGTCACCGCCGGAGAACTGCTGGATGCCGATCAGCGCGCCGACCGCGACGACGGCGACGACGCACGCGCCGACGATGGTGTGACGACGGCGGTTCTTGACCATGACCGTGACCATAACGCGCCGGTGCGGTACTGCACGAGACGATTCTGTTGCGGCCGCGAGTAGCGTCTCGCCGTGGCAGATCGGCGGCATCGTCGACGACCCGTCGCCGCGCTACGGCGTCGTGCTTTCCAAGCGGTGCCGGCGGTAGCTCACCGTTCCAGCTTCGGGAGCACCCGGTCGGCAGCCTCCAGCGCATCGTCGACGTCGGCGTCGTCGTGGGCCGCAGACAGGTACCAGCGGCCGGCCGGGATCACGCGAACGCCCTCGGCCACCATCAGCGCGGCGAACCGTCCGTAACGCGCGTGGTCGGCCGCGAGATGGTCGCGGAACGTGGCGACGCCGCCCTCGTCGATGAACCAGGCGAAGAACACCGGGCCCGGCCCCTGCGTCACGATCCGGTGGCCGTGGCGCGCGCCGGCGGCCTCCAGGCCCTCGCGCAGCCGCGTGCCGAGCGACGTCAGCCGCCGGTAGATCTCCGGCTCGGCCTGCAGCTCGGTCGTGGTCGCGAGCGCGGCGGCGATCGAGATGCCGCCGCCGTTATAGGTGCCGGCGTGCAGGGCGCGGTTCGTCGCCACCTCGTCCATCACGTCGGCCCGGCCGCCGAACGCGCTGATCGGGAAGCCGTTGCCCATCGCCTTCGCCATCACGGTCAGGTCGGGCCGCACGCCGAGCATGCCCTGCGCTCCGTCGAGCCCGACGCGGAAGCCGGTGATCACCTCGTCGAACACGAGCAGGCTGCCGTGGCGGTCGCAGAGCTCGCGGCACCGCTCGACGAACCCGGGTGCTCCGGGGATGACGCCGCCGTTGCAGGGGTAGGCCTCCATGATCAGCGCCGCAACCTCGCCGCCGCGTTCGGCGAACAGCTGCTCGAGGCCGGCCGCGTCGTTCCACTCGATCGCAACCAGGTCCTGGAGCGCCGACGGCAGCTGCCCGGCCGTCTCGGGTCGCGCCGGCGGCAGGTGCGACGTCGCGGTGAAGATGGGGTCGAGCCAGCCGTGGTAGTGGCCGGCGAACTTCACGACCAGGGAGCGACCGGTGGCCGCGCGGCTGGCCCGCAGCGCGGCGTGCACGGCCTCGGACCCGGACAGTCCGAACCGCAGGCGTTCGCAGCTCGGCAGGATCGAGCGGATCTGCTCGGCCAGCTCGATCTCGGCCTCGTGCTGGGCGCTCGGCTGCTGCAGCTGCGACGCGGCCCGCGTGACGGCGGCGACGACCCCCTCGTGTCCATGGCCGAGGATGATCGGGCCCATGCCGCAGACGAAGTCGACGATCTCGTTGCCGTCGACGTCGACCAGGCGCGCACCGGCCGCCGTCGCCACCGACAGCGGCACCGGCCGCTCGAAGGAGCGAAACGCGGTCGACACGCCGCCCGCGATCACCGCGGACGCGCGTTCGTGCAGCTGGTACGAACGATCGAAGGAGTGCTCGGACATCGCTGGATGATGCCGGTCCAGGGCACGCGCGCGACGGCGTCAGCAGCACCAGCCGGCGACGGCCGGGAAGCTGGCGCTGCCGAGCCCGTCCGGATCGAGCCGTTCGCCGATGTGCTCGAGCGTGCGGTCTCGACCCGTCGCGGCGTCCACGAGGTGCCAGCGGTCGGTCGACGGGTCGGGCACCAGGAGGGTGCGTCCGTCGGGTGACCACGCCACCGTGGCCGCGCCGGCGACGGTGGTCACCGAGCGCTCGCCGGAACCGTCGATCGCCATGAGCCGGACCTCGCCGCCCGGCAGCACGACGGCCAGATCGGCGGCCGCGCCGGGGCTGGTCGCGATCGCCGCCGGTGCGACGGCGAGCAGGTGCCGCTGCTTCGCGGTGGCGGGGTCGAGCGCCAGCAGCCCGGCGTCGGTCGCGATCAGGAGCGTGCGGCCGTCGGCGCTGTACAGCAGCGACCGGATCGCCCCGGTGACCGGTAGCACCGTCGCGTCGACGCCATCGACGTCGGTGGTCGCGACGTTGCCGTCACCGGCGTCGTAGGCGAGCACGTGGCTGCCCGGTCGCCAGGCAGCCGGAGCGGCGCCGATCGCCCGTGCCAGCAGGCGGTCGTGCGTGCCGTCGCCGTCCACGACCCGCAGGTCGTCGCCCTCGCGGTAGGCGATGCGGAAGCCGTCCTTCGGCGCCCAGCGCACGTCGCGCAGCGGCGCCTGCCGGACGAGCGGCCAGCGGACGGTGCCGGTGTCCGGTTCGACCGCGTACAGGGCGTTGTCGCGGATCACCGCCACGAACCGGCCGGTCGGCGACCAGGTGGCAGCCGAGTAGCGGCCGAGCAGGCGGCCGGAGCCGTCGCCGCGCAGCACCCAGACGCCGGCGTCGGTGGTCAGCAGCAGGCGTCCGGGCGTGCCCGTCGCCAGCGGCGCGGGCACCGTCGGCCGCGGCGCGTCGCGGACGATGCGATCGTGCAGGAAGCCGGCGACCGCCAGCCCGGGCGGCGTCAGGGCCGCGACGACCAGGGCGGTGGCGGCGAGCGCGAGCGCGATGCGGCGGCGCGGCGGTCGGCGCGGCACGCGTTCGCGGGCGACGAACGCGTCGCGGACGGCAGGCCACGCCCGCTCCTGCGCCGCTTCCTCCGCGGGAGCCCGCAGGACGCTCAGATCTTCCGCGCTCACGACGGCTCTTCCAGGCTGGCGCCGAGCGCGTCGAGCCCGCGTCGCAGCCGCGAGTTGACCGTGCCGCGCGGCAGGTCGAGCAAGGTCGCGATCTCGCCCGGCGTCAGGTCGAGCACGAACCGCAGCGCCACCACCTGGCGCTGCTCGGCCGGTAGGCGGGCGATCAGCGCCGGTGCGTCGTCGGGTGCCGGGGCCGGGTCGGTCGCGGCCGCCGGGACGTCCTCCAGCGCCGACTCCGCCCGCCGCGAACGGGCGCGCACCCAGTCGATCGCCCGGTTGGAGGCGATGCGGGCCAGCCACGGTCGCACCGGCCGCCCGCGCTCGAACCGGTCGAGGTTGCGCACCGCTGCCAGGAACGCCTCCTGCGCGATGTCCTCGGCCGCCGCCGCGTCGTGGCAGACCAGGAACGCGACGCGGTACACCGCCGCGAAGTGCCGCCGGTACAGCTCGGCGAACGCCTGGTCGTCACCGTCCCGCGCGCGCTGCACGAGCCGGGCCTCGTCGTCGCGCCGGAGGAGGGAGAACGGCACCGGGCGACGATACACCGCGGCCGTCGACGCGCCGGCCGGGCACGGTTCTGCGACACGGATCGACGCCACTGCCGGTCCTACGCCGGCGGCGGCGCGAGAGGTCCGCAGGGCGGTCGGGCATGATCCACCTGTCGAGCTGGAGAGGCCGCGTGACCGAGGGCAAGTTGCACGAGGCGGAGATCGAGTCGCGCTGGGAGGCGGCGCCTGCAGTCCTCGCCGTGATGGTGCTGCAGGTCGCGATCAGCCTCGTCAGCCACGATCAGGGCTGGACGCTCTGGCGGCTGCCGTGGTGGTCGTGGCTGATCCTGATCATCCCCGAGGCGACCCTGTTCGCCGCGCTCGCGCTGTCGTGGCCGCGGCGCCAGATCGAGCAGCTCGGCCGGCGCCGCGAGGCGTCACTGGGGCTGTTCCTCGTGGTCGGCATCGGCAACGGCCTCGCGCTGCTCGCGCTGCTCGTGGCGTTGATCGGTGGCCACGAGCACAGCGGCGGCGAGCTGCTGTGCAAGGCCGGGACGATCTGGACCACCAACGTGATCGCCTTCGGGCTCTGGTACTGGGTCTTCGACCGGGGCGGCCCGGTGCGGCGCCGCGAGCCCGACCCACCGCCGGCCGACTTCCAGTTCCCGCAGATGGAGAACCCCGACCTGGCCGAGCCCGGCTGGCATCCGCGGCTGCTCGACTACGTCTACCTGTCGTTCACGAACTCGGTCGCGTTCAGCCCGACCGACGCGATGCCGCTCACCCGGCAGGCGAAGGTGCTGATGATGCTCGAGGCGTCGGCGTCGGCCATCACGGTGCTGCTGGTGGCCGCTCGCGCGGTCAACATCCTCCGGTAGCGTCCCGCCGAATGCACCGCCCTGATGTGATCGTGATCGGAGCGGGCCTGCTCTACCCGGCGCGCTAGCCGGGGCGGCCGTCGGCGAGCTGCGGGAACTTCGACACCGGGTACACGTCCACGGGCGCCGAGCGCTGCTGCACCAGCACGCCGCCGTCGACGCGCAGCGTGACGCCGGTGATGTAGCGGGCGTCGTCGGTGGCGAGGAAGAGCGTCGGGCCGGCCACGTCGTCGGCGCTGCCGAGGCGGCGCAGCGGCACGACCTCGCCGCGCTCTTTCGCCAGCTCGTCGTCGATGTCGTAGGTGCGGATCAGGCCCGGGACGATGCAGTTGACGCGGATGCCGTAGGGCGCCAGGTCGAGCGCCATCGCGCGGGTCAGCGCTTCGACGCCGCCCTTCGCCGCGTCGTAGGAGGCCATCGCGCGGTGGGCGTGGGTGCCGCCGCCGCTCGACATGTGGATGATCGAGCCGGTGCCGCGTTCGGCCATCGAACCCACGACGGCCTGCGAGCAGAGGTACGTGCCCTTCAGGTTCGTGTCGACGATCTTGTCCCACCAGGCCTCGTCGCCCTCCAGGAAGTGGCGGCAGGCGGCCTCGTAGGTGGCGATCGCGGCATTGTTGACGAGCACGTCGATGGGGCCGTGCGCGGCGACGGCCGTCGCGACCATGGCGTCGACCTCGGACTTCGAGGCGACGTCGGCGATCGCGGCGACGGCCGTGCCGCCGGCGGCGGTGATGGCCGAGACGACCTCGTCGGCGCGCGCCGGGTCGACGTCGTTGACGGTCACCTTGGCGCCCTCGCCCGCGAACCGTTCGGCGACCGCGCGACCGATCCCGTGCCCGGCACCGGTCACCAGCACGCTCTGTCCGCCGAATCGTCCGCTCATCGTCTTGCTCCTCTGCGTTCGAATACCCACGGAATTGTCACCGCGACGCCCCTACGATGGTGCCGTGCAGACCACCCTCGGCATCGCGCAGTTCCTCGCCGCCCCGGCCGACCCCGTCGCGAACCTCGACCGGGCGGTCGCCCACATCGCCTCGCTGGCCGCCCGCGGCTGCGATCTGATCGTGCTGCCGGAGCTGTGGCCGTGCGGGTTCTCGTGGGACACGCTGGCCGACGACGCACGCGCCGCGGCCGAGCCGATCGACGGTCCGCGGGGCGCCACGCTGGCCGCGGCGGCCAGGGCGAGCGGCGCGTGGGTGCTCGCCGGCACGGTGCCGGAGCAGGCGGAGCGCGCCGCCGGCGGCGTGTTCAACACGGCGGTCCTGTACGGGCCCGACGGCCGGCTCCGGGCCGTCCACCGGAAGGCGCGGCTGTACACGCCGCTCGGCGAGGACCGTGCCTTCACTGCGGGCACCACGTTGACGGTGGTGCGGCATCCGCAGCTCGGTCACGTCGGGATCGCGACGTGCTTCGACGGCGACTTCCCCGAGGTCGCCCGCACCATGCGCCGCGCCGGGGCCCGCATCGTGCTGCATCCGGCCGCCTACGAGGTCGCGGCCGAGGGGTGGTGGGACGTGCTCTACCCGGCGAACGCGCTCGCCAACGGGCAGTGGTGGATCAGCGTCAACCAGTGCGGCGTGACGCCGTCGGGCACGCTGCTCGGCGCCAGCCGCGTGATCTCGCCGCTCGGCGTCGTTGTCGCCGAGGCGGGGCGGGTGGGGGAGGGAGTCGACGCGCCGGCCGAGGAACTCGTCGTCGAGCTCGATTTTGCGGCGGAGCTTGCGGACTGGGACCGATCATGTGCGGCACTCGTCACGGAGGCGGTGCAGACGCCGGCCATCCGGGTGATCCACGTCGCTTGACGCGTCGGAGGTCGTCGTCACAATCGCCCGCGGCCACGACCGACCCGGTCGGTGCGTGCAATGATCGCCTGGCTCCGTGACGAGCACGGCCTCGACCGTCGCGACGCCTACATGCTCTGTAGCCTTTCCGGCGACCTCAAGATCATCGAGATCGTGGCCATGGGCATGGGGAAGGTCGCGATGACGATGCCGCTGGGTTTGTTCGACAAGTCGTAGAAGGGGAGGAAAGCGGGATGGCACAGACGTCCGAGGAGGGCAAGGCGCTATCGACCGCGAGCGGCATCGAGATGCGCTCGATCGACTGGGTGCCGCACGAGGAGCGCCACGGCGAGGTGTGGCACCTCGGCGGGGTCTGGTTCTCGGGCAACGCGGAGCTCACGACGACGGCCACGGGCGTGCTCTGCATCTCGCTCGGCGGCAACCTGATCTGGACCCTGGTCGCGATGCTGATCGGGACGCTGTTCGGCACGTTCTTCACGGCGTTCCACTCGGCCCAGGGTCCCCAGCTGGGACTACCGCAGATGATCCAGTCCCGCGCGCAGTTCGGCTACCTCGGCGTGGCCGTGCTGGTGCTGCCGTTCATGGTCTTCAACTATGCCGGCTACAACGTCTTCAACGGCCTGCTCGCCGCCGGCGCGCTGGAGAACGTGGTCGGCGGCGACATCAAGATCTGGCTCGTCGTCGTCTCCGTCGTTGCGGTCCTGGCGGCGATCTGGGGCTACGACCTGATCCACCTATCGCAGCGGTGGCTCACCTACGCCTTCATCATCTTCTTCGGCGTGTACACGATCGGCGTCCTCGCGACGATCGGC
The DNA here is from genome assembly GCA_046598415.1 of Gaiellales bacterium. Taxonomy (GTDB): domain Bacteria; phylum Actinomycetota; class Thermoleophilia; order Gaiellales; family F1-60-MAGs149; genus VFJZ01. Next base: position 30,274 of record JBKJIG010000044.1, read on the forward strand.
TTCCCGGCGGGTTCCTGGGATCTGAACGGCTTCCAGACGACGCCGTTCATCGCGTCGTTCGCCCTGACGGTCTCGTACCAGATCGGCTGGGCGCCGTACGTGTCGGACTACTCGCGCTACCTGCCGGCCAGCGCCGGCGTGAAGAGCACCTTCCTGTGGACCTACTGGCCGCTGGTGGTCGCCGGCTTCTGGATGTTCGCGATGGGCGCCATCATCGCGGCGCCGATCGCCGACCAGGCCCCTGGGACGATCGATGCGATCCGGGCGACCGGCGACGACATCTTCGGCAGCTTCGGCGCGATCGTGCTGCTGCTCTCGGTGCCCGCGCTCGTGCTGATCATCGCCATGAACATGTACGGCGGTGGTTTGATCCTGATCTCGATGGCGGACTCGTTCAAGAAGGTCACGCCCGCACTGTGGCACCGCATCGCGAGCATCTTCGCGATCGCCATCACGTCGCTCGTGTTCGCCTTCTACGCGACGTCGAACGGCGACTTCCTCGGGTACTACAACAACCTGATCGTCCTGTTGCTGTACTTCTTCGCGCCGTGGACGGCCGTCAACCTGGTCGACTACTTCATCGTCCGCAAGGGCCACTACGCCATTCGCGAGATCTTCAACCCCGACGGCATCTACGGCCGCTGGGGCTGGTACGGGATCATCGCCTACCTGGCCGGGTTCGTCGCGATGATTCCGTTCATGCTCGTCGGGACGGCCGACACCAAGTTCGAGTGGTGGATCGGACCGATCGCGAAGAGCCTCGACTACACCGATATCTCCGTGTTCATCGGCATCCCGGTGTCCTCGATCGTCTACCTGTTCCTCGCCCGGCGGCTCGACCTGGAGAAGGAGCGCCAGCTCGAGGCGGCGGAGGGTGGCATGACGTTCTCCGAGCTCGAGCACGACGTGCAGGAGGACACGGGCCGAATCTAGCGATCCGGAGGGAAGTTCGCGGGCACCGGGATGCCCGCGAACTTCCGCCTCGGAACCGGCTGTCAGACGGCGGGCTCGGTCTCCACGACGAGCTCCCCGTCCGCCGGGCTGTACGCGCGGAGCACGGTCGTGACACCGTCGGCGCCGCGCACCCGCATCCCTGCGCGCAGCTGCTCGCGGGGAGTGTCCGCGGGCACCTCGGTGGCGTCGCCCGACGACGCGAGCGGCGGTCGCGGCCACGGTGCGATGCGCTCCCAGGCGGCCGCCGCGCGCAGCACGGTCGCGTCGCCGAGCCGGCGGCCGGAGAGCTGCAGCCCGACGGGCATGCCCTCCTCGGCGGCGCCCATCGGGATGCTGATCGCGGGTGCGCCCGTGAGGTTCGCCGGGTAGCAGAAGTGGCACCAGTCGTCGAAGTGGTCGCCGATCGGCTGCCCTTCGATGGATGGCGGACCGGTCGTGCCGTGCCGGAAGGCGACGACCTCCATCGCGGGCGTCAGGAACAGGTCGTAGCGCTCCATGAAGCGGCCGAACGCGGAGGCGTAGGCGCCCTGCTCGTTGCGTGCCAGCGCGTACTCCGTCCCCGCGTAGCCGCTGCCGGCCTCGATCAGCTCGCGGGTGTCGTCACCGATCAGGCCGGTGGCGAGCAGCGGGCCCTCCGACGCGAGGTTGTCGACGCAGGCGATGGTGTTCCACGTCTCGATCGGGTTCGGGAGTCCCGGGTCGTCCTCGACCATCTCGGCGCCGAGCGAGCGGAACCGCTCCACGGCAGCGCGGAACGTCGCCCGGACGCCCGGATCGACGCGGAGGTAGCCGAGGTCCTCGGAGTAGGCGATCCGCAGGCCGGTCAGGTCGCCGTTCGCCTGCCCGGCGGCGGCAAGGTCGTCCGCGAGGTTCGGGAGGGACGTCGGATCGAGGGGATCGGGCCCGGCCATCACCGCGGTCATCAGCGCGGTGTCGGCGACGGTGAACGCGAGCGGACCGAGGTGCGTCATGGTGTACCAGCCGGGCCACTGCGGCTCGCGCGGCACCACGCCGAACGTCGCCTTGAAGCCGGCCACGCCGCACAGGGAGGCGGGGATGCGGATCGAGCCGCCGCCGTCGGAGCCGATCGCGAGCGGCACCATCCCCGCGGCCACGGCCGCGCCGGCGCCGCCGGAGGACCCGCCGGGCACACGGCCCGGATCCCACGGGTTCGATGTCCGTCCGTAGAGCTCGTTCTCGGCGATGCCGCGGTAGCAGAACTCCGGGATGTTCGTCCGGCCGACCACGATCGCGCCGGCGTCGAGCAGGCGGACGAGGAGGGTCGCGGTCGCCTCCGGCCGGAAGCCGAGCAGGGCTCGCGATCCGTCGGTGGTCTCGATGCCCTCCTCCCACACCACGTCCTTGACCGCGATCGGCACGCCGGCCAGCGGACCCGGATCCTCACCGGCGGCGACGCGCGCGTCGATGGCGGCTGCGGCTGCGCGCGCCGCGTTGGGCCGCACCTCGCAGAAGGCGTTCAACGTGCCGTTGAGCCGCGCGATGCGCTCGAGCGAATCCTCGATCACGTCGGCGGCCGTGCGTCGGCCGGCGCGCACGTCCGCGGCGATCTCGATGGCGGTGGCGATCCGGTCGCTCATGCGTACTCCCTCGGTGGAACGGGCCATGGTTGTGCGTGCTCGAATGCCGCCGCGACCCGGATGACGAGATCCTCCCGACCCGGAGCCGCGACGACCATCACGCCGACCGGCCGGCCCGCGGCGGTGACGCCGCCCGGCATCGAGGCGGTCGGCTGCGTGCCGAGGTTCCACGGCGAGGAGAACGGCATGAACGACATCCAGCCGGGTTCCACGTCAACCCCGCCGATGCGACTCGGCGGCTGGCCGAGCGGGAACGCGGGCGTGGCCGTCACAGGGGTGATCAGCACGTCGTAATGCGCGAAGAAGTCGTCGAGCCCAGACCGGAACCGCCACAGTCTCGCCATCAGCCCGACGTGCTCCTCGGCCGTCAGCTGCGGATAGCGCGAGGTCTCCTCGAGGCTCTCCGGGTAGAGATCGTCCGGCTCCAGGACGGGCAGGGCGCTGCGGCGAGTGTCGACGCCGAAGATCGGGAAGTAGAGCTCCATCGGGTGCTCGACCTGCGGCGCGGCCTCATCGACCTCGGCGCCCAGGGTCGCAACCGTGCGGACCGCCGCCTCCGTGATCGCCCGCACCTCGTCGTCGACCGGGAACCAGTCGAGAGTCGCGCTCCAGGCCACGCGCAGCCCCTTCAGCGGCGCCGTGCCGTCGGCGCCGGCGATCGCCGCCGCCAGGTCGGGCAGCGGGTCGCGGCGGGCCATCGGGTCGCGCGCGTCGTGGCCGGCCATCACCTCGAGCAGGGCTGCCGCGTCGGCGACGGTCGCGGCGATCGGCCCGTGCGTCAGGAAGAGCATGGAGTCGTCGGGAATCGGCCACGTCGGGATGCGCCCCAATGTCGGCTTGATGCCGAACACGCCGCACATCGACGACGGCGCGGTGATCGATCCGGCCGAGTCGGTGCCGGTCGCCCCCGGCACCAGACCGGCGCCGACGGCCGAGGCCGATCCGCCGCTCGATCCGCCGCTGGTCAGCGACGGGTCGGCGGGGTTGCGGGTATCGGGCCCGAGCCGGTTCTTGGTCTCTCCGAGCAGGCCGAGCGCCGGAGTGTTGGTCTTGCCGACGATGACGGCGCCCGCCGCCCGCAGCCGCGCGACGAGGATGCAGTCCTCGTCCGGCACGTTGTCGCGGAACGCGAGCGCCCCGTAGGTGGTGCGCAGCCCTGCGGTCTCGTGCAGGTCCTTGACGCCGATCGGCACGCCCAGGAGCGGGGCGGTCTCACCGACAGCCAGCCGCCGGTCGGCGGCGTCCGCCGCCGCCAGCGCCCCCTCCGGATCGAGCGTCACGAACGTGCCGAGATCGGCCCTCCGCTCGATCGCGGCCAGCGTCGCGGTGACGGCCTCGCGGCTGGAGACCTGCCGCTCGGCCAGGGACGTGCGGAGTCCGATCAGACCATCTCGTCGCATCGGCCCGATCGTAGCGCCGACGCCATGCAGCGCCTGCCGGGTACCGCGGGCGACCCGCGCCGGGTATCGGCGAGGTGTATGGCACGCAAACGGCAAGGCCCGAGGCGATGCGGAACGCGCGCTGTGGGGTCTGACCAAGCGAGCAGGCCGAGCACAGCCGTGCCGCGCGCGGGCGTCAGAAGCGCCGGGGTCAGACCCCGAAAGTGGCGTTTCGGGGGTCAGACCCCGCGCACGAGAGGCGCGCGGAAGACGCGTGGATCGCGCGACCGGTGCGGGTCCGCGCGTGATTCGGCACGGTGCGCGTCGCGCCCGGCACGCGCGAATTGTCTGACCAAGGTCAGGTATTCGGCGTCAGCGGCGCGCGCCTCGTTCGTGGTTCTCAAGAAGTTCGTCCGGGGGGCGGGGGGGCTACCCCCCCCCGCGCCCGGGTGGCCAGCCGCGACGCGCCGGGGGTTTCTCCCCCGCCGCAGACGCCTGCTCGCCCCCGCCCTGCCGGGGTCGCTGGAGACGACGCTTGAGGAGTCAGTCAAGCGGTCCTCTCAAGGAGTCTTCCCATCATGCAAGGCAAGCGCAATCTCGCTCATCGGATGGGTCGCTGGAGCGGCATGCATCCGTGGTTGGCGATCATCGGCTGGGTCGCGTTCGTCGCGATCAGCTTCGTGATCGGCGGCTCCGTGTCGGCCAACACCCTCGGTCAGGCCGACATGGGCGTCGGCGAGTCCGGACGGGCCACGAGGACGATCGACAAGGCGTTCACCGCCGCCGACCAGCCGGCGGAGGAAGCCCTCCTCATCGAGAGCCGGTCCGGCAAGCTCGCCGACAAGGACCTCGCCCCGGTCGTCGCCGACGCGACGCGGCAGCTTCGGGCCACGGGCGTCGTCGCGGAGATCACGGACGTCGAGCTCGCACAGAACGGCCGCGTGGCGCGCCTCCCGTTCACCATCAAGGGCGACCCCGACGACGCGACCGGCAAGGTCGCTCCGATCGCGGCCGCCACCACGGCGATCGCGGCCGCGCATCCGTCGCTCCTGATCGAGGGCTTCGGCGACGCGACCTTGGGCAAGGCGTTCGACGACAAGCTCGCCTCGGACTTCCAGAAGGCGGAGATGCTGTCGATCCCGATCACGCTGCTGATCCTCGTGGTCGCGTTCGGCGCCCTGCTCGCCGCCGGTATTCCGGTGCTGCTCGGCCTCACGTCGGTGTTCGCCGCCTTCGGCCTCACGACGCTGTCCAGCCAGCTCGTCCCGACGGGTGAGAGCACGCAGATCCTGATGATGCTGATCGGCATGGCCGTCGGCGTCGACTACTCGCTGTTCTATCTCAAGCGTGAGCGCGAGGAGCGGGCCCGCGGCGCCGGCAAGCTGGCCGCGCTCGAGGCCGCAGCCGCCACCAGCGGCCACGCGGTGCTCGTCTCCGGCCTGACGGTCATGGCCTCGCTCGCCGGCATCTTCCTGATGGGCGATGCCGAGGGCGGCGGCATGGCCGTCGGTTCGATCCTGGTCGTTGGCGTCGCCGTGCTCGGCTCGCTGACGGTACTGCCGGCCGTGCTCGCCAAGCTCGGTGACCGCGTCCACCAGAGCCGCCTGCCCGTGCTGCGCCGCATGCGCCGCGAGGAGCGGGACTCCCGTGCCTGGGGCTTCGTGCTCGGCCACGTCCTGCGCCGCCCCGTCGTGGCGCTCGCCGCCGGCGTCGCGGTGCTCGCTGCCCTCGCCGTCCCGGCGATCGGCATGCACACGAAGGTCACCGGCAAGGAGGACATCTCGCGGGATGCCTTCCCGGTCATGCGCACGCTCGACCACCTGCAGGCCGCGTTCCCGGGCCAGCGGCCCGGCGCGGAGATCGTCATCCAGGCCGGGAACGTCAACGCTCCGGCCGTCCAGTCCGCCATCGCGGCCTTCAAGGCCGAGGCGCTCCAGTCAGGCCAGGCGCTCGAGCCCTTCGAGACGATGGTCAGCGCTGACAACAACGTGCTGCAGCTGACCGTCCCGATCGTCGGCGACGGCTCCGACAAGGTCTCGCAGGCCGCCGTTCAGCGGCTGCGCGACGACGTCCTTCCCCGCACCCTCGGCTCGGCCGCGGGCGTCACGGTCGATGTCGGTGGCGTCGCCGCCGAGACGGCCGACTCCAACAGCAACCTGTCGGCCCACGCGCCGCTCGTGTTCGGGTTCGTGCTGACCATGGCGTTCCTGCTCCTGCTGGTGACGTTCCGGTCGATCGTGATCCCGATCAAGGCGATCATCCTCAACCTCCTCTCGGTCGCGGCCGCCTTCGGTGTGCTGACGCTGGTCTTCCAGCACGGCTGGGGCGAGATCATCGGGCTGCCTCACACCTCGGGCGTCGTCTCGTGGCTGCCGATCTTCCTGTTCGTGATCCTGTTCGGCCTCTCGATGGACTATCACGTGTTCATCATCAGCCGCATCAAGGAGGGCTGGGACAAGGGTCTCAGCAACGAGGAGGCCGTCGAGAACGGCATCCGCAGCTCCGCCGGCGTCGTCACCGCGGCGGCCACCGTCATGGTGGCGGTGTTCGCGATCTTCGCCACCCTGTCCCTGGTCGACCTGCAGGAGTTCGGCGTCGGCCTGGCCGTCGCGGTGCTGATCGACGCCACGCTCATCCGCGGTGTCGTGCTGCCGGCCTCGATGAAGCTCCTCGGCAAGTGGAACTGGTACATGCCGAGCGTGCTCGGATGGCTGCCGAAGGTCGGCGAGGGCGGCCACACCGGGCTGGAGCCCGCCGCCGCCTAGCCTCGAGCCCCACTCCGGAAGCACGACCCGACGGCCCGTCAGATGGCGGGCCGTCGGGTCGTGCGGGAAGCCGTACCGCGTCAGGCGGAGGCGGCCGCCCGGTACATCGCCGCGGCCTCGGCGAACGCCGCGAGGGTCGCGGGCGTCGCCGGCTCCAGCACCGCGATGACGTGGTCGGCACCCGCCTCGGCGTGGGCGATCAGCCCGGCTGCGACCTGCTGCGGCGTGCCGCTGAGCGCCTCGCCCTCGGCGTCGGGCGACGCGCCCTGGTACCGGACGGTGATGCCGACGGTGATGTCGAGGGTGGCCGGATCGCGCCCGACGCGGGTGCACGCCTCGGTCAGTTCAGCGCGGGTGCTCGCGAGACGCTCGTCCGGCAGGCCGAACCAGGCGAGGTTCCACGCGTCGGCATGGCGCGCGGTCAGCTCGAGCATGCGCGGCATCTTCGACGCCACCAGGATCGGCAGGTCGGGGCGCGCCGGTGGCTGAAGCACGGCGTCGCGCGCCGTCACGTAGGTGCCGTCGAGGTCGGCGCGGCCCTCGCGGATCAGGCCCGTGATGACGGCGAGCGATTCCTCGAAGCGGCTCACCTTGTGATCGGTCGGCCAGCCGAACGCGTCGTACTCGGGGTCGTGCCAGCCGGCACCGACGCCGAGGATCAGCCGGCCCTCGCTGACGTGGTCGAGGGTCGCCGCCATCTTCGCGAGCAGCGCCGCATTGCGGAATCCGGTGCACATCACGAGCGTGCCGAGCTGGACCCGGCTGGTCGCCTCGGCGATGGCCGAGAGGATCGTCCAGCACTCGTGGATGCCGGTCGTGACGCCGTCGAAGCGGAACAGCACGTGGTCGAACACCCACACCGAGTCGAGGCCCAGCTCCTCGGCGCCGACGGCGATCTCGCGGATCTCCGGATACGAGAGCGCGCCGTCGTCCCCGTCCTCCTCCGCGATGGGCAGTACGACTCCGATCCGCATCCCGACCTCCAGCTCGACGGCGTGAGCGTACGCGACCTGTGTCCCGAAAAGCCCGACGTCCCGTTAGGCGCCGCGGTGGCCGAGCGTGTGGCTCGACAGCGCTGCCACGGCGGCACGCGTCGCCAGACGGACGCCCGGCGCGGCGACCTAGCGGGCCGTCCAGACGATCGACGGGCGACCGGTGACGGGGTCGAATGCGGCGACGGCCAGTGACGGTTCGTCGGCGCCGGAGACCGCCTCGGCGGCGCGCCCGACAGGGCCAGCAGCAGGGCCAACGTGAGCGCACGGCGCATCAGCCGTCAACGTAGCGCCGCGGAGACCGCGAGATGTGCGCCTGGCTGTCCGTGTCACCGCCCACGATGTAGGCTTGCTAGATGTGTGCACGGCACTTCGTGGCCGTCGCCTGCTGCGTCGGCGGGCTCCTCTGCTCGGCCGCACCGGCCTCGGCCGCGGGGTGCAGCGCCCAGGACCGGCTGGACGGGTTGACGATGTTCTTCGATGGCTGGTCGCGCGGCGACCTGACCGCGATGAAGCTCGACCGGCCCGACGCTACCGCGCCCTTCGGGCTCGCCCTGCCGCGCCGTCACCCGCGCTGGCCGCACGAGCTGCAGGGGCCGAAGACGTGGCGACTCGCGAGCGTCCGTGCGTGGCTGCGCCGCCGCGTCGCGGCCGGCGACCGGGTGACGTTGCTGAGGGTGAGGGTCGGGCCGACGGACGCGGGTGTCACGGGCGGCACGCTCTCCTATCGCCGCACGGCGCCCGACGTGCGGGGCGGCCACAAGGTCTACGGCCTCGCGAAGTTCGAGATGCACTGTGGCGGCCTGACCGCCCTCGGCGGCGGCCGCTCGTGGTGGACGTGGACAACGCCTATCACGCTCTGCCATCCCGGCGAGCGGATCGGCCCGGGCCAGGCCCGTGCCTGCGGCAACCTGCCGTGAGTCCAGCGCGCGTTCGCGCGCCTTCCATGCGCGGGGTCAGACCCCGAATCGGCCGGTTCCGGGGTCTGACCCCAGAACGGAAGGCGCACGGGTCGCGCAAAGGTCGCGCGTCGGGTAGCGAGATGGCGCGGGTGGTGCGCGAGTTGGCACGGTGACGCGGCCTGGTGCGTGGTAGGCGCACGGATCTCGCAAGCCGCGCTGGGGCGCCACGGATCGTCGCCGACTCGCCCGGCGGCGGCGCTATGACCGGACGCGGTCCGTCGCCGCGCGCCAGCGGCGGCCGAGGCGGTCGCGCAGCGACTCCACCGGCGGCGGCGCGGGCGGCAGCACGTTGAGGAAGCACGCCAGGCGCTCCGTCTCGTCGTCGTCGAGGCCGATCGCGGCCAGGGCCGAGCCATCCTGGTGCCAGATACTGATCCTCGTCTGCCGCTCGCCTGGGTCGGCACCCAGGTAGCGGCTGACACGGAGCGCGAGCTCCTGATCGGCTTCGTGGCCCGGATGCGGCGCGAAGAACTCGACCAGCTTCAGCCGCTGCGGCGCCGCACACCACGGGCAGTAGCGGAAGGTCCGCTCCACCTCGCGCTGGCACGTCGGACAGGGCTGTGCGGCGGGCATGGAGGCAGCGTACGTCGGTCGGCGGGTCGCCCGCAAGGCGTAGACTCAGCGCATGGAGAAGAACGGGATCGTCGCTGACGGCAAACGGCGCCTGGAGGCCGGCGAGAAGGGCGAGGGCCCGCCGCAATCGCTGCTCGCGCGCGTGCTGGGGATCCTCGGCTGGGGCAGCAAGCCCGACCAGCGGGTCTTCTAGTCACGCTGGGTGTCGCGCCGGTGTTCCGTCAGCCGGCGGCAGGCTGGCCAGTCCAGTACGCCACCAGGCGGTCGGCCAGCTCCTCCGGCTGGCTCAGCGCCACCATGTGGCCACCGGGCATCTCGTCGGGCGTGATGCCGAGGCGCTCCTCGGCCACACGGCGTTGGAACCCGGCCGGGAAGAACCGGTCGTCCCGGGCCACCAGCACCCGCGTGCGCACCGGTGGCCACGACGTCACCGGGGGTGGGCTGGAGAACGGCGTCGCCGTCTGACCGGGCCCGTCCATCCCCAGGGCCTCGGCCACGACGTCGGCCGGCACGTCGTGGAAGAAGTCGCCCACGACGTCGTCCGCCACGACCGGCCTCCCCTCACTGGCCGCGAGCGCGGCGTGCGCCTCGCCCTGCCCGGTCGCATCCCACCACTCCCCCGCGGTCTCGCCGGGCGCCGGGATCATCGCGTTCACCAGCACCAGCAGCGTCACGTCGAGCCGGGCGCAGACCAATGGCGCCGTGAAAGCCGCCGAACGAGTGCGCGACGATCACGATCGGCCGCCGCCTGCCGACGGCTTCCACCACCGCGGCAGCGTACTCCGGCAGCCCGGCGCGCTCGTCGGCCGCCGGCAGGTCGACCGCCAGCGCGTCGACGCCGCGTGCTTCGAGCTCGGACACGAGCCGGTGCCAGTCCCAGGCGGCACCGCCGGCGCCGGGGATGAGGACGAACGTGGGACGACGGCTGGCTGCCATGTGCCCGGCAGGATGCCGCACACGAGTACGATCTCGGCGTGCCGCTCGACGATCTGCTCCGTGGCAACCGCCTGTGGGCCGCCGACGTGGTCCGCCGCGATCCGGGGTTCTTCGCCCGCCTGGTTGCGCAGCAGGCGCCGCAGTACCTGTGGATCGGCTGCTCCGACAGCCGCGTCCCGGCCAACGAGGTCACCGGCACCGATCCGGGCGAGATGTTCGTGCACCGCAACGTGGCGAACCTCGTCGTGCACACGGACCTGAACTGCCTGTCGACGCTGCAGTACGCCGTCGACGTGCTCGGCGTGCAGCAGATCGTGGTGTGCGGCCACCTGGGCTGCGGCGGCGTGCGCGCCGCGCTCGACCGGGAGCGGCACGGCCTGATCGACAACTGGCTGCGGCACGTCCAGGACGTCGCTCACGAGCACGCCGATCTGCTCGCGACGGCGCCGGAAACCGACCGGCCCGACCTGCTCTGCCGCCTGAACGTGGTCGAGCAGGTCACGAACGTCTGCCGGACGACCATCGTCCAGGAGGCCTGGACGCGCGGCCAGACGATCTCGGTGCACGGCGTGGTCTACAGCCTCTCTGACGGCGTCCTGCGCGACCTCGGTGTCACGACGTCGGGGCCGGACGAGATCGACGACCGGCGCGAGGCGACTGTGGCGCGCCTCGCGACCGAACTCGTCTAGCCGCAGCTCGACGGAGTACCGTCGGGGCATGCGCGAGGAGATCGGACCGCCCCTGCTGCTCTCGAACGGCACGCCCGTGCCGCGCCGGCTGCTGCGCATGTCCGCCGTGACGTCGCCCGGCCCCGGTGGCCAGCACGTCAACCGGTCGAACACCGCCGTCGAGCTGCGGGTCTCGGTCGACGACCTGCCGCTGTCGGCCGAGCAGCTCGCCCTCCTGCGCGAGCGCCTGGCCGCCCGCATCACGAAGTCGGACGAGCTGCGCATCGAGTCGTCCGATCACCGATCGCAGTGGCGCAATCGGCGGACGGCCGAGCAGCGGCTGATCGCGATGATCGACGCGGCGCTGGTGATGGCGCCGGAGCGCACGCCGACGCGCCCGTCGCGCGCCGCGCTGGCTCGGCGTCGCGCCGACCGCGAACGCGCCCGGGCCAGCCGGGCGCAGCGCCGCCGGCCGGGGCGCGACGACTAGCGGAGGGCCTCCTGGAATTCGGCATCGGCCAGCGCCGTCTCCAGGATCCGCAGGATCGTGCCCGGTCCGCCGCGGAGCGGGTTGATGCGGATCGCCCAGTGCTCGAGGCCGGGCGCGGCCTTCAGGAACGTGCTCGTCAGGTAGGTGAACAGCGGCAGGAACTCGAACTGCGCCTCCTCGCCGACCGACTGGCTGGGCGAGCCGCTGCGCCAGGCCGACTGGAGAAACGGGACGGCGACGGGTCGTTCGAAGACGAGCACGACGCAGCGGACGCCGGGCTGCGCCGCGTACGCACGGGCGAGACCGGGCAGGCTGCTGCCGGCACGAATCCGCTCGTTGATCTGCGCGACGGCCGCGGTGACCGCCGCGTCCTGCACGGCCAGCGCGACGGGGGCCGTTACCAGAGCGCGCAGGGCAGCCATCGCCTGCGGGCCCTGCACCTGACAGCCGGCCGAGGAGAGGTCGCGGCGAATCTGTGCGACCGTCTCGGCGCCGCCCAGCACGACCCCGATCGGGTCGGGGGCCAGCAGCTTGAACAGCGACAGCGCCGAGGCGTCCGCGCCCAGCTGCACGCCGATGCGAGCGGCGCGCATGCCGGCGTAGTTGTCGTCGACCAGGATCCGCACGGTCGGCCCGGCGGTCGCCTGGATCAGCTCGATCGTCTGGCCGAGGTCGTAGCAGTCGCCGAGCTGCTGCGGCACGTGCTGCAGGTAGACCGTGGCCGGCGGGCGCTCGCGCAGGCTCCGCTCGAGCGCGCCGGCATCGTTGAAGTCGGCGTAGGCGATGTCGAGGCCCATGTGGCGCATCGCCGGCAGCGTCGTCTTGTACGGGGGGGCGCCGTGCAGCAGGATGCGGCTGCCGGGGGCGGTCGACGCGTTCAGCATCGCGCGGATCGCACCGCTGCCCGCGCCCGGCACCAGCACCGCCGCGCAGGCGTCGAAGTACCGAGCCAGCACCTTCTCGACCAGAGCCGTCGCGCGCGGCCGGCCGCCGCCGCCGAAGCCGACCGTGGCGAGCTCGCGCACCTGCCCGTAGTCCTCGGTGAACACTGCGTCGGAGCCCATCACCTGCTGGGCGATGTCGACCAGCTTGAACTGCGCCGTGATCGCATCGTCGAGCGACATCTGCCCGCGGACGACCGTCGAGTCCCACTGTCGCAGGAGGTCGTGCAGGTCGCCGCTCATGGGCGGCGCGCGCGCTTGCGCATGACCTCGACCTCGGCCCAGGTCCGCGTGTTGACGATGTCGGCCGGGTTCGCCCAGGCGCGCCGCGCGACCGTGACGCCGTACCGGATGTTCGCGAGCGTGCCGACCTCGTGTGCGTCGGTCGAGATCACGAGCGGCACACCGGCCTGGCGGGCGGCCCGCGCGTTGCGCGCCGACAGATCGAGCCGCTCCGGGTTCGAGTTGATCTCGAGGAACGTGCCGTGCTCGGCGCAGGCGGCGATCAGCGCGGCGATGTCGGTCGCCGCCGGCGACCGGTGGCTCAGGTGCCGGCCGGTCGGATGGCCGACCACGTCGACCAGTGGGTGGGACGCCGCCGCCACCATCTTGGCCGTCGCCCGGATGGCGTTCTGGCGCAGCTCGGTGTGGGGGGAGGCGACCACCCAGTCCAGCTCGGCCAGCACGTCGTCGGGGTAGTCGAGCGAGCCGTCGCGGAGGATGTCGACCTCGGTGCCGGCCAGCAGCGTGAAGCCCTCGGGCGCGAGCCTCGCGGCGACCTCGCGGATGGCCGCGACGTGCTCGCGCAGCTGCCCGACGTCGAGGCCGATGCCGGGCTCGAGCGAGTTCACGTTCGGCGTGTGCTCGGTGATCGCGAGATAGCTGTAGCCGCGCGCCAGCGCCGCGCGCGCCATCTCCTCGATGCTGTGCACGCCGTCGGAGGCCGTCGTGTGGGAGTGCAGGTCGCCCCGGATGTCGCCGACCGTGACCAGGTCCGTCAGCTCGCCGGCGCGGGCGGCATCGAGCTCGCCGGTGCCTTCGCGCAGCTCCGGCGGCAGGTACGGGTGGCCGAGGCGCTCGTACAGCTCGGCCTCGCTCGTCGGCGCCGCGCCGCGCGATGCGCCCGCCGCCAGCGCGCGGTTGTGCGCGGGCGAGCCTGTGAGCCGCTGCAGCGCCGCCACGTACCTGGACGGCACGACTGCGTGCAGCGTCACGCGCATGCCGTCGACGGTGAGCACCGTCGCGCGCGACGTGGTGGCGCCGAGGACGGTGCCGACGGCAGCGGACGCCGCGAAGGCGGCGACGATCGCGGCCGGCACCTCGGCGGCGACCAGCAGCTCGATCGCGTCGAAGCGCTCGTGCCGGCGCCGCAGCGTGCCGACCGCGGAGCCGTCGGTGCAGCCGGGTTGCGATGTCAGCCAGGCGAGGAGGCGGTCGGCGAGCTCGGTCGCCTCGTCGAGTAGAACCCGGCGGCCGCGCGAGTCTTGACGCGAGTTTTGCACCCGGCCATTATGTACTGACATTACGACATGGTGGTAGCCAGATCCCCCGCGACGCGTTTACAGCACGCCTCGATCTCCTCGAGGACTCCGGCCAGGTCTCGGCGGTCGCGCGACAGCAGACGCTCGACTTCGTCGCCGCCGTCGAGGCGGGCTTCACCGTCGAACTCGACGAGGAGAACGGGGCGATGCTCGTCACGCACCTCGCGATGGCGCTGACGCGTACCGAGCGCCGGGCGCCGCTGCTCGAGGAGCCGCCGGCCGTGATCGTGTCGGAGGCGCACGCCAATCCAGCCGAGCTGCTGTTCGTGCGCGAGCGGCTCGACGCGTACGGCGCGGTGCTCGGCGAGGCCCTGCCAGAGTCGGAACTCGTGTTCATGACGGCCCACCTCTGCTCGGTCACGCTGCCCGGATGAACGGGCGCCGCTGATGTTCCTCGCGGCGACGCGGCGGCGCAATCCCGCCCTCATCTCGGCCGCGGCGCGGCTGCATGCGGAAGGTCGCGTCCCCGCCGGCAGCTACGTCGTCGACATCGACGCCGTCGGCGCGAACGCCCGGCTGGTGTCCGGCGCGGCGCGGCAGCTCGGCCTGGTCTGCTGGCAGATGACGAAGCAGTTCGGCCGCAACCCGCTGGTCGGGCAGGCCGTCGCGGCGAACGGGGTGGACGGCGTCGTGGCGGTCGAGATAGCCGAGGCGCGCGTCCTGCACGCGCACGGGCTGCGTATCGGGCACGTCGGCCACCTCGTGCAGGTGCCGCGGCACCAGCTGGCCGAGGCGCTCTCGTTCGCACCCGACCACCTGACGGTCTTCGGCGTCGACCAGGCCGTCGCGGTGGGTGCGGCCGCCCGCGCCGCGGGCGTCGTCCAGCAGGTGCTGCTCCGCGTCGTGAAGCCGGGCGACCGGTTCTTCGAGGCGCAGCGCGGCGGCGTCCGCCTGGACGACGCGCTGACCGCCGCCCGTGCCATCGATGCCATCGACGGCGTCGAGCTCGCCGGCGTCACGAGCTTTCCCTGCGTGGCGTGGGACGAGGAGCGCGGCGACGTCGTCGCCACGCCGAACCTGCAGACGCTCGTGTCGGCGCGCGACACGCTGCGGGACGCGGGCTTCGCGGTGCCGGTGATGAACGCCCCGGGGGTGACCTGCGTCGCGACGCTCGACATCGTCGCGGCGGCCGGTGCGACCCACGTCGAGCCCGGCAGCGCGCTCATCGGCGAGACGCCGTGGCACGCGGCCAACGACGCGAACGAGCGCCCGGCGATGGTGTACGTCACCGAGGTGACCCACGAGCTCGACGGTCGCGTCTACACGCTCGGCGGCGGCTTCTACGCGCGCTCACGCATGCGATCGGCGCTGGTGTTCGGCGACCGCGAGCCGGTGGAGGCGTCCGTGATCGAGCTGCCCGCGGCCGAGATCGACTACTACGGCGCGCTGCAGATGCCGGCGGGCGAGCGCGCCGCGGTCGGCGCCACGGTCGTGTACGCCTTCCGCGCCCAGGCGTTCGTCAGCCGTGCAGCGGTCGCCGTCGTCGCGGGCGTCGAGAGCAGCGACCCGCAGGTGCTCGGCGTCTTCTCCCGTGACGGCTCGACGCTCCCGTGACGACCGGATACGGTGGCGGCAGCCGGGACGGCGGATGCAGGGTCGGGCGAGCGACTCGGGGAGGAGCGAGATGATCAACGTGGTCGTGACCGGCATGGGCAAGGAGCGCATCGTGCAGCTGGTGCAGGAGGCCGGCGTCGGCCTCGTCGAGGCGAAGGCGAAGACCGACTTCGAGGCGGCGTCAGCCGTCAAGAGCGGCAAGGCCGACTACTACATCGGCGCCTGTCAGAGCGGTGCCGGCGGCGCGCTCGGCGTCGCGAACGCCATCCTCGGATCGTCCGAGGTCGTGCGCCTCTCGGGCGTCGGGAAAACGGCTGATCCGGCCGATGTGCGCGCCGCGGTGGCGGCGGGCAAGCGCGCGTTCGGCATCAGCTACAGCCAGATCGACGCCGTCGTGCCGGTGCTGGTCGGCGCGATCCTGGCCCAGGCCGAGTGATCTGAGCCGGTGCCGGACGAGGTCGTCAAGCTGCTGGTGGTCGGTGCGCTCGGCTCGGTGTCGGCGCTGGCCGCGCACCGCAACGTCGCGATCTACCACGACGGCCTGCGCACGTCGGTCGCCGACATCACCTCGGGCCTGAAGTCGCGGCGCGAGATGGCGTCCTACGCGTACACCATCTCGATTGGCTTCGTGGTGGCGTTCGCGCTGCCGTTCGCCCTCGCCAGCGGCATCCTGATCATCCACATGATCATGCTCGGCACCGACACGATCGGCGTGTGGAGCCGACGCTCCGCCGAGTCGCTCGCGGGCGGCTTCGTCTGGGGCGTGTTCGCGGTCGGCGCGGTCGACCTGTTCGTGAAGGGCGTCCAGCACCTGCCGCTCGAGACCACCGGTCGCGATCTGCTGTGGACGCCGCTCGTGTACTCGCTGCCGCTGCTCGGTGCCGCGGCGGCGGCCCAGGCGCACGGGTTTCGCGCCGGCGTCATCGCCACGCTCGCGACGGCCGCCATCTGGAGCGGCGCGTATGGGGTCTGGAATGCGGCCGATCCGGGGTCGGCCACGACGTTCGGCGCCGGTCTGATCGCGTTCTGCGTGATCATCGTCGCGCTCGTCCTCGCGGCGCTGCGCGAGCGAGCCGAGGACGAGACCGACCTGGGCTTCTTCGACGACAACATCCGGCGGATCCGCGGCAACTGGGCCTACCTGTTGCCGATCGCGGCGCTGATCGCCGTCACCGCCTCGTCCGGCTGGGTCGGCGGCGAGCCCGTGCAGGTGGCGCTGATGAGCTCCGACCACCTCGAGGGGGCGGCCGTCGTCGCGGTGTTCTCGTCCATCGGCTTCGTGCCGCTGCAGGGCATGACCGGCCTGGTCAGCGGCGTGTGGAACCAGCACGGCTACCCCGACTGGTTCCTCGGCGCGGGCTACCTGACGTCCAACCGCGCGATCGCCGCCGCCGCCGGCGCGGCGCTGATGGGCGTCGAGCTGCTGACGTTGCGCCGCGTCGCGTGGCTGCTGACGGCGCGCCCCGGCATCACCACGCTCGGCAGCGCGGTGCGCGAGTCGCTCGAGCTGGTGCCGACGCTGGCGATGCTGGCCGGTGGCGTGCTCGCCGCGACCGCGGTCGGCGGGCCGGCCGGTGCCTGCGCGGTGATCGCCGTCTACCTGCTGAACGACAAGCGCGGGCGCCCGATCATGCCCCTCGCGGCACCGGTGATCGGCTACCTGCTGGTGCTCGTGATGACGGGGCTCGCCCACGAGGCCGGAGTGTTCACATGAGCGACCCGATCGAGCAGGCGATCGACCCGTCGTCGCGGCTGCCGCTGTACGCGCAGCTGGAGCAGATCCTCGAGCAGCAGCTGACGTCGGGCGAGCTGAAGGCCGGCGACATGCTCCCGACCGAGGCGCAGCTGTGCGCGCAGTTCGGCATCTCGCGCCCCGTCGTGCGCCAGGCGATCAGCGGCTTCGTCGCGCGCGGCCAGCTGTACCGGCTGCGCGGCAAGGGCACCTTCGTTTCGGGAGCACCGCTGGCGGAGCGGCTGCTGCGGCCCACGCTCGGCTTCTTCGACGACCTCGCGGCTGCCGGGCTGGAGGTCTCCAACGACCTCGTCGGCATCGAGATCGTGGCGGCCCAGGCCGCGCTGGCCGAGTCGCTGGCGCTCGCGCCCGGCGGCAGTTGCGTCCGCATCGAGCGACTGCGCCGCATCGACGGCGAGGTGGTCGCGTTCATGCGCTCGTTCATCCCGGAGTCGCTGCACCCGAACCTGCTGCAGCGCCTCGAGCACTGCGACTTCACGCACGTCTCCCTGCCGCGCCTGCTGCAGCAGACGATCGGGATCCGCCCGTCCTCCGGCCACCGGTGGGTGCAGGCCGTCGTGGCCGACGCCGAGATCGGCGGGCATCTGGGCATCGCCGTCGGCGAGGCGCTGCTCTACGTCGAGTCGATCGAGGACGACGAGCGCGGCCGGCGCATCGAGTACTCGCAGGCGTGGCACCGCGGCGATCGCACCCGGCTCGAGCTCGAGTCGTCGCGGACGGGCTAGGCGAGCGCGGCGCCGACCGCGTCGCGGGCGGCCGCCGCCGAGCCGGCGGCCAGTGCCAGGCTGCTCAGGCGCCGGCACTCGTCCAGCGTCACGCGGCCGACCTGGGATCGCACGGCGGCGATCGATCCGGCCGCCATCGACAGCGACGAGATGCCGAGACCGACCAGGACGACGGCGAGCGCCGGGTCGCCCGCAGCCTCGCCGCACACACCCACCGGCCGGCCGTTCTCCTCGCCTGCGCGCGCGGCCATCTCGACCAGCCGCAGCAGCGCCGGCTGCCACGGGCTCTGCAGACCGGCCAGTGCCGCGATGCCGCGGTCGGCTGCGAAGGTGTACTGCGCCAGGTCGTTCGTTCCGATACTGGCGAAGTCGACCCGTGCGAGCACGTCGCCGGCGGTCAGGGCGGCCGCGGGGATCTCGATCATGACGCCGGCCTTCGCGATCCCCGCGTCGTGAGCGGTCTCGGCGAACCAGCGCGCCTCGTCGGCGGTCGCGACCATCGGTGCCAGCGCCCAGATCTCGGCGTCGCCCGCGGCGCTGACGGCGGCGATGGCGGCAAGCTGGTCGGCGAGCACGTCGCCGGCGGCGCGGAGGGCGCGCAGGCCGCGCACGCCGAGCGCCGGGTTGTCCTCGGCCGCACTGCGCACGTACGGCAGCGGCTTGTCGGCGCCGGCGTCGAGCAGGCGGATGACCACGCGCGTGCCGGCGAACGCCTGCGCGACCCGGCCGTAGGCGGCGATCTGCTCGTCCACCGTCGGTGCCTGGCCGCGTCCCTCGAAGCAGAACTCGGTGCGCAGCAGCCCGACGCCCTCGGCGCCCGCGACCCGCGCGGCAGCGGCACGATCGGGGCTGCCGACGTTCGCCAGGATCGCCACGCGATGGCCGTCGGCCGTGCCGCCCGGCTCGCCCGACGGCTTCGCCGTGCGCGCCCGCCGCGCGAGGATGGCCGCGAGGCGCTCCGCGTCGGGCGAGACCACGACGGTGCCCTCGGTGGCGAAGACCGCGACGTGGTGGCCGGTCTCGAGCGCGCCCGCACCGGGGCAGGCCACCACGGCGGGGATGCCGAGCTCGCGCGCCAGGATCGCCATGTGGCCGGTCGGGCCGCCACCGACGGTCACGATTGCGAGCACCACGGCGGGGTCGAGCAGCGCGGCGTCGGCGGGCGCGAGGTCGTCGGCGACGAGGATGTACGGGTCGGTCCGGTCGGGCAGGCCGGGCAGCGGCAGGCCGAGGCAGATCGCGATCGCCCGGTCACGCACGTCCTCGATGTCGGCAACCCGCTGGGCGAGGTCTCTGCGGACATCCGCGAGCTGGTCGCGGAACGGCCGGATCGCCTCGGTCAGGGCCTCGGTCGCCGATCGGCCCGTGCGCGTGAGCCGCGCGACATCGTCGTGCAGCGCGGGATCACCGGCCATCGTCGCGCCGGCCTCGAGCACGGCCCGCCCGGCCGCCGTTGCGGTTGCTCGGCGTGCCCGGAAGTCGGTGGCGACGGCGTCCAGCGCAGCGAGCGCTCGGCGCTCGGCGACAACGGCATCGTCGGCCGGCCGGGCCGGGCGCGGTCCGGGGCGGGCGGCCATCCGCACCACGACGCCGGCGGCCGTGCCTCGCGACGCCGAGATGCCGACGAGGACACCATCGAGGGCGGCGGTGCTGGCGAACTCCTGTCCGGCGGCGTCGAGGAGCTCGAGCAGCTGGTCGAGCAGCAGCGCATCGGTTGCGGCGTCGCCGTCGGCGGGGTCAAGCAGCAGCTCGACGACCCCGCTGCCGTGAATGCCGAGCCCGAGCACGCGCAGCACGCTGCGGCCATCGACGCTCTGGCCGTCGGACTTGCCGACGCGCACCGGCCGTCCCGAGGCGACGATCGCCGCCACGAGGTCGGCAGCGGGCCGGGCATGAAGTCCTGATCCGATCGGGAGCGTGCCGCGGCGCGTGATCACAGCCGAAGTATGAGCACGGGGTTGCGATCGCAAACGCCCGGCGTGGTCCGCACCCTCCGTCGTCGTGCCGCCGCGTACCCACCGTTCCGCGTGGTGATGGCGAATGCGCCGTCCCCCTCGATGCGCCATGTCACGTCCGCCGTCACGCCGGCGGCGTCCGATGCCTCCGGGCGCATCGTCGAAGCGGCCTCGAGCGGGGTCAGACCCCGAGAACGCCGTTGAAGGGTGGCGGTCCGCCGCGGATCCGGCAGACCGCCACCGTGAGAACGCGCCGCTCCCGGCACGTAGCGCAAGGCCTGTCTACCCTGGCTGCGTTGACGATAAACGTCCTGCAAATGCGGCTCTCTTGAGCCATGCCCGACGGTGTGCCCGGCGGCTCCTCGCGGACCCGTCGCTAGCGCGCGGAGACGCGCTCGCTCGACGGCGTGGGCTCGACCCAGCCGGACGCGGGCTCGGGCTCGGCGGGCCGCTCGCGCGGCGGCACGAGCGCGGGCGGCCGGATCGTGCGCCAGCCGTCGTTGGGCGGACGCGACGGATCACGCAGGGCGGCGAGGGCGGCACCTCGTGACGGGAACAGCGTGAAGAGCAGGTCGGCCTCGACGGCGCTCAGCATGTGTTGGACAGGCGCGCTCGCGCCGGCGATCACGACGGACGCGTTGGTGATCGGCTTGAGGCCCGCGAGGCCCCGCACGATCCCGCGGTACGAGTGGCAATCGAAGAAGGTCGTCGCGGTGAGGTCGAGGACCAGGTGGTGGTGCCCGCAGCGCACCGCGTATTCGACCGCCTCCGCCAGATTGTTGTCGGCGTAGCGATCGAGGTCGCCGCGGAGAACGATCATGGCGACGCGCCCGAACACCTCGATGGTGATGGGCCTTTCGGGCGGCATTTCGAATGGCGACGGCGCAGGCAAGGGGAAGCTCCGACGAATTCAGCAGGTTGACGCGTGCCGTCTCCCATCGCATGAAAATGGCCGGCCGTACAGGTGCGGCGGCCCGTGCCCACACAGCACTCGTCACTGTCTAGAACGTACCCAAGTTCGTCCCAGCGAAACCGGAATTCATCGATTCCTTACACATAAAATGCTGAATATTCTGATTTCTCTCAGCTCTTCCACACGGAGCTCACGACGCACTCCAACACAACCCTCTCCTGCGGCCGGAGGTCGGTGCCGATAGCTGTCGGATGAAGCCGCGGACTGTTGTCCTCCTCGCAGCGCTGTCGGCGTTCGGGCCGCTGCTCGCGACGCTCGCGGCCGGCGCCCGGCCGTTCACGCTCTCCGGCACGGCGCACTGCATCGGCGTCGGCGTCGGCGCGGGCTTCGCGACGCTCGCGGCCGCCGCGGTGACGGCCGTCGGTGTGCGTCGCGGCGATGCCCGGACGGTGCTCGTCGGCGTGGCGTTCGCGGCGATGGGCGCGATCCTCGCGGTCCACGGCTTCGTCACACCAGGCGTCCTCGTCGAGAACACGAACCTCAGCCCGATCACCGGCGGCGCGACGGTGCCGGTCGGTGCGGCGGTGCTCGCGCTCGGCACCATCCCCGGCTTCGCGGTGCCGGCGCGCATCCCGCTGCTGCTGCGCGCGAGCGTGCTGATCAGCGCCGTGGTGCTCGCGGCGAGCGTCGTCGGCCTGGTCGATCCGTCGCTCGTACCGGCGGTGCCGGCCGCCCGCAGCCCTGGGGCCATCGCGCTGCTGATCATCGGTGGCGCCTGCCTGATCCTCGTCACCGTGCGCGCCGCGCGCACCTGGTTGCTCACGCGTCGAAGCGCCGATCTGGCGGTCGTGGCCGGCGTGGCGTGGCTCGGCTCCGCCCTCGTCGGCGCCACGCTGTTCCGCTACGACCAGTTCGGCTGGTGGCTGGGCCACGGGTTCGAGATCGCCGCGATCGCGCTCGTGGGCACCACGGTCGCCTTCGACCTGCGCCGCACGGCAGCGTCCCGGCCGCTGACCGGCGACCTGCCCGCGACCGCGCTGGTGCGCGACGCCGAGGCGTTCCTTGGAGCGCGGGTCAGTTCACTGCTGCTCGATCTCCAGCGTGCCGACCGGTCGACGGGTGAGCACACGCGCCGGGTGGCGCTGAACGCGGTGCTGGTCGGAGAAGCCCTCGGCCTGAGCCGCGGGCGTCTGCGCGGTCTCGCGCTCGGCGGGATGCTCCACGACATCGGCAAGCTCGGCGTCCCGGTCGCGATCCTGCAGAAGCCGGGCGCGCTCGACCCGGCCGAGCGCGCCGCGATCGAGCGGCACCCGGCGCTCGGCTCCGCGATGCTCGATCAGCTCGGCGGCTTTGGGCGGGAGGTGCGATCGCTGGTCCTCGACCACCACGAGCGGCCCGATGGACGCGGCTACCCGCGCGGCCTGGCAGGAGATGAGCTCCCCCTCGACGCACGCATCCTCGCGGTCTGCGACGTGTTCGACGCGCTGGTGTCGGCGCGCCCGTACCGCGAGGCGTGGCCCGCCGAACGCGCGCTGGCCACGCTCGCCGAAGGCGCCGGAACGCAGTTCGACGCGCGCTGCGTGCAGGCGCTGACCGACGTCGTGCGGACGGTCGCGCCGCTCAGCGAGGCCGCCTGAGTCCCATCGCGAAGGGGAGCGACGCCACCGTCGTTTGGCTCATCCTGCTGGCCCATCGCACTGCTCCTTTGAGAGGGTGTGCTGGCGATATCCGGGCCAGCCGCGTTCAGACCGCCTCGGAGACCACGGCGGACGTGCCCTCGGTCATCGTCGGCTCGGCCGTGTCCTGCACCCAGGCGACGACCTCCGCGTCGCCGCCGTAGAACAGCAGTGAGTGCTTCGCGCAGACCCAGGCGATCCGGGGATGATCGTCGGTGTCGTACGAGTGCAGGGCCATCGGCGTCGCGCGGCTGAGCCGCCGGCAGCCCGGGAACTGGCAGAAGTGGGGCGGGGTGAGCGAGAACCTCATGGCAACGTGGGCGTTCCCGCCGGGGATTCGCTTCAAACGCGACCCGGTGCGCGAGAATCCGTTGCGTGGCGCGGATCGCCAACTTCGATACGAGGGAGCTGGAGGTCGCTGTCGGCACTCGCACCTTCCGGCTGCGTTGTCCGCGGTCGATCGAGGAGCTCCATGACGCCGAGCTCCCGGCGGTCCCATACTGGGCCGACCTGTGGCCGTCGGCGCTCGTGCTGGCCGAGGAGCTGGCGGCGCGCGACCTGACGGGCGTCCGGCTCGTCGAGCTCGGCTGCGGCCTCGGTCTCGGCGCGATCGTCGCGGCCCAGTCCGGTGCGGACGCGGTGGCGACCGACCACGACCGCGACGCCGTGGCCTTCGCCCGCGACAACGGCCGGCGGGTGCTGGGACGACGCCTCGCGACGATGCGCGCCGACTTCGCCAACCTGCCGGACGCGCTGCTCGACCAGGCACCGTTCGACCTCGTGATCGCGGCCGACGTCCTCTACGCGGAGGGATCGGTCGCCTCGCTGGCGGACGCGCTCGACCGGCTCGTCCGGCCCGGCGGCGAGGCGCTCGTCGCGTACCCGTGGAGCGGCCAGGCCGATGGCGTCGTCGCCGCGCTCGGGTGGCCGGCGGTCGAGCGCGCGGAGCGCAACGCGCGCCTGGTGCGGCTGACGCGCCCCACCTAACAGGCGGGCGTGGCGGATCGGCGCCCGGCACGGATCCATCTTCAGGGAGAGCTCGCGGTCAAAAGACGCACGGCTGCGAGAACACGAGGCCGGGCGCGCAGGGCCGGAACGTGATGCTGTCGATGACCGGCTGGGCGACTGCCATCCAGGCCGTCAGGTCGGCCTGCGTGCCGGTGACGATGCCGGCCACCGCGACGCTGCGTCCGGGCGACGTCGTGGCGAGGGTGACCCGCATCCGCATGTCCGGGTAGAGGTCGGTGCTCCACGAGCCGCTGCCGGCCGAGTTCTCGGGCGAGACCAGGGTGGGAACGCCGTGGCACGAGCTGGTGGGGGCGTCCGAGCGGGGGGCGACATCGACCCGATACCCCAGCAGCTCGCCCACCCGTACGACCGCCGGTGCGCCCGTGATGAGGTCGGGAGCCACGTGGAACATCGTCGTCAGGTGTGCCGGATCGGTCGCCTCGCCCTCGACCGGGATGAGGTCGCAGGCCGTCGCCTGCGCGGCGTGGGCGTTGTTGAGGATCGCGAGCGTCGCGGCGGGCCTGTCGGGCCGCGACAGGACCGTTCCCCATGGGTAGGCGCTGTCCACCCGCCAGCCGTCACCGACCGTGATCGTCACCTGCGGGTTGGCCTTGTGGAAGGTGTAGCGGCCGGCCGGGAAGGGGTCGAAGCAGGCGCCGCGATCGGGGTCCGGGCACGTATGTTCCCGATAGGTCTTCCCGACCGTCGCCGTCGGATCGGGCCCTGGGGTGGTTGCCGGCGTCGTCCGGCCGGCCGGGACGGAGCGGCCATCGCGCAGGCCGGCGACCGCGACGGCGGCGACGAGGATCGCGGCTGCGGCGATCACGCCGAGGGCGATGGTGAGCCGCGCCGGGCGGCGGCTCATGGGTGCATGATCGTCGATCACGAGCTGTGGCTCTTGGAACGCGTACGGCCCGAGCGGCTCGGGCGCGACGGCGTCGTGGAATGCGGCCCAGATGCGGTCCTCGAGGCCGGTGTCGATGCACTCCGGAGCCGGTGCTGAGGCGCGCAGCGTGCGCTCGAGATCACGCATTGCGTGTCACCTCCAGATAGCCGCCGAGCTCGTCGAGCGCGCGGGACAGGCGTGACCAGACGGTGCCGATGGGAACCTCCAGGCGATCCGCGATCTCGGACGGCGACAGGTCGAGCCAGTAGCGCAGCACGACGACCGCGCGACGGTCCGGGTCGAGACGCGCGAGCGCCTCGCGGACGTCGGCGGGGTCGCCGTCATCGCCGTCAGCCACGCCCAGCGGCTCGATCTCGCCGGGTGTGGCGAACTGCTCGTGCCGCAGCACGTCGACCGCGCGGTTGGTGACGATGCGCAGCAGCCACGGCCGGAACGGCCGCTCGCGATCGAAGCGGTCGGCCGAGCGGATCGCTCGCAGGAACGCGTCCTGCACGACGTCCTCCGCCCGCGCGTGGTCGCGGACGACCGCGAAGGCCGTCCGCCACGCGGCGTCCGCATGCCGCCTGAACAGCTCGCCCCACGCCGCCCGCGACCCGCCGCGGATCGCCATCAAGAGGGCCTCGTCGGTCGTGCGCATGTCTCTGATACGGACGACCAGCGCGGCTCCTTCCCGTTGCGCCGATCCTACGCCGTCAACCGTCTAGATGGGAGGGTCGGTCCAACGCTCGGCGCCAGCCGGCTGGCCGGAGCAGCGGATCATGGTCGAGCGAGCCTCTGCGAGAAACGCTCCAGCTCGGCGTTGAACTTGGCGGGCTCCTCCCACATGGGCGTGTGCCCGCTGTCCTCGAAGATGACGAGCTCGGAGCCGGGGATGTGCGCGGCGAGCCAGTCGCCGTGCTCCCGCTTGTACATCTTCGGATCGACACCGAAGTGGACCTGCGTCGGGAAGTCGATCTTCGGGAACGCCGGCATCGAGTCATGGACCGTCTGCGCATACAGCGCGACCGCCGCGATGTGCGCCGGCGTGCGGAGGTAGTCGGCGGTCATCCAGTCGTGCTCCGCGGGCGTCGGCTGGTTCTTCACCATGAGGGCCATGTTGTTGCGCACGAACGGCTCGCGGTCGGTCTGCAGCGCGTGGATCCACTCCGGCAGGTCGTCGTGGGTCATGATCCCGTGCTCGTACTCCGGGGTGATCAGGTCGCTGGCGCTCTGTCCGACGAACACCATGCCCGACGCCTGGCCGGCGCCGAACTGCAGCACGTAGTTCCAGAGGACGATCGAGCCCATCGACCAGCCGGCGATTAGCGGATGCTCGACCCTGAGCCCCTCGACGACGTCGTGGACGTCCCGGGCGTACTGATCCATGGTGTGGCCCGACTCGGTCTTCTCCGAGCTGCCGTGGCCGCGGAAGTCGAACGCCACGACGCGGTGGTTCTCGGCCAGCGGACCGATGTTGCGCTGGAACCACCGGAGGCTGCCGGACCAGCCGTGCAGCAGCACGATCGCGGGGCCGGATCCAACATCGACGTACGCGAACTCCGTACCGTCGGGGCCGCGGAGGCGCTGCTCCGTCAGTTCACCACTCATCGTTCCGACCTCCGTCGCTCGTCAGGACAGCGGGCCGCCCGGTCCGTGCAGCTCGACCCACTGCGGCCAATCGGCGCGCCGCATGGCGCGGTGCCTCTCGACATCGGCCCGCTCAGCGTGGTGCGCGTCGAGCCAGGCGATGATCTCGTCGGCGTCCGAGATGGGGCCGGCCGGCGTCAGCAGCGTGGGGATGCCCACCGCGCCGCCGGTGGCGGCGCCCATTGCATCGCGCTCGGCCCGGTCGGCTGCTACCTGGCGCAGCACCACGTCGACGCCCAGTTCGGTCAGGCGCGTGCGGACACGGTGGGAGTGCGGGCACCACTCGGCCTGGTACAGCTCGAGCGTGGGTAGATCGGCAGTGGGCATGCCGGGATGCTACGCGCACCGCGGCACTCACGACCTGGAGCTGCGTGCTGGCTACCAGTCGCGGTCGTTCGCGTAGCCGTCGGCGAGCTCGACCTCGAGCTCCTCGACCGGCTGCGGCGCTGCGGCGTGGTCCTTCCAGATGCGCGCCGGCGACGCGACGCCATCCAGGTCGCCCCATGTCTCGGGCTGCCATAGGGACGACCGGAGCATCGCGGCCGCGCAGTGCAGGAACGCCTCTTCGACCTCGACCACGACGGCGAGCTTCGGCGGCTTCGAGCCGGTGCCGACGTGGCGCTCGAGCACGGTCGGGTCGCGCGTCAGGTGCGCGCGGCCGTTGACCCGCAGCGTCTCGCCGAAGCCGGGGAGCAGGAACAGCATCCCGGCCTGCCGGGTCTCGATGATGTTGCGCAGCGAGTCGGCGAGGCGGTTGCCCTTGGCGTCGCCGAAGATGAGCGTGCCGCCGTCCTCGGACACCTCGGCGAACCCGGCGTTGCCGCCGCGCGGGGACACGTCGAGCCGGCCGTTCGTACCCACCGTGCCGAGCAGGGCGAAGGGCGAGAGCGCGATGAAATCGCGGCAGTGCTGGTCGAGGCGCCCGATGATCTTGGCGCGGACGAGTTCGCCGGGCTGGCCGAGCAGCTCGACGAGATCGGCGTGCGAGGAGACACGGTGCTGGTCGGCGATCACGCTTCCGACTATACGCCCCGGGATGCCGGAGCGGGGTCACGGCTCCGGCCCGCACCGGCGGGTTCCCAGGCAGCGCGATCCTTAGAACTGACGGGTCCGGCTGGGGTCGGTGTGGGTCAGTTCGGCATCCCCGACAAGATCGGTGCTGTCGGACCTCAGCGCGTCGAGGTGCTCGCCGGCATCCTCGCGCAGGTCGGCAACGTGCTCGGCCGCGCTGGCTCCCACGGTGTCCGCCGCTTCCCTTGCCACGTGGGTCCCGCGCTCGACGGCCTCCTGGGCGATCTCCTTGCCGTGCTGCATCGCCTCCTGCCCGACTTCGGTGGCGAGATCCTTCACGTGGTCGGCCGCGGCGCCGAGCCGCTCGTCCTCGAAGCGGCTGGACGGGAGCGCCAGGCCGAGCAGGAATCCGGCTGCGATCGAGCCGAGCGCGAGTCCGAGCGGGTTCTGCTGTGCGACGCCGGCGGCATGGCGAGCCTGGCCCGACACCTGCTGGGCATCGGGAGCGGCGTCCTTGACGGACGTGGCCGTGCCGGTGACGGCGTCCTTGATGGAGTCCATCGTGCCGGCGAGCGAGTCCTTCGCTCGGTCGACGGTGTCGGTGACCCGGTCCTTGGCTCGCGCCGGGACATCGGCCTTGTACCCGATGGCGTCGATCGTGTTGCCCATCTCGCTCCGGGTCTGCACTATCTGCTGTCGGATCTGATCTGGCTCTGCGCCCATTGGACGTCCTCCTTCAGTGTTGTGATGGTCTGCTCGGGCACGGGCGATCCCACTGCCCGCACCCGCTCCTTGCCCTTCATCGCCAGAGCAGCAGCGCCGGCGCCATACACCACGGTCACGATCAGGCCGGCCAGCCACGCGTCGACCCATGTCGCGAGCACGAGGATCAGCGTCGCGGTCAGTGCACCAAAGGCACCCATCGCGAGCAGCCCGCCGCCACTGATGAGGCCGACGCCGACGCCGGCGCGCTTGCCTTTCTGGCGCATCTCGGCCTTTGCCAGCTCCAGCTCCTGCCGGACGAGGGTCGAGATCTGCTCGGACAGCTGGCCGAACAGCTCCCCGATCGGGCGCTCGTGGAGGTCAGGGCCGTTCACGGCGATCCCGCCGACGGGAACTGCGGCGATGCGGCGCCCGCCGGGCGAGCCGCCGGCGCGTCGTAGCGTCGCTCGCTCGAGGCCTTCAGGAACCGCGACGCCGCGACGCCGACGAGCACGCCGCCGACGACGACCGCCCACGGGTTGCGCCGCGCGATCCGCTCGGCGTCGGCGAGGATCCGATCGGCGTCGGCCTGCTCGAGGTACCCGCCGAGGCGATGCGCCTGGGTGGCTGCGCGATCCGCCACCTGAGCGGCGACGGCGTTGCCGTGCGCGCGCAGCTCGTCACCGGACGACCGCAACGCGTCGGCGCCGGCCGACAGCTGGGATCCCGCATCGGTCGAGCGCTGATCGATCTGCTCGCGGACCTTCACGTCGGCCTTCGTGGCCGCGTCGCCGACGGCCGCCTGGGCACGTTCGGCGACCTCCTGCGCCTGCTCTTTCGCCTGATCGATCGCCGGTGTGCCGGTGCTCTCG
Source organism: Gaiellales bacterium (assembly GCA_046598415.1). Classification (GTDB taxonomy): domain Bacteria; phylum Actinomycetota; class Thermoleophilia; order Gaiellales; family F1-60-MAGs149; genus VFJZ01. The sequence goes on from JBKJIG010000044.1 coordinate 58,775, forward strand.
TCCGCGGGCGCGATCGCGCCGGGATTCGTATACATGCCGCCTCCTGGGGTCGGTGCCGGCCTCGCGCGCAGCGTCGGACGAACCGCTCATACCGTGCGGTCGCTGGGGCAGGGCGACCACTGGCGGTTCGACGTCGACTGGCACGCGGACGGCTGTCGGATCCCGTCATCCCCGGCCAGCGCCGCGCTAACCCTCGGGCGGGAGATCGCGGCCGTAGGCGCGCGCCAGGCGATCGCGGGCGCTACGGGACCGGCGCCGGCGAGGGGCTCGACGCCGGTGTCAGTCCTGCGATCCAGGCTCCTCTCAGGTCGCGCGGCGTCGTCATCGGGTGAGGTAGTCGTAGGCCGACAGGAGATGCGTGCGCAGCACGTGCAGGTAGTCGGCGATCTCGACGTGCTCGTCGGCACCGCCCATGCCGATCGGAGGGGGCCCGTAGACGTAGGCAGGCACGCCTCTCTGACGCCAGAGTCGCGCATCGGTGCCGCCGAGCGACACGATCGGCTTCGGTCGCACGCCGGTCAGCTGCTCAACGTTGTCCTGCATGATCCCGATCATCGCGCCGTGCGGATCGCACCAGTAGCCCGCCGTGTGGTTGATCTCCTCGACCGTCGCCTCGGGGTGGCGGGCGACGATCGCCTCGACCTCGCGCATGACCGTGCCGCGCTCGATGCCGAGGGGCAGGCGGATATCGATCTCGAGCCGGCACTCGCTCGGGATCATGTTGACCTTCAGCCCGGCCTCCATGCGTCCGACGTTGACCGTCACGTTGCCGATGATGTCGGCGGCACCGTCGCCCAGCGTGCGGTCGATCTCGACGCGCGCAGCCTCGGTCAAGGGTGTGAGCTGAGGCGAGATCGGCGCCTCGATCGCCTCCAGCGTCTCGAGCTCGGTCACGAGCAGTGCGGCGATGCGGCTGGCGCTGCCGGTGAGATGGACGTAGGCGCCGTGCGCGCCGCGCGTCTTCACCGTGACCGCGAGCCACAGTAGGCCGCGTTCGCCGAAGCGGATCGTCTCCGGGCCGGATGGCTCGCCGTTCAGGCAGCAATCGCCGAGCACCTCGTCGGCGTGATGCTCCATCAGGTAGCGCGTGCCCCACGGCCCGAACGTCTCCTCGTCCGAGACGACGGTGAGCGTGACGCGACCCTTGAGCTGATCCCGGATGCGGTGGAGGTAGAGGTACGTCCAGATCGAACAGCTGGTGCCGCACTTCATGTCGCTCGCGCCGCGGCCCCAGATCCGGTCGTCGACGACGGCGCCGCTCCACGGGTCGTGCTGCCAGGTCTCGTTGCCGACCGGGAACACGTCGGTGTGGCCGTTCAGCACGAGGTGCGGGCCACCGGCGGATCCCTCGAAGGTCGCGACGATGTTCGGCATCGTCGGCTCGGGATCGATCACCCTGTAGGCGATCCCCTCGGCATCGAGCAGCGCGCGCACGCACGCCGTCGCGGCGAGGGTGTCGCCGGGCGGGTTCGGACTCCTGGCGCGGATGAACCCGGCGAGGAACTCCACCAGTCGGTCGCGGTCGCTCTCGATCGTCTCGAGCAGCGTCGCCTTCGCGTCGGACAAGACGGATCTCCCCCGGTCTCAGCGGCACCCGATTCCCGGATACTCCGCCGAGCGATCGTAACGAAGCAGCGGTGTGGGATCACCCCCGGGTCTTCGTCGGCGAGGAGCCCTGTCGAACGCGCCACGCGGCCTCGCCGAGACGTTTGCCTGGGTCGCTACCGGGAAGTCACGAGTCCCCACCGAAGCGAAGGAGGCCCCGATGGGTCTGATGGACGACGCCAAAGGCAAGGCCAAGGAAGCCCAAGGCAAGCTCACGGACGATAAGTCGAAGGAAGCCGAGGGCAAGCTCGACCAGGCGAAGGGCGACGTGAAGGACGCGGGCAACGCCGCAGCCGACGCGGTCAGAGACGCCACCGATCGATAGTGGCACGGCGCCTCGGAGGTGCAGTCCGCGACGACTGCTCCTCCGAGGGCGCCCATCGAGTCCGTTTCGGGGTCGCGTTTCCCCGCTCTCAGACTCCCGTCGCGCTCGACGATGGCGTGGTTCGTTCAGTCTCGCGGGATCGCCGGTTGCGGAGGCGTGAGCCGAAGCGGTTCAGGCCGATGCCGAGCGCCAGGATCAGCGCGTTGAACACGAAGTAGAGAACGACGATGTCGTCGGGGTTGGCATCGTGGACGACGATCGTCTGGATCGGGAAGATGATCGCCCAGAGTCCGAGATACAGCGCGAGGCCGCGGCGGCCTCCGAAGTATCCGAGCGGGCCGGCGATGACGATGGCTGCGATGAGCTCCATGGGGTCCTCCTGCGTTTGGCGCTGGCATGTCCAGTCAACCATCGCCGTGTCGCTCTGGCCTCGTCCCGAGGAGCGAACTTCGGCCTCATCCCTCGGAGGGACAAGCCGTCACCGCCTCGCCCGCCGGGATGCGGGCGTGAAGCCGCCAGCCGCCCGCGCCGACCGAGCCGGCGTCGAGACGTCCGCCGACCGACTCGACCCGCTCCCGCAACCCCTCGAGGCCGAGCCCCGAGCCGGCACCGGAGAGGCTGTTCGGGGCATCCCCACTCTCGTCGTGCAGCTCGATCTCGAGTGCTCCCTCCTCCACCGCCACGCGCAACCGGACATCGGCACCGGGTGCGTGCTTCATGGCGTTCGTCAGCCCTTCCTGAACGATCCGGTAGGCGAGCTGTTCCAGCGCGGGCCGCAGGCGCACGTCCGGCAGGTCGACGGTGCGCAGCTTCAGCCCGGCGGCCTGCGCATGCGCGAGGAGGGCGTCGATCCTCGTGCCGTCCCCCTCGCTGCCGCCCGCTTCCGGCTGCAACAGATCGACGAGGCGGCTCATCTCTGCGAGCGCCTCCTCACCGGACCGGCGGATCACGGCGCATCGTTCCGCGGCCCCGTCGTCGTCGATCGCCATTCGACCCGCTCCCGCCTGGATCACGATGACTGCCAGGTGGTGCGCGACGATGTCGTGGAGCTCGCGGGCGATCCGCGTGCGCTCGTGACGCACCAGGACGAGCGCGAGGGCTTCCTGCTCGACCTCGAGCTCGCGCTCGCGCGCTCGCAGGATGCCGAGCAGCTGCTCCTGTGAGCGAAGCACGCGGCCCGCCACCCATGGCACCGCTGTACAGAGGGCGGCCGGTACCACGCCGGCACCACCGGCGACCAGCGCGGCGAACATGGCCAGCACCGCCGCCACGCCGGCGCGCGGCTCCGCGTATCGTCCACAGGCGTAGGCGACCATCCCGACGCCGAGGGTGGTGGGCAGGTCCGGAAGGCTGAGGCCGAGGATCGCCGCCACGAGCAACGCGCCCGCCACGCCGAACGCCGCCGCGGCGGGGATGATGGGTCGCTCAGCCACTGGAGGCCGCGAGCGGTAGCTGGGCCCGCACGAGCAGACGGCCCGCTCCTTCTCGCACGGTGGTGAAGCTGCCGCCGTGCGCGGTCGCCCGTTCGCGCGCAGCCGCAAGGGCGGCGACGGCACCGCCGTGCGGCAACGAGCCATGAATCTCCAGCTCCAGCAATGTCCCCAGGTAGCGCAATCTCACGCCGGCTGGACCGTCGCCGGCGGCGGCGAACGCATCGAGGACGAGCTGGATCGTGCGGTAGGCGGCAAGCTCGACGCCCGCCGGCAACGGCCGCCGCCGTCCTTCGATCCGCAGCTCGACCACCCCGCCGCCGACGCGCGACTGCTGCAGCAAGGTCTCGAGCTGGGCGAGGGTCGGCCGCGGTGACGCGTCGCGCCCATCGCTGCGAAGCACGCCGAGCAACTCCCGGACCTGGTTGAGCGACTCCCGCCCCTCGCTCTCGATGCGCTGGAACGCCAGCCGCGCCGCCGCGGGCGAATGCTGTGCGTCCCGCTCGCCGCGGACGGCGAGCGCGACAACCGAGCGGATCCGCTCGCGCGCTGCGACGTCCAGCTCGGACGCGAGCCGCGCCCGCTCGAGCACGACCGCAAGCTGGGCGGTTGCGTCGCGGGTGCGCTCGAGGTCTCGTGTGCGCTGCGCGAGCTCGGCAGTCAGCCGTGCCCGGGAACGCGCCAAACGGCCGGCTGCCCAGACTCCCGCGGCGAGTAGAGGCACGAAAGCCGCGCCGGTGCCGAGCAGCGGATCGGTAGCGAGCAGGAAGGTGAGCCCGGCCAGCATCGCGGCGAGGCCGGCGAGCGCGGGGGTGCGCTCGCGTCGGGCTGCAAGGCTGAACACGATCAGCAGTGCCGCCGGGATGGCGACGCCGCACCGGGTTTGATCGAAAGTCGGGATTCCGCTCACCACCAGGCCGGCCGCGATCGCGACCGACGCCGCCAGAGGACGGCCGCGACGCCAGATCAGCGGCAGCGTCACCGCCGGGATGACGAGTGTGCCGATCACCGCCCCGGCACCGTCACCCGGCTGGAGCGTGCTCCACACGCCAGCCGCCGTCAGCGCGGCGGCAGTGGCGACATCAATCCAGATGCCGCGCTCTTGATCCATCGACGCGATGATATCCCGGTGCCGGGGCAGCTACCTCGTCCTGCGGGGCGAACCGCGGGTCCTCCCTGCGGATGAGGGGAAGGGTCACGGTCACTACGATCTCATCCATGAATGCGGTCGATAGGAGCCCGGTTGAGCCCGTCTCGGTACTGATCGCGGACGATCAGGGCCTGGTTCGCGCTGGCTTTCGGCCGATTCTCGACGGACAGCCCGGCATTTCGGTCGTCGCGGAAGCCAAGGACGGCAACGATGCGGTCGGCCTCGCCCGCAGGTGGCGTCCCCGGGTCGTGCTGATGGACATCCAGATGCCCGGCCTCGACGGAATCGCCGCGACGCGCCGCATCCTCGCCGAGGCCGGTGACCAGACCGCGGTGCTGATGCTCACCACCTTCGACTTGAACGACTACGTCTACGCCGCGTTGCGCGCAGGTGCCAGCGGCTTTCTTCTCAAGGACGTGCCGCCGGAGGACCTGATCGCGGCCGTACGCATCGTGGCCGAGGGGGACGCGTTGATCGCCCCGGCGGTCACGAAGCGCCTGATCGAGAGCTTCGTCCGCACGGCGCCGCCGGACTCGACCGCCGCCGAGCTCCAGGCCCTCACCCCGCGCGAAGTCGAGGTGCTGACGCTCATCGCACGCGGGCTCTCCAACGCCGAGATCGCCGATGACCTCGTGGTCAGCAAGGCAACCGTCAAGACGCACGTCAAGCACGTGCTCGCGAAGCTCGGCGTGCGCGATCGCGTCCAGGCGGTGGTCTTCGCGTACGAAGCGGGCCTCATCACGCCGCGTCAGCCAGCTCCCCGCCCCTGACACACGGCCGACGATCGGTCAGCGCGCGGTGAATCGGACGAACGGCGATGTCGCGGCCCGCTGGGCCGCGTTGCCCGTGAAGATCGCTCGCGCCCGCCACGCGCCGCGGCGACCGGCGGGCACGCGGTAGGAGACCGTGAAGGTGCCGGTCGGCGCCGTCCGCACGGAGACAATGCGGCGCCGCACCCAGCGAGTGCCGACCCTCTGCAAGATCTCGAACCTGACGGCATGTCGCGCCGGCAGCGCTGCCGAGCGCAACACACCGCGGATGATGATCCGCTTGCCGGCCGTGACCTTGGGGCTGCTCGCCTTCAGCGACAACGTGCTCGATGCGCGAGGCGTCAGTCGCGGCGTCGTCACGTGGACCGCCTGGCCGGCCTCCGCCACCGAGGCGACGAGCCACAGCTGTCGGCCGAGGTCTGCGGCGGACACGGTGTAGGCCGGCGTCGTTGCGCCCGCGATCGCTGCGCCGTCCCGCAGCCATCGGTACGTCGCCGTCGCCGGCAGGCTCCACCTGACGGTGGCTCGCAGCCTCGTTCCGACCGTGGCGGCGCTGCCGTTCAACGTCGCCGAGCCGGTCAGCAGCGCGGCGCTGCCGCCCAACGGCGCCGAGCCGGTCGGCAGCGGGGTGGTGATCGTCAGAATCTGGGTGGCAGTCCCGACGTTTCCGGCGGGATCCGAAGCTGACGCCACCACCGGCCAGGCGCCCAGGCCAACCAGCGTCGGCGTCGCGTTCCAGGTGCCGGTGCTCTGGACGAGGGTTGTCATCGTCTGCCCGGCGATCGTCACCGTAATGGTGCTGCCCGGCGGGGCGTTCGAAGTGCCCATCAACGTCGGTGTCGATGCGGTCGCCCTGGCCGTCGCTCCGCCCGTGATCGTCATCACGGGCGCGATCGTGTCGATCGTCAGCCACTGCGTGACACGGGCGTTGTTGCCGGCCGCGTCGGCCGTCGTCACCACGATCCGGTGCGCGCCGTCGGCGAGGGTCGCCGCCGTCGCCGTCCATGACCCGTCGGTGCCGACGACTGCAACCAGCGTCTCGTCGGCGAGGTCGACGGTGACCGTCATTCCGACCGGTATCGCCGCCGTGCCGGCGAGCAGCGGCGTCGGATCGTTGCTCAGTGCGGTCGGTCCCCCGGTGATGGTCATGGCGGGTGGGGTCGTGTCGACGGTCAACTGCTGCGTGTCGACGCCTTCGTTGCCGGCAGGGTCGTGCACGGAGAGGGCGACCGCGTGCGGGCCGTCGAGGAGTGGCGCCGGGGTCACATTCCAGGTCCCGTCGGACTGCACGAGTGCGACGAGCTCCCGGGCGTCGACGGTGATCCGGACGCGCGCTCCGAGGGCCACGTCGCTGACGCCGGAGATCGTCGGAGTCGGATCGTTGGTTGCCAGCGTCGGGCCGCCGTCGATGCTGACCACCGGCAGCACCGTATCGACCGTCAGCATCTGCGAGGCGGTCCCGACGTTGCCCGCTCCGTCGGTGGCCGTCGCGGTCACCGGGTAGACGTCGTTCAGGACCGCCGGTGGCGTCACGGACCACGCGCCGGCCGAGGGAGCGGCGGTGAACGTCTGCCCGTTGATCGTCACCGTGACGAGCGCTGGCGCCGCGACGTCGGTGGTGCCGCTGATCGTCGGATTCATGGTCGTCGTGTACGCCGCCGCGCCGCCGGTGATCGTGACGATCGGCGGTGCGCTGTAAAACTCGTCGGCGTCCATCGTCAGCGCGCCGTTCCGGGCGAATGCGCGGCCGTTGAAGAGGCTCCCGTTGCCGACCGCGACCGCGTCCATCGCGATCAACGTGCCGGCGAAGCTGCTGCCGGCGCCGATCGCGCCGGCGCCGTTGACCTGCCAGAACACGCGGGCGGCCTGCGCGCCGCCGGTGAGCGTGACGTGACTGCCGGCGGCGAACGCCAGTGCGCCGTTGATCTGGAAGACGAATACCGCGTTCGGGTCGCCGCCCGCGTCGAGCGTCAGGGTGCTGGTGTTCGACGCTGCGCCGGCGATCGTGTACAGGCCGGGTGTGAGCGTCGCGCCGGCCAGCGCACCGGCCAGGGCCGCACCGCCGGACCGCGCCGCGATGGCCACGTAGGCCGCGGCGATGTCGGTGTGCGCCTGCACCGCGGCTGCGTTGCCGACGTTGGTCGAGCCGGTGATCACACCCGGGGGGAAGCCGGTCGGCTGGGTGGCGACCGCGACGCCGACGTCGCCGCGAAGCGTGGTGTGCGGTGCACCGACGGCGCTGACCGTGTTGCCGATGGACGCGCCACTGATCGCCGCGTAGCTCCACGCGGTGCCGAGATTCACCATCGACGTCGCCGCCGCTCCCGCAGCGGGTGCGGTGGCGGCGCTGACCGCGGCCAGCAGGAGGACGGTGATCGCCGTGCGACGGAGCGTCAGACCGCGAAGGTGGCGCCCCGGGACGGAGCGGGACGGACGGAGACTCGAACGGTGCGGGTGAGCAGGCAAGGTGATCCCTTTTGGATGCGCGCGCCGAGGGGCACGCGGTTCCTCCCTCTGGTCATCGGAACCTCGTCCGCGCCGGCCTCCCCACCCGGCGGGTTCGCGCCATCCCGCAGGCGGGGGAGCCGGCGCGCCCTGCCGCGGTTCGAATCAGACGATCGTGACCGGTGAGCCGACGGGGAGCAGCTTCGCGAGCCTTACGATGTCGCCGTTTCGGAGGCGGATGCAGCCGTGCGACACGCGGCCGGGTAGCACTCCCGGCGTGTCGGTGCCGTGAATGCCGATGTAGCCGCCGTCCGGCCAGTCGGTCAGGACCGCCGACCGGGCGCTGGTGCCGAACGCGATCGGGCCGTAGAAGGCCGCACCTGAGAATCCCGCCAGCTTGTTGCGGATGTAGAAGCGGCCGGCCGGCGTCGGCGCGGAGGCGGTGCCGATACCGATCGGTGCCGTGAAGACCGCCTTGCCCTTGTCGTAGAGGGTCGCCTTCAGGTGGCCGCGATCGATGACGAGGTTCGTCGTCACGTAGTGGTAGCTGCCGAGGGCGTTGCGCGGCACCCAGCCGGTCTTGCCGTTCGGCAGGATCGGCAGCCGCACGCGCAGCCAGATGCGCCCGTCGACCACCGCGCGCTCGAGCAGCAGGACGTTCCCGGTGGTTCCCTCGGGCGTCCGCTTCGACAGCCGTCCGACGACGCCGCTCGATGCCGACGGCTGCTTGCGGGCGGCGACGGCGCGTTCGACGGTGGCCCAGACGGACTGCTCGTCGGGCGTGTCGAGCGACTGGCGGGTTGTGCCGCTGGCCGGGGTGTCGACGGGAACGGCGACGGGCGCCGCCGCCACCGTCGATGTCGGCGGCGTCACGGCCCGCACGGTCGGCGAACCGCTGCTGCCGCTCGGGCCAGGGCGGAGGGCGGCGACGGCGATGACGGCGAGCCCGAGAGCTACGCCGCCACCGCCGATCCGCATGATGCGGGCGCGAGTCGTCACCCG
>JBKJIG010000109.1:0-4006 GCA_046598415.1 Gaiellales bacterium
CCTGGGGCTGCCGGAGTACCTCCGCCGTGAGCTGACCCGGCTGGCGGAGCGCGGCGACCCGGCGGAGGCGCTGCGGCGCCAGCGCGCCTTGGTGAACGCGTCGGATCGCAGCCCGACCCGCCAGCAGGTGCTCGGCGCGCTGCACGACGAACGCCAGCCGTGAGAGAGATCGTCGCCGACGCGTCGATCCTCGTGGAGGCGCTGGTCGTGCGGGCGACGACCACGCCGGAGGCGCTCGGCGGCGACATCATCCATGCCCCGCACCTCGTCGACATCGAGGTCGTTCAGGCGCTCCGCAGGCTGCATCGGATGGGCATCATCGAGCATGCGGTGGCGGTCGCCGCGCGCACGGCGGTGCTCGACATCGTGTCGCACCGCTACCCGCACGACGTGCTCCTGGAACGCATCTGGGAGCTGCGGGCGAACCTGACAGCATACGACGCGGCGTACGTCGCGCTGGCCGAAATGCTCGATCTGCCGCTGCTCACGAGCGATGCGGGCCTCGCGGCTGCTCCGGGGTTGAGATGCCGGGTCGAACTCGTCGTTAGCATCTGACGCATGCCGCACGCCCAGCACGCGAAGGCCGTGCGGGTAGGGGTCATCCTCCTCGCGCTCGTCCCGGGCGTCTCGGGCCTCGCCCGCGGCAACCCGCTGCCTGCCATCCGGGTCTCGGAGCTGCTCATCATCGTCGTCGGCCTGGGCGTGCTCGCCGCGGTGCGGGGCCCGCGCATGGACATCGTCGACTACGCAGCCTTCGCCTACTGCGGCGCCACGCTGCTGCTCGGAACCCTCGACCTGCTGGTGCTGCGGCCCGGCCGGCTCGGCTTCGACGGCGTGCAGACGCTCGGCGGCCCGCTGATCTTCCTGCTCCTCTACCGCGCCTGCCGCGTCGGGCTGACCGGCGACCGCGACGTGCGCACCGTGCTGCGCCTCGTGTTGCTGAGCGCCATCCCGGTCGGCGCCTGGGCCGTCGCCCAGGCACTCGACCTCGGCCCGTCCCGCGCGTGGGCCGTTTCCTGGACCGGTGACGACCAGTTCTCGGCCCTCGAGGACCTCGGGCTCGGCCGCGCCACCGGGCCGTTCGGCCACCCGCACACGCTCGGCGCGTACCTGGTCGTGATCACCCTCGTCGCCGTGGCGCTGATCCTGCGGCCCGGGCAGCGGGTGCTGCGGCAGCGCTGGCTGCTCGTGATCCTCGCCTGCTGCGCCGCGGGATTCGCGGCCTCCGCGACCGCCGCACCGGCCTTCGTGGCCCTGGTCGGTACGATCTGGCTCGGCGTTCGAGCGGGACAGGGGCGGCGGGTGCTGCTGGCCGCGATCGTGGTCACCGCCGTCGCCGGACTGGCGGCCGCGCCGCTGATCGCCGACCGCGTCCACCAGCAGTTCGACCCGGCGTTCGACGGCGCGCAGACCTCGTCGGTCGTGCCGCAGACGATCCGCCACCGGGCCGACGTGTGGTGGCACCAGTACCGGCCGGCGCTCCGTGGCCACTGGCTCAGCGGGTGGGGGCCGGGCACGCCGGCGGGCGTCGGCTACCCGTTCACCGAGTCGCTCTACGTGACGCTGCTGGTGCGTGGCGGCGTGCTGCTGCTGCTCGTCTACGGCGGCTTCGTGTGGATCGTGATCGGCGCGCTGCGCGCCCGCTCCGGCAGCGATCCACCCGAGCGCGGCGCGGTCGCCGGGGCGCTCGCCGTCGCCACGGTGCTGTTCGTGGCGCTGCACCTGCTCGAGCCGTACTTCGTCACCACCGGCATGCCGCACCTGTGGTGGGTGCTGCTCGGCCTGGCGATGGCCGAACGCGATGCCCGCTAGGCCGCTCGGACGTCGTATCCTGGCGCCATGTCGCCGGTTGTCGTCTGCGGCCGACCGCAGAACCTTGCGCGGGCCCGAGAGCTCGCCGCGGCCCTGGGTGGAGAGGCGACGTCGTCACCGTGGCGGCGACCCATCTCGCGCCGGCCGTGGATCGTCACCGTGCCGCCCACGGAGATCGCCCTCGCCGCGCTCTGGCCGCGTACCCTTCTCGACGCGCACACCGGCGCCTTCGGGCTGAAGGGCGACCGGCGCTCGGCCCGCCGGCTCGGATTGCTGCGACGCTGCGCGGCCCGGGCCGACGCGGTGCTGGTCTGCTCCGACGCGCTGGCCGAGCGCGTCACGGCGTGGGGCGGACGGCCGCTGATCGTCCACGAGGCGCCGCCGCTCGAGACGGTTGCGCCGGCGCGCGAGGTGCACGCCGAGCCGCACGTGCTCGTGCCCGGCTACTTCTCGCACGACGAGCCGATCGGCGAGGCCGTCGCCGCCCTCGGGTTGCTGCCGGGCGTGGTGCTCGACTTCTGCGGGGCGATCGAGCGGCTCCCGACCGCGCTCGTGGTCGGCGCCCCCGCGACTGCGCTGTTCCACGGCCGGCTGGCGCACGACGCCTACGTGCAGGCGATCGATCGCGCTGACGTCGTGCTGGCGCTGACCACGCAGCCCGAGTCGGTGATGCGCGTGGCGTGCGAGGCGGTGTGGCACGGGCGGCCGCTCGTGATCTCGGACCTGCCCATCAACCGCGCGCTATTTCCGCACGCCATCCACGTCGCCAACCAGGCGGCCGCCATCGCCGCGGGCGTCAGCGACGCGCTGGTGCGGCACGCCGAGCTACGGGCGCGGGCGCCACAGGCTCGTGCCCTGCAGGCGGCGCGGTGGGACGACCAGCGCGACGCGCTGAAGGCCGTGCTCGGGATCTAGCTCTAGCGTCCCGACGCGCGAGCGTCAGGCGTGCGTGATCTGAGCGCGCACCATCCACAGCTGCTTCTCGAGCTCGCGCACGACCTCGACCAGCACGTCCTGGGAGGCCCCGTCCAGCTCGCCCAGCCGATCCATGCGGTTGCGGGCGCGTTCCGCGACCTCGGCGATGCGGCGCGCGAGCTCGCGCAGCACGGCGTCGTCCTCCACCGAACCGCGGGCGACCTTGCGCAGCTCCTCGCTGGCGGCCACGGCATCGGCCTGGCCGTCGGGGAACTCGCCGATCGCGACCGCGCGCTCGGCGACGACGTCGGACAGCTCGCGCCACGCGTCGACCAGCACGTCGATCTCGAGGTGCACGCTGCGGAACCGCGGCCCGACGACGCTCCAGTGCAGCTGCTTGCCCACCAGCGCCAGGTCGATCAGGTCGACGAGCGTCCCCTGCAGCTCGCTGCCGATCGCGTCGCGGTTGTGCGCGTCGAGCGCCGGCAGGTGGGTGAGATTCGAGGTCGACGTCACGGGCGCGGCTCCTTGTCGGGAGCCCTGATCGTAGCGCTCGGAAGGTGACCGGACGCTACTGCTGGTAGCCCTCGATCTCGTCGGCCGAGCGGATGCTCGCGTAGTCAGGGTCGACGTTCGCATCGCGCTTCGCCCGCCGCTGCCGGAGCAGGTCCCAGGCCTGGTCGAGCGAGACCTTCACGGCCTCGGCCCGGCGGCGGTCCTCGTCGGTGCCGTGGCCCGCGGACTCGCGCTCCCACAGCTGGTGCTCCTCGGCTACGAGCTTCTCGATGCGCGCGTGAATCTGGTCGTCATCCATGCGCGGGATGGTAGGCGGTCGGGTAGCGACGGGCCCGGATCGTGATGCGACCGGTACGCTTGGCGCGTGATCGCGCTCCTGATGCGCCGCTGGTGGGTGCTCGTCGCCTGTGCCGCCGTCGCTGCGGCCGGGTCGCTCGCCATCACTGCGCTGCGACCGGCGCCGTATGTCGCCTCGGCCTACGTGGCCGTGCCGGTCGGCGTCGCCCCGGACGTCGGCGACCGGATCGCGCAGGCGCTCGCGATCGCCCGGCTGCTGGGCGCGGATCACGCGGTCACGGCGCCCGCCGGCGGGCGCCTGGAGGTGATCGGCATCGAGGACACGACGGAGATCGAGCTGCTGGCGGTGGCCGACACCGCCGCCGCGGCCGTGGCCGTGGCGCGGGCGGCGGCGAACCAGGCCGTCGAGCGGGGCACCGCGGCCGTGCCGGCCGGCTCGCTCGTCGTGCTCGAGCTGCCGGACGGC